>JBBAMR010000025.1:3933-4073 GCA_040402375.1 Candidatus Nanopelagicaceae bacterium | reverse complement strand
ACTGTAAATCCCCCGGCTCTGCCTTCGAAGGTTCAAATCCTTCACCCGCCACCAGCAAGCCGAGGTATTTCTGTAAATCCCCATACCTTCGAAGGTTCAAATCCTTCACCCGCCACCAGCAAGCCGAGGTATTTCTGTAA
>JBBAMR010000025.1:0-3833 GCA_040402375.1 Candidatus Nanopelagicaceae bacterium | reverse complement strand
ATCCTATTAATTCACGTAGTCCTCGCGCTGCGCCCAGCTAATCAAGATAAAGAGTGAGCACATCAGCGTTGTAAGAAGCGCTGGGAAGTAGACGATCTTGTCGATCAAGATACCAAGTGGTGGAGATCCTGGAAATAAACCACGCAACCCGATCATCGAGAAGGTAAGTGCCGCGCCCCAAGTTAACGCGGAGAGCATCGGTGGACGCTTCGCAGTAACAACTAAGTAGGCCATCACCACAACAGATGCGAGTGCAGTAAGCATCAATAGCAGGATGATCACTGTTAAGACCTTCGTCGATCCATTGCGACTTACTTTAAAGATTGATGACGCGATACCGGTCTTATATTCACTCATCGAGTCAGTGATCGATTTCTGATCTCCGATACGCACTATCTCATTTGAATTAGTCCAGAGCGAGTGATCCATCGTCACTTTGAAGGTATCGAGTGATTTGGTGTAATCCACTGGAAGAATCGGCAAGTCTTGTGTTGCGCCAGCGGCATCGGTGTAGCTCGCCGACATCGGAACTTCGAAGGTATAGGTATCAAATGGATAGCGCGCGACATTTGATGATGCGCTGCCCGATTTCTCATCGAGGGTCACATCAAAGCCACCGACCGGAATATTCTTCTTAAAGTTATAGAGGTTGTCACTGGTTGGACTGCCCCCCAAAATCGCATCCACGTGGATGGACATGTCGATGACAGGCATCCAACCACTGCGATATCGATAGCCAAGAGATTCATCCAATGGCCAGGGTTCGATGCGAGCAACTGCTTCACCCTTGAGTGGATCGACAGACATCAGCTGGGTGTAAATATCCATACGCTTCTGTGTGAGCGTTGAAGAGAGCTTGTCATCGAGATGATTTGCAGCGGTGTTATTTGTCTGGGAAAGCAGCACGATCGATCCGGCATAGACCAGAAGAATGGCTAAGAAGATCGCCACGATCCGCTTGGCACCAGGGTGGATCTCGCGAACTCGCCTCATCATAAGTAAATGCTAAATTGGCTCGATCTCGATAGGCGTCAATCAGCAGTCCAAAAGTGGTCAAAGCTTGCGAATCTCACGATATGGCACTCTTCTCTTATGACTTCTTTGAAAGCGACCGACCTACTGAACACCTCGAAGACAATTGCGATTGTTGGCGTCTCGAATAAAGCTGATCGCCCTAGTTATGGCGTCGCCGAGTATTTAATGAAGAATTCACATTACGAGCTCTTCTTTGTTAATCCTGCGATCACCGAACTCTTTGGCAAACCTGTCTACCCATCGCTTGAAGCGGTCTCAGAGGTATGCCCACAGATTGATATCGTCGATGTCTTTCGCAAGATTGAAGATATCCCCGGAATCCTTGATGAAGCGATCGCAATCGGTGCGAAGTCATTCTGGATGCAACTCGGACTGCGCGATCAAGCGATTGCCGAAAAGGGCGAAGCTGCTGGATTAGTTGTGATCCAGGATTTATGTATCAAGATCGAGCATGAGAAGAGCCACCGGCTCTAACCGTCACAGATACTTTAAGAAATTATTTAGGTTCGAGGATCAGTGATACGGAGTTGATGCACCAACGTTCATCGGTCGGTACGTCATAACCCTCACCTTTAAAGACATGGCCTAAGTGCGAACCGCAATTAGCGCATCGAACTTCAGTGCGAACTCGTGGTGCAAGTGAAGTATCTTCGATTAATACAACGGCATCATCAGCAGTTGGTGCGTAGAAAGATGGCCAGCCACAACCTGAGTGAAACTTCGTCTCGCTCTTAAAGAGTTCGTGGTTACATGCTTTGCAGCGGTAGCTACCAACAGTCTCGGTGTCGTTGTACTCGCCAGTGAACGGACGCTCGGTTGCGCCATTGCGCAGAACATCGAAAGAGAGTGGATCTAGAGTTTCGGCCAACTTGGCTTCATCAATCGTCACTGGAAAGTTAATTGGATCTGACTCTTTCTTAATCTCACTCATGGCGAAATATTAGCGGGATTGATCAAATGCGCTCTCTCATCTGAGGGTTCTTCCCACTGCTTTGGTCTGCCAAAGCGTCAAAACCTGCGAGGTAATCGATTGCAGGAGCGCGCGAGTTGGCTCTCCAACTGCACTTTCTGGGCAGGTAGCGCTCACCTCGCACGGCCAGTAATTGATCCCGGCGACAAAGGTCGCAGAACCACTTGGCGCTGTGAACCAGATTGTCTGGCCGATGAGTGAACGATGAAGTGCCACCGCCCGTGGAGTTGGGTCAACAAGTTCAAATTTTCCAGAGAAGATGAGATGTTCTTTCGCCGGCGCCCCAGGGCCGGTTGCCATTGAATCAATTTCAGAGTTAGGCGACCAGCCAGTGAGCGTCGCCGTAGAAGCAATGTGAAGCCAACGTGGAATCGATACGGCGGTTAGCGTTCCGGTGACATGCACCCCAGATGTCTTCTCACCAGTGATGAGCGAGGATGGCGTATTAATTCTCTTATTACTAAAACCTGTTGTGACCTTGCGCCAATCAGTCTCTGGATCCAGCGTTGGATTCCGATAGATGATCAAGTGGCGATCTGGACCTGTCGGAGATGGTTCAACTCGCGATTGCCAATACGCGCTATTTGAACCCATCAGAGCAATATTTACCCCGAGATTTCGAGCAGCAGTCACGGTATCGAACTCAGTACGAGTCATATATTCGGGATGGCCACTGAAGATGAGTCCGCCGTAATTGGTGACGATCGATGGCGCATTATTAATATCTGTGTCTGCTACCTGATCGATATTGAGTCCAGTCGACTCTAAATATTGAACGAACGAAATTGCATCGCGCGAGATGTGGTTGATTCCACTGCCAGCGTATGGACGATCTAGTGATGAAACCTTTGATCGCTCGTCAGCGCCACGAATTGTTGCAGAGTATGTGGAGTGGCCACCAAAGGAGTTATACGCAGCCCAGGTCAGGGTTGAATGAATCAGAAGTAATTTTGAATCACCTGGAGTGGAACGCAGGATAAAAGGAGCCACGTTCTCAATCGCACCACTCTTATTTTTTGATGCGACTAAGTAGAGGCCAGGCGCCCAATCGCTCGAGACTTGAAATGAGGTTGTAGTCGGCCACTTCGTCTCAATCATTCGGGTTGCAGTTCGAAGGGTCGGCGTATTGCGATATTTAAATTTGATTGGTCCTGAGTTCCAAACCATCCGCGCACCAGCGCCGTTGTACCACCCGACACGCAACACTTCGAAGCTTCGCGGGCTCTTATCGATCTTCCCACCAGGTTTCTCAGGATAGAGCGATGCATGAATTCCAACGCGATCACCACATGTCACGGATTGATGATCAATCCACAGTACTGAACCAGATTGTTGAGCGAGGCGCAGCTTTGCCCAATCACTCATGGTCGATGCGATACCGGGATTGTTATTTTCAGCTGCAACCCAATCACCGCTGTGCGCGGGGCAATTGGAGTTAACCGGTACTGCATCCTCTGGAAGGCTCTGATGGAAGCTATCGGCATAGGTAGTCATCGGCCGGAGTGGAATATCTGCGTGTGGCGTTAACTCCGGTAATGGAGCGATCGAGCTTTTCACTCGGACGAAGGTGTAGCTCGCACCCGCGAGCGCAGAGAGAGTGACGAGACTGGCCAAAATCGCCCCGGCAAAGATCTTCTGCTTGCGGGTAAATCGAGGCCTCTTACTCATCATGATGGGTGAATGCTACCCGCGCAGATTGAGAGCGTCGTTTCGCGCACCACACACCAGTGATTTCTCACAGGGGTGAGATTCGTTGTACCCTTCGCCGTACTCTTTTTCGCCCCCCTAGCTCAGTCGGTAGAGTGTTTCCATGGTAAGGAAAAGGTCA
>JBBAMR010000024.1:0-10390 GCA_040402375.1 Candidatus Nanopelagicaceae bacterium | reverse complement strand
CGCCGGTATCACCAGTTGCGCCAGTTGCGCCGGTATCACCAGTTGCGCCAGTTGCCCCGGTTGCTCCAGTTGCGCCAGTTGATCCGGCTGCGCCGGTATCACCAGTTGCGCCAGTTGCGCCGGTATCACCAGTTGCGCCAGTTGCGCCGGTATCACCAGTTGCGCCAGTTGCGCCAGTTGCGCCGGTATCACCGGTGATTACGGTCCAAGATCCATTTGTAGATGTGAAGGGGTTGTTGCCCTGATTGCTATTTCTTGTCGATAAGTATGTACGTCCACCATATAAAACTTGGTCGTCTGCGGCATAAGTTTGCCAAATATACCAAGTCGCGTAATTAGTCGCGCTTGCACTCTGCGGTGCAACCAGAGCAGTAACTAATGTTGCGACGCTGCCCGCTCCAAGACCAGTCAGCGTTTGAGCTAACAGATAACCAGAAACGATCTTATGAGTCTTTTGCCGACGGGAAATGCGTCGCTTGCGACGTTCGGATTTTAATAATTTACGGTTTTGACGTCTCATTGTTGTCCCCCCATCATCAAGACCAAATTTGATCTTGTTAAGCGACACACAATATGAAAGTAGTTTGAAAGTGTCATCGTCGGAATACGTATATATACGAATACAGTTTTCTAACTGATCGGAAAAATAAGTAATTTCAAAACATTTCTAAAGCTCTACATTCGTAGCAAGGCGCCACTGGTGGTCACATATCAGGGTTTCTACAAACGTATTCGTTTATGTACGTACAAAGGAGGCCGTAAATGTCAGTGGTCTCATAAATTCTTGATCTAGTCTTACGACAAGGAGTAAGGATGTCTGAAAATATGCTACACGCGCCCTATTCTGGGAATCCATGGGGCGTCATTTCAACTTTCTCAAACCATTTGGTGCATCATTACACTATTGAGGATTTCTATGGAGTAATGAGGGTGCTGAATCTAATTCCTTCATTCGAAGCACTATCCATTTATATTGTGAACGATTCTTTTTCAACTGTGATAGAGCTAAAACTAACTGCAGGTAATTTAGAGACTTTCCGATATCCCAGTTTAGACCTTAGGCCTAAAGTAAGAGACTCGATCGCCTGCGGAGAAATTCTGTTTGATAAATTAACACCAAAGTCAAGCGAGATTTCAAAACGTTCAATTGTCATTCCTGTCCCCATCAAATTCGTCTCTCTTGAGTTTATCGGCGTCGGATCGCTTGAGATGACGGAAGATTTTCGTTTGGCCATAAAGTCAATTGCTTCTATATTCGCAGTTTGGTTTCGACCTTTTGTAGGAAGTTATATAGGAAGAGATAGCATCGCAATTGAGGAGCAGCTAGCTAAACTTTCAAAACGACAGTTAGAGATATTCACTCATATGACATTAGGTCTTACTAACGTGGAGATTGCGGCTTTAATCGGCTACTCCGAATCACTCGTCAAATCAGAATCAGTGAAAATATTTCTAAAACTTGGGATCTCTGGTAGGCGAGATCCCAAACTTGAAGCATATTTAGCGAAGTCGAAGTAAGCCGAAGGTAACCGCATCTTCGAGCGCCATCGCGGATGCTGCGATCACGTTCTCGTGGACTCCGATAGTGCTCCATTCCCCTACGCCATCGCTCGTCTCAACCAATACGCGGGTGACAGCCCCGGTACCTAGACGACCTTCAAGGATACGTACCTTGTAATCAGTTAGCTCGAGCTTTTCAAGTTCGGGGTAGAACTTCAAAAGACCAGATCTGAGGGCGTTATCGATCGCATTAACTGGGCCATTCCCGCTTCCGATGGAAACAATCTTCTCGCCTTGCACCGTAATCGTGACTGTTGCTTGAGAGTTGACTTCTCCAGAATCATTTCGGTTGACGGTTGTGATCCAATCTTCGATGGTGAAGAAGCTAGCGCGCTTGCCATCGAGCTCTTCACGGAGCAAGAGTTCGAATGATGCATCCGCTGCTTCGAAGGTGAATCCGCGAGATTCCATCTCCTTCACACGTTCAACGACGCGAGTGACTACCTCTTTATTATCAGAGAGGTCGATACCGAGCTCACGTGATTTAAGTTCGATAGATGCACGGCCAGCCATCTCAGAGACGAGCATGCGCATATCGTTTCCGACTGACTCAGGGTTCTCGTGTTGGTAGAGCATGGGATCAACCTTGATCGCAGAGGCATGCAGGCCGGCCTTGTGCGCAAATGCTGATACGCCAACATATGGCTGACGGGGTGATGGCGAAACATTTGTTACTTCAGCAACTGCATGTGAGATTCGGAACGCTTCTCGAAGTGCACCTTCAGGGAGGACTTTCTGATTCTTCTTCAATTCAAGATTAGCGATAATGGAGACTAGATCGGCATTACCGGTTCGTTCGCCATACCCGTTGAGAGTTCCTTGGACGTGAGTCACACCAGCGGCAACCGCGGCGAGTGAGTTTGCAACTGCACATCCCGTGTCATTGTGACAATGAATTCCAAGTCGAGCAGATGATGCACCAAGAATGTCATGTACTACATCAGAGAGCTCATCAGGGAGCATTCCGCCGTTGGTATCGCAGAGCGCTACGACATCAGCGCCAGCGGTCATTGCAGTGCGGACAACTTCAAGGGCATAGGCACGATTAGATTTATATCCATCAAAGAAGTGCTCAGCATCTAAGAAGACGCGCGCTCCCCCAGCACGTAAGAACTCAATGGAATCCTTAATCATCGCGAGGTTCTCATCGAGGTTCGTCTTAAGGGCAAGGTCGACGTGGCGATCATGGCTCTTGGCAACGATCGTGACCGCTGGCGCCTGTGAATCTTGGAGTGCACGCAGAAGCACATCATCCGCTGCTTTTACACCTGGGCGACGGGTAGCGCCAAAGGCTACAAAGGTAGAGTTCTTAAACTTTACTTCCTTCGCTACCCGCGCGAAGAACTCTGTATCTTTTGGATTAGCACCAGGCCAACCACCCTCAATAAACCCAACCCCAAGGTCATCTAAATGACGTGCGATTGCGATCTTGTCATGAACTGAGAGGTTAAGGCCCTCTTGCTGAGCACCATCGCGAAGAGTGGTGTCATAAATATGGAAGTTATCGGATACTGGCATTAGCAGACTCGCTTATTCCAGCCATGTTTATCTTCAACCGTTCCGTGCTGAATCCCAAGAAGAGTCTCGCGGATCTGCGCGGTGATCGGTCCAGGATTGCCATCGCCAGTTGTCCACGTTCCGTGCGCGCTCTTAGCGGCTCCGATCGGTGAGACAACCGCTGCAGTGCCACAAGCAAAGATCTCGGTGATCTCACTAGAGGCAACGCCATCGCGCCAATCATCGATAGAGAGCATGACTTCCTCAACTTTGTATCCAAGATCAGCTGCGACGGTCAAGATCGAATCACGAGTAATTCCAGGCAGAAGAGTTCCGGTGAGCTTTGGAGTGACAATCGTTGCATCAGCGCCACTTCCTTTAACAAAGTAAAGGTTCATGCCACCCATCTCTTCAACCCAGAAGCGCTCTTTTGCATCGAGCCAGACGACTTGATCGCATCCTTGGAGCGCAGCCTGTTTCTGTGCGATAAGTGATGCCGCATAATTTCCGCCGCACTTCGCCTCACCGGTTCCACCCTCAGCGGCTCGGACATATTCAGTACTAATCCACACAGTGACAGCCTTTGATGGATCAAAGTAGGCAGATGCTGGAGTTGCAATCAATAAATACATCGCCTTATTAGAAGGGCGTACGCCAAGTCCGACTTCAGTTGCGATCATGAAAGGGCGAATATAGAGAGATTCACCAAAGTTATTTGGCACCCAGTTGCGATCTTGCTTTACGAGCGCTTCCACGCTCTGAACGAAGAACTCAATCGGCATCTCTGGCAGCGCCAAGCGGGTTGCACTTCGAGCGAAGCGTCCAGCATTTGCTTCTGGGCGGAACAAGCTGATTCCACCATCTGGCTGCGAATAAGCCTTCATACCTTCGAAGATCTCTTGGCCATAATGGAAAACGGCGGTAGCTGGATCGAGTGTCAGTGGGCCATATGGCTGAAGGACTGCATCGCCCCAACCTTCGGCTTCACTCCAGTTCGCAATCACCATATTGTCGGTATAGAACTTACCGAAGCCACCCGCAGCAACCATCTCTTCGCGAACAGAATCGCTCACAGGGTTCTGATTAGGTGTGATGATGATAGTCATTCTCTACCTCTCTAATTTCTTAAAGATTCTGCGATTGCGGTTCCAACCTCTGCAGTGGATCGCTTTGTTGATCCACGTGTTTCGAGATCACGAGTCACGGCAGCTGCGATTTCAGCGGCAGCAGCGGTATGACCTAGGTGATTCAACATCATGGCAACTGATGAGATTGTTGCAGTCGGATCAGCGAGCTGCTTACCCGCGATATCTGGAGCAGATCCGTGGATCGGCTCAAACATGGATGGGAATTTTCCAGTTGGATTGATATTGCCCGAAGCAGCAAGCCCAATTCCACCACTGATCGCTGCAGCAATATCTGTGATGATGTCGCCAAAGAGATTATCTGTGACAACAACATCGAAGCGATGTGGCTGAGTAACAAAGAACATCGCTGCCGCATCGACGTGGATATAATCGGTGGTGATCGTTGGGTATTCGGCTGCTACATCATTGAAGGCGCGAGTCCAGAGACTTCCAGCTCGTGTAAGGACATTGTTCTTATGAACCAAAGTGACTTTCTTACGTGGTCGCTCCATAGCGCGCTCGAAGGCGTAGCGAATTGTGCGCTCTGCTCCTCGGCGAGTATTAATGCTCTCTTCGGTCGCAACCTCATGTTCGGTGCCATGTGCGAGGACACCGCCTGCCCCGATATACAGGCCTTCTGTTCCTTCGCGAACGACGATGAAATCAACCTCGCCTGGATCACGTAGTGGTGAGGCGACGCCTGGGTAGAGCTTGGTGGGGCGAAGGTTGATGAAGTGATCAAAGGCGAAACGTAGTTTTAAAAGCAATCCGCGCTCAAGAACACCACTTGGAACCGAAGGATCTCCGACTGCACCAAGCAAGATGACATCAGCTTTAGCGAGATCGGCTAACACTGCATCAGGAAGAACCTCTCCTGTCTTATGCCAGTATTTTGCGCCAAGCTCATACTCACTCTTCTCGAAAGTTAGCCCATGCTTTGCCGCAATAACATCGAGAACTTTGATGCCTTCTGGAACGACCTCAGGACCAATGCCATCACCAGGAATAATCGCTAACTTGTACGTTGTCATTATGAGACCAGATCCACTGAACGGACAAACTCTGCACCAGTCTCGCGTTGAACTGAAGCGACTAACTCAGCGGTAAGAGATGAATCAACGGTAATTGCCATCAGCGCTTCACCACCTGCTTCATCACGAGCAACCTGCATGCCACCGATATTGATACCAGCTTTTCCAAGAACGCTACCAACTGTTCCGACTACGCCTGGGCGATCGCCATAACGGAGGAAGAGCAGATTGGCCGTTGGTGGAAGGTCGAGATCAAACTTATCGATGGCAATAATCTTCTCGACTTTGCGAATACCCATGAGAGTTCCATCGACGATGATGCTCTTGCCATTTGGAAGTGCCGCATGCAACGAGATCATGCTGCGGTAGAGCGGTGACTCTGGATCTGTGGTGACTGATGAAGTAATCCCCCGCTCAGCGGCAAGTCCTGGAGCATTAACGTATGTAACATCTTCAGAGCCGACTGCGATGAGCGCGCCTTTGAGTGCGCTTGTGGCCAAAATTGTCGAATCAAACTCAGAGATATCACCACGAACATGGACGCTGATACTTGCTGGCAACTCACCACCCAGTGTCGTTGCAAGCTGCGCCATCTTCTCGACGAGTGGCAAGCTCGGACGAATCTCTTCGTGGATCGCTCCACCTTTTACATTTACAGCATCAGGAACGAGCTCTCCGGCTAGCGCCTTACGAACTGAAACTGCTACTGCGATTCCGGCACGCTCTTGGGCCTCATCGGTAGATGCTCCAAGATGTGGTGTTGCCACAACGTTTTCGAGTTCAAAAAGTGGTGAATCTGTGCACGGCTCAGTCGCAAAGACATCGAGGCCAGCGCCTGCGACGCGACCTTCCTTGAGAGCGTTATAGAGGGCGGTCTCATCGAGAACGCCACCACGCGCTGCATTAATGATACGAACTGTTGGCTTGACCTTGGTAAGCGCTTCTACGCCGATGAGATTCGCAGTCTCTTTCGTCTTTGGAAGGTGGATCGTGATGAAATCTGAGACGCGAAGTAGCTCATCGAGATCGACGAGGCGAACATTGAGCTGTGCAGCGCGAGCTGGTGCGAGGTAAGGGTCATATGCAACAACATCCATGCCGAAAGCCTGCATACGAGCAGCAACTAATTGACCAATGCGACCGAAGCCGACGATGCCAAGTGTCTTCTCAAAGATTTCGGCACCGGTGTACTTCGAACGTGCCCACTTACCCGCGCGGAGCGCAGCATGTGCCGGCGAGATGAATCTGGCAGATGCGAGCAAGAGTGTGATCGCAAGTTCTGCGGCCGAGACAATATTTGATGTTGGTGCGTTAACAACCATTACACCCGCAGCTGTCGCCGCTGGAATCTCAACGTTATCGAGTCCAACTCCAGCACGAGCAATAACCTTTAAACCCTTTGCCGCGGCGATCGCTTCAGCATCCATCTTTGTCGCTGAGCGAATCAACACTGCATCGACGCCCGCGGCGAGCGCTGTTAAGAGCTCTCCGCGATCGGCGCCGTTGCAATGACGAACTTCAAAATTTGGACCAAGCGCCTCGATCGTGGCAGGGCTTAGCTCTTCGGCAATCAGTACTACAGGTTTGCTGGTGTTAGCCACGCGCTGCTTGGCCTTCCTGATAATCATCTTTGTTGTTGCCCTTAACCCATGACATCATCTTGCGAAGTTCGCGACCGACAGCTTCGATTGGATGAGCTTCACCCTTAGCGCGAAGTGCCTTAAATTCTGGTGCGCCAGCTTCTTGATCATCGATGAAGCGCCTAGCAAATGCTCCGTTCTGAATGTCAGCGAGAACAGCCTTCATATTTGCCTTAACGCTTGGGTCGATCACGCGTGGACCAGAGACATAGTCACCGTATTCAGCGGTATCTGATACTGACCAACGTTGCTTTGCAATTCCACCTTCGTACATAAGATCAACAATCAATTTGAGTTCGTGCAAGCACTCAAAATATGCGACTTCTGGCTGGTAGCCCGCTTCAACTAAGGTTTCAAAACCGTATTGAACGAGCTGTGATGCACCGCCGCATAGAACTGACTGCTCTCCAAAGAGATCGGTCTCGCACTCTTCGGTAAAGGTTGTGAGGATTCCACCGGCGCGAAGTCCGCCGATCGCCTTTGCATACGAGAGTGTGAGCGCCCAAGCATTACCTGTTGCATCTTGCTCGACAGCGACGAGTACTGGAACTCCACGACCTGCTGCATATTCACGGCGAACGAGATGTCCTGGACCCTTAGGAGCGACCATTGCTACATCGATATTTGCCTCAGCCTTGATGTAACCAAAGCGAATGTTAAATCCATGTCCAAAGAAGAGAGCAGAACCAGGCTTGAGATTTGGCTTGATTGAATCGTTGTAGATATGGCGCTGGACGTGATCTGGCGCAAGCAACATCACAACATCTGATTCCTTCACAGCATCGGCAACTGACATCACGCGAAGACCTTCGGCTTCAGCCTTTGCCTTAGATGCAGAACCATCTGCTAATCCGATACGAACATCTACTCCGCTATCACGCAAGTTCAGTGCATGTGCATGGCCTTGTGAGCCATAACCAATTACTGCAACCTTCTTGCCTTGGATGATCGAGAGGTCTGCATCTTCATCGTGATATTGAGTTGCCACTTGGTTTAGCCTTTCGTTGTGGTCCGAGCGGACCCTGGATTGATTAGTTGTACTTCTCTGAAAGTCGTAGTCCGCGCTCCATTGCGACGAGACCAGATTGAACTAACTCTTTGATGCCATATGGCTCAAGAACTCGAAGGAGCGCCACAATCTTGTCGGCATTTCCGGTTGCCTCAATCGTCACCGCATCTTGGGCGACATCGACGACTTTGGCGCGGAAAAGTTGAACGGTCTCAAGGACCTGCGAGCGGTTCTCAGGCGTTGTGGCCACCTTTACGAGAAGTAATTCACGCTGGACTGAGGTCACAGGATCGAGCTCTGTAATAGAGATGACGTTAATTAACTTATCGAGCTGAGCGATGACCTGCTCGAGGGCATGACCTTCTACATCAATCACGATCGTCATGCGTGAGGTCTTTGGATCTTCTGTTGGCCCTACAGCGAGTGAATCGATGTTGTAGCCACGACGTGAGAAGAGTGAAGAGACGCGAGCAAGAACACCCGGACTATTTTCAACGAGAACTGAGAGCGTATGTTTGGTTGACATTAGAGCTCCTGTGAATCCCAGACAGGGGCGAGTGAACGTGCAACGGTAATGAGATCGTTAGATGCTCCGGCTGAGACCATCGGCCAGACCATTGCATCACGATGGACAGAGAAGTCGATAACAACTGGGCGATCATTGATTGCCATCGCCTCATTGATAACGCGATCAACATCTTCCTTGCGTTCAGCGCGAAGTCCGACGCAACCCATCGCTTCACCGAGCTTTGCAAAGTCAGGAATACGCTTGGAATGAAGTTCGGTGTTGGAGTAACGCTCGTTGTAAAAGAGTGTCTGCCATTGTCGAACCATTCCGAGTGATTCATTATTGATGATCGCAACCTTGATCGGAATGTTGTTCAGTGCGCAGGTGACGAGCTCTTGGTTTGTCATTTGGAAACAACCATCGCCATCAATCGCCCAGACGACCTTATCCGGAGCGCCAACCTTCGCGCCCATCGCTGCCGGTACTGCGTAACCCATAGTTCCTAAACCACCAGAGTTGAGCCAGGTACGTGGCTTCTCATAGTTAATAAATTGTGATGACCACATCTGATGTTGACCAACACCTGCACAATAAATTGCATCAGGCCCTGCAATCTGACCAAGGCGTTGAATCACATATTGTGGTGAGAGGCTGCCATCATTTGGCTCATCAAAACCAAGTGGATATTGAGTGCGCCATTCATTAACAGTCTTCCACCAACCAGTGAGGTCAGGCTTGCTCTTCTTAAATGCGCTCTTTAACTCTGGAATGAGCCCCTTAATAGTGTTTTTGAGGTCCCCAAGGAGTGCAACATCAACCTTGCGGTTCTTGCCGATTTCAGCAGGATCAATATCGGCGTGGATGATCTTCGCATGTGGCGCAAAGGTAGAGAGCTTGCCTGTTACGCGATCATCAAAGCGGGCACCGAGCGTTATGAGTAAATCTGACTTCTGGAGCGCAGTAACAGCGGCAACGGTTCCGTGCATACCTGGCATGCCAAGATGTTGAGGGTGGCTATCAGGGAATGAGCCCAGCGCCATCAAAGTAGTGACTACTGGCGCGCCACTAAGTTCAGCGAGTTCGAGTAACTCTTTGTACGCATTGGCCTTTATGACTCCGCCACCAACGTAGAGAACTGGCGAAGTGGATTGAGCAATGAGCGCTGCGGCATCGCGCAATGAAGAGTCGGTTGGATGCATGACTGGGTTGTAGCCAGCTAGCTTGATCGAGGTTGGGTAATCAAAGGTTGTATTGAGCTGGAGCGCATCCTTCGCGATATCTACAAGCACCGCACCAGGACGACCAGATTCAGCGATGTAGAAAGCCTCAGCGATTGCGCGTGGAATATCTTTCGGGTCTGTGACTAAGAAATTATGTTTTGTGACTGGCATTGTGATGCCGCGGATATCAGCCTCTTGGAAGGCATCGGTTCCGATGGCTGCGGATGAAACCTGACCAGTGATCGCGACGATCGGGACAGAGTCCATCTGTGCATCAGCGAGTGGAGTGACAAGGTTTGTTGCACCAGGTCCTGATGTTGCAATACAGACGCCAACTCGACCAGTTGCTTGCGCGTAACCAGTTGCGGCGTGGCCGGCACCTTGTTCGTGGCGAACGAGAATGTGGCGGATCTTTGAATCAAAGATTGGATCGTAGGCAGGAAGAATTGCTCCTCCGGGGATACCGAACATGACATCAACGCCGGCAAGCTCGAGTGATTTCACGAGTGCCTGTGCCCCGGTCATCTCTTCTTTGCTCATATCTCTCCCCCTCTCGTTCATTGATTCTGCCATCGTTGGTAAATGAGAAACCCCTCAGTTTTTCCACTGAGGGGTAGCGCACGTTCTAGTCACACTAGATCGCACGCTCTCGAATCACCACTGATGACTTCATGGGCTAATTCTCGCTTAGCCGCAGGGGGTAGTCAACCCCTGAGACGTGGATCTCAATATTTGAGCGTACTCGCCTTAGCTAGTTACGGCGCTTTTTACTTTGGGCGCCTTAGCTAGTTACGGCGC
>JBBAMR010000023.1:0-12459 GCA_040402375.1 Candidatus Nanopelagicaceae bacterium | reverse complement strand
TACTCCAGCTGTTACTGCTACTCCGGCAACGTCGGCACCAGCCGCTAGCCCGGTGATGAAGAAGTCCACTATCACCTGCACAAAGGGCAAGACATCCAAGACAGTTACCGCCATGAAGCCAACTTGTCCGACGGGATACAAAAAGAAGTGATGAATAAGAGAAACCTTTTATCAACTCCGTTAATTCTGATTCTGGTATTCACTGGGTTTTCAACGGCATTTGCCGATGCCTACGATCCGCTTCGCACTCCAGTTGGAAATAATGGCGACAATATCCTTGAGTACGTTGTTGAAGATGGCGCAGTCGAGATAAATAGCTACCTTGCGATCATGCCTCCTGCACTCACATCGGCCACGGACACAAGAGCTGGAAAGTGGCAATGGTGCACCGGTCTAGAGGATCCAGTCTGCGATCCGAAGAACTCACCACAGAGTATGAAGGCGACTTCGATTCTTCCTCCTTGCGCAAAGGCAACCTCTGAAAATTGCATTGAATCAGTAGAAATTGGGACCCCGACCACGATGGTCCAGGCTATATTCACAAGGTCCACAAAGGGCATCACTTTTCCGCCCAATCCGGAATACAACTACATCGGTGCTTCCACAACCTCTCTGTGGAACGCGCCAGGTGTTCCATCGGCCTCTGGTGGAACTACTTACTCGGTCATGCCTCGTATCCAGTCTTATTTTAGAAACGGAAAATTTACTCAGGGAGACTTCTTTCTAAGCGTGGTCCCGTACAAGGAAGTTAACGGAAACTATCAAGAGAACCGAATCAATCCTGATCCAAATGCAACACCTCAGCAACGGTATCTCGGCAATTCATCTCAAATGTGTGCTTGGGCTGAATCTGGAGTCTGCGGTGTCGTCCAAGATTTCACAGCAGGTACACGAATCAAAGTTAAGGTTCGAATTCCAAAAGAGATCGGTGGCTGGTTTAGAGGTCGACTCAGTGATCCAGTGATGGATGTAACTAATTTTTCAGCGACTAACAGTCTGGTCTCGGTAGAAGCGAGCCCGGTAACTGTGCCCCGCATGGCGTTTCTTAACACCGTCTCATCTTTCAATGACCAAGAAAAGATCTGGTATCAGAACTTTGGATCATTTCCAGCAGCTGATTTCAGTAAGGCAACCGGTCCGCAGGCTGGTAACCCAGAAATGTCATTCCCATTTATTGATCTCTATCGTCAGAGAGTCAAAGACACCGCAGTAGGTATCAATACCTTCTGGAACTACACCACGACTTCTTGGGGTGATGGCAGCAACTGCCTGAAGGATAAATCTAAGGTCTTAGGTATCGTCACAACGAATGCACTCGCTTACGATGGAAGTTCGCCATCCTTTGAGAATCAGACATTGAATTATCACGTCTCCGGGCTGCACTTCATGCCAGATGGCGTAACACCTGTGCAAGGTAGCTACAACCTCGTGATGCGAAGTGAAGCTGCTCGGTGCCTCTATGGATTTACTAGTGCACCTGTCAAGGCAACCATCTCGATCGTTGGAGCAGAAAATTCTTCGGTGGCAACAATGGTCACAAGCGAAAAAAATGGTTGGTTAAGCCTCTCGGCAAATGGCTTCACCTTCAGCGAGAAGACACTCCAAGTGAAGTTCTCGCAGGATGCCCCAGTGCCAGCTCCATCTCCCACGCCTGTCGTGACCGAAACTCCAACACCAGCCGCAACAGTTTCAGCCGTTGCCAAGGCTCAAAAGAAGATCACCATTACCTGCATCAAAGGCAAGATGACTAAGAACGTTACCGCCGTGAAGCCAACCTGCCCTGCAGGCTACAAAAAGAAATAACTAGCTACTAATACCCAAGTAGCCCATGTTCTTTCAGTAACTCCTCTGGAATTCCCAATTGAGAGATTGGGCTACTAAACATTTCCCAATATTCATCTTCTGGGTGTGGGGGAATAATTTCTCCGTGTAACTTCCACACAATATCGCCGAGTGGCATTCCTGCTTCAAACATTTTAAGGAATTGATCATCTTCATCTGCTGGTTCGAAGATAATCGTCTCCCACTCAACCTTAGTTTTCATAATCCTAGTTTCTCCTAGTTTTTCTATTTTGAATAGCGTGCAGTTCGAATAATCCACGTATTATTTTCTTCATTCACCAGCGATATAACTATGCGTATTACTTTGTCACCTGGGAGCCTTAATCTGATTACAGTTCGTAGTACGTGAATCTCATGATCTTCATCAATTCCACGAGGATCACGATTGCAGATCAAATAGCCTTCGAGATCACCAAAATCAATGCCATATTTTGATCCTAGTTTTTCTCGGATGGATTCCTTATTCAGAATTTCAGTAATCCAGATAGATCTGTAGGGCGCCATCGGCGAAGCATGGGTAAGGAGCGGAAAGGTAAATGAAGAGAGATGCTGTCACTGTGAATAAGCGGGGGCTCTGCATTAAAAACTAGAGTGGCTCGGGACAGGATCGAACTGTCGACCTCACGATCTTCAATCGCGCGCTCGTACCAACTGAGCTACCGAGCCAGTATTAGTGGCGTTGTATAACCGCGACCCAGACGGGACTTGAACCCGCGACCTCCGCCGTGACAGGGCGGCGCGCTAACCAACTGCGCTACTGGGCCTAACCGAGTGCCCGGCTCCTGCTATTACGCATTCAACCGAACATCTCATTCGATACCGGATTGCTCCAGTACCAAAGCTAGGTCGTATCCCTCTCGGAATACGTATCTTCCATATCTAGTTATCAACCCTGTGAGGGATTGGTGCCCCCAACGGGGTTCGAACCCGTGTTACCGCCGTGAAAGGGCGATGTCCTAGGCCTCTAGACGATGGGGACGTTTAGAGCGAGCGCTAAGGGTATCGGACGCACGGCCTGCGGCAAAACTCAGTTATTGCGCTACTTCAGCTCCCACTTTGTGGTCACAGTGACCGTAATTGACTGCTGGCCGAGATCGATCTGGACTGGTGCCGCCATCGATCCTGCCGACTTTGCCATCGCCATCATGGGGACTGGCCCTGACTGGTTGATCTGCTCTTCAACACTCAAGACCTTGCCAAGCTTTGAACTCGTCAGTCCGGCATAGGCATCTGCCTTCGCCTTCGCTGCCTGGATTGCAAGTGTGCGAGCGTTAGATTCAGCGAGCTTCTGATCATAAACAAATGATGTTGTTGAGTTGATTGAGAGCGCATTACCCACTGTTGATTGCGCGATCTGAATCACCACACCGGCATTCTTTGCATCACGAATCACGACAGAGAAGTTCTGGGTCGATCGATATCCGATGATCTTCGCAGCCCCCGCTGATGAATAGCTATATTCAGGGTTGGTCGAGAGATTTACTGCACGGATGTATTGAGCATTTACGCCATTCTGCTTCAGGCTATTGCGGAATGCGGCGGCAGATTTAGCGGTCGCAGTGAGCGCTGCGCTCTGGCTTAATCCGAGAGTTGAGACGTTGGCATCAACCCTGATCGAATCTGGAGTGACCTTCACTGTGCCATCGCCAACGACGCTGACATAGCGAGGGTTGGTGGCCGAACTTCCATTAACGACATGGTTGGCAACGCTGAGGGATGCGAGGGCGATGACGACGATTGCGGCTGCGCTCGCGATCTGGGCGATCTGTGATGGCTTCATTTTCATAGGGCTATCTTCCCACTAATCTGCCGAAGGTTATAGACGATTAATACCGAGAAATAGGTGAGAGAATTAGGCCATGACGCTCTTCTCGGTATGCACTACAGATACCTTGATCAACGCTGCCGCGGCGCTTAAATCTGGCGCGCTCGTCGCATTCCCGACAGAGACGGTTTATGGGCTCGGCGCTGATGCGCAGAACCCGGATGCGGTTGCTCGCATCTACTCCGTAAAAGGTCGCCCAGCAGATCACCCACTCATCGTCCATATTGATTCGATGGATCGCATGGGGGATTGGGCAGCAGATGTTCCGGCTTATGCGATTGCGCTCGCTCGCGATTACTGGCCTGGGCCAATGACGCTGGTCTTAAAGCGCAGTGAGATTGCAAAAGACTTTATTACTGGGGGACAAGAGACTGTTGGGCTTCGGGTCCCAGCGCATCCCTTAGCGCTCGGACTTTTAAAAGCCTTTCATGAAGCCGGTGGGCTCGGCATCGCAGCACCATCTGCAAATCGATTCGGTGCAGTCTCTCCAACCACGGCTGATGCGGTGCAAGAAGAACTTGAAAGTTATATGGCCGATACCGATCTCATTCTTGATGGCGGCCCATCACTTGTTGGAGTTGAATCAACCATTATTGATTGCACAGGCGATGCTCCACGAATCCTGCGCTTAGGTGCGATCACGCAAGAGATGATCGAAGAGACAACCGGCTTGGTTGTTACTGATGCAACCAGTGCTCAATCAGATATTCGGGTATCGGGTTCGCTTGAATCCCATTACTCACCTAAGGCAAAGGTTATTCTCGATGTGGTCGCGGTTGCCGGTGATGGCTTGATCGCACCGGATCAGATTCCAACCCCCAGTGGAGTGATTCGCCTTATGGCGCCATCGACCAATGAGCAATATGCCCGTGACTTATATCGAGCACTTCGGTTAGCTGATCAAAAAGGACTTGAAGTCGTTGTTGCCCTGCAACCCGGTGGCGATGGGCTTGCAGCTGCGATCCGAGATCGTTTACAACGCGCAGCACACGAGTAAAACTGCTCATAGTTTCACCCAATCAAAGCTCCTTTTCCCATAGACTGAACCGTGCCAACTGCTATACAACTCACGAATGTCAGAAAGTACTTCGGCCCCGTTAAGGCTGTTGATGGCGTGAACCTTGCAATCGAGCATGGTGAATTTTTTGCAATGCTGGGCCCAAGCGGCTCGGGTAAGACAACAGTTCTGCGGATGATCGCCGGATTCGAACTACCGGATTCTGGCACCATCACAATCGATGGAATCGATGTGAGTAACGAGCCACCTTTTACTCGTGATGTGAATACCGTCTTTCAGGACTACGCCCTCTTTCCGCATATGTCAGTCCTACAGAATGTTGAATATGGATTGCTTGTAAAAAAGGTAGCAAAGGATGAGCGCAGAACCCGAGCGCTCCAAGCGCTCAAGAGAGTAAAACTTGATGGGTATGAAGATCGCAAGCCCTCTCAACTCTCTGGCGGCCAGCGTCAACGTGTTGCCTTGGCCCGAGCTTTAGTCAATGAGCCCCGGGTTCTTCTCTTAGATGAACCGCTCGGAGCGCTAGATCTCAAACTGCGCCACCAGATGCAGGTTGAACTCAAAGAGCTTCAGCGGGAAATCGGAATTACCTTTATCTTTGTGACGCACGATCAAGAAGAAGCGCTAACAATGGCTGATCGTGTCGCTGTCTTTAACGAAGGAAATATTGTCCAGATCGGTTCACCACGTGAAATTTACGAAGAGCCTAATTCAGAGTTCGTTGCAGGCTTTGTCGGAATCTCCAATTTGATTCATCACGATGGAAAAGTCATCAGTATCCGTCCAGAGAAGATCCATATCGGAATCCAAGGTGACAGAAGAGTCTCGGGCTTTGTCTCGACAACTATGTTCCTTGGCTCATATACACGTGTAGATGTAAATATTGGTACTGACACATTGAGCGTTCTCCTCAACAACGATGGCGACCGTGCAGTGCCACATCTGGGCGAACTTGTAGAAATTTCTTGGGATTCGAAATACGAATCTCTCGTCGGCTAAAGCTCAAAGAGAGGTAAAAGATGTACAAGAAGAAAGTAGTACTGGGGGCTCTCGCAGCTCTAGCTTATGTAGTAACAAGTGCCACCTCAACTATGGCGGCGTCACTTCCTAACGTCCCGATGGCCAAATCTTTGGGTAAGGGCGAGGGAGCTCTCAATATTATTGTGTGGGCGGGATATGCCGAAAACGGCAGCAATGACAAGACTGTCGACTGGGTCAACCCATTCACAAAGGCAACAGGTTGCAAGGTCAGTGCAAAGACCGCTGGAACATCAGATGAGATGGTCTCACTCATTAAATCGGGCGGATATGACGGAGTCTCTGCCTCTGGTGATGCTTCACTGCGCTTAATTTACGGCGGACAAGTTGCTCCGGTGAACACGGCGCTCGTACCCAATTACGCCACCATCTCTCCCTTCTTGAAGAACCAGAAGTGGAACTCTGTTAACGGAACTATGTTTGGTGTACCTCACGGCTGGGGAGCAAACGTCCTCGCTTATAACGCTGCAAAAGTGAAGATGCCAACATCGTGGTCTGCAGTCTTTGATGCAAAATCTCCATACAAGGGCAAAATCACTGCCTACGATTCCCCAATTTATATTGCAGATGCAGCGATGTATCTCATGTCCACAAAGCCAAGCCTTGGAATCAAGAACCCTTATTCACTTGATAAGACTCAGCTTGCAGCAGCGGTAGCTCTTCTTAAGACCCAGCGAGCAAATGTGGGTGAGTACTGGTCTGACTACACCAAGTCAGTTCAATCATTTGAATCCGGAAATACGCTCTTAGGGTCATCGTGGCAGGTAATCGCAAATACCATCAACGGTGGAACCAAAGTTAAAGTTGCATCGACTGTTCCAAAAGAGGGCGCAACTGGCTGGTCTGATACCTGGATGATCTCAGCAAAGGCGAAGCACCCTAATTGCATGTACCAATGGATGAACTGGATAACTTCACCAAAGGTTAATGCCCAGGTTGCTGAGTACTTCGGAGAGGCCCCATCACAGACACTTGCATGTACTCAGACTGCAGATAAGAATTTCTGCTCGACTTATCATGCAACTGATGCAGCCTATGCATCAAAGATCTGGTACTGGACTACCCCAACGACCGCCTGCCTCGATGGTCGTGGAAATATCTGTACTGACTATGCAACATGGACCCAAGCCTGGACTTCCATAAAGGGCTAATACGCAAGGTAGAAGAAAAGGTTGATGTTGCAACGAATGAACACCTGGCTCTATCGCCACAAAGGAGTACGGGCGGCGCTTCTCTTAGCGCTGCCTGTTCTCTGGTTAGCGATCGCTTATTTAGGATCGCTTGCGGTGATGCTTATCTCGAGCCTCTGGAGCGTTGATTCTTTCACCGGCATTATCCAGCACCATCTAACCCTTACCAATTTCCATCAGATATTTACTCAAAAAGTTTATGGAACCATCGCACTACGTTCAATCTTTGTCGCTCTCGTTGTAACAGTTGTCGATGGGCTTCTTGCAATACCCATCGCTCTCTTTATTGCAAAAGTTCTGAAGCCTCGCTTTAGAAGCGTAGTGATCTCTTTGGTGCTGGTTCCCTTGTGGGCTAGCTATCTCGTTAAAACCTATGCCTGGCGTTCAATGTTCTCAGATGGTGGAGTTTTAGCTTGGCTCCTTAAGCCACTTGGGGTTTCGACACCTGGCTTTGGCTTAACCGCTACAACAATCACTCTCGCTTACCTATGGCTTCCCTACATGATTCTGCCGATCTACGCTGGGCTCGACCGCCTTCCGAACTCACTTCTTGAAGCTTCAAGTGATCTAGGCGCACCTGCAATGCGAACTTTTAGATCGATTATTTTGCCCATAATCTATCCAGCAATCATCGCTGGTTCGATCTTTACATTCTCCTTATCCCTTGGTGACTACATCGTGGTCAAAGTAGTAGGTGGTACTTCGCAGTTAGTCGCCAACGTCATTGCCGACAATGTTGGAACCGCCGGTAATCTGCCTTTTGCGACAGCGATGGCGATCTTGCCAATCGCCACGATTTTGGGTTACCTCTTTATTGTTCGTAGATCCGGCGCATTGGAGAACTTCTAATGTATTTATCCAAGCGCGCTAAATATCTCTTAGGTGCTTTAACAGCGGGCACTTTGGCCTTTATTTATATTCCGCTGCTTGTCGTGATGATTAACTCCTTCAATCCATCGAGAACCTTCTCCTGGCCCCCATCTTCGCTCTCAACTATCTGGTGGCGAAAGCTCGGCTCTAGCGCTGGCGTATTGCCGGCAATACTCACCTCTATCAAAGTCGGAGTAGCTGCAACCTTGATTGCGCTCGTGCTTGGAAGCGCTCTGGCATTTGCGGTCTCGCGTTATTCATTCTTTGGGAAGAACACACTCTCGCTCTTAGTCATCTTTCCCATTGCACTTCCTGGAATCATCACAGGTATTGCGCTTAACACCACCTTCCATACGCTGCTCGATCCATTTGGACGCGAACTCGCCTTATGGACTGTAGTTATTGGACATGCGACCTTTTGTATCGTTGTTGTGTATAACAATGTTCTTGCTCGTCTGCGCAGACTCGGCCAAACACTCGAAGAGGCATCGCAGGATCTTGGTGCAAATATCTTCCAGACATTTAGATACATCACCTTCCCATTAGTGCGGTCATCGTTGATGGCTGGGGGATTGCTCGCCTTTGCCCTCTCTTTCGATGAGATCGTTGTGACCACCTTTACTGCTGGTCCCGGCACACAGACCCTTCCTCAGTGGATATTCGACAATCTCTTCAGGCCAAATCAAGCACCTATCGTGAATGTGACCGCCTCACTCTTGGTCGTTCTCTTTATATTCCCGGTCTGGCTAAGTCAGCGGATCTCACAGGAGGACACCGGCGGGGGCAGGCTTTAATCAGGGCTTACTTTGAGTCGTTTGATAAGGGATAAACTCTTGCACATCACGGTATCGATCCAGGTTCAGCGCTAAAACGGTAAGGAGCAATAGGTGTTAACTGCAGTGCTCCGTAAATACCTTTTTCCCTATCGAACTACGGTTATCGGTATCACGGCACTTTTGCTCGTCCAAACCATTACAAATCTCTATCTACCAAACCTCAACGCCGATCTCATTAACAATGGCGTGACTAAGGGCGATATCCATTACATCTGGCATATCGGTCTCATTATGTTGGCATCTTCTGCGCTGATTATGGGAGCTTCAGTCTGGCTCGCATATTTGAGCTCAAAGGTGTCGATGGCATTCGGTCGCGATCTGCGTGACGACGTTTTCTCAACCGTTGAAGGCTTCTCGGCCCGCGAACTCAATCAGTTTGGCGCACCCTCACTGATTACTCGCAATACGAACGATGTACAACAAGTACAGATGGTGCTCTTTATGGGGCTCACCATGATGGTTGGCGCTCCGATTACTGGTGTTGGCGCTGTGATCATGGCAGTCCGCACCAATGCCAAACTCTCCCTACTTTTGCTCGTGTCGGTTCCGATCATGAGTCTTTTAATCTTCTTCTTGCTCCGCCGGGTTGTCCCACTCTTTCGCACTACCCAACTCAAAGTTGATCGCATCAATTTAATCCTGCGCGAACAGATCGCAGGTATCCGAGTAATCCGAGCCTTCGTAAAGACCCGTGAAGAAGAAGCACGTTTTGCTGCAAGTAATAAAGATCTCATGGATGTCCAGCTCAAGGTAACTCGCACCTTCGCCATCATGTTCCCGGCTTTGATGCTGATATTAAATCTATCGAGCGTTGCAGTGCTCTGGGTTGGCGGACATTTGATCAACACTGGTTCGATGCCGATCGGTAATTTGATGGCATTTTTGACCTACATCATGCAGATTCTCTCGAGTGTAATGATGGCTGTGATGATGTCGCTGATGATTCCTCGCGCCGCTGCATCTGCCGAGCGAATCAAAGAAGTGCTAGATACTCCTTCATCCGTTGTTGATACGATCAATCCCGTCACCCCAGCAAAGCGTGAAGGCGTTCTAACCTTTGAAGCTGTTGAATATCGCTATCCGGGAGCTGAGCATCCAGTCTTATCTAGTATCTCTTTTACTGCTCATCCTGGCCAGGTCACTGCAATCGTCGGTTCGACCGGATCTGGCAAGACCACCTTACTTAATCTGATTCCTCGCTTCATCGACCCAACCGAAGGTCGAGTCATGCTGGATGGCGTCGATGTGAAAGATCAATCACTTGAAGGAATCTGGTCAGAGATCGGCCTTGTTCCACAACGCTCGTTCTTATTCGGTGGCACGATTGCAGAGAACCTTCGTTATGGCGATCACAATGCGAGCGATGAAGAACTATGGGCGGCTCTTGAAATTGCTCAAGGCAAAGATTTTGTCTCAGAGCTCGCCGATGGGCTTCAATCACGAGTCGCTCAGGGCGGTACCAACTTCTCTGGTGGTCAACGCCAACGTCTTTCAATCGCCCGTGCAATTGTGAAGAACCCACGTATCTATCTTCTGGATGACTCATTCTCAGCGTTGGATTACACAACCGATGCAAAGCTTCGTGTGGCACTTGAAGATCACGCCAAAGATGCCACGGTAATTATCGTTGCACAGCGGGTATCCACAATCTTAAGTGCGAATCAAATTATTGTTCTGAACGAGGGCAAGATCGATGGCATTGGTACACACGCTGACCTCATGGATTCGTGCAAGACCTATCAAGAGATTGTCTTATCGCAGCTCAGCCCTGAAGAGGCTGCATCATGAGCCAGCAACGTCCTGCGAGCCCAGCAGCGGGCGGAATGCGTGGCGGCCCAATGGGCGGCATGATGGGTGCGCCTCCTGCAAAGTCCAAGAACTTCAAGGGTTCGCTAAGACGCTTAATGACAGAGCTCAAGCCTGAGCGAAATATCCTGGTCACTGTTCTAGTGCTCATCACATCATCAGTAACAATCGGCGCATTCGGCCCAAAGATTCTTGGTCGGGCAACGAACGAAATCTTTAATGGATTCCTTGGGAAGAAACTCCCAATGGGTTTATCAAAGGATCAAGTAGTTGCAGGGCTTCGGGCAAAGGGTCAAACAACTCAAGCTGACATGCTGGCCAAGAGTGATGTGATCCCCGGCCACGGTATGAATTTCACAACGATCGCTCACTTCTTACTTCTCGCCATTGCGCTCTATGTAATCTCATCTCTCTTCATGTGGGTTCAGGCTTATCTCATGGCTGGCGTTACACAGCGCACCGTTTATCGCCTACGCCGCTTAGCCGAGGAAAAGATCGGCAGGCTCCCGCTTAAATACCTCGATACCCAATCACGCGGTGACTTACTAAGTCGTGTCACAAACGATATCGACAACATCGCGACATCACTTCAGCAAGGCCTCTCACAGATTCTGAACTCCGTTCTGACTGTCGTTTCAGTGTTGATCATGATGGTCTGGATCAGCCCAGAACTCGCCCTCGTCAGCCTGATCGCGATTCCGCTATCCATGTTCGCCTCAGTGAAGATCGCAAAGCGATCTAAAGTTGAATTCGTTGCCCAATGGGATTGGACGGGAAAACTCAACGGCCACGTTGAAGAGATGCATACTGGCCATGCACTTGTGAAGGTATTTGGCCGTCGCCAACAAGCGATCAAGGATTTCAAATCCCTCAACTCAAATCTCTATGAATCAAGCTTTAAAGCTCAGTTCATCTCGGGAATTATCCAACCTGTCACGCAGTTGGTTTCAAACCTGATCTATGTGGCGATTGCAGTGCTTGGTGGATATCGGGTAGCTACAGGCTCCATGAGCCTTGGTGATGTTCAAGCATTTATTTCATACTCACGCCAATTCGGTATGCCGCTGGCGCAGATCGCAGGGTTGATGAATACCGTGCAATCCGGTGTTGCATCTGCCGAACGACTCTTCGAACTTCTTGATGCGACAGAAGAAGATCCTGACCGTGCAGATTCAACTCCAATCGGTCGCGCGAAGGGTGAAGTGATCTTCAAAGATGTCTCATTCCGATACGTCAATGATCAACCACTGATCGAAAACTTTAACCTAACTGTTAAACCAGGGCAGACCGTTGCAATCGTTGGCCCTACAGGAGCTGGCAAGACAACGCTTGTGAACCTCATCATGCGCTTCTATGAAATCAATAGTGGAGTTATTACGTTGGATGGCATCGATACCAAGATGATGACTCGCGATGATCTACGTCGCCAATTTGGAATGGTCTTGCAGGAGACCTGGCTCTTCAGTGGATCAATGCGCGAGAACATTGCCTTTGGTTCAACAAATCCATCTGATGATCAGGTCGCGGCTGCAGCATCTGCGGCAAATATCGATCACTTCATTCGCGCCCTGCCTAAAGGATTCGATTCTCTACTTACCGACGATAACTCGACAGTCTCTAATGGAGAACGCCAGCTCTTAACTATCGCTCGTGCCTTTATGGCAGACCCTGCGATCTTGATTCTTGATGAGGCGACATCTTCTGTAGATACTCGTACCGAAGTATTGGTTCAACAAGCGATGGCAAAGCTTCGTGCTGGTCGAACCAGCTTCGTGATCGCACACCGACTCTCAACAATTCGTGACGCCGATGTAATCCTGGTGATGGATAAAGGAGCTTTGATCGAGCAAGGCAACCACCATGACCTAATGGCAGCAAAGGGCTTCTATTACGACCTATATGCGAGCCAGTTCTCAGCCAGTATCGCCGAATAAATCCAGCAGATTTGGCCCATAGCCTGCAGGCGTTACACTTCACCAGCGCACAAGATTCGTTCTGTGAGGCAGTGGGGCCTATAGCTCAGTCGGTAGAGCA
>JBBAMR010000022.1:0-14575 GCA_040402375.1 Candidatus Nanopelagicaceae bacterium | reverse complement strand
CGACGAATGACTTTGCACTTGTCGCAAATCTTCTTCACGCTTGGATTAACCTTCACGATATTCCTCTTTCACTAAATTACTTGTAACGGATTACTTGTAACGGTATGTAATACGACCTCGCGTAAGGTCATATGGGCTCAGTTCTACGATCACACGATCTTCAGGCAAGATACGAATGTAGTTCTGTCGCATCTTTCCGCTGATATGTGCCAGCACAACGTGTCCATTTGTAAGCGTTACCTTGAACATTGCGTTCGGCAGAGCTTCAGCTACGACGCCTTCGATCTCGATTGCGCCATCTTTCTTAGCCAAGCAGTACCTACTTATCTCTTCAAGGACTCTTGCGAGTTACTTACACGTGACTTACATGGGCAGTACAGTTTTGCCGCCTATTTCTAGGCAGAGGAGAAGGCTACCGAGATAAGCGTGATAGGGGAAATCCGGCCCTTATACTCCACTCATGCAGCCAAAGCTGGGATATCTCGGAAGATGAGGCTCTTTCTCGATGGGGCCACGATCTGCTCACCTGGCTCCCCTGCCTCACCTGAGCAGCGCGCGATGCTCGTCGGTGACGGGAAAATCCTCGCAATTGGCCAGAATGCGGTCGACTCCTTCGATGTAGCCACAGATACCCGCCTAGATCTCACCGGAAAGTTCATCGCCCCCACCTTTGGCGATGGCCATGCCCACCCACTCTTCGCTGGCCGTGAGGCGGCTGGGCCGGCTGTCACTGGCCTTACCTCGATTCCCGAGATCCTCGCCGAGATTGGCCGATTTGCCGATACTCATCCAGCCGATCGAAACAGTGGCTGGATCGTCGGCGGTGCCTATGAAGCCGCGATTGTTCCAGGTGGTGACTTTGAAGCGAGCTGGATTGATGAGGTTGTGAGTGATCGCCCAGTAGTGCTGCACGCCGCTGATCATCATACGATCTGGGTAAATTCGAAGGCGCTAGAAATTGCCGGCATCACCTCACAGACTCCAGACCCTGATGGCGGAAGCATTGCACGTACTGCTGCTGGCGTACCAAAAGGAACTCTGCGCGAACCTCAAGCGATGAACCTGATCCTCTCAAAGATTCCGACGCGCACCATTGATGATGAAGTCGATGCACTTGCCTACGCATCGCAGAAACTATTGCATCAAGGTGTCACCTATACCAACGACTCTTGGGTCGAACCAGGTATGGCGCAGATCTACTTAGAAGCACATCAGCGCAACGTTCTCGATATCGATTTTAATATCTCCTTTCTTGTCAGCCCCGAGAATTGGCGCGAAGAGAGCGATCGCATCTGCAAAGAACGCGCACTCTTTGATGGCATCTCCTCGATCAACGCGTCATCGGTAAAATTTTTGGCAGATGGTGCGCTCTCAAGTGGTACCGCAGCCCTGCTTGAACCGTACGATGATCAACCAGGATTTACGGGTATCAAGATCTGGGAAGATACTGAACTCTTTGATGCCGTTGCACATTTTGATGCGCTGGGATTCCAAGCCCATATTCATGCGATCGGTGATCGAGCAGTACGCCAGGCACTCGATGCGATTAAAGCAATATCTGCACGAAATCCAGAGTGGGATCGACGCCCGGTTATTGTCCATGCACAGCTGATTAATGACGCTGATCTACCGCGCTTTGCCAAGCTTGGCGTGATCGCAAATATGCAACCACTATGGATGTATTTAGATCCCATGAATAAGAAGTTAATCGCACCTCGAATCGGTCACCGCAATGATCTGCAATATCGAATGCGCGACATGATTACGGCTGGCGTTGCGATTGCTTATGGCTCAGATTGGCCAATTACTAGTGAAAGCCCCCTCTTAGCCCTTGGGGTTCCGGTACACCGAACCGAGCCAGGATCAGCTGATCTACCATGGCGCGAAGATCAAGCAATCACCTTAGAAGAATCTTGGTTTTTTTATACGAGTCAGGTTGCCTATCAAAACTTCCGTGAAGATGAAGTCGGCCGATTAGAAGTTGGGATGCGAGCAGATTTTATTATCTTGAACGAAAGCCCATTTTCAATGAATCCGCGTGATATTCATAAGGTCGAGATTGAAGCGGTCTACAAAGCAGGAGTGCGAGCTATTTAAGAAGATCTGAGATCTGTACGCCTAAGCGTCCTAGCTCTTCTCGTCCGCCATCAAGAGATGTCAGAACAAATGGCTTGCCATCAGGCAAGAGCGCAAATGATTGTTCGAAGTGAGCGCCATTTGATTTGTCGATGGCGACAACGGTCCAGTCATCAGAGAGCACCTTTGTTGTGGCAGAACCACGTGTAATCATCGGTTCGATTGCGAGAGCAAGACCAACGACGAGCTCTGGACCGAAGCCAGCTTTTCCGTAGTTCAATACATGCGGTTCTTGATGCATCTCAGAACCAATTCCGTGACCACCGTACTCACGAAGAATTCCGTACTGACCTTGTGCATCAATGTAGCTCTGAATCGCATCAGAGATATCGGTGAGGTGTCCCCCGACTTTAGCAGCAGCGATACCGCGCCACATTGATCCTTCACAGGTATCCATGAGTTTTTGATCTGCTGGATCGATCTCACCAATACCGAATGAGATCGCTGAATCACCATGCCAACCATCAACGATCGCACCAAAATCTAGCGAGAGAAGATCCCCTGATTGCAGCGGACGTTCATTAGGAATTCCATGAACTACTTCATGATTAACTGATGCGCAGAGCACATTGGGATAGCCGTGATAACCAAGAAATGATGATGTGGCGCCGCGATCTTTTAAATGCTGTGCTGCGATCGCATCGAGTTCGAGCGTCGTGATGCCAGCCTTTGCCGCCTCTTTCATCAAAAGGAGGGCTTCACCGACAACGATGCCGGCCTTGCGCATAGTTGCGAGTTGATCGAGAGTTTTGAGCTGGATAGCCATGGGCTACGCCATTAACGAGAGACGGCGTCAGTGAGAGCTGCGATGGCGCGATGAGTAATCTCAGTGATATCTCCGACTGCAGGGATCGTGAGGAGTATGCCCTCTTCCTGGTAGAAGGAGACGATTGGTCTCGTCTGCTCTGCATAGACTTCAAGGCGGCGCTTCACAACTTCTTCAGAGTCATCCGGGCGCTGATAGAGATCACTCTTGCAGGTATCGCAGATACCTTCAGTCGCTGGCTTCTCGTAGATCATATGGAAGGTAGCTCCGCAGTTACGGCAGGTGCGTCGTCCAGAGAGACGAGCAATGATCTCTGCATCATCGAGAGCAAGCTCGAGTACCGCATCAAGTGGGGTATTCGCCTTCTCTAAGATTGTCCGAAGGAGCGCTGCTTGCGCAACGTTGCGAGGGAAACCATCGAGCAAGAAACCTTCTTTTGCATCGCTATCGCTGAGGCGATCTCTTACCATCTCGTTGGTGACGGTATCTGGAACGAGTTCGCCACGATCAACATAGGACTTAGCCAACATGCCGAGCTCAGTCTCGTTCTTCATATTGTGGCGGAAGATATCGCCAGTAGAGATATGTGGAATTCCGTAATGTGCGGCAAGGTGAACTGCTTGAGTGCCCTTACCAGCCCCAGGAGGACCAACGAGGATCAGACGCATTATCGCAAGAAACCTTCGTAGGAGCGCTGCTGCAACTGGGATTCGATCTGCTTTGCAGTATCAAGTCCAACACCCACAACGATCAAGATAGCGGTTCCACCAAATGGGAAGTTCTGAGATGCGTTGAAGAGGATGAGCGCGATGATTGGGATAATCGCAACGAATGCCAAGTAGAGCGACCCTGGCGCCGTAATACGTGAGAGCACATACTGGAGGTACTCAGATGTTGGCTTTCCAGCGCGGATACCTGGGATAAATCCACCGTACTGCTTCATGTTATCTGCAACCTCATCAGGGTTGAAGGTAATTGCTACATAGAAGTAGGTGAAGAAGATGATCAGAGTTGCGTAAGCAATGATGTAAATAGGGTGATCGCCCTTAACGAGGTTCTGCTGCACCCAGATTGCCCACTTAGCCTGCGAACCAGAGAAGTTCACGATCAATGATGGGATGTAGAGCAGTGATGATGCGAAAATTACTGGGATAACGCCAGCCTGATTTACCTTGATTGGAATATAGGTGCTGGTTCCACCATATGACTGGCGACCAACTTGGCGCTTTGCATACTGGACCGGAATACGGCGCTGAGCTTGCTCAACGAATACGACTGCCGCAACAACACAGATACCGACTGCAAGAACGAAGAGGAAGGCGAAGATGCCCTTTTGGAGCTTGATCGACCAGAGCTGCGTTGGGAATCCGGCAGCGATCGATGTGAAGATCAAGATAGACATTCCATTACCGACGCCACGATCTGTAATCAATTCACCGAGCCACATGATTACTGCAGTTCCGGCGGTCATGACGAAGACCATTGTGACAATACGTTGCCATGAAGCATCAGGAATAATCGGAGAGGCACAACCGCTGAAGAGACGACCCGGTGTGCGAGCAACTGCGATGAGACCGGTTGACTGAAGTACAGCGAGACCAACTGTGAGGTAACGGGTGTACTGAGTGAGCTTTGCTGTTCCTGATTGACCCTCAGCCTTGAGTGTTTCGAAGCGAGGAATAACAACAGTTAAGAGCTGAATAATGATTGAGCTGGTGATGTACGGCATGATGCCGAGTGCGAAGACCGAGAGGTGAAGAAGTGCGCCACCGCTGAAGAGGTTAACAAGGCCAAATAATCCGCCGTTGTTAGCTGCCTTCAAGCAGGTCTGGACATTCTTATAGGAAACACCTGGTGTTGGCACGATCGAACCGAAGCGGAAGAGGCCCATGATCGCCATGGTGAAGAAAATCTTTTTGCGCAGATCAGGTGTCTTAAAGGCCTTTGCGAACGCTGAAAGCATTTTCTCTCCTTCTTACTGTCAATTCTCTTTCGTGTGAGCAGCGGATAGATCCGCTGCTCGACCCGATCTAATTAGATTTTGGTAGTTGATCCGCCTGCTGCAGAGATCTTCTCGACCGCTGAAGCTGAGAACCCGTGAGCTGAGATATTTACCTTAACGGTGATATCGCCATTTCCGAGGACCTTTACTGGATAACTATCACGCACTGCACCCTTTGCAATGAGATCTTCAACTGTAACAGTGCCACCCTTTGGATAGAGGGCATTGATGGTTGAGACATTCACTGGCTGGTACTCCACGCGCTCAGGGTTTTTGAACCCACGGAGCTTAGGAAGACGCATGACGAGTGGAAGCTGACCGCCTTCGAAGCCGGCACGAACTACGTTACGAGCACGAGTTCCCTTGCCACCACGACCTGCAGTCTTTCCCTTTGATGCCTCACCACGACCCTTACGGGTACGTGCCTTCTTTGCACCAGGGGCTGGACGAAGATGATGAACCTTTAGAACCATTGTTATTCGACCTCCTCAACGGTAACCATGTGACGTACAGCGACGACCATTCCACGAATCTCTGGCCGATCTTCCTTGACGACAACATCACCGATTCGCTTTAATCCAAGTGAACGCAAGGTCTCGCGGTGCTCTGGACGAGCTCCGACCTTTGAACGTAGTTGGGTAACTTTTAGACGTGGCATGTTATGCACCTACCGATGCTGCGATGGCACGAACAATTGCTGCAGGTGCGACATCTTCGAGTGGACGGCCACGACGAGCTGCAATTGCCTGTGGGGCTTCGAGAGCCTTAAGCGCTGCTGCAGTTGCGTGAACCATATTGATTGGATTTGCAGAACCAAGAGACTTGGTCAGAACATCCTGGATACCAGCGCACTCAAGTACTGCACGAACTGGACCACCAGCAATAACTCCGGTACCGGCAGATGCTGGACGAAGTAGAACTACGCCTGCTGCTGCTTCACCTTGTACTGGGTGAGGAATTGTTCCGTTGAGAACTGGGACCTTGAAGAATTGCTTCTTCGCATCTTCAACAGCCTTGGCGATAGCTTGTGGAACTTCCTTCGCCTTGCCGTATCCGATACCGATGGTGCCCTTCTGATCTCCGACGACAACGAGAGCTGTGAAGGAGAAACGACGTCCACCCTTAACAACCTTCGCTACGCGGTTAATGAAGACAACGCGCTCTGTGTAGGGAGACTTCTCTTTTTCAGGAGCTCCGTCACGACGATCACGACGTGGGCCGCGGTTATCGCCACCCTGGCCGCCTTCGCGTCCTCCGCGAGCTGGTCCACCTGAATTAGGTGTTGAATTAGAAGTATTTGATGCTGGAGCAACCATTAGAAGTCCAATCCATTCTCGCGTGCACTATCTGCAAGAGCAGCAATGCGACCGTGGTACTTGCTTCCACCGCGGTCAAAGACCACTGTAGAAATTCCCTTTTCCTTTGCGCGCTTTGCAACGAGCTCACCAACGACGCGAGCCTTTGCGCTCTTGTCACTTGATGAATCTTTGCGAAGATCGGCTTCCATAGTCGAAGCAGATGCCAATGTCTGGCCGAGTGCATCATCAATTACCTGGGCAACCAAGTGACGAGATGATCGTGACACTACAAGGCGAGGACGAGCGGCAGTGCCGACGACCTTCTTGCGGACACGGAAGTGACGACGACGGCGTGCATTCTGTGATGAGCCTTTAACAACTTTTACACCGATAGCCATTACTTCTTACCTGTCTTTCCTTGCTTGCGGCGGATCTTTGCACCTTCGAGGTGTAGACCCTTGCCCTTGTATGGGTCAGCCTTGCGAAGCTTTTGAACCTTCGCTGCTACTTCGCCAACGAGCTGCTTATCGATACCGCTGATAGTGAGCTTTGTTGGTGATTCGACCTTGAAGGTGATTCCTTCAGGTGCTGGGAATTGAATGGAGTGGCTGTAGCCGAGTGCGAATTCAAGATCCTTACCCTTTTCAGCAACACGGTAACCAACGCCGACGATGTTGATCGTCTTTGCATAACCGTTTGTGACGCCTTCGAGCATATTTGCAACCAAGGTACGTGAAAGACCGTGGAGTGAACGTGCTGTACGGCTGTCGTCTGGGCGAGCGACAACGAGGTTGCTCTCTTCCTTCGCGACTGTGATTGGCTCAGTAACAACGATTGCAAGTGAACCCTTAGGTCCCTTTACAGCGACGTTCTGTCCAGCAATAGTGACTTCGACTCCAGATGGAATCGCGATTGGCATACGACCGATACGGGACATCAGATCACCACACGTAGGCGAGAACTTCTCCGCCTACCCCTTGCTTGTTGGCTTGCTTATCTGTGAGCAGGCCGGAAGATGTCGAAATGATTGCAACGCCGAGTCCACCAAGTACCTTTGGTAGAGCTGTTGACTTTGCGTATACGCGAAGACCTGGCTTTGAGACGCGACGAAGTCCAGCGATCGAACGTTCGCGCTCTGAACCAAACTTCAAACTCAGAGTTAGTGTCTTACCGAAGCCAGCTGGGTTCGCGTCAACTTTAAAGTCGCCGATGAATCCCTCCTGCTTCAAAATTTCGGCAATACGAATCTTTACCGACGACGAAGGCATTGATACCTCGTTGTGGTAAGCAGAGTTCGCGTTGCGCAGACGTGCAAGCATGTCTGCGATCGGATCTGTCATTGTCATTCTGTTGGCCTCTGGCCTTTCTCGGGCTGGTTTCCTCTAAGTTTTAGAGGACCTGTCTCGTAGTTAGTGGGTTATTAAAACTTTTTCTGGGTTACCAAGATGCCTTGGTGATACCTGGAAGCTCACCACGGTGAGCCATCTCGCGGAAGCAGATACGGCAGATGCCGAACTTTTGGTAGACAGCATGCGGGCGACCGCAACGCTGGCAACGTGTGTAACCGCGAACCTTGAACTTAGGCTTGCGAGCTGCTTTGACCTTAAGTGATGTCTTTGCCATTTATTCTCGCTCCTTAGTTCTCACGGAATGGAAAACCGAGTTGCTTCAAGAGCTCACGGCCTTCTGCATCTGTCTTAGCTGTGGTGACGAAAGTGATATCCATACCGCGCTGACGATCGATCTTGTCTTGTTCGATCTCAGGGAATACTGATTGCTCAGTAAGACCAAAGGTGTAGTTACCGTTTCCATCAAATTGCTTTGGTGAAAGTCCACGGAAGTCGCGGATACGAGGAAGTGAGATCGAGAGAAGACGATCTGTGAACTCCCACATACGATCATTGCGAAGTGTTACGTGGGCGCCAATTGGCATACCTTCACGCAACTTGAACTGAGCAATTGACTTACGTGACTTAGTTACTTGTGGCTTCTGTCCGGTGATGATGGTGAGATCGCGGATCGCACCTTCGATCAACTTCGAGTCACGAGCAGCTTCGCCGACACCCATGTTGACGATGACCTTAGTCAGCGTTGGGATCTGCATGACGTTGCCGTATGAAAAAGTCGCCTTGAGGGCTGGCTTGATCTCGGCAATGTAGCGAGCTTTTAAGCGTGGCTGGGTTGAAGTAGACATTATTAGATGTCCTTCCCGGTACGACGTGAGATGCGGATGTTCTTGCCATCTTCATCTTTACGTGAACCAATTCGTGTTGCCTTGCCGTCATCGCCAACAATCTGCACATTCGAGATGTGGATTGAAGACTCAACAGTAAGGATGCCTCCGACTTTTACGCCGCGCTCTGATGTTGTCTCTTTGGTGTGACGCTTTACGCGGTTCGCACCTTCGACAAGAACGCGATCGGCTTCGCGGTTGATTTCGAGAACGGTGCCTTGGACACCCTTATCTTTGCCTGCGATGACGAGGACGGTATCGCCCTTTTTAATGCGTGCCATTTTTATAGAACCTCCGGCGCTAATGAAATGATCTTCATGAACTTCTTATCGCGGAGTTCACGAGCAACTGGTCCGAAGATACGGGTTCCACGTGGCTCGCCATCAGCCTTCAAGATCACTGCAGCGTTCTCATCAAACTTGATATATGAACCGTCAGGACGACGATTCTCTTTTACGGTACGAACGATGACAGCCTTGACGACCTCACCCTTCTTAACCTGACCACCAGGGATTGCATCCTTGACGGTACATACGATGATGTCACCGATTCCGGCGTAGCGACGGGATGAGCCCCCGAGTACACGGATGCAGAGAAGTTCCTTTGCACCGGTGTTATCGGCGACACGAAGTCGCGATTCTTGTTGAATCATTCCTTTTTCACTCCCTTTGCTTACTTAGCCTTCTCGAGGATCTGCACAACGCGCCAACGCTTGGTAGCGGATAGCGGACGAGTCTCCATCAAGAGAACGCGATCGCCGATACCGGCTTCGTTCTTCTCATCGTGAGCCTTGAGCTTATGTGTGCGGACCATGACCTTTGAATAAAGTCCATGCTTTACCTGATCTTGGATCGAAACGACGACAGTCTTATCCATCTTGTCGCTTGTGACGATTCCTTCACGGGTCTTACGGAAACCGCGGGTCTCTTCAGTGTTAGACATTATGCGGCGCCTCCAATTCCTAATTCGCGTTCACGCAAAATTGTGTAGATGCGCGCAATCTCTTTACGAACCTGGGTCAAACGACCGTGGCTCTCAAGCTGTCCTGTTGCTGCCTGGAAACGAAGGTTGAATAGCTCTTCCTTCGCCTCTCCTAGCTTGATAGCTAGTTCATCTGTTGAGAGCGCACGAAGCGTCTCAGCTGAAACGATATTTGACATTAGAACTCCTCACGCTTCACTACGCGGCACTTCATTGGCAACTTGTGCATCGCACGAACCATCGCTTCTGTAGCAATTTCTTCTGCAACGCCAGAGATTTCAAACATCACACGACCTGGCTTGACGTTTGCAATCCACCACTCAGGTGAACCCTTACCGGAACCCATACGAGTTTCAGCAGGCTTCTTGGTGAGAGGACGATCTGGATAAATATTGATCCAAACCTTTCCACCACGCTTGATGTGACGGGTCATCGCAATACGAGCGGCTTCGATCTGACGGTTTGTCACATATGCAGGCTCAAGAGCTTGGATTCCGAAATCTCCGAAGGAGACAACGGTTCCGCCCTTTGACATACCAGCACGCTTTGGGTGGTGCTGCTTACGGTGCTTAACCTTGCGAGGAATCAACATTATTCAGTGACCGTCCCTTCGCTTGCTGGAGCAGCAACATCAACTGGAGCTGCGGCTACTGGAGCTGCGCCACGATCGGCAACGTTTGAGGATGTGACCTCTGCGCGTGCGCGTTGTGGGCGAGCAGGTCCACGTGAAGGCTTTGGTGCGCGTGCAGCAGCAAGTGCTGATGCGGCGCGCTCTGCGCGGGATTCGATAACTTCACCCTTGTAGATCCAAACCTTTACACCGAGGCGACCAAATGTTGTTGCAGCCTCATAGAAGCCGTAATCAATATCTGCACGAAGTGTGTGAAGAGGTACGCGACCCTCGCGGTAGAACTCTGAGCGAGCAATTTCTGCTCCGCCAAGACGTCCACCACACTGAACACGAATACCCTGCGCGCCAGCCTTGAGAGCTGCCTGCATTGACTTACGCATTGCGCGACGGAAAGAGACACGAGCAGAGAGCTGCTCAGCGATTCCCTGTGCAACAAGCTGTGCATCAATCTCTGGGTTCTTCACTTCAAGAATGTTGAGCTGTACCTGCTTGCCGGTGAGCTTCTCAAGATCCATACGGATGCGATCAGCTTCGGTTCCACGGCGACCGATAACGATGCCAGGGCGTGCAGTGAAGAGATCGATACGAACACGCTCGCGTGTACGTTCGATTTCAATACGAGAAACTCCTGCGCGTTCCATGCCTTTAGACATCATGCGACGGATCTCGATATCTTCTTTTACATAGTCTTTGTAGTTCTTCTCAGCGAACCAACGAGATTTGAACTCGGTGGTGATACCAAGGCGGAAGCCATGTGGATTTACTTTTTGACCCATTTAGTTGGCCTTCCCTTCGTTAGCAGATTTCTTGGCATTCTTGTGAACATGAGCAGCCTTACGCTGTCCATTCACGCGATAACCGCGATCATCTGAAACGGTTAATGTGATTGTGCTGGTGCGCTTGCGGATGGTGAATCCACGGCCCTGAGCACGTGGACGGAAGCGCTTCAATGTGAAGCCTTCATCCACTGTTGCTTCAGATACCCAAAGTTCAGAAGCATCACGAAGTGATGGGTTCTTCTGCTTTGCGTTAGCGACAGCTGAGTTAAGAAGTGTGTAGAGATCGTCACCGATCTCCTGAGGCGCGAACTTCAAGGTGACGAGTGCGTTATCGACGCGCTCTCCACGGATGATGTTGACGACACGACGAGCCTTCTGTGGTGTGCTGCGGATGTTACGAAGAACAGCCTTTGCAACCAATACATCGCTCTGGTCAGCCTTTGGCAAGTTACTAGCCACGAGATGCTCTCCGATCATCCTTGACGTGACCCTTGAAGGTGCGAGTTGGAGCAAACTCACCGAGCTTGTGTCCAATCATTGCTTCAGTCACGAATACTGGAACGTGCTTACGTCCGTCATGAACAGCGATGGTGTGGCCGATCATTGTTGGGATGATCATTGAGCGACGTGACCAAGTCTTGATGACATTCTTGGTGTTAGCGTCGTTCTGAACATCGACCTTCTTCTGAAGGTGGCCGTCCACGAATGGACCCTTCTTTAAACTACGTGGCATTTGCAGTCGGCTCCTTATCGCTTCTTGTTCGACTTACGACGGCGGACAATCATGGAATCAGACGCCTTCTTCTTACGAGTACGTCCTTCAGGCTTACCCCAAGGTGAAACTGGGTGACGTCCACCAGAAGTCTTACCTTCACCACCACCGTGTGGGTGATCAACAGGGTTCATTACAACACCGCGAACAGTTGGGCGAATACCCAACCAACGCTTACGTCCAGCTTTACCGTAGTTGATGTTGCTCTGCTCGGCATTGCCGACTTCGCCAACAGTTGCACGGCAACGGACATCGACGTTACGGATTTCGCCAGAAGGCATACGAAGTTGTGCGTATGGGCCTTCTTTTGCGACGAGCTGAACTGATGCACCAGCTGAACGAGCAATCTTTGCTCCTCCGCCTGGGCGTAGTTCAATCGCGTGAACGACGGTACCTACTGGAATGTTACGTAGTGGAAGTGAGTTACCTGGCTTGATATCAGCTGATGGGCCATTCTCGATTGGATCGCCCTGCTTCAACTTATTTGGAGCCAAGATGTAACGCTTCTCGCCATCTGCGTAATGCAAGAGTGCAATACGAGCTGTACGGTTTGGATCGTATTCGATATGAGCAACCTTTGCGGGAATGCCATCTTTATCGTTACGAGTAAAGTCGATCAAACGGTAGGCACGCTTGTGACCGCCACCTTGGTGACGAACTGTGATGCGACCGGTTGCATTACGACCACCCTTTGAGTGCAGTGGGCGAACCAATGACTTCTCTGGGGTTGTGCGTGTGATCTCTGCGAAATCAGGAACGCTTGCACCGCGCTGGCCTGGTGTCGTGGGCTTGAGTTTACGTAGCGCCATTTTTTATCTGTCCTTTTCTTCTTCTAGTCCTGTGTCGAAAGCTTGCGCCTAGGAGACAGGTCCTCCGAAGATGTCGATACGGTCACCGGCAGCAACGTGCACGATCGCACGCTTGGTGTTGTTGCGCTTTCCAAAACCAACCTTGGCGCGCTTGCGCTTACCTTGGCGATTGAGGGTGTTCACGCTGAGCACCTTGACTCCGAATACCTTCTCAACCGCGATCTTGATCTCGGTCTTGTTGGCATCTGGAGCAACAATGAATGTGTATTTGTTCTCGTCGAGAAGACCATAGGACTTCTCTGAGACAACTGGGCGTAGCAGTACGTCGCGATGTTCGCTCATTATGCTGAGACCTCTACTTCACTCTCGCGAGCAACAGCTGATGCTGCTCGAGCTGGACCTGCTAAGAATTCGCGGATCGCGCTCTCTGAGAAGACAACATCATCTGAAACGAGGATGTCGTAAGCGTTGAGCTGATCGTTAACGATGAGGTGTGTGTTCTCAGCGTTGCGAAGTGCGCGCCAGGCAAGATCTTCTGAGCGTGAAAGAACGACGAGAATGTTCTTGCGATCAGAGAACTGACGGACTGCAGCGATCGCAGCTTGAGTTGATGGTGTTGAAGTGATCGACTCGATGACGTGGATACGCTCTTCGCGTGCACGATCTGAGAGGCAACCCTTGATAGCTGCAGCGATCATCTTCTTTGGTGTGCGTTGGTCATACTTGCGTGGAACTGGTCCATGCGAGACACCACCGTGACGCTGAAGTGGAGCACGGACTGAGCCCTGACGAGCGCGACCGGTTCCCTTCTGCTTGAAAGGCTTCTTACCTGAACCGCTTACCTCTGCACGAGTTTTAGTCTTTGCAGTACCAGCGCGTGCAGCAGCGAGCTGCGCAACAACTACTTGGTGGATAAGAGGGACATTAGCTTGAACGTCGAAGATCTCAGCAGGTAGATCGATTGATCCAACCTTCTTGCCTTCTGCGCTCTTAATGTCGACTGTTAATGACATGACTTATGCACCTGCCTTATTAGTTGCATGCTCAGAAACTGCCTTCTTGGCAGCAGAGCGGATGAAAACGATTGAGTTTGTTGCACCTGGAATAGCGCCCTTGATCAAGATCAAAGACTTTGCTGCATCAACAGAATGAACTTTGAGGTTCTGAGTTGTTACGCGCTCAACACCCATACGTCCCATCATCTTCTTACCCTTGAAGACGCGACCTGGTGTTGTTCGGTTACCGATAGAACCTGGCATACGGTGCTTACGGTCTACACCGTGAGAGGCACCAAGACCTGAGAAGCCGTGACGCTTCATTACACCAGCAGAACCTTTACCGCGTGAGGTACCGGTTGCATCGACGATCTCACCTGGTGCAAAAACATCTGCACGAAGTTCTTGACCAATTGTGTATTGAGAAGTGTCAGCAACACGAAGCTCTGCAACCTCAAGACGTGGTGTAACACCAGCCTTCTCGAAGTGGCCAGCGACTGGCTTTGTGACTTTACGTGGATCGACTGCACCGAAGGCAAGCTGAATAGCTGTGTAGCCATCGCGCTCTAGGGTGCGAATATCTGTGACGATGCAAGGTCCGGCTTCAACGACTGTTACTGGAACAATCTTGTTGTTCGCATCGAAGACCTGAGTCATTCCGAGCTTCTTGCCAAGGATTCCCTTGATGGCAGAGCCCTGTGATTGAGTATTAGACATAATTTTTCCTATTCGCCCTTTCCCATTAGCCCTAGAGCTTGATCTCAATGTCAACGCCGGCAGGGAGATCGAGGCGCATCAATGAATCAACTGTCTTAGGAGTTGGATCGATGATGTCGATGAGGCGCTTATGTGTGCGCATCTCGAAATGTTCGCGGCTGTCCTTGTACTTGTGCGGAGAGCGGATTACACAGAAGGTGTTCTTCTCTGTAGGTAGCGGTACTGGACCTGCGACAGTGGCACCGGTGCGCTCGACAGTCTCAACGATCTTCTTCGCTGATGAATCGATGACCTCGTGGTCGTAAGCCTTGAGCCGAATGCGGATCTTCTGTCCCGCCATTTGCTTCTCCTTTTTTTCTTTACTGCTGGCTAAAAATTTGGGTTAGTACTGTTTGGTGCCATGCTGTATTTCACTTCTGCTGTATTTCACTTCTGCTGTATTCCACTTCTGCTGTA
>JBBAMR010000021.1:0-17294 GCA_040402375.1 Candidatus Nanopelagicaceae bacterium | reverse complement strand
CCCAGCCTTCCAAGCTGGCCATGCCGGTTCGATCCCGGTCACCCGCTCCAGTTTTAGCTCAAGACTTGCTTAATAGCCGCCCCCACTTCCTCCACAAAGTAACTGCCCGACGCAACAAATGTCCCGCTATCAACAGAAATCTGAAACGCGACTTTTAATGGAGTTGTGCCAAGGCTGTTGTCGATTAGTCCCCAAGCTTGAATGTTTTCCTCAAACTGCCCCGAATCGTTTCGACTGATCGAGTCTCCACGCACGTAATCAAAGAGAATTAACGGCGCCGTTCCAGACCCGACTTGATTAACTATTGGCAAGAAGGTTAATTGACAAGGGACGCCACTATTAAGTTGACCATGGATTAGCGCTTCAATTGAATAAATCTTTCCCACCGCAAGATTTATAAATCCTTGAGACATAGTTGATCCGGCTCCGGAGGTTGAGATATTTGGAAATATTAGATTTCCATAAGTTATTTTTGTTACACCGTTAAGGCCAGTTGCACCCGGTGCACCTTGAATACCTTGAGCGCCAGTTGCTCCGGTCTCACCTTTCGCTCCTGTTGGACCTGCCGGTCCCGTTAATCCTGTTGCTCCAGTTAATCCCGTTGGACCTACTGGACCGGTTAGCCCTGTTGCTCCCGTTAAACCAGTTGAACCTGTTGCACCAGAAGGTCCTGCAGGGCCAGTTAAACCAGTTGGTCCTGTCGCACCCGTTGGACCAGTTGGTCCTGTTAATCCTGTTGAACCTGTTGCACCGGTTGGGCCTGTCGGCCCTGCGGGACCAGTAGGACCAGCTGGACCTGTTGCACCAGTTGATCCACCGCCACCACTTCCTGATGCACCAGCTGGTCCTTGCGGACCTGTTGCACCTGTCGGACCTGCGGGACCGGTAGGACCTGGAGGACCTGCTTCGCCAGGAGCGCCATTCGCACCCGTTGCACCCGGTGCACCTGCTGGACCGGCATCGCCTTTCTCTCCGCGCGCACCTTGCAAACCTTGGGCACCTGTCGCACCAGTTGATGATGAGCCGTTCTTGCCTTCACTACCCGGAGTACCTGGATCGCCCTTCAAGGTAACTGGCGCGCTCCATCGAGTAACGCCCTTCGGGCCGTAGAAATTGAGGGTTGCCATATCTATATAGAAATCGCCTTCGATACCGATCGCGGACGATGGCGCACCGTGGCCGCTAAGAATCGTGTTGGGTCTTGGGGCGACTACGCGCCCTGCCTTCTTGACCGTGGTGGCGGCCAGGCCACTTGAGGCTCCGAACGTTGTGAGCGCTATCCCCACACTAAGTGATGCTGCGATGAGCTTCTGTAAGTAAGCCATCTTCTTCCCCCTTCCAGGGCCAGGTGAGGGCTCGGCGAGCCCAGTCTCCTCATAGTGTGAAAAATACGGAGCGTGATTTTCTAGGTGGATCCACCCTTTTTCTCGGGATCCCAGAGTGGGAAAATTCGCACTTCACACTGAACTCTCAGCAACTCTCATTACCCTCTCACCTATATCGACGCTCTTTCGCAGTCAGAGAGAGTTATATGCGGTTATCCGGATGTGAGGGCATCTAGATAACCAGTAATAAACAAGTGCTAACAAGGGATAGGAAATAGATGAAGCTCAATAGAAAATCATCTGCGATAGTTGCAGCAGTTATTTCATCAGTAGCAGTTGGCTCATTGACCGCTGCACATGCAGCACCATCAAAGTCAGCAAAGAACGTCGCTGCCACAAAGCCAACAATCGGTGGCGCGCGCGCAACTACTGGCGCAAACCCAATGAAGAGTGCTCTCGATGCGCTCGTCGTCAAGGGAACCATCACACAAGCTCAAGAAGATGCGATCCTTGCAGCCTTCCAAGCTGCAAAGCCTGCACGTCCTGCAGGTGGACCTGTAGGCGGAATGCGCGGGGCTGAAAAGTCAGCCAATCAAGCAGTAATTCTGTCGACACTTGGAATTGATGCAACTGCGTTGAAGGCAGCTCGCGATGCAGGAAAGTCTCTTGCAGCGCTTGCTGGAACAAAGACTCAGGCACTCATCGATGCACTCGTTGCACTCGAGAATAAAGAGATCGATGCTGCAGTAACAGCTGGACAGTTGACCGCCGCACAGGCCGTCAATGTAAAAGCTAATACCGTCGCTCGCGTCACTGCTCATGTCAACGCAGCTCCTGGACAGCCAGGGCAGCCAGGAATGGGTCATGAGGGTGGAATGGGGCGTATGGGTGGACACGGTCATGGACCAGCACCACTTGCTCCAGCAGCACCAGCAACAAATGGCTAATCACCACCTTTAATCCATCGAGGGATTAAAAAGAAGGCGCTCACTCTTCCCCAGTGAGCGCCTTCTTCATTTTCTGGCAATTTATAAGAAGATATCCCTGTGAGAATTCATATCGGTAGCGACCATGCGGGACTTGATTTCAAGGCGGTAATCGTCGCGCACCTTCAGTCGCATGGCCACGATGTCGTTGACCACGGCCCACACACTCTTGATCCACTCGATGACTATCCGGTCTTCTGCATTCCAGCAGCAGAGGCAGTTGCTAATGAGCCTGGCTCACTCGGCATCGTCTTAGGTGGATCTGGCAACGGCGAGCAGATCGCCGCAAATAAGGTCAAAGGTATTCGTGCGGCACTCGCCTGGTCGATCGAGACTGCAAAGCTTGGCCGCCAACATAACGATGCAAACGTTGTCGCAATCGGCGGTCGAATGCACACCCCAGAGTTCTGCCTAGAGATGGTTGATGCATTTATCTCTGAACCATTCTCTGGCGATGAACGACACATTCGTCGGATCGCGATGGTCTCTCGCTACGAAACTAACGGCGTAATTAATTAATTCTTAAAGTACTTCATATCGGTAACGATATGACCCTTACGAATTCCTTGGCCTTCAAACTTTGAGATCGGCCGCCACTGAGGTCGTTCAATCACTCCCCCAGTAAATAAATCACTGGCAGCAAATACACGCTGGATCCACTGCGCATAAGGGAACCAATCTGTTGCAATGTGGATATATCCACCATCTTTAATCTTTGGATGAATTAGTTCTAAGAACTCTTGTTGAACCATCCGACGTTTATGGTGGCCATTCTTCGGCCATGGATCTGGGAAGTAGAGATGTATTGCATCAAGTGACAGATCAGGCACGCTATCGCGCATAATCACATGGACATCTTCTTCGATGATGCGAAGGTTTGTCGTACCAGCCTTTGTGCAGAGATTCATCAGTGCGCCGATTCCTGGCTTATGCACTTCAACGACTAGGAAGCCAGTCTCAGGAAAGTGCGCTGCGATCTGAGCAGTCGCCTCGCCCATTCCGCTGCCGATCTCCATAATTCGCTGCTTGCTATCAGGGAAGATCAAACGTGGGTCGATCACCCCACCAGGTGCGATGCCAAATATCGGCCAGAGCCTCTCGTAAGCGCCCTCTTGCGCGGGGGTAGCACGGTCGCCCCGAAGTCGATAACTTCGGTTGTGGGGACGCTCAACTTCGCTCACAGGAGTAGGTTATCGCCCTGATTCCACCTCAATAATCGATACTCACTGAAGGAGCCCTCGTGCCTGGTCTAAACCTCACCCGCGTCGAAGCTGCAGAACGTTCTGCACATCTTGCGATCGATACCTACCGCATCCACCTTGATGTGAGCACAGGTCGCGAGCACTTCATCGCCGAGACCACTGTGACATTTACCTGCACAACTCCTGGCTACTCAACATTTATCGATGTCGTCGCATCGCGCATTATCTCTGCCACTCTTAATGGCGCCGCAGTGGATGTCACAAACTTCGATGGCGAGAGTCTCTTTCTCTCAGGACTTGCTGCGAAGAACGAATTAATCGTTAACGCCGAGATGCCATATTCAAAAGTTGGCGAAGGACTTCAGCTCTCAGTGGATCCCGTCGATGACGAGGCATACCTCTACTCAATGGGTGAGACCGCACACATTCGCAAGATGTATCCATGCTTTGATCAGCCAGATCTCAAGGCGATCTATGCACTCACAGTTACAGCTCCTAGCCATTGGGAAGTCATCTCAAATAGCCCGGTAGCTTCTACTGAAGTCAACGGAGATAAGAAGGTTGTGACCTTTGATCCGACTCCACGTATCTCGACCTACATCACGGCGATGATCGCTGGTCCTTATGCGCATGTGCATGATGAGTACCGAGGCAAGAAGGTTGTTCCACTTGGCATGTACGCACGTAAGTCGCTCGCTGAGTTCATGGATCCTGACGATGTCTTCCTCATCACCAAGCAGGGATTTGCCTACTTTGAAGAGGTATTCGGCATTGAGTACCCATTTGAAAAATATGATCAGATTGCAGTCGTTGATTACAACTGGGGTGCGATGGAGAACTCAGGTTGCGTTACCTTCTTAGAAGAGCTCTTAGTCTTTAGATCAAAGGTCACAGATCGCATGTTTGAGAGCCGTGCCCATGTCATCTTGCACGAGATGGCGCATATGTGGTTTGGAAACCTTGTCACCATGCAATGGTGGAATGACTTGTGGCTCAATGAGTCATTTGCCGAATGGTCTTCAGCTCTTGCCCTTTCAGAGTGCACACGCTTCAAAGAGTCATGGACCGGCTTCAACATTGACTCAAAGAACTGGGCTTATGATCAAGATCAGCTCGTCACAACTCACCCAATCATCACTGATCCGGCTGATATTGAGACCGCTGCAGCTAACTTTGACGGTATCTCCTACGCGAAAGGCGCTTCAGTCCTCGCCCAGCTCGTCCATTACTGTGGTCGCGAGAAGTTCCTTGAAGGACTACGTAACTACTTCAAAAAGCATGCATGGGGAAATACCACACTCGATGATCTCCTCAACGCGCTCACTGAATCAAGCGGTCGCGACCTCACATCGTGGGTCGATACCTGGCTACGCACCGCCGGCGTCAACACAATTCGCCCAGAGATCACACTTGATGGCAACAACTATGCATCGGTAAAGATTCTGCAGGAAGCCCCAACAGTCCCTGCCGGTTCACGCGAACTTCGTCCACATCGTCTCTCTGTCGGAATCTTTGATATCAAGGACGATCGCGTAGTCCGACGTTCATCAACAGAGATGGATGTTGCAGGTGCATCAACTGAGGTCACTTCACTCACAGGTGTTGCCGCTGCAGATCTACTCTTGATCAACGACCACGATCTCTCCTACGGTAAGTGGCGCTTAGATGCTCGCTCGATCGAAACTCTCAAGTCACACCTCGGCAAGATCGACGATTCACTAGCTCGCGCAATCTGCTGGTCTGCCGCGTGGGATATGACCCGCGATGCTGAGATCTCAACAACTGAGTGGATTGATATTGCACTCGCTGGTCTTGATGGCGAAACGCATATCAGTTCGGTAACTGGTGCAGGCGCCAGAATCTCAATGACAATCGAAGACTATGCATCGCCTGCACATCGTCCAGCCCTTAAGTCACGTGCCGCTGATTCGATCTATGCACTCCTTCTCAAGGAGAAGGCTGGATCAGATAAGCAGCTCCAGCTTGCCAAGGCATATGCATCTCTTGCATCTACGCCAGAACAGATCGCAAAGTTGCAAGCAATCTTCGGTGGATCGATTGCCGGATTGCTGCTCGACACAGATCTTCGCTGGGCCCTTGGTACAGCACTCGCCGGCGTTGGTTCGTTTGGGGAAAGTGATCTCCGCAAGTTGCTTGAGGCAGATAACACGATTCCAGGTAACGCTGCATTCCAGCGAGCACTTGCAGCGATTCCGACTCTTGAGGCAAAGCAGGCAGCATGGGCTGATATCTACAAGGTAGAGACTGGTACTCAAGTTCGTCAGGCAAAGATGGGTGGATTCCAGCGTGCATCACAGCGCGATCTCTTATCTCACTTTGTTGATCCATACTTCGACTCCTTGCTCACCACATGGGATCAGCATGGATTCGAGATGGGTGGATCAATCGTCGAAGAAATGTTCCCACACCACATCGTGACCAATGAAGTCTTAGCGAAGACCGATGCTTGGCTTGCAGCCCATAAGGATGCGCCGGCAGCGATGATTAGATTCTTAAATGAGAATCGCGATCACCTTGCTCGCGCGCTTCGTGCCCAAGCGAAGGATGCCTAAGGATTTACTTCTTTGAATCTTTGCGAGTACTAAGAAGAACTGCTGCAGTAATAATGAGGAAGAGTGCCACCGGCGTCACGACGAAGTAGAGCATCGTATGTAGCGCCGATAGGCCAGGACCTGGCATCGATCCATCTTCTTGAGATGATTGATGGGCGAGAGTTGAAAGCTGTGGCAAGAGGCGCAAGTTCATGGCCTGATCGTATTACTTCGATTAGGCGGTTGCAGCACTCGCAGAGATCGCAGCGATGCCATAAGGCTCAAGATATGTGAGCCAGCGCTCATCTGATCGACCAGTCCCGAGAATCCGCCATGCAGCACCGACTGGTTCGCGTGGAAGTTGACGAAGCCTCCACCCAATCTCTTTCAACATTCGATCTGCCTTTGCATGATTGCACTTGTGACAAGCAGCAACGACGTTCTCCCATTGATGGGCACCGCCTCGACTTCGAGGAATCACATGGTCAATCGATGTCGCGGTCGCACCGCAATAGACACACTTGCCACCGTCGCGAGCAAAGATTGCGCGGCGAGATAGTGGGACAGCGTGGCGATATGGGATCTTTACAAATTTAGTTAATCGGATGACGGTCGGAAGTACGACCTCGCCCCCGGCGTAATGCAGGACGATTCCAGATTCTTCGATGGTTGATGCGCGCTGATTTAAAACAAGGATTAGCGCACGTCTATCTGAAACAACACCTAGTGGCTCGTAGGTGGCATTCAGAACTAGGGTCTGACTCACCGATCTTTCTCCCTCAAACGGGCCGAAGCGTGGCTTGCACCGGCGGGCGCACAACCAGCGCGCCATGCAGAAATAGTGCCCTACTCCCCCGAGAAATACCTGTATTTCCTAGGATTTAGATAGAGTCTTCATATTATGAAACTCAATGTTCACCATATTTACACCTGGTTCAGCGGCGCACCGCTCCATATCCTGGCCATCGTCCTTGTGGCCCTTGGATTGCAGATCATCGGGGGCAGGGCAATTAGCCGTGCGATGAACCGGATCGCCAATGCGGACTTTGTCCCTGGACCGCAGCGAACCGCCACCCGACAACGCGAACGAGCTCAGACGACCGGGACCATCCTGAAGTCAACGCTCAACGGGTTAATCTGGTTGATTGCGCTCTCGATGATCTTAAGTGAATTTGGTTTAAACCTTGGTCCAGTTGTTGCATCAGCTGGAGTTGTTGGTGTTGCACTTGGTTTAGGTGCACAGACAATCGTTCGTGACATTCTCGCTGGAATCTTCATGCTGGTCGAAGATCAGTACGGTGTAGGCGATCTCGTTGAAGTTCTTGAAGTCAAAGGAAGTGTCGAATCTGTCGGACTTCGCATCACGACAGTGCGCGGTGAAGATGGAACTCTTTGGTACTTACGCAATGGTGAGATCCTAAAGATTGGTAACAAGTCCCAACCTAAACGAGCTTGATCTCTTGGCCACCAACATCATCTGGCTTGTTCACCATGAACTGGGCAGCCTCGAGCATATAACTCCAGAGTTCAGCTTTTAGCTCTGGCGCACACTCAATCTCTGAGACCGCTGATTGCATGCAGCGAAGCCACGCATCTCGGGCAGCGCTATCAATATGAAAGCCGGCATGACGCGCGCGAAGTCTTGGGTGGCCTCGTTGTTCAGAGTATGTCGTGGGTCCGCCCCAGTACTGCTCTAAGAACATCTTTAAACGCTCACCAGCGCCGTGTAAATCATTTTCTGGATACATCGGACGCAAGATTGGATCGATCGCAACGAGCGCGTAAAAATGTGAAGCGAGATCGGCGAAGGTTTGTTCGCCACCGATCTTCTCGTAAAAAGTTGGTTCAGACACTAACGGGAATCTTTTCAGGTTGCTCGCTCTTGCCAATCTGAAGTACAACATATGACGAGGCGAGGCAGAGGATTCCAGCGATACAGAAGGCCAGGGCGTAGTTGCCGAAGTGCACACGCAAGATAGCGGCGCCACTTGCTGCAATCGATCCACCGACTTGATGTGCCGTGAAAACCCAGCCATAGACCACAGTTGCACGTTCTGGTCCCAGGATTCGACGACAGAGCACGATTGTTGGTGGAACCGTTGCCACCCAATCGAGACCGTAGAAGATGATGAAGACGAGAGTCGAGGCGTGCAGCGATGAGAAGAGGATTGATGGAAGCAAGAAGAGTGAGAGTCCGCGCAAGAAGTAATAGAAGAAGAGAAGTTTGCGTGGATCGACCCGGTCAGTCAGGTACCCGGAGAAGATAGTTCCGACAACATCAAAGATTCCGATCAGCGCTAAGAGGCCTGCAGCGGTGACATCTGACATTCCATGATCATGGGAAGCTGGAATGAAGTGAGTTCCAACAAGTCCACTCGTCGATAAACCACAGACCATAAATGAGAGGACGAGGTACCAAAAATCTCGGTGCCCAGATGCTTCCCGTAGCGTGTCAATTGCTTCCTTAGCAGCGTTGCGTTTCATAGCGACCGGTGGAGTCCAATCAGCAGGTGCACCGTAAGGCGCCACTCCCATTGATGCTGGACTCTCCTTCAAGAAGAGGTAGACCAACGGAACCATGACGAGTGATGCTCCACCAACTGTGAGACCGACAGATTTCCAGCCGTGATGGGTTGCGAGTGAAGAGAGCGTTGGTAGAAAGATCAGCTGACCGGAAGCCGAGGCCGCTGTCAGCATTCCGATCACAAGGCCCTTCTTTGCGATAAACCATCGGTTCGCAATGTTTGCGGCGAAGACCAGCGCGATCGAACCGGTACCGACTCCGACCACTACGCCCCACAAGAGCATGAGATGCCACGGGCGATTCATAAAGATCGTTGAGATTGAGCCGATTCCAACAGTAGTGAGTGCGGTCATCACAACTTTGCGAATTGTGAAGCGCTCCATCAGTGCCGCCGCAAATGGTGCGGTTAAGCCAAAGAGCAATACATTGATGCTTACTGCCAGAGAGATAGTCGATCGAGACCAACCAAAGGCATCCTGGAGCGGAACGATTAAGACTGAGGGCGCAGCGCGGTATCCAGCGCTAGCGGCCAAGGTGACGAAGGTTGCTCCGAATGCGATCCACGCAGGGTGGATCAAGCGGTGCTTAGATGCTTGGGTCATCGATCTCTTGATACTGCACTAGGTACTCACGTTCACTATCGCTTAACCGACGTGACTTCTTTGTTATGGTGTCGATACCTACCTGCACAGTCATGATGCGGGCATGGAGCCCGGCAGCGCTCTTCAGTTCGTAGTGCATCTCAAAGGATGCCCCTCCAATCTTGCCGATCCACATCTCGCAATCGATATCGATCGAGCCATCGTAAATTGGTAATACGTAATCAAGCTCTGCACGGGCAACAACCATCTCCATCAGAATCGGCTCAAGGCCTTGGTTGATACGAGTGCGCCATAACATCTCGACGCGCGCTTCTTGCACATACGTCAGATACGTTGCATTGTTGACGTGACCAAAAGCATCTTGGTCATCCCAACGAACATGAACCTTTGCAATATGACGCATTAACGAGTGAGCTTTCGGTAGGTAACGCGATGTGGACGCGCTGCTTCAGCTCCGAGTCGCTTGATCTTGTTCTCTTCGTATGACTCGAAGTTTCCTTCAAACCAGAACCATTGTGAGTCACCTTCGTAAGCCAAGATATGTGTTGCGATGCGGTCCAAGAACCAGCGATCGTGCGAGATGACTACGGCGCAACCCGGGAACTCAAGAAGAGCATTTTCGAGTGAGCCAAGAGTTTCAACATCGAGATCGTTTGTTGGCTCATCGAGGAGCAAGAGGTTTCCACCTTGCTTGAGTGTGAGAGCAAGATTCAAACGATTTCGCTCACCACCCGAGAGAACACCGGCTGGCTTCTGCTGATCTGGACCTTTGAAACCAAAGGCAGAGACATAAGCACGTGAAGGCATTTCCACGTTCCCGACCTTCATGAAATCAAGGCCATCAGAAACTACTTCCCACAAGCTCTTCGTTGGATCGATGCCAGCACGGCTCTGATCGACGTAAGCGATCTTTACGGTTTCGCCAATCTTTACAGAACCACTATCTGGTTGTTCTAGACCCAAGATCGTTTTAAAGAGCGTTGTCTTACCTGCACCGTTAGGTCCGATTACACCGACGATTCCGTTGCGAGGAAGTGTGAAGGAGAGATCATCGATCAAGAGGCGATCGCCGAAGCCCTTCTTCAAATGTTCGACCTCGACAACAACATTGCCAAGACGTGGGCCAGGTGGAATCTGAATCTCTTCGAAATCTAACTTGCGAGTCTTATCTGCTTCAGCTGCCATCTCCTCATAGCGAGCAAGACGTGCCTTTGACTTGGTCTGGCGTCCCTTGGAGTTCATGCGAACCCACTCAAGCTCTTCCGCTAATCGCTTGGCGCGCTTCGCATCTTTCTGACCTTCGATCTTTAAACGTGTTGATTTTGTCTCAAGGTAGGTGGAGTAGTTACCCTCATATGGATAGGCGCGACCGCGATCAAGCTCCAAAATCCACTCTGCAACGTTGTCCAAGAAGTACCTATCGTGCGTGATCGCAACAACGGTGCCAGGATATTTAGAGAGGTGTTGCTCAAGCCACAAGACTGACTCAGCATCTAAATGGTTAGTTGGCTCATCAAGGAGCAGAAGATCTGGTGCTTCGAGTAATAACTTACAGAGCGCGACGCGGCGCTTCTCGCCACCCGATAAGAGGCTGACATCAGCATCAGGTGGTGGGCAACGAAGTGCATCCATCGCTTGCTCAAGTTGTGAATCAAGATCCCAAGCATTGCGATGATCGAGCTGCTCTTGAAGGGTGCCCATCTCGGCAAGGAGCTTGTCGTAATCAGCATCAGGGTTTGCCATCTCTTCTGAAATCGCATTGAAGCGGTTCATGACTGCCATTGTTTCGGCGACGCCCATCTGAACATTTTCAAGGACGTTCTTCGTCTCATCGAGGTGTGGCTCTTGCAAAAGGATCCCGACCGAGTAACCCGGAGAGAGGAATGCTTCGCCATTAGAGGCGGTCTGAAGGCCGGCCATAATCTGAAGAACAGTGGACTTACCGGCGCCATTGGGACCGACTACACCGATCTTTGCACCCGGATAGAAAGCCAGGGTGACATCATCGAGAATTACCTTCTCGCCATGCGCTTTACGCGCCTTTTTCATCGTATAAATGAACTCAGCCATAGTGCGGAACTCTATCGGGTTCTCTCCAAGTAGAATTAATCCTGCAGTTCAGGTGCCCGTAGCTCAGTCGGATAGAGCAACCGCCTTCTAAGCGGTAGGCCGCTGGTTCGATTCCAGCCGGGCGCACCTCGTTTATCTCCTGTGCTCGCACAAGTATCCAGGCATGAAAAAACCCCGCCATTCCCTCGAGTGGCGGGGTTTTCTCGTTTAACAGGTTAAGTAGAGGTCTACTTAATTATGCACCGAGCTTTGCGATCTGAGCTGATGCGACCTTACCTAGTGGTGAAGCTGGATCGATTGTTGTGAAACCGTAGGTGCTGTTCTTTGTGCACTTGAAGGTCAAGTAATCGATTGCTGCTTTTACGGCTGCTGCCTTATCTGCATTGCCATACTTTGTAAGAGCAAGTGCGTAAGTAACAACTGTGAATGGGTAGACACCCTTGTTAGCGTTCAAGTAGTCGTACGTGACGACGCCTGATGCCGGGTTGATCACCTGTGTTGCGATGAAGCCGTTAGCTGCATCTGATGTTGGCTGAACGAGGTCACCGTTGTTGATGACTGAAGCAAGTGTCAATCCGTTTGCAGCAGCGAAGCTGGTCTCTGCATAGGTGATTGAGTACTTGATCTTGCCAGCGAGAGCTGCAACACCAGCTGAACCTGAAGCACCCTGGAAGTGAATTGGGTCTGCAGTGACAGTCTTAGGGTTGATTGAAGCGAAGACCTTCGCATGTGATGCCCAGTCTGCTGAATCGATCTTGGTGAACGCTGTCGTGAAGTTATCTGTTGTACCTGATGAATCAGAACGGTAGACAACTGTGATTGGCTGTGCTGGAAGGGTTACAGACTGTGAAACAGTCTTTGTTGAGAGAACCTGTGGGTTGCCCTTGCTATCCTTAACAATCTTGCCTGATGCATCCTTGCGGTAATTAACAACAGAGACTGTACGGCTGTTATCAGCAACAAGTGCTGGATCGTTCCACATGGTGATCTTGCCTGCGAAGATCTTTGCAACGTTTACTGCTGAGATAGCAACCTGCTTCTTTGTGTTGAGGTTGTATTGAACTCCGATTGGCCACACATATGATGGAACGTGGATTTCAGAAGGGTTGATTGCTGTTCCAGATTGTGAAGTTGTGTGTGCTGAATCTGAGAAAGCAAAATCGTACTTGCCGGTTTCCATGTTTGACTGACCGACGCCTGATGACTGTGAGTCATAAGCAAATGAGACTGTTGATGGAAGAGTTGGTACGCAAGCGTTAACAACGCTCTTCACTGATGATGCGCCGCCAACCGTGAGAGTTGTGGCAGCAAAAGCTGATGGTGCGATTGCAACAACGGCTGCTGTTGCAGCTGCAGTTACAAGTGTCAATGAGCGTGAAAGCTTCATGAACAACCTTTCGATTAGTGGACAGTTAGATCTGGATAGATCCGGATGTAAGAGAACTCTAAGAAATGCAGGAAACTTGGCACCGATTCTGCCTAAACAAGCCATGAATCAAAGGTGAACAGAAAGTAAACAGCCCCTCGATCTACCCTTGCAGGTTACGAGAGGCTGAGAGAAGGTCCTAAACCTTAACCAAAACGTCCTGAAACGTAGTTTTCAGTCCGTTGATCCTTTGGACGCGAGAAGATCTCATTCGTTGGTCCAACTTCGATCATCTGCCCAGGTCCACCATCTGCCAAGAAGAAGGCTGTGTAATCAGAGACACGAGCCGCCTGTTGCATATTGTGGGTAACGATGACGATCGTCATCGTCTTTGAAAGTTGTGAGATCGTATCTTCGATGCGAAGAGTTGACCCTGGATCAAGAGCCGAACAAGGTTCATCCATCAACAAGACCTTTGGATTAACAGCTAATGATCGAGCGATACAAAGGCGCTGCTGTTGTCCGCCAGAGAGTCCGCCAGCATGTGCGCCGAGGCGATCCTTTACTTCATTCCATAGTCCAGCACGAGTGAGGGTCTCCTCCATGAGGTCATCTTTATTGCCATCATATTTAATCTGCGCGAGCTTGAGACCAGCGAGAACATTCTCGCCAATGGTCATCGATGGGAATGGATTTGGCTTCTGGAAGACCATGCCGATTTGAAGTCGGATACGTGTGACATCTGTTCCTGAAGAGTAGATATCTTTTCCGTCAAGGAGCACTTCGCCAGCCATGGCAGCAGAAGGAATGAACTCATGCATGCGGTTGAGTGTGCGAATGAATGTTGATTTACCGCAACCAGATGGACCGATTAGCGCGGTTACTGTACCTGCGGCAAAGTCTAGGGAGACGTTCTCAAGCGCGAGGTGGCTGCCGAACCAGGCATGAACACCGCGGGCTTCCAGGCCGGAGCCAAGCGGGGCGTTACCAGGTTCGCGCACACGCGCTGCAGCAACACCAGCCAGTGAATTCGGTTGTGACGAATTATCTGTACTCATCTTCGCTCTCGTTTCCATTACTTGATCTTCACTTTTCTTGTTCCAAAGATACGTGCAACAACAAAGAGGGTAAGGACCAGCATCAACAACACAAGGATACCGCTCCAGGCGCGATCGATACCAAGTTCGGTGCCATCACCTAAACCACTCCAGACGTAATACGGCAGCGCTGATTGTCCACCACTAAATGGGTTCCAGTTAATCTTGTTGCTCACTCCTAAGGTAAAGAGCAGCGGTGCAGTCTCTCCAGCGATACGGGCGATACCCAGGATGACCGCAGTAATAAGTCCGTTACGAGCGGCCGGGACAACGATCGTTGCAACGGTCTTCCATTGCGTGGCACCAAGTGCCAGACCTGCTTCACGAAGATCTTGTGGGACGAGGAGTAAAACTTCTTGAGCAGTTCGGGTTACTGTTGGGATCATCAAGATCGCAAGAGCAAGGGCTGCCATGATCGTCGATCCACGAAGTGAGGTCGTGAGAAGTAATGCAGAATAAATGAAGATACCTGCAACAACAGATGGAATACCTGACATAGCTTGCACTAAGAATTGGATGAAGCCGGAGGCCTTGCCTCTAATTTCAGTCAGATACAGGGCGGTAAGGATTGAAAGAGGTAAGGAGATTAAAGTCGCAAGAATGATTAAGTAAAGAGTTCCAACAATTGCCTGGATCACTCCACCTTGATTGAGCGGACTTTGATAATTAGCTACGGACATGTCGTGGAAGAAAAATCCTAGGTAAAGCCCCTTGAAGCCTTTGACGATCGCCGTCTCAAGCAAACTTGCGACCGGAATAAACGCGATTACCGCACCAGTGATCGCAACTGAACCAGCAAGTGAATCAATAGCTGCGCGACGACCTAGGTTGCGCCACTTAAGCGCCATCTGGAAACCAGCGCCGAAGATAAAGAAGAGAAGTGCGTAGGCCAGCTTGCCCTTCATAGGTGTAACTGCAACTACAGCAAAGTCGAGGACTGCAGCAATAATAAGTGCGCCAAATACTGGAATTAGATCAGCCTTTGTTGCCTTCCATGGCTGACGTGGAGTTACTGGACTCATGGTCGTGGTTGTCATATTACTTACCTGACTTCACTGCGCGTTGGACGACGGTATTTGCCACCATATTTACAAGTAGTGTCATCACGAAGAGCACAAAGCCAGCAGCTAATAGCGCTTTCTTCTCAGTAAATGATGCTTCGCCAAATTTCTGCACAATCATCGATGCAATGTTGCCGCCGTAGCCATAAAGAATATGCCAGTTGATCTTGAAGACAATATTTAATACCGAGTAGACGGCTACCGTCTCACCAAGTGCACGGCCGAGACCGAGCATCGCACCTCCGACAACACCTGATGCACCAAAGGGAAGAGCAACTGCGCGGATCATTCCCCAGCGCGTTGCACCAAGTGCGTATGCAGCTTGAATTCTCTCCAATGGAGTTTGAGCAAAAATTTCACGCGAGACAGATGTCACGATCGGAATAATCATGATGGAGAGAACAATGCCGGCCAAGAATGGCGAGCGATCAAATGCTGGTGAAGGAACACTGAGAAATGGAATCCAGCCAAGATATTTATAGACAAGTTTTGCCCAGTAGGTAGCCATCGGTGCCAAGACGATAAAGCCCCAGATTCCATAAAGAATGGATGGAAAGGATGCCATTAAGTCAACGACGGTAACAAGGAGACGCTTTAAACGCTCTGGCGCATAGAAGGTGAGGAAGAGTGCGGTGAGCACAGAGAGGGGCACACCAATGAAGAGCGCGATGGTAGAGATGATCAGCGTTCCGGTGATCATTGCACCTAAACCAAAGCTACTGATCTCTTTTCCGTTATCACCAACGATCGAGGACCACTCGGCATGAGTGATAAAACCAAAACCATTTTCCTTAAATGCACCGAACCCGCGAAAAGCTAAGAAGCCACCAATCGCAGCAAGAATTAATAGAGATGAATACGACATCACATTAAGCGTTGTTCGGAATGCAACATCCGATGGACGCGGCTTGTTGGTCAGAACTCGCTTTTCAGGGAGTATCCGCTCAGGGGCGGGCATAAGAGATGAACTCACCCGCGGATCTTCCTACCGATCCCCCACAAGTAAGCGTGTAATTGGTGAACAGAAGGTGAACGAGAGGTGAAGTTCCCACTGTGGCCTTTTCCACCCCAACCGCTACCCTTGCCTACATATGAGTAACGACGCCCCGAATTTAATCTGGATCGACTGCGAGATGACCGGCCTCGACCTTGAAAAGGATGCCCTGGTAGAGATCGCCGTCCTGGTCACCGACTCCCAGCTCAACGTCTTGGGTGAGGGCATCGACCTTGTCATCCGCACCAGCCAGGAACGCCTCGATGGCATGAATGATTTTGTCCGCCAGATGCATACCGATTCTGGCCTCATCACAGAGATTCCAGGCGGGGTAGAGCTCGAAGATGCGGAAGTCCAGATCCTCGCCTACCTCAATAAATATGCCCCTGGAGCCGGCAAGTCCCCACTCGCCGGAAACTCAGTCTCAGTCGACCGCGGCTTCATCAACCGTGACCTCCCCGAGCTCGCCGCCTACCTCCATTATCGGACCGTTGATGTCAGCACGATCAAGGAGTTGGCCCGTCGCTGGTACCCGAAGAGCTACTTCGCCGCTCCTAAGAAGACTGGAAACCATCGGGCGCTGGGTGATATTCGCGATTCCATCGATGAACTCGACTACTACCGAAGCCAGATTTTCCTCCCCGCGTAAACCCATTACACTTAGCCTCTGCAAGACACCATGGTGGTCGTAGCTCAGCTGGTAGAGCACTCGGTTGTGGTCCGAGATGTCGCGGGTTCGAGCCCCGTCGATCACCCCAATTTTTTCCCTAAGAGACTTCCCATAAGAGATAAGCAACGGAGCCGAACTTTATGAAGCCAATGATCTTCGATGTCGTTGTTGAGATCCCTGCGGGCAGTCGCAATAAGTACGAAATTAACCATGACACTGGCGAGGTTCGCCTCGATCGCATGCTCTTCACTGCGACCCGATTCCCACACGATTACGGATTTGTGAAGAACACCCTCTCACTCGATGGCGATCCACTCGATGCGCTGATCATGCTCGATGAGCCAACCTTCCCTGGTTGCGTCGTCTCATGCCGCGTTGTCGGAATGTTCCGTATGACCGATGAAAAGGGCGGAGATGACAAGCTGCTCTGTGTCGCTTCTGGAGATATTCGCAAGAATGCAATTCAGGATCTCACGGATGTCCCTGTCTACGAACTCGATGAAATCAAGCACTTCTTCGAGGTCTACAAGACGCTCGAGCCGGGCAAGAAGGTCATCGGCGGCGACTGGGTCGGGCACGATGCAGCGGAAAAAGAGATCAACGACTCGTACGCCCGCTTCACCGATCAGCACTAATAACCGTCACCCACGCGTAATTCCAGCCCGCATTTTACGGGATTACAGGTTTTACCCCGGGGGCTGACGCTGATAGGGTCTGCTCTTGCACCAAGGAAGTACAACTCAATAGCTCCAGATAACACGCGTTGTTAGCTCAGTTGGTAGAGCAGGTGACTCTTAATCACCGGGTCGGCGGTTCGAGTCCGTCACAACGCACTCTTGAATAAA
>JBBAMR010000020.1:0-20573 GCA_040402375.1 Candidatus Nanopelagicaceae bacterium | reverse complement strand
ACAGCGGAGTCCACTTCGGACACCAGACTCGTCGATGGAATCCAAAGATGAAGCGCTTTATTTTTGCAGAGCGTAATGGCATCTACATCATCGATATCCAGCAGTCACTTGGCCTCATTGATAGCGCCTATGACTTCATTAAAGATACCGTCGCAAAGGGTGGACATATCCTCTTTGTCGGAACAAAGAAGCAGGCACACCAGCCAATCATCGAACAAGCAGCTCGCGTAGGCATGCCTTACGTAACAGAGCGCTGGCTCGGCGGAATGCTTACAAACTTCCCAACCGTCTACAAGCGTATTCAGCGTCTCAAAGAGCTCGAGCAGCTCGAGACCAAGAACGACCTCCTTCTCACAAAGAAGGAACTCCTCGTACTCCGCCGCGAGCGCGAGAAGCTCACCAAGAACCTCGAAGGTATCCGCAACATGACCAAGTTGCCTTCAGCAATCTGGGTAGTAGATACCAAGAAGGAGCACCTCGCAGTACAGGAAGCTCACAAGCTCGGTATTCCAGTTGTTGCAATCTTGGATACAAACTGTGATCCAGATGAAGTTGATTACAAGATTCCAGGTAACGATGATGCAATCCGTTCAATCGGCTTGCTCACACGCGTTATTGCTGATGCTGCAGTTGCAGGCCTTGCTGCTCGTTCAGCTGCCGGCGCAGCAGTTGCCGATAAGGCACCAGCTGCTGATGCAGCAATCGCTGAAGTTGAAAGCGCAATGATCGAAGCTGCAGCTCCAGCTCCAGCTCCAGCTGCAACCGAGACCGCACCTGTCACCGCAACTGAAACAGTAGGGGAATAAACAATTGGCTTACACAGCAGAAGATGTAAAGAAGCTCCGCGAAGCAACAGCAGCAGGAATGCTTGATTGCAAGAAGGCGCTCGATGAGGCCAATGGCGATTATGACAAAGCTGTTGAAATCATTCGTGTTAAGGGACTCAAGGGCGTTACAAAGCGTGAAGGTCGCACAACATCGAATGGACTTGTTGTTGCACGCGCTTCAGGCAACCTTGGCGTCATGCTCGAACTTAACTGCGAGACAGATTTCGTAGCCAAGGGCGAGCGCTTCCAAGAGCTTGCAGATGAACTCATCGCACACCTTGAAGCAGTAAAGATCGGCGAACTCGCTGACTTCCTCGCTTCAAAGCTCCCAACAGGTCAGACTGTTCAAGAGCGCGTAGATGAAGGCAATGCAACACTTGGTGAGAAGATTGAGATCCGTCGAGTCGTAGTACTTGATGGTTCACCAGTTGCTCTCTACCTACACCGCACCAACCCAGATCTTCCACCACAGCTTGGTGTCTTGGTTCAACTCGCAACAGCAGCAGCTGAAGCAGGCAAGGATGTTGCTCAGCACATCGCAGCCTTCGCTCCACAGTATGTCCGTCGTGAAGATATCCCTGCAGATGCGATCGAATCAGAGCGTCGTATCGCTGAAGAGAGCGCCCGCGCTGAAGGTAAGCCTGAAGCATCACTTTCAAAGATTGTTGAAGGTCGCGTGACCGGATTCGTCAAGGAAGTATCACTTCTTGAGCAAGCCTTTGCCAAGGATGCCAAGAAGACAGTTCAGCAGATCCTGGATGAGGCGAAGACAGCAGTGTCGGCGTTTCACCGCTTCAAGGTTGGACAGTAAACCCGTAAACTGATCTTACTAGTTTTACATGTATTAACAAGTGAAAGGAGCACCCTCGATGGCCCGCAGTGGTTATAAGAGAGTGCTCCTTAAACTTTCTGGCGAGGTCTTTGGTGGCCAGAAGGGCATCGGTGTTGATCCCGATGTCGTCGCAGATATTGCGAAGCAGATCGCCGATGTAGTTCGCGGCGGAACTCAGATCGCAATCGTTGTCGGTGGCGGAAATTACTTCCGTGGCGCCGAACTCCAACAACTTGGTATGGATCGCGCTCGCGCCGACTATATGGGCATGCTCGGTACAGTCATGAACTGCCTAGCGCTCCAGGATTTTCTCGAGAAGCAAGGAATCGCTACTCGAGTCCAGACCGCCATCACAATGGGCCAGGTCGCCGAGCCTTACATTCCACTTCGCGCCATTCGCCATCTTGAAAAAGATCGCGTCGTCATCTTCGGTGCAGGCGCTGGAATGCCATTCTTTACAACGGACACTGTTGCAGCTCAGCGCGCCCTCGAAATTCATGCCGATGCGCTCTTGCTCGCAAAGAGTGGTGTCGATGGCGTCTACTCTGCAGACCCCAAGAAGGATTCATCAGCGACAAAGTACGAGTCCATTAGCTTTGATGAAGTTCTGGCGAAGTCACTTGCTGTTGCCGATGCCGCCGCATTTAGTATCTGCCGGGAAAATAATCTACCGATTGTCGTCTTCGATCTTAAGAACAATGGGAATATCGGTCGCGCTGTCCGTGGCGAGTCGATCGGAACTCTCGTCTCGTCCCAGAAGAAGTAAATCCACTCTCGTTTAAGTGAGGAAACCATGCCAGATCTCAATGAAATCCAGGTAGATGCCACTGCCAAGATGGCGAAGGCGATCGAAGTAGCGAAGGAAGACTTCTCTGCGATCCGTACAGGCCGCGCCCACCCTGGCATGTTCTCGAAGATCATGGTTGATTACTACGGAACTATTACTCCGCTCTCACAGCTCGCATCGTTCCAAGTTCCAGAAGCTCGCATGGCCCTTGTCAGCCCTTATGACAAAGGTGCAATGGGAGTCATTGAGCGCGCGATCCGTGAATCAGATCTCGGTGTGAATCCAGCAACTGATGGCGCCGTTATCCGCGTGAATTTCCCACAACTCACTGAAGAACGTCGTAAGGATTACATCAAGGTGGCACGTGCTAAGGCGGAAGATTCAAAGATCTCGATCCGCAATATCCGTCGCACTGCGATGGATCTCATGGCGAAGATGGAGAAAGATGGCGATGCGGGTAAAGATGAGATCGCTCGTTATGAGAAGGATCTCGAAAAGGTAACCACTGATCACGTAAACGAGATCGATAAGTTACTGAAGTCCAAAGAGACTGAGCTACTCGAAGTCTAAGATGGAAGATATATCTGCGATTAATGAAGCCATTAATAAGAGAGCTGGCCGCAACCTAGGCTCATCTATTCTGGTCTCACTCGCAATTATTGGACTCGTCTTTGGAACACTTGCAATAACTCCTGCAATCTTCGCAGTATTAGTCACTATCGCTTTGATGATTGCGATCCGTGAACTTAACCATGCTTATCGCACCGGGGGAGTGCAGATTCCAGATTGGCTATTAGTCGGCTCTGTACCTATCACTATCGCCGCCGCATGGTTTGGCAATGTCTCACTCCTTGCTATCGCCCTTGCTTTTGTGACAACCAACGCCATGGTCATCTTGATGTTCTTAAATCCTGGCGACTTTGTAAAGCGTTCGACCGCTGCAGTCTTTGCAATTTTTTATATTCCATTTCTTGGCGGATTCCTCGTCTTGCTCGCTCATCATGAGAACGCAGCTGCTCGCATCTTTACCCTTGTTGTTCTTACAAGTTGTAATGACACTTTCGCATACCTCTCTGGAGTTCTCTTTGGACGCCACTATCTCGTTCCTGAGATCAGCCCAAAGAAGACATGGGAAGGGCTTGCTGGTTCAATCGTTGCGACCACCATCGGCGCATCGCTCGTCTTCCACTTTGCGCTCCATCGCCATTGGTGGCTCGGCGCACTCATCGGTTTGATGGCAGTAGCCACTGCAACCTGTGGCGACCTCATTGAATCTGCGATGAAGCGCGATCTGCACATTAAAGATATGAGTAACTTCTTACCTGGCCATGGAGGAATCTTGGACCGTTTCGACTCAATTCTCTTTACTGCACCTGCAGTATGGGCCGTTCTCGAACTCGTGAATCGATACCAAGTATGAGCGATCTACCTGAGATCAAACTTGTCTTTGATGAGCCTAAGCAACGCGTAAAGCCTCCGCGCCACTTCGCTGACCTCGACCCACAAGGCCGCAAAGATCTCGCTGTCGAACTTGGTATTCCAGCCTTCCGCGCTAATCAAGCAGCGGTTCACTTCTTTACTCATCACAACGATGATCCTGAGACATGGAGCGATATCCCCAAGGATATGCGCGCGCTCATGGCTGAAAAATTTACTCCAAAGCTCATGACACTCGTCCGAACAGTGACTGCAGATGGCGGTCGTACTCGTAAGGACCTCTGGAAACTTCATGATGGCGTTCTCGTTGAATCAGTCTTAATGAGTTACAGTGATCGCACAACGGTCTGCATCTCATCTCAAGCTGGCTGTGGCATGAACTGCCCATTCTGCGCGACAGGCCAAGGTGGCCTCACTCGTAACCTGACCGCTGGTGAAATCACCGCACAAGTAGTTGCAGCTGCACACGTATGCGATGCTGGTGAGCTTCCCGGTGGCCCTACTCGTCTCTCCAATGTGGTCTTTATGGGAATGGGCGAACCCATGGCGAACTACAACGCCGTGATGCGCACGATCCGAAATATCACTGCGCCACAACCCGATGGACTTGGAATCGGAGCGCGTTCAGTAACTCTTTCAACGGTAGGACTTGTCAGCGGAATCGAAAAGCTCATTGGCGAAGATATTCCCGTGACACTTGCGATTTCGCTGCACACTCCAGATGATGAACTTCGCGATACCTTGGTACCGATCAACTCACGGTGGAAGGTAAAGGAAGTACTCGAGGCTGCCGATAAATATGCAGATAAGACGGGGCGACGCTACTCAATCGAATATGCGATGATCAAGGATATTAATGATCAGGCTTGGCGCTCTGACCTCTTAGGTCGTCTACTCAAGAATCGCAATGCTCACGTGAACCTCATTCCACTGAACCCAACCCCTGGCTCAAAGTGGACCGCTTCGCGCCCAGAAGATGAGGCCGAGTTTGTCCGCATCCTTGAGACATATGGCGTTCCAGTAACGGTTCGCGATACTCGTGGCCGCGAAATTGATGGCGCATGTGGTCAATTGGCCGCCGCCGAAGTAACCTCTGAGGCATGAAATCACTCGCTAACTTCATCAACGGCCAATCTCGTCCCGCTATTTCTGGAAAGAAATCCGATCTGATTAATCCAGCTACCGGCGAGGTATTTGCAACTGCTCCACTTTCAGGGCCGGAAGATATTGATCTCGCGATGCAAGCAGCAGCTGCCGCCTTTATCGAATGGGGAAACACAACTCCTGCCGAACGACAGCGCGCACTTCTGAAAATCGCTGATGCTTTTGAAGCTCGCGGTGAAGAGCTGATCGCTATTGAATCTGAGAACTGCGGCAAGCCGATTGCGATGACTGCTTCAGAAGAACTTCCACCGATGATTGATCAGATCCGTTTCTTTGCAGGAGCAGCGCGTAATTTAGAGGGTAGCTCTGCTGGTGAGTATATGAAGGGTATGACCTCCTTTATTCGTCGCGAACCAATTGGTGTGTGTGCGCAGATCACTCCGTGGAACTATCCGATGTTGATGGCGGTCTGGAAATGGGCACCAGCGATCGCTGCTGGAAATGCCGTTGTCTTGAAGCCAAGCGACACAACACCTGCCTCAACAATTTGGATGGCAGAAGTCATGTCAGAGTTCTTACCTGCTGGAGTCTTTAACGTTGTGTGTGGCGATCGCGAAACAGGTGCAGCTCTCGTTGATCACCCAACTCCACAGATGGTCTCGATCACTGGTTCAGTCCGTGCCGGAATGGAAGTCGCAAAGAACGCCTCAAAGGATCTGAAGAAGGTCCACCTTGAACTCGGCGGCAAAGCTCCAGTAGTTGTCTTCGCTGATGCTGACCTTGCAGCAGCGGCAGAAGGAATTGCTCTCGCTGGCTTCTTTAACGCAGGGCAAGATTGCACCGCTGCCACCCGCGTCTTAGTTGAAGCGAGTGTTTATGAGGAGTTCGTCCAACTCTTAGGGAAAGAAGCTCGCGAAAATATCACTACTGGTGGCCCAACTGAAGATGTTCTCTACGGCCCACTGAACAATGCCAATCAGCTCGCTCGAGTTGCTGGTTTTATTGAGCGCATGCCAGCCCACGCAACCCTAGTTGCTGGTGGCACACAAGTTGATCGCCCTGGATATTTCTGGAACCCAACTGTGATCGCAGGTCTCTTGCAAGATGATGAGATGATTCAGAACGAGATCTTCGGTCCGGTTATTACAGTTCAGAAATTTACTGATGAAGCACAGGCAATCACCTTTGCTAATGGGGTCCCATATGGACTCGCCTCATCAGTCTGGACGAGCAATCACTCACTCGCGATGCGTATGTCAAAGGCACTCGATTTTGGTTGTGTCTGGATCAACACTCACATTCCACTCGTCGCTGAGATGCCTCACGGTGGATTCAAACATTCTGGCTACGGTAAAGATCTCGGAAGCTACGGCTTTGAGGATTACACCCGAATTAAGCATGTGATGAGCAACATCAACGCGTAATTTCACGCACCCTTCATATTTACGAGCAGCTAGGCTAGCCCCGTGCGCGACATTGTTATTCTCGGATCGACGGGATCGATCGGTGTGCAGGCCCTCGAGCTTGTTACCGCCAATCCTGATCTCTTCCGCGTTGTCGGATTAAGCGCCGGTTCACAGAATTTACCCCTGCTCTTCGAGCAGGCGCGAAAGTTTCAGGTCCAGATCGTTGGCACCACTGCGAGTCGAGATTCGTGGGAGAGCATTGCGGGTTCAACTGTCGTTATTGATGGTCCACTCGCATCAACCCAGATTGCTGCTTTAAGTTGCGACATCGTCCTCAATGGAATCACTGGATCAATTGGTCTCGGGCCGACCCTCTCAGCACTTGCTGCTGGAAACAAAGTCGCACTTGCGAATAAGGAATCCCTCGTCGCTGGTGGACCACTAGTGATGGCCTATGGCGGCGATCGAATTATTCCGGTGGACTCAGAGCACTCTGCTCTCTACCAGGCGATGCTCGCTGGTAAGCGCAGCGAGGTCAAGAAGTTTGTTATCACTGCAAGTGGTGGCGCTTTTAGAGATCGTTCGGATCTTCGAGGCGTAACAGTGGATGAAGCGCTCTCACATCCAACCTGGTCGATGGGGCCAGTGGTCACGATCAACTCAGCTACCTTGATGAATAAAGGGCTTGAGATTATTGAAGCTCACTATCTCTTCGATCTTCCTTACTCTCAGATTGATGCGGTCATTCATCCGCAATCTGTCGTGCATTCAATGGTCGAATATGTCGATGGCTCAACTATCGCTCAACTCAGCCCGCCTAATATGAAGGGACCGATCGGTTACGCACTTAGCTTCCCGGATCGTCTCAAAGGATCAACGCCGGCGGTTGATTGGAGCAAGGCTCATGAGTGGAATTTTGCGCCGGTCGATCAGAATAAATATTTAGCTTTGGCTCTGGCCCGAAGTGCAGGGGAGATGGGTGTCGTTGCAACCGCAACCCTCAACGCTGCCAACGAGGTCGCAGTCGCAGCCTTTTTAGATAAACGGATTGAATTTTCAGCAATTATTGATGTGGTGACGGCAACCTTAGATCGTGTTGCCGGATCGACAAGCACAAGAACGACTCAGATTCGCGACCTCGCTGATGTCAGTGCCGTTGAGGAGAATGCCCGAATGATCGCATCCGAATATAGTGAAGGGCTCACACGTTAATGTTGGCAATCATCGGAATTCTCGCCTTTATCTTCGCACTTCTCTTCTCTGTCATGCTCCACGAGCTTGGCCATTTCCTCTTCGCTAAGCACTACAACATGAAGGTCACTGAATTCTTCTTAGGATTTGGTAAACGGATCTGGTCATTTACGCGCGGTGAGACTGAGTTCGGCATTAAAGCGATTCCGGCTGGTGGTTACTGTCGTATCGTCGGAATGTCATCGCATGAAGAGCTCACACCTGAAGACTCTGATCGCGCCTTCTATAAGGCCTCAGTTGGTAAGCGACTTGTGGTTCTCGGCGCCGGATCTACCCTCCACTTTATTTTGGGCTATGTACTTCTCTTCTCACTCTTCGCTGCAGTCGGTACCGCGACCGTGACGCCAACCGTAGATTTCGTTGCTTCGTGCTACACAACGATCAATGGCAAGTGCCCTGCGAGCGCGCCACTGCTCCCTGCAAAGGCCGCTGGCATTCTTCCTGGTGATCGCTTTACTGCGATAGATGGCCAGCCGGTTAAGAACTGGGCGAAGGATGTTCAAGTTATTCGCCGCAGCCCTGGTCTTCCGATCAGAATGACAGTTTTTCGTAATGGTCAGAGCATCGATCTGACAATCACTCCAGCGAGTGAAGTCGTCGATGGAAAGAAGACCGGAATCATTGGCGTCATCAACACTCAAGCGATGCTCCGGCAAAATCCCGTTGACTCCTCGATACATGCGTGGCAGCTGGGAAGCAATCTCTTTACGAGTTCGGTTACCTCGCTCGTCTCACTCCCTGGGAAACTCCCGGCACTTGTGAGCCAGACCTTTGGTGGCAAGGCGCGCGACCCACAAGGGTTAGTGGGCGTTGTCGGTGTCGCTCAAGCTTCAGCCCAGACTGCAAGCAATAACCATCTTGCATGGAATGAGCGCATCGCAACCTTCATCATGATTATTGCAAGCCTCAATATCTTCGTCGGAATCTTTAATCTCTTGCCGCTCTTGCCACTCGATGGTGGCCATATGGCGATCGCAATTGTCGACGGGCTCCGCAATATCTGGGCTCGCATCCGACGTAAGCCAGCCCCACGCCCGATTGATGTGGAACGGCTCACTCCGATTACTGTGGTGGTCTTTATCTTCCTCGCAGCGCTCTCAGTTCTGCTCCTCGCCGCTGATATTTTTAATCCGGTGCATTTTAATCTTTAATACGGCAGAATAACGCTCATGGTTGATCTCGGAATTCCTTCAGCACCACCACCCACTCTTGCCCCACGTCGCAAAAGCCGCCAACTCAAAGTAGGTAGCGTCCTTGTCGGTGGAGATGCTCCGGTCAGCGTTCAGTCAATGTGTACAACGCTCACCTCTGATGTGAACGCCACTCTGCAGCAGATCGCCGAACTCACTGCATCTGGTTGTCAGATTGTGCGCGTAGCAGTTCCGTCACAAGATGATGCTGATGCACTTGCTCAGATCGCTAAGAAATCTCAGATCCCAGTGATCGCAGATATTCACTTCCAGCCAAAATATATCTTTGCAGCGATCGATGCCGGTTGCGCCGCGGTTCGCGTTAACCCAGGAAATATCAAACAATTTGATGACAAGGTAAAAGAGGTCGCGAAGGCTGCTGGCGATGCTGGCATTCCGATTCGCATCGGCGTCAACGCAGGGTCACTCGATCCACGCCTTCTTGCTAAGTACGGCAAGGCAACACCAGAAGCGCTCGCTGAATCTGCGCTCTGGGAGGCATCACTCTTTGAAGAGCATGGCTTCTCAGATATCAAGATCTCGGTGAAGCATCATGATCCAGTCACCATGGTGAAGGCCTACCGACTCCTCGCTGCGCAATGCGATTACCCACTTCACCTCGGTGTCACGGAAGCTGGCCCAATCTTCCAAGGCACGATCAAATCAGCGACCGCCTTCGGCATTCTTCTCGCTGAAGGAATCGGCGACACAATTCGCGTATCGCTCTCTGCACCTCCAGTTGAAGAGGTAAAGGTCGGAATCTCAATCCTTGAATCGCTCAATCTTCGCCAACGTAAGCTCGAGATCGTCTCCTGCCCATCATGTGGCCGCGCCCAGGTCGATGTTTATACCTTGGCCGAAAAGGTACAAGCAGGACTTCAAGGAATGACAGTTCCACTGCGCGTCGCAGTCATGGGTTGTGTTGTCAATGGACCAGGTGAAGCGCGCGAAGCAGATCTTGGTGTGGCCTCAGGTAATGGCAAGGGCCAGATCTTTGTCAAGGGTGAAGTAATCAAGACCGTCCCTGAGGCGATGATTGTCGAGACCTTGATCGAAGAAGCGATGCGTTTGGCCGAGGAGATGGAAGCTGCTGGAGTCGCATCCGGCGCACCAGAAGTCTCCGTTAAATAGCTTTAGGTTAAGTAAGCTCCTTCATTCGGTAAGGTTCGACCATGCTACGTATGTCGACCTTACTTCTGCGCACTCTCCGTGATGATCCAGCCGATGCTGAAGTCGCCAGTCACCGCCTCCTCGTTCGTGCGGGATATGTCCGCCGAATCTCAGCCGGCATCTACTCATGGCTGCCACTTGGCTATCTGACCTTCCGCAATATTGAGCGCGTTGTTCGTGAAGAGATGGATGCAGCTGGGTTCCAGGAAGTTCACTTCCCATCGTTGCTTCCCAAAGAGCCATATGAGCAGACCAATCGTTGGGAAGAGTATGGACCAGATCTCTTCCGCCTCCAGGATCGCAAAGGTAATGATTACCTCTTAGGCCCAACCCATGAAGAGATGTTCACTCTGATGGTGAAGGGTGAGTACTCTTCATATAAAGATCTTCCGTTATCGATTTATCAGATTCAGACAAAGTTCCGCGATGAACCACGCCCTCGCTCGGGCATCATCCGCGGCCGTGAATTTGTCATGAAGGATTCCTACTCATTCGATATCGATGATGCAGGACTTGAACTCTCGTACCAGAAGCACCGCGACGCCTATGTAAAGACTTTTAAGCGGTTAGGACTTGATTTCAATATTGTGGCAGCGGTCGCTGGCGCAATGGGTGGTTCAAAATCTGAAGAGTTCTTAGCTCCGTGCCCAACTGGTGAAGATACCTATGTACTCTGCGAGAAGTGTGGATATGCCGCAAATGTCGAAGCGATGGTCACCAAGGTTGCACCTTATTCAGGTAGCGCACCCGCTGCACTTGAAATCTTCGACTCACCTAATACCCCAACCATTGATTCACTTGTCGAGCTTCTGAATGCAACATTTGGTGGCGGTTACACCGCAGCTGACACTCTCAAGAATGTCATGGTGATGGCTGATGATAAAGCAATCTCAATCTTGGTCCCCGGTGATCGCGAAGTAGATCTCAAGCGCCTTGGTGCAAACCTTGCAGGCGTTGCAGAGATTCGACTCTTTGAAGATGCTGATTTTGCGAAGTTCCCTGGGCTAGTAAAGGGATACATCGGACCACAGGATGCTAAGAAATTTGGGATCACAATCTTTGCTGATCCACGCATCACAGTTGGCTCTCATTGGGTGACTGGTGCGAATGCGCGCCATAAACATGCTCGCTTTGTTACCAATGGTCGCGACTTTGAAGTTGATACCTACATCGAAGCTGCTGAAGTGCGCGCCGGTGATCTCTGCCCGAAGTGTGATTCACCTGTCATTATTGATCGCGCCATCGAGATCGGCCATATCTTCCAGCTTGGCCGCAAGTATGCGCAGGCACTTGATCTCACCGTGCTTGATCAAAACGGCAAGTCTCAGGTTGTCACGATGGGTTCGTATGGAATCGGCGTATCACGTGCTGTTGCAGCGATCGCTGAGCAGACGCACGATGAGATCGGACTCTGCTGGCCACGTGAGATCGCGCCAGCTGATGTACATATCGTTGCTACCGGTAAAGATGAGCTCATCTTTGAAACCGCCGAGAAGCTAGCTCTTGATCTTGAAGCGAAGGGTCTGCGCGTGATCTTTGATGATCGCAAGGATCCAAGTGCGGGCGTGAAGTTCAAAGATGCTGAACTCATCGGAGTGCCATATATCGTGATTGTCGGTAAGGCGCTTGTTGATGGAAAACTTGAACTTCGAGTACGTAAGAGTGGCGAGAAGAGTGAGATCAGCGCTGCGACTGCGAGCGATGAGATTTACCGGGTCATCACCTCCTCATGACCTTATCGATAAGCCAATGGATCTTCCTTAGCCTTGCGGCGGGAGCGGCTGGCTTTATCGATGCAATCGCTGGTGGTGGGGGATTGATCCAACTTCCGGCGCTTCTGATTGGATTATCGAATAAACCGATTCCGATGATTCTCGGGACAAATAAGGTCCCATCAATCTTTGGTACATCCTTTGCCGCGACTGCCTATTTCAAGCGGGTAAAACCAGATCTCCATCTCACACTTGCGATGGCGATCCCGGCATTTCTTGGATCTGCTGTTGGCGCGCGGCTGGCATCGGCTTTTCCTAAGAGCGTCTTTCGACCAATCATCGTTGTGCTGCTTATTCTCGTTGCGCTCTACACGTGGAAGCGTCCGCACTTGGGGATGGAAGAGAAACTCAAATTCACACCCCGCATTCGCAGGTGGCTTGTTGGTGGCTTTGGGTTACTCATTGGTTTCTACGATGGAATCTTTGGACCAGGCACCGGATCTTTCCTGCTCTTTATTCTCGTTGGCTTGATTGGCTTTGCATTTTTGAAGGCTTCGGCTACCGCAAAACTTGTCAATATCGCTACTAACTTTGCAGCAATTCTCACCTTCTCCGCGACGGGACATATCTGGTGGCGGGTTGGGTTGCTCCTTGCGATCGCAAATGTCAGCGGTTCAATCATCGGATCAAGGCTTGCTATTCGCGGGGGATCCCCGCTTGTACGTAAGGTCTTCCTCATCATGACGTTTTTACTGATTGCAAAAGTGAGTTATGATTGGGCAACGACGAAATAGTTATTCGTAACTATCTCGAGAATTAGTTTTACTAGACAACTGAATAGAGGAAAAAATGACACTTGTTGAAGAGGTCGCCGCTGCGATCACCCCGGCCATTGAAGCCGCTGGAGCATACTTAGAGGAAGTTACCCTCACCCCCGCTGGTAAGCGCAAAATCATGACAGTTATTGTCGATGGCGATACCAATCTCTCACTTGATCAAGTTACATCGATCTCTAAAGAGGTTTCGGCCATTGTTGAGGTGCTCCCAGCTCTCGGAGATACCCCATTTACTCTTGAAGTGACATCACCAGGTGTCGATCGCCCACTCACCAATTCTCGCCACTGGCGCAAAAATCATGGTCGCCTTATTAACGCCACTCTGCATGATGGTCAGGTCGTCGCAGGCCGGATCGGTGATGCGACTGAAATTGATGTTGAGATCGATTCAGTAAAGATCGCCTTCGCAGCGATCAAGAAGGCGCTGATCGAGATTGAATTTAAATCGTTGAAAAATTCAGAGCCAACTGAAGATGAGGCGGCCGAATAATGGCGCTTGAGATGTCGGCACTGATTCCGATTATCGCCGAAAAGAAGATGCCGCTCGAGAAGCTTATTAGTCAGGTTGAGAATGCAGTCGCTGCAATCTATGCCGAGCAACCAGATGCAAAGCCGGGTGGACGTGCAGTACTTAATCGCCAGACGGGTGAGATTGTCATCTGGACTTCAGTATTCGATGAAGAAGGAATTTTTGTCGAGAGCGTGATTGATGAGCTTGAAGGCTTTGTCGCGTTAGCAGATAAAGAGGCGCGCAAGACAATCAAGCAGGCGATGCGCGATGCTAACGATGCGACTATTGTTGGTGAATTCTCGGCGAGCGTCGGCGATGTCATCTCTGGCATCGTTCAACAAGGTCGCGATCGAGATGTGATCTATGTCGATCTCGGAAAAATCGAGGGCAAGATTCCACCAAATGAGCAGGTGCCGACTGAGAACTTTAAGCATGGCGATCGCATCAAAGCATTTGTTGTTGATGTGCGTCAGGGCGAAAAGGGTCCCGATATTATTCTCTCTCGTACCCATCCCGCGCTCGTGAAAGCGCTCTTTGCTCTTGAAGTGCCAGAAGTTAAAGATCGCACCGTTGAAATTGTTGGAATCTCGCGTGAACCTGGTGCGCGAACAAAGATTTCGGTTCGCTCGCATCGCTCTGGCGTAAGCCCAAAGGGTGCACTCATCGGGCCAAGTGGTGTTCGTTCTCGCGCAGTGATTGATGAACTTCAAGGCGAGAAGATCGATATCGTCGATTACTCCGATGATCCGGCAGCGTATGTCGCAGCTGCACTTGCACCAGCGAAGGTGAGCAGCGTTGAGATTGTTGATCTCGAAACCAAATCTGCAAAGGTGATTGTTCCGGATTACCAACTCTCACTTGCGATCGGCGCAAATGGTCAGAATGCCCGATTGGCCGCACGCTTAACTGGTTGGCGCATCGATATCCACCCCGATAATCCGGTCGTCCGCATTGAGAAGCCAAAGCCACCCGTGGATGAGGCCAACGAGGAAAATGAGGCTCAATTACCAGCTATCGATCAGTAGCAGGTAGGATCGGCCTATCAGAACACTTGTGAGCCGTCTGGAGAGCTAATTGCCTACCCGCAGTTGCATCGCCTGTCGCACACGAGAGTCCTGGGAAGATCTACTTCACCTTGTAGTGATTGATGGTCAGGTAACCCCCGATCCCAATCACGTACTTCATGGACGCGGAGCTTGGCTACACATCAAGTGTTTTGAGTTAGCAAAGCAACGCAGAGCATTTGCTCGAGCCTTTCCGGCCCAGAGCAAGGCGAATGTATTACAGCTAGATGAATTAGAGCGTTACAACGAACGATTCATTAAAGATCTCAAGGAGACCCGAATGGCAAGCAAAGAAGCATGAGCACCGCACGCTCATGAGTAAGGCAATTATTTAGGCTCCTGTTTGAACCCCAGGACCTATGATAAATCTAGGTTCATATTGGGAAGGTAATTGTGGCAAAAGTCCGCGTTTACGAGTTAGCAAAAGAGCTCGGTTTAGAGAGCAAAGAACTTCTCGCGAAGTTACAAGAAGTTGGCGAGTTCGTTCGTTCTGCATCATCAACTGTTGAAGCACCCGTTGTGCGAAAGCTCATGGAGAAGTTCCCGGATATGAAGCCGGTAGAAGCTGCTCCCGAGAAGCCAAAGGCTGCAAAGAAGGTCGCTGCAAAGAAGACAGCTGCCGCCTCTCCTTCACAGGACGAGATCGATGCTGCGATTGCACAGCTCGATGAGACCACCCGCAATCAACTTGGCATTCAAGCCGGACAGGCTGCGCCGACTCCGGCCAAACCTGCCGCTCCATTCCCATCTAATCCAGCAGCAGCAGCGCCAACACCGCAGGCACCAGAAGCTTCTTCTCCTCCAGCAGCATCAGCAGATGGCGCAACAAATCTGCCGCGTCCACCACGTGCCGGAAATAATCCATTCTCAACTGGTGCGATTCCACGTCCACCAATGCCACGTCCTCCAGCACAACGTCCGTTGCGCCCAGGAGAACGTCCAGCTCCAGGAGGTGTTCGTCCTGGAATGGCGGGTGCGCGTCCAGGTTCAGTGCGTCCAGGTTTTGCAGCACGACCAGCCGGTGCAGGTGGTCCAGGTGGAGCACCTCGTCCAGGTGGTTCGCCATATCGTCCTGCATCTGGAGCGCCAGCAAGCGGCGGTCCTGGTGGTTCAACTCCTCCTTCATCATTTGGAAATAAGGGCGGCGGAGGTCGCCATCAACGCGGCGGTACAGCTGGTGCATTCGGTAAGAATGGCGGCAGAGGTAAGAGCGCGCGTAAATCAAAGAAGGCGTTGCGTGAAGAGTTCGACAATATGGCGGCACCATCTCTGGGTGGAGCAGTACTTCCACGCGGTAATGGTCAGACCACAATTCGTCTTCGTCGCGGTTCATCACTCATGGACTTTGCCGAAAAGATCAATGCTGATCCAGCAGCCTTAGTTTCAGCGCTATTCCACCTTGGTGAGATGGTGACTGCAACTCAATCTGTTGATGAAGATACCTTCACAATTCTCGGTGGAGAACTTGGTTTCAAGATCCAAGTTGTGAGCCCAGAAGATGAAGATCGCGAACTCCTTGAAGAGTTTGATATCAATCTCGATCAAGAGCTACAAGAGATCTCAGAAGAAGATCTCGTTGTCCGCTCACCAATCATCACAGTCATGGGTCACGTCGATCACGGTAAGACTCGTCTGCTCGATGCAATTCGTTCAACTGAAGTTGTAAAGCACGAAGCTGGTGGAATCACTCAGCACATCGGTGCCTACCAAATTCATCACATGCACGAAGGCATTGATCGCACGATCACCTTCATCGATACACCAGGTCACGAAGCATTTACCGCTATGCGTGCTCGTGGTGCGAAGGTCACAGATATCGCGATCCTCGTTGTTGCCGCAGATGATGGCGTGATGCCTCAGACCATTGAAGCCCTCAACCACGCACAGGCAGCCGATGTTCCTATCGTTGTTGCAGTGAACAAGGTTGATAAGGAAGGCGCGAACCCAGATAAGGTCCGCCAACAGCTCACCGAGTACAACCTCGTCGCCGAGGAGTACGGTGGAACAACAATCTTCGTGAACGTCTCTGCTAAATCTGGTGAGGGAATCTCTGAACTTATTGATTCAGTCCTTCTTACAGCTGATGCAGCGCTCGATCTACGCGCAGTTGCAGATGATGTAGCGCGAGGCGTTGCTATTGAAGCGAACCTCGATAAGGGCCGTGGCCCCGTTGCCACAGTGCTTGTTCAGCGCGGAACTCTTCACGTCGGAGATGCAATCGTCGCTGGTGGTTCTTATGGCCGCGTACGTGCGATGCTTGATGAGAATGGCGATACCGTCCTAGAGGCTGGTCCATCACGCCCAGTTCAGGTACTCGGATTCACATCTGTCCCAGGCGCTGGCGATACCTTTATCGTCGCCGAAGATGATCGAACCGCACGTCAGATCGCTGAGAAGCGTCAGTTGGCAACGCGTAACGCGCTCCTCGCTAAGACTCGCAAGAAGGTCTCACTTGAAGACTTCATGGAGCAATCCAAGGTCAGCACACTTAATCTCATCATCAAGGGCGACGTATCTGGTTCGGTCGAGGCGCTCGAAGATGCCTTGCTACAACTCGATGTCGGAGCAGAAGTTGATCTTCGCGTAATTCACCGCGGTGTTGGTGCTATTACCAAGAACGACGTCACGCTCGCATCAGCATCGACTGCCGTCATTATCGGCTTCAATGTTAAGCCAGAACCTCAGACTGCAATCTTTGCTGATCAAGAGGGCGTAGAAGTGAAGTTCTACACCGTCATCTATCAGGCGATCGAAGAGATTGAAGCATCACTCAAGGGTCTCCTCAAGCCTGAATACGAAGAGGTCATTACAGGTAATGCTGAAGTTCGAGATATCTTCAAATCATCGAAGGTTGGAAATATCGCTGGTTCGATGGTCCTCGATGGAACTATCAAGCGCAATGCGAAGGCTCGTACCTTACGTGGTGGAGTTATCCATACCGAGAACCTCCAAATCGACTCATTGCGTCGATTCAAGGATGATGCCAACGAAGTTCGTGAAGGTTTCGAGTGCGGTATCGGTCTTGGATCATTCAAGGAGCTCGAAGTCGGCGACGTCATTCAGACCTTTGAGATTCGTGAGAAGAAGCGCGCATAACAATGGCATCTAATCGAGCGCTTAAAGTAGCTGATCGCATTAAAGAGGTGATCGCGCAGACCCTTGAGACGCGGGTGAAAGATCCACGTCTCGGTTTTGTGACGATCACCGATGTGCGTGTTACTGGTGATCTTCAGCAGGCCTCAGTCTTCTATACCGTTCTTGGTGATGAGGATGCGCAATCAGCGACTGCTGCAGCGCTCGCCTCATCAAAGGGAATGGTCCGTGGCGAAGTCGGCAAGCTGCTCGGACTTCGGATCGTGCCCTCGATTGAATTCTTCGCTGATGGACTTCAAGAGCAGGCAACTGCGATGAATGATTTAATGAGCGCAGTACGCAAATCCGATGAAGAGCTAGCAAAGCTACGCGAGAATGCCAAGCCAATCGGTGAAGCTAATCCTTATAAGAATTTAGAGTAACCCGGGGACTATGAACGGCTTTCTCCTTGTCGATAAGCCAAGTGGAATGACTTCACATGATGTGGTCGCTAAGGCACGCAAGAAATGTGGCACAAAGCGTGTCGGTCATGCCGGCACCCTCGATCCCATGGCAACTGGAGTTTTAGTCCTTGGTATCGGCAATGCAACCAAACTCTTGCAATATGTTGTTGATGGCAAGAAGGAATATGAAGCAACGATCAAACTAGGTGTTGCAACCCATACCGATGACCGCGAAGGTGACGTGATATCAACGGCAGATACCTCGGCGTTGACGGAAGAATCGATTCGCGGTGAGCTAGCAAAATTTATTGGGAAAATCATGCAGCGACCAAGCTCGGTCTCAGCGATCAAGATTGATGGTAAGCGTGCTCATGAGCGGGTTCGCGAGGGTGAGGTAGTAGAGCTTCCTGCACGTGAGGTAACAATCTATGGAATTGAGATTAAAGAGATTCGTGGCAGCGAGCTTGATGTCGTCGTGAATTGTTCAGCTGGTACATATATTCGTGCGATCGCTCGTGATCTTGGAGATGCCCTTGGAGTCGGGGGACACCTCACCGCTCTGCGCAGGACTCTCGTCTCACCGTTTTCTATCAGTGAGTGCTCTGATCTCGAATCAGCTGACGTGATCGATACCGCTCTTGGAGTCGCACGGATGATGCCAACCAGAGCGCTCAGTAGCGAAGAGCTCATCGAGATCGGATTTGGAAGAACTATCGGAGCAAGTGATCAGGGCGGAACTGTCGCAGCGCTCAACCTCCAGGGTTCATTTGCAGCGCTCCTTGAAAACCGAGATTTTGCTGGCAAAGTGCTGGCTACGCCGACTCTCGTGGCCGTGAAAGAATAACGCCATGACATCAGTGGCGATCGGAATCTTTGATGGCGTTCATGCCGGCCATCAGGAGATCATTGCTGAGGCGGCAAAGCACGGAGAAGTCACAGTCCTGACATTTGATCCTCACCCAACCGCAATCTTTGCGCCAGAACGTCGACCATCAGCGTTGATGTCGGTAGCTGATCGCGTTACGTACTTGAAAGCATGTGGTGCACACGAAGTAATCGTTCTGCCCTTCACGAAGGAGTTCGCCGCTCTCACCCCCGAAGAATTTATTGATCAGATATTATTTAGTCAGCTTCATGCCTCACATATCACCGTCGGCTCGAACTTCACCTTTGGACATAAAGCTGCCGGCACTGTTGAAACTCTTAAAACGTGCGGCAAGAACTTTGGAGTGAGTGCTGTCGAGTTAGAAGCGAATCGTGGTTCAGCCATTTCATCGTCACGCATTCGGGCGTTGATTATTGATGGCGATATTGAACGAGCAAACGAACTCTTGACCCGTCGCTATTATCTTCGTGGCCCAGTCGTGCATGGCGAGAAGCGCGGTCGTACAATCGGTTACCCCACAGCGAATATTGGCTTATCTGATCTCGCAACGATTCCGGCAGATGGCGTTTACGCTGGCTGGCTCACCGTTGGCGCTGACCGTTGGCCAGCAGCGATCTCCATCGGAACAAACCCAACCTTCCCTGGAGTGCGAGGTCGACAAGTTGAGGCCTATGCTCTGGACCAAGTTGATTTAGATTTGTATGACCAAGAGGCAAAGCTCGAATTCGGTTGGCGCTTGCGCGATACACTGAAATTTGATGGACTAGATCCGCTCCTTATTCAGATGAAAGTCGATTGCAACCGCGCACGAGAACTCACAACAGAAGGATAAAAACGAGATGACAACAACTGCCCAGAACGTTGAGATGTGGTTTGACCCAATCTGCCCCTTTGCATGGATAACCTCACGCTGGTTACTTGAAGCGTCACAGGTCCGTGATATTGAAGTCACCTGGAACATCATGAGCCTTGCCCATCTCAATAAGGATCGAGAGATGGATGCGGACCACACTGAGTCATTTAAGAGATCGTGGGGAGCAGTTCGCCTCGTCGCTGCAGTCAAAGAGAAGAATGGCAATGAGGGAGTAATTGCGCTGTACACCGCGCTCGGAAATCGGATTCATCTGAATAAAGAGAAGGTCAGTGATGAGCTACTGATCGCAGCCCTCGCTGACGCTGGCCTACCAGCTGAGTTAATTGCAGATGCGGCAGATGAGTCATGGAATGAGAAGGTCATCGCCAGCCACGATCGAGCGATCGCCATGGTCGGCAACGATGTCGGAACCCCAGTTCTTGCGATCGGTGATGCCGCCTTCTTTGGTCCTGTGATCTCACCTGCCCCTAAGGGTGAAGCAGCCGGAAAGCTCTGGGATGGCTTCGTTCTCTGCCTTCAGACGCCAGAATTCTTCGAACTTAAGCGTGCCCGCAAGCGCGGACCCAATTTCGCCTGAGCCGACCCCAAAGGTAGACTCAGCCTCACATCAAGCGAGTAATTGCGCCTTCGTGAATCACACCGAGGCCCTCGTGACAGTTAAGGGAGTGCCCAATGGCCTTACAGCCAGCAGAGAAAAAAGAGATCGTTGCTAAGTACGGCGCTTCCGCCACTGACACAGGAAGCCCAGAGACTCAGATCGCATTGCTATCAAAGCGAATTGAAGAAGTGACCGAGCACCTCAAGACCAACAAGAACGACCACCACAACCGTCGTGGACTCTTGCTTATGGTCGGTAAGCGTCGCCGTATCTTGCAGTACCTCGCAAAAACTGATGTAACACGCTACAGAGCGATTATCGAAAAGCTCGGTATTCGCCGCTAATTTAGTAATCGCCTTCCGCGCACCGTAATTGGTCCTCGGTAGTGGCTTTCGCACTCATCGATCATCCTGCAATCTCTTGCAGCCCTTGATCTGCGCGCAAGCTTCGATCGAAGATCCATTGACGATGCGCGTGAATGGTGAGAAATGGAGCGACCCATGGAGGGTCAAGATGTGAAGTTCGCCGTTGCAAAGATTGATAACGGCAAGT
>JBBAMR010000019.1:0-21872 GCA_040402375.1 Candidatus Nanopelagicaceae bacterium | reverse complement strand
CCTTTGAAAGGATGTATGCAGATGCATCGAACTCTGTGTGAGGTGTGATTGAACCAGGCTTAACGACAACCTGACCACGCTCTACATCTTCACGCTTTGTTCCACGGAGAAGAAGTCCAACGTTCTCGCCAGCCTGACCCTCGTCAAGAAGCTTACGGAACATTTCTACACCTGTAACAGTGGTCTTCTGTGAATCGCGAATTCCAACGATTTCAACTTCTTCGTTGACCTTGACGATACCGCGCTCGATACGACCAGTAACAACGGTTCCGCGACCTGTGATCGTGAAGACGTCTTCAACTGGCATAAGGAATGGCTTATCAACTTCGCGCTCTGGCTGTGGGATGTATGCATCCACTGCATCCATAAGCTTAAGAAGAGCCTCAGTCCACTTTGGATCTCCTTCGAGAGCCTTAAGTGCTGAGATGCGAACGATTGGGGTGTCGTCGCCTGGGAACTCATACTTTGAGAGAAGTTCGCGAACTTCCATCTCAACGAGTTCAAGAATTTCTTCATCATCGACCATATCTGACTTGTTAAGAGCCACAACGATTGATGGAACGCCAACCTGGCGTGCAAGAAGAACGTGTTCCTTGGTCTGAGGCATTGGGCCGTCAGTTGCAGCTACGACGAGGATTGCTCCATCCATCTGTGCTGCTCCAGTGATCATGTTCTTGATGTAGTCAGCGTGGCCTGGGCAGTCCACGTGTGCATAGTGACGCTTCTCAGTCTGATACTCAATGTGAGCGATCGAGATTGTGATACCGCGCTGACGCTCTTCTGGCGCCTTGTCGATCTGATCAAAGTTCATGAGTGGGTTCACATCAGGGTACTTATCGTGCAGTACCTTTGAGATCGCAGCAGTAAGAGTGGTCTTACCGTGATCGATGTGACCGATTGTGCCGATGTTTACGTGCGGTTTTGTCCGCTCAAACTTCGCCTTTGCCACTTGTTGCCTCCTGTTTGGGTTCTCGTTAGTTTTTCTGAAGTTACTTATTCGCCGCGTACTTTGGCGATGATCTCTTTCGCAACCGCTTGTGGAACTTCGGTGTACGAGTCAAAGGTCATGCTGTATGAAGCACGGCCCTGAGTTCTGCTTCGTAGATCTCCGACATAGCCGAACATCTCTGAGAGTGGAACTACAGCCTTGACGATGCGGGCACCTGACCGCTCGTCCATGGATTGGATCTGGCCTCGGCGCGAGTTGAGATCGCCGATGACATCACCCATGAAGTCTTCAGGGGTAATGACTTCTACTGACATCACTGGCTCAAGGAGAACAGGGTTCGCTAAGCGAGCTGCCTCTCTGAACGCTGCGATACCAGCAATCTTGAATGCGAGCTCCGATGAGTCAACATCGTGATACGCGCCGTCAAGAAGAGTGATTCGAACATCCACCATTGGGTAACCAGCGAGTGGACCGTTCTGCATTGATTCCTTACAGCCGGCATCGACTGATGGGATGTATTCACGTGGTACGCGACCACCGGTGATCTTGTTAACAAATTCGTAGTGGAGCTCAGCGTTATCAAGGATTGGTTCCATTGCGATCTGAACCTTTGCGAACTGACCTGAACCACCAGATTGCTTCTTATGTGTGTAGTCGTAGCGCTCAACTGTCTTGCGAATTGTTTCGCGGTAGGCAACCTGAGGCTTTCCGACATTCGCCTCAACCTTGAACTCACGACGCATACGGTCGACGAGGATTTCGAGGTGGAGCTCGCCCATTCCAGAGATGATGGTCTGGCCGGTCTCTTCATCTGATTGGACGTGGAAAGTTGGATCTTCTTCTGAGAGGCGCTGAATCGCGACGCCGAGCTTCTCTTGGTCGCCCTTTGTCTTTGGCTCAATCGCAACCGAGATAACAGGATCTGGGAAGTCCATTGATTCAAGGATGATTGGCTTAGCTGGATCACAGAGAGTGTTACCGGTTGTGGTGTCCTTGAGACCCATAACAGCGATGATCATTCCTGCGCCGGCTGAATCTTTCTCTTCACGCTTATTTGCGTGCATCTGGTAGATCTTGCCGATACGTTCCTTCTTGCCGGTTGTTGCATTAAGAACGGTTGCACCGGTCTCAAGTGTTCCGGAGTAGATACGTACGAATGTGAGCTTTCCAAGGTGTGGATCAGACATGATCTTGAATGCAAGAGCTGAGAATGGCTCTGAATCAGATGGCTGACGTGTGTCTTCCTGCTCTGGATCGTCGTACTTGTGACCAACGATGGCAGAGATATCAAGAGGTGATGGAAGGTAACGGTTCACTGCATCGAGCATTGGCTGAACGCCCTTGTTCTTAAATGCAGAACCTGTAAGAACTGGTGTGAGCTTATCTGCGAGAGTTGCGCGACGGATTCCAGCGATGATCTCTTCTTCTGAGAGTTCGATACCTTCGAGGAACTTCTCCATGATGGCATCATCTGCATCAGCGAGAGTTTCGAGCATTGCTTCGCGGCCAGCCTTTGCTTCTTCGAGCATATCTGCTGGGATCTCTTCGACTACGTAATCTTCACCCTTTTGTGTTTCTCCGCGCCAGGTGAGCGCCTTCATTGCAATGAGATCGATAACTCCGAGGAAGTCACCTTCTGATCCGATTGGAAGTTGTAGAACGAGTGCAATCGCATTGAGACGTGAACCGATCATGTCGACACAACGTTGGAATGATGCACCCGTACGGTCAAGCTTGTTAACGAAACAGATACGTGGAACGTTGTAGCGATCTGCTTGACGCCATACCGTCTCAGACTGTGGCTCTACGCCAGCAACACCGTCGAATACGCAGACAGCGCCATCAAGTACACGGAGTGAACGTTCTACTTCAACTGTAAAGTCAACGTGACCAGGTGTATCGATGATGTTGATGAGGTTGCCCTTCCACATACATGTGGTCGCAGCTGAGGTAATGGTAATTCCGCGCTCTTGCTCTTGTTCCATCCAGTCCATGGTGGCGCCGCCATCGTGAACTTCACCGATCTTGTAGTTGATACCGGTGTAAAAGAGGATGCGCTCAGTAGTCGTGGTTTTACCCGCGTCGATGTGCGCCATGATTCCAATGTTGCGAACCTTGGCTAGGTCGATTGCTGTATCTACGGCCACTTAGTTGATCCCCTTAATTCCTGAAATAGATTTCTTTAATATTCTCGAAGTAACTAATTACCAGCGGTAATGTGCGAAAGCCTTGTTAGCTTCAGCCATCTTGTGAGTGTCTTCGCGCTTCTTTACTGCTGCGCCTAAACCATTTGATGCATCAACGAGTTCGTTAGTGAGACGCTCTGCCATTGACTTTTCACGACGACCGCGTGAGTAATCAACTAACCAGCGAAGACCAAGTGTCATTGAACGTGCAGCTTTAACTTCGACTGGTACCTGGTAGGTAGCTCCACCAACACGACGTGAACGAACTTCAACGCCCGGCTTGATGTTATCGAGTGCGCGCTTCAAGATGATGACTGGATCTGTTCCACCAGTCTTCTCGCGGCAACCTTCGAGAGCTGTGTAAACAATTGACTCAGCTGTTGAACGCTTACCTGACAAGAGAACTTTGTTGATCAACGCTGTAACAACTGGTGAGTTGTAAACAGGATCAGCAACTACTGGAGTCTTAGTGACGGGACCTTTACGTGGCATTAGGAAGCCTTCTTCTCTCTCTTCGCGCCGTAGCGGCTACGTGATTGCTTACGGTTCTTTACACCCTGTGTATCGAGTGATCCGCGAATAATTTTGTAACGAACACCTGGAAGATCCTTTACGCGACCACCACGTACAAGAACAATGGAGTGCTCTTGGAGGTTGTGACCTTCGCCTGGGATGTATGCAGTGATTTCCATGCCACTTGTAAGACGTACACGTGCAACTTTGCGAAGCGCAGAGTTCGGCTTCTTAGGAGTTGTTGTGTAAACACGAGTACAAACACCGCGACGCTGTGGACTTCCCTTAAGAGCGGGAGTCGTCGTCTTCGATGTCTTTTCGGCGCGGCCCTTACGGACCAGCTGCTGAATTGTTGGCACTGCTTTTCTCCATTCGTTACTGCCTTTTAGTGATTTTCACGCTGACACTTCCCACCCACGAGGTCGGGCGTGTCGGACGTAAAAACGGCAGAGGAGAAAGGTACCTAACGCGGGCCCGAAAGTAAAAACGAGGGTTGTACTCCCCCGGCCCACCCACTTTTGGGAGACACGCCGAACCCCCGAGATTTTCCAGAGAGCGATACCCAGGGTCCGAAATGGGCGATTCAGATGGCTTTTTCGGCCCCGCTAGGCGAAGGTTGAGCCATGAAGCGCGTCAGCCGGCCCAGTATCCCCACAATTGCACCTAAATTGCGTGGAATTATCCATTTAGTCATGAGTCCCCTCTCGCTAGTGGCTGGATTGACCCTCATAACGGTCGCCGACCGCCTGCGTGGGCGCCTAACTCTGGGGATCTTTACCCTGACAGCCTTCCTGCTCTTCACCTGTAGCGCCCTCTACCACCGGATTAAATGGAGCACCCACACCAAGGCGATCTGGCGCCGGATCGACCATGCCAATATCCCGATCCTCATCGCAGGGTCATATACCCCCTTCGCCGTCTTCCTCTTGGATCGCCGACAGGCAACCATCTTGCTCTCACTTGTCTGGGGCGGAGCGATCTTCACCGCACTGATGCGCGTGCTCTGGATTAACGCACCAAGGTGGCTCTATGTGCCGCTTTATATTGCCCTTGGTTGGGCTGCAGTAATTTATCTTCCAGAGTTTTACACCAAGGGTGGCGTCGCAGTATTTGTACTCATTCTTATTGGCGGGCTCTGTTACTCAGTCGGTGGATTGATCTATGGAATCAAGCGACCAAACTTTTCTATCAAGTGGTTTGGATTTCACGAGCTCTTTCACGCACTTACCGCGGCGGCATTTATCTGCCAATTCACTGCAGCAGGGCTCGTAGTGTTTACATCGCGTTAGGCGAGTTTTAGACTTCTAAGGGAAGTTCTAGATAGTTAGAAACGGTAGGGGGCAAAGGTGAGATTTTTTAATAAAAAGAAGCTAACTCCCCTTACTCAAGAAGAGTTAGAGCGCGAGATTCGTGAGGGCGCCGACAGCAAGAGAAATGCGATGGGCGACCCACTTGTAGGCAATGTCTATGGTGATGGAAGTTTCACAAATAGTATTTTGCGGGCACAGTTCACCGTTAATGAAGGTGGAATCGAATCAATTATCGCTCGCCGAGTCTTTGAGCCGCGCCAAGGACAATCACAATCCGATCAAGATGCGCTCTAGTTGTAGGTAGTGTCACCGAGAGTAAATCCGACCCCAAAAACGTCCTGCAGAAGGCTCAAATGGGTACCAGAGAATGCTTTTACTGGATTGGCGGGAAGAGCACGGTCTCTAAAATCATGGTGATCAGATCAAGCCATCGCTGTGGATCGACATCCTCATCCCCAAAATCATCGACGACTTTCCCAAAGGTGTAACTCTGAATGAAGATGGCTACGGTCCCAGGATCGATCGCTGGGTTGCCCCAACCGCGCTCTAGAAGTTCACGGTAGAGATCTGCAATTGCTGAGGTAAGTCGATCCTGCTCTGAACCCAGTGCTTTACGCATGCGATCGGATGTGATTGCAGCTGCCAAGGTGAGTACTCGATCAAAACGATTGGCCTGCATTGATTGTGTGAATCGTGTGACTTCTCGAATCCGAAGTGCCATCTCATCTCGGCTCTTCGTGCCCTGCAAAATCAGTGAGAGGCTTTCAATAGAGCGATCGATATAGCTGGCATATCGGCGGATCTGAGCAGCTTCGATCAGCTCTTGGAAATCTTCAAAGTGGTGGTAGAGCGAGCCCCTGGAGATTCCTGAACTCTCCAGGACCTTTTCAATCTTGAGATCTACCAATGAGGTTTCACTGAGCATCCCAACGACAGTCTGGATTAGCGCTTCTTTTGTCGGATGCAGTGCTGACATATGGCAAGCATAGGGCAGAAGAAAGGCCCCATCCGAAGATGGGGCCTTTCGTGAAGTGATTATTTTTAGCGTACTTCGAGATCATCCAAGCGAACTGCTTCGCCGGATCCTTGAGTCTCAAATGGTGTGAAGTCATACTCGTCATAAGCAGCGTAAACAGCTGCCTTTGCCTCTTCTGTTGGCTCAACACGCACGTTGCGATAACGAGCAAGTCCAGTACCAGCAGGAATGAGCTTTCCGATAATGACGTTCTCCTTGAGACCAAGCAATGGATCACTCTTCTCAGAGAGTGCAGCATCTGTAAGAACCTTTGTGGTCTCTTGGAATGATGCAGCCGATAGCCATGATTCAGTAGCGAGGGATGCCTTGGTGATACCCATAAGTTCTGGGCGACCTGATGCAGCCTTGCCACCTGATGTTACAACGCGGCGGTTCTCTGTTTCAAAGAGTCCACGCTCGACGAGAGCACCTGGAAGGATCTCTGTATCGCCGGGTTCAAGCACGGTGATGCGCTTTAACATCTGGCGAACAATGATTTCGATGTGCTTATCGTGGATCGATACACCCTGTGAGCGGTATACCTCTTGGATCTCGTTGACCAAGTGAATCTGGGTCTGACGAGGTCCGAGAATACGAAGTACCTGCTTTGGATCGATCGCTCCAACTACGAGCTTCTGTCCGACGGTGACGCGTGCACCATCTTCGACGAGGAGCTTCTGACGACGAGTGATTGGGTATGCGACTGGTTCGCCACCATCTTCTGGTGTGACAACAATCTTCTTACCCTTGGCATCTTCGATGAAGCTGATTACGCCAGCTGCCTCTGAGATCGGAGCAACGCCCTTAGGAGTACGTGCTTCGAAGAGTTCGACGATACGTGGCAGCCCGTGTGTGATGTCATCTCCAGCCACACCACCGGTGTGGAAGGTACGCATGGTGAGCTGAGTTCCAGGTTCACCGATTGACTGCGCTGCGATGATTCCAACTGCTTCGCCGACATCGACAATCTTGCCTGATGCCATTGAGCGGCCGTAACACATTGCACACTGGCCGACCTTTGAATCACATGTCAGTACTGAACGGATCTTCACTTCTGCAACGCCTGATGCAACGAGGAGATCGATATTGGCATCGCCAAGATCGGTTCCGGCTATCAGAAGAACCTTGCCGTTGATTTCGACATCTTCTGCCAAGTTACGACCGAAGAGCGCTGTCTCGACATGTTCATCGCGAACGAGTTCGCCCTGAGGTGTTGTTGCTGCGATGCGAAGTGTGAGACCGCGATCGGTTCCACAATCTTCTTCACGGATGATGACATCCTGTGCAACGTCGCATAGACGACGAGTCAAGTAACCCGAGTCAGCGGTACGTAGCGCAGTATCAGCAAGACCCTTACGGGCACCGTGTGTTGAGATGAAGTACTCAAGTACTGAGAGACCTTCACGGAAGTTCGACTTAATTGGGCGAGGAATAATTTCACCCTTTGGGTTCGCTACAAGTCCACGCATACCGGCGATCTGACGGATCTGCATCATGTTTCCACGTGCACCAGAGAAGACCATCATCCAGACCGGGTTGGTCTTAGGGAAGTTCTCTTCCATCTCTTTACCGACTTCAGCAGTGGCTTGAGTCCAGATCTCGATCAATTCCTGACGACGCTCGTCATCAGTGATCAGACCCTTCTCATACTGTGATTGAACCTTGTCAGCCTTATCTTCGTAGCCAGCAAGGATCTCTGGCTTACGTGCAGGTGTGACAACATCTTCAAGACCGATGGTGATACCTGCGCGAGTAGCCCAGTAGAAACCAAGTGACTTAAGGGCATCGAGTGTCTGAGCCACAACAACCTTCGGGCACTTTTCAGCGAGTGAGTTCACAAGCTTTCCAAGTTCCTTCTTGGTGACGTCGTAGTCGACGAAATCAATCTCTGCTGGGAGCACTTCATTGAAGAGTGCACGGCCGAGTGTTGATTCAAGGACTGATCCTGCTCCGGTGCGAATCTTGATCTTCGCTTGGAGTGAGAGGGTTCCTTGTTCGAAAGCCATAAGAGCTTCAGCAACAGAACCGAATGCACGACCTTCGCCAACCTGGGCAGGACGGAGCGAGGTCAAGAAGTAGAGACCAAGGACCATATCCTGAGTTGGAGATGTGATCGGACGACCCGATGCTGGTGAAAGGATGTTGTTGCTTGAGAGCATAAGTACACGAGCTTCTGCTTGTGCTTCTGCTGACAGTGGCAAGTGAACAGCCATCTGGTCACCATCGAAGTCAGCGTTAAAGGCTGTACATACGAGTGGGTGAATCTGAATAGCCTTACCTTCAACCAACTGAGGTTCGAAGGCCTGGATACCCAAGCGGTGCAGGGTAGGTGCGCGGTTCAGTAGTACTGGATGCTCGGCGATAACTTCTTCGAGTACATCCCATACCACTGGACGAGCACGTTCGACCATGCGCTTTGCAGATTTAATGTTCTGGGCGTGGTTGAGATCAACCAAGCGCTTCATGACGAATGGCTTGAAGAGTTCGAGAGCCATCTGCTTTGGAAGTCCGCACTGGTGCAACTTCAACTGTGGTCCAACAACGATTACTGAACGGCCAGAGTAGTCAACGCGCTTTCCAAGCAAGTTCTGACGGAAACGACCCTGCTTACCCTTCAACATATCTGAGAGTGACTTCAGAGGACGGTTTCCTGGGCCAGTTACTGGGCGACCACGACGACCGTTATCGAAGAGTGAGTCGACAGCTTCTTGAAGCATGCGCTTCTCGTTGTTGACGATGATCTCTGGAGCACCGAGATCAGCAAGACGCTTCAAACGGTTGTTACGGTTGATGACGCGGCGATAGAGATCATTGAGATCTGATGTCGCAAAACGTCCGCCATCAAGCTGAACCATTGGGCGTAGATCTGGTGGAATAACAGGAACAGCATCAAGAACCATTGAAGCTGGCTTATTGCTGGTATTAAGGAATGAAGAGACGACCTTGAGACGCTTGATAGCGCGGGTCTTCTTCTGGCCCTTACCTGTCTGTGAAAGTTCATTAAGAAGGACGAATTCGGCTTGGAGATCGAATGTCTCAAGGCGTGCCTTAATGGCAGATGCACCCATTGAACCTTCGAAGTAGACGCCGTAACGATCGCGCATCTCGCGGTAGAGGCCTTCATCACCTTCGAGGTCTTGGACCTTGAGGTTCTTAAAGCGTGCCCAGACTGCATCGAGACGATCGAGTTCGCGCTGTGCACGGTCACGAGTTGCCTTGAGCTCACGCTCTGCAGATTCGCGAACCTTGCGCTTTACATCAGCCTTCTCACCGGCAGCCTCAAGCTCTGCGAGATCGCTCTCGAGCTTCTTGGTGCGTGAGTCGAGATCTGTATCGCGACGAGTTTCGATCTTCTTCTTATCGTTTGAAAGGCGCTTCTCAAGCTGTGGCAGATCTTCAGCGCGAGCTTCAGTATCAACCGCAGTGATCATGTAAGCAGCGAAGTAGATGACCTTCTCGAGATCCTTTGGAGCGAGATCGAGGAGGTAACCCAAGCGGCTTGGAACACCCTTGAAGTACCAGATATGGGTAACAGGAGCAGCAAGCTCGATGTGACCCATGCGCTCACGGCGAACCTTGGCGCGTGTAACTTCTACTCCGCAACGCTCACAGATGATGCCCTTGAATCGAACGCGCTTGTACTTACCGCAATAACATTCCCAGTCACGAGTAGGTCCGAAGATCTTCTCATCGAAGAGTCCGTCCTTCTCTGGCTTGAGTGTGCGGTAGTTGATGGTCTCTGGCTTCTTGACCTCACCAAAGGACCACTCACGAATATTGTCGGTCGACGCTAGGCCGATACGTAGTTCATCAAAGAAATTAACATCCAACATGGTTGTCTATCCTCACACTTCTTCTACGCTGCTTGGCTCAACTCGTGACAAGTTGATACCTAGCTCTTCGGCGGCACGGAATACTTCTTCATCTGTATCGCGCATTTCGATTGCGACACCTTCTGAAGAAAGCACTTCTACATTGAGACATAGTGATTGCATTTCCTTGATAAGTACCTTGAATGATTCAGGGATACCTGGCTCTGGAATGTTTTCACCCTTAACGATTGCTTCGTACACCTTTACGCGGCCGAGAACATCGTCTGACTTAATAGTGAGTAGTTCTTGGAGTGTGTAAGCAGCACCATAAGCTTCAAGTGCCCACACTTCCATTTCACCAAATCGCTGACCACCGAATTGAGCCTTACCACCGAGTGGTTGCTGCGTGATCATTGAGTATGGACCAGTTGAACGTGCGTGAATCTTGTCATCAACCAAGTGGTGGAGCTTCAAGATGTACATGTATCCAACTGAAATTGGTGTTGGGTATGGCTCGCCGGAACGACCATCAAACAACTTAGCCTTTCCGCTCTTACCAATAAGTTGTAGACCATCACGGTTTGGAAGAGTTGCAGAAAGAAGACCTGAGATTTCATCTTCTAGCGCACCATCGAAAACAGGAGTAGCAAACTTTGTTCCTGGTTCGCCCTTTTCTGCACCGATTGCACGCATGTGCTTCTGCCATGCTTCATCAACACCTGAAAGATCCCAACCAGTTTTTGCTACCCAACCTAAGTGCATTTCAAGAACCTGACCAACGTTCATACGACCAGGTACACCAAGTGGGTTAAGAACTACATCTACAGGAGTTCCATCTTCAAGGAATGGCATATCTTCAACTGGAAGAATCTTTGAGATAACACCCTTGTTACCGTGGCGACCAGCAAGCTTGTCACCATCTTGAATCTTGCGCTTCTGTGCAACGTAGACGCGAACCAATTGGTTAACGCCAGCTGGAAGTTCGAAGCCCTCTTCTGATTCGAAGATCTTTACGCCGATAACTTTTCCTGATTCACCGTGTGGAACCTTGAGTGAGGTATCGCGAACTTCGCGAGCCTTCTCACCAAAGATGGCACGGAGCAAACGCTCTTCAGGGGTAAGTTCGGTCTCTCCCTTAGGAGTTACCTTTCCTACGAGGATATCGCCAGGTACAACATCTGCGCCGACGCGGATGATTCCACGATCGTCGAGATCTGAGAGAACTTCTTCGCTGACATTTGGAATGTCGCGAGTGATCTCTTCTGCACCGAGCTTGGTATCGCGCGCATCGACTTCGTACTCTTCGATGTGAATCGAGGTAAGCACGTCATCTTGAACGAGGCGCTGCGAAAGAATGATCGCATCTTCGTAGTTGTGACCTTCCCATGACATAAATGCCACGAGCAAGTTCTTTCCGAGAGCCATCTCGCCCTTATCGGTTGATGGACCGTCAGCAATAACCTGACCAGGTTCAACGCGATCGCCCTTAGAGACAAGCACCTTCATGTTGCGGCTTGTTCCTTGGTTTGAGCGGACAAACTTCTCAACGAAGTAATGCTCTGTAGTTCCATCATCATTCATGACGGTCACTTCATCAGCCTGAACGACTGTGACTACGCCTGGCTTGCGAGCAAGTAGGACATCGCCAGCATCGACAGCGGCACGGAATTCCATACCGGTTCCGACAAATGGTGACTCAGCGCGAAGCAGTGGAACTGCCTGACGCATCATGTTCGAGCCCATCAATGCGCGGTTAGCGTCGTCGTGCTCGAGGAATGGGATCATTGCAGTTGCAACAGAAACCATCTGACGTGGTGAGACGTCCATGTAATCAACTTCATCAGCCAAGATGTATTCAACTTCGCCACCACGACGACGAACCAATACGCGCTCTTCTGCGAAGTGGCTATCTGCTGTCAGAGGAGCATTTGCTTGCGCAATGATGTGCTCATCTTCTTCATCAGCGGTGAGGTAATCGATCTGATCTGTGACCTTGCCCTTTGCAACCTTGCGGTAAGGGGTCTCGATAAATCCGAATGGTGTAACGCGAGCATATGTAGCAAGCGATCCGATCAACCCAATGTTTGGACCTTCAGGAGTTTCGATTGGACACATACGACCGTAATGCGATGGGTGCACGTCACGGACTTCGAAGCCTGCGCGTTCACGTGAGAGACCGCCGGGTCCAAGTGCAGATAGACGACGCTTGTGTGTCATACCTGAAAGTGGGTTGGTTTGATCCATGAACTGTGAGAGCTGTGAAGTTCCGAAGAACTCCTTGATCGATGCAACGACTGGACGGATGTTGATTAAGGTCTGAGGAGTAATTGCCTCAACATCTTGAGTTGTCATACGTTCGCGAACAACGCGCTCCATACGAGAAAGTCCGATACGAACCTGGTTCTGGATGAGTTCGCCAACGGTACGGAGACGACGGTTACCGAAGTGATCGATATCGTCCTTCTCTACGCGTACTTCCTTGCCGTATTCAAGAAGTGCATCGCCCTTGTGAAGTGATGCCAAGTACTTGATTGTTCCGACGATATCTTCAATGGTGAGAAGACCCTTGTTGAGATCGAGCTCTAGGCCGAGCTTCTTATTAACTTTGAAGCGGCCAACCTTTGCGAGGTCGTAACGCTTTGGATTGAAGTAAAGGTTCTCAATGAGGTTCTGTGCAGCTTCCTTGGTTGGTGGCTCGCCTGGGCGAAGCTTGCGGTAGATATCAAGGAGCGCTTCATCTTGAGTATTGACGTTATCTTTTTCAAGAGTCTGGCGGATTGATTCGTACTCACCGAACTGTTCAAGGATCTGTTCTGATGTCCAACCAAGAGCCTTGAGGAAGACAGTGACAGATTGCTTACGCTTGCGATCGATACGAACGCCGACGAGATCCTTCTTATCGATTTCAAATTCAAGCCAAGCACCACGGCTAGGAATGATCTTTGATGTGAAGATATCTTTATCAGATGCCTTCTCGATTGCCTGCTCGAAGTAGACGCCAGGTGAACGGACGATCTGTGAGACAACAACGCGCTCGGTTCCGTTAATAACGAAGGTTCCGCGTGGTGTCATTAGTGGGAAGTCACCCATGAAGACGGTCTGAGACTTGATTTCGCCAGTCTCGTTATTTGTAAATTCAGCGGTCACAAAGAGAGGCGCGCTGTATGTCATATCGCGCTCTTTGCACTCTGCAATCGTGTTCTTTGGTGGCTCAAAACGGTGATCGTGGAATGAGAGCGACATCTTGCCCTGGAAGTCTTCAATCGGAGAGATCTCCTCGAAGATTTCTTCTAGACCAGATTGCTGTGGGACTTCGCCACGGCCACTCTTCTCAGCCTCAGCAAGACGGGTGCGCCATAACTCGTTTCCAAGCAACCAATCAACGCTGTCGAGCTGTAGCGAGAGAAGGTTTGGAACTTCGAGTGGTTCACGGATCTTTGCGAATGAGGTACGGGCAGGGGCAAACGATTTCGATTTCGCGGCCAATGTTCCTCCAGATTAGATAACGAGCACTGTTAAGAGACAGCTACCGCTAGGTCTCGACCGCAATATGTCTGAACCCCAGAGGTGGAAAAATTGTGAAGGGCAAGAGTACCCAGCCACCCCCATAAATGGCAATTCGGTGGTATATGGCAAAGAGCCCGCCCAAGCCAAGGCTTGGGCGGGCTCTTTGAGGGGTAATTACTTGATTGAGACCTTTGCGCCAGCAGCTTCGAGAGCAGCCTTCGCCTTGTCTACAGCTTCCTTTGAGCCCTTTTCGATGAGGGTTGCAGGAGTTGCATCGACGAGATCCTTTGCTTCCTTGAGACCAAGAGCAGAGTTGATTCCACGAACTTCCTTGATCACAGCGATCTTCTGTGAACCAGCATCTTCGAGGATGAGTGAGAACTCGTCCTGTGCATCTGCTGCGCCTGCGGCTGCGCCACCGGCTGCTGCTGCGGCTACTGGAGCTGCTGCAGTTACATCGAACTCGGTCTCGAACGCCTTAACGAAATCTGAGAGCTCAACAAGGGTCATCTCCTTGAATGCTGCCATCAAATCATCTGATGAGATCTTTGCCATTTTTTATTCCTCTTCTTAATTCTTGGGTTTGGTTTACTGAACTTCGGTTTATTCTGCTGCCGGCTCGGCTGGAACCTCTGCCACGACGGCATCCGCTGCTGGCTCGGACACTGGGGTTTCGGTAACTTCGGCCACAACCTCAACAGTTGGGCTTTCAAGAACTTCGGTTGACTCAGTCACGGCTTCAGCTGGAACCTCTGCCACCTCGGTTGATGCATCAGGCTGGGACACCGCTGGAGCAGCTGGTGCTCCTTGCTCGGACTCTTGCTTAAGACGGAGGGCATCGAAGGTACGTGCGGCCTTAGCCATTGTGCCCTTCATTGCGCCTGCCAACTTAGCCAAGAGAACTTCGCGTGACTCGAGGTCAGCGAGCTTCATGATCTCTGCAGTTGATACAGCCTTACCTTCGAAGATTCCACCCTTAATGATGAGGAGTGGATTCTCCTTCTGGAAATTCTTCAAGCTCTTCGCTGCCTCAATCGCATCACCCTTGATGAATGCGAGCGCTGAAGGACCGACGAGGAGATCATCTGAGAGATCCACGCCAGCATTCTTTGCTGCAATCTTGGTCAAGGTGTTCTTTACGACCGAATACTTGGTATCTACACCAAGTGAACGACGAAGCGCCTTCATTGAGCTCACGGTTAGACCGCGATACTCGGTGAGGACAGTCGCGCTAGCTGAACGAAAATCTTCGGTCAGTTCGGCAACTGCGGCTTCCTTATCAGGACGCGCCATTTGCTTCCTTTCTTAACTTCTTTGTAAAAAACCTGAAGTGCTTTTGCACTTCAATCACGTCAATATGCGAGCCGGAAATAAAAAATCCCCGGCGCATAAGTGCGCACGAGGTATAAAGCTCATGTGTACCTATGCGGGCTCCCCTTGCGGAGAATTAACGAAAGCCAGTTTTACCTGTCTCTCAAGACCTGCAGTCTTTGGTGATAGCGAAAGGGTAGGCCATAAGGCCTACCCTTCACAAATTGAGCGTAACGCTCTGACCTAACTGAGATTACTGGAGGTTGCTGCCACCATCACGAGAGATATTTGGATCTACCTGGATTCCAGGTCCCATCGTGGTGGAGATGGTTGAGCTCTTGAGGAAGCGGCCCTTTGATGAGGAAGGCTTTGAACGGATAACTTCTTCGATCGCAGCTGCATAGTTCTCAGCGAGCTGCTCCTCGGTGAATGAGACCTTGCCGATGATGAAGTGGAGGTTTGAATTCTTATCGAGACGGAACTCAATCTTTCCGCCCTTGATATCTGTGACAGCCTTAGCAACATCGGTTGTTACGGTGCCGGTCTTAGGGTTTGGCATCAAGCCACGAGGTCCAAGAACCTTTCCGAGGCGACCGACCTTACCCATTAATTCTGGTGTTGAAACGACAGCGTCATAATCGAGACGGCCCTTTGAGACCTCTTCGATGAGCTCATCTGCTCCGACGATATCTGCGCCAGCTGCGCGTGCTTCTTCAGCGCGCTCTCCACCTGCGAAGACCAAGACGCGAGCGGTCTTACCGGTTCCGTGTGGCAAGTTCACTGTTGAGCGGATCGCTTGATCAGCCTTCTTTGGATCGACGCCCAAAGTAAGTGCAACTTCAACAGTTGCATCGTATTTAGTTACTGATGTCTCTTTAGCAAGCTTGACTGCTGCAGATGGTGAGTAAAGGACCTTCTGATCAACCTTTGCTGCTGCTTCGTTGTATTTCTTACCGCGCTTCATATCTTCTCCTTGTTTAAAGAAAGTGCGAGATGCACTACCTAGGGGTTGTGGTTAACGGAGCAGCGCGCTCCTCCCACGGGGTATTGCTTATTGAGTTGTAAAGGTAGAACTAGTTTGACGTCGTGATACCCATTGAGCGAGCTGTACCAGCGATGATCAAGCTTGCAGCCTCGAGGTCATTAGCGTTGAGATCTTCCATCTTGATCTTGGCGATCTCTTCAACTTGTGCCTTGGTGAGGTTTGCAACTTTTTGCTTGTGAGGGATCGGTGAACCCTTTTCGATTCCAGCAGCCTTCAAGATAAGACGTGATGCTGGTGGAGTCTTGGTGATGAATGTGAATGTGCGATCTTCGTAGACAGTGATCTCTACTGGAATGATCTGACCCTTTTGGCTTTCGGTCTCAGCGTTGTATGCCTTGACGAAGTCCATGATGTTCACACCATGCTGACCAAGGGCAGGACCTACCGGTGGAGCAGGTGTTGCTGCGCCAGCCTGGATCTGCAACTTGATGAGAGCTGTGATCTTCTTCTTTGGTGCCATGGTGGTTCTCCTATTTATCTTCTCTTGTAAATCCTGGGGATGTCCGGTTTAGAGCTTCTGTACTTGGTTAAATGAAAGTTCTACTGGAGTCTCGCGACCAAAGATCGATACGAGAACCTTGAGCTTGCCCTGCTCTGGCATGATCTCTGAGATCGTTGCTGGGAGCGTTGCAAATGGGCCATCCATAACGGTCACAGATTCGCCGATTTCAAAATCAACGAGCTTGATATTTGGCTTATCTGACGCCTTTACTGGGCGCGGTGCCAAGATATTTTCGACTTCGCCGAGTGAGAGCGGAGATGGATGATGTGCGTTACCAACAAAGCCTGTAACACCTGGTGTATTTCGCACGCATGACCATGATTCATCTGTGAGATCCATGCGGACTAAGACATAACCAGGGAAGACATTTCGCTTAACCTGCTTGCGCTGGCCGTTCTTAATTTCAGTAACTTCTTCTTCAGGAACTTCTACCTGGAAGATGTAATCCTCCATGTTGAGTGCCTGAACGCGGTTGGCAAGGTTGCCCTTTACCTTCTTCTCGTAACCGGCATATGAGTGAACGACATACCAATCACCAGCAGCGGTAGCGAGCGCACGACGGAACTCTGCATTCTCATCATCTTCCTCAGCTTCAGCAGCTTCCTCTTCCGCTGAAACTTCAGCATCGATGGCAGTAACAGCCTCAAGTGAGCCTGCTGCTTCATCGGCAATAATTTCTTCTACAAGTGGTGCTGCAGAATCTGCAGTGAGGGCTGCCTCGAAGGCATCCACTTCTTGAACTGCCGCAGGAACGATCGCTTCAACGACCTCGCTGCTAAATGTTGGGTTATCAATGCTCATCTATCTACCCCTTTATCCAAAGACCAGGAAGATGGCCTTCGTCAGCACTACATCGAGTAGTGAGACGACGGCGATAATGAATGCCACGAAGACAAGGACGACAGCGGTATATGTTGTGAGCTGATTACGTGTTGGCCAGACAACCTTGCTGAGCTCTGAGATTATTTGGCGATAGAAAAGCCCAATGCGACCAAAGAGTCCTTGGGACTGTTGGTCTGGAAGAACTTCGTCTGCCATCGCTAACCTCTCTTATTACTTAGTCGTGCTATCTGCTTCTTCGGTAGAACTTCTTGCAGGGCAGGAGGGACTCGAACCCCCAACCGGCCGCTTTGGAGACGGCAACTCTAGCCAATTGAGCTACTGCCCTTCAGGCGTCACTTAGGCATGAGTCATCATGACCTTTTGCAAGCGCCAGACCGGGAAGTCTAGAGCCGCCAGCCGATTACTCCAAACCCGGGAATCTCATCAGATCTTCTTGGCTGGCATACTTCTGCCTATGAGTGAGAAGCCGCGCGTATCTGCCCGAATTGCTGCGATCGCTGAATCTGCGACGCTGGCGGTCGATGCGAAGGCGAAGGCTCTCAAAGCCGCTGGGCGTCCCGTTATTGGATTTGGCGTAGGCGAACCTGACTTCCCTACCCCGAGCTATATCGTCGAGGCGGCAATCGCAGCCGCCACAGTTCCGGCAAATCACCGTTACTCCCCAACTCCAGGACTTCCAGAACTTCGCGAGGCGATCGTCGCTAAGACGCTGCGCGATTCGCATTATGCAATTACTGCAGATCAAGTTCTCGTTACCAATGGTGGCAAGCAGGCGGTCTATCAATCCTTTGCAGCAATTATCGATCCAGGTGATGAAGTTATTTTGCCGGCTCCATATTGGACGACATATCCAGAGTGCATCAAGCTCGCTGGCGGCACCGCAGTAGAAGTTTTTGCCGATGAGAGTCAGGATTACCTCGTTACTGTCGAACAACTTGAAGCAGCGCGCACTCCAAAGACGAAGGCGATCCTCTTTGGTTCACCATCTAATCCAACCGGTGCGGTCTACTCACTCGAGCAAGTCAAAGCGATCGGCGAATGGGCACTTGCACATGGCATCTGGGTAATTACCGATGAAATTTATGAACACCTCCTATACGACGGCGCAGTAGCACCATCACTACCTGTTGTTGTTCCAGAAATGGCAGATCGCACCATCATCCTCAATGGCCTAGCAAAGACTTATGCAATGACTGGCTGGCGCGTAGGTTGGATGATCGGGCCAAAGGATGTCATCAAGGCCGCTACAAACTTGCAGTCTCATCTCTCTTCAAATGTAAATAACATCGCACAGCGCGCTGCAATCGCTGCACTCTCTGGAAACCTCGACGCAGTTCGCGAGATGGGTGTCGCCTTTGATCGCAGACGTAAGTTGATCGTCTCAATGCTCAATGAGATTCCTGGCATCGTCTGCCCAACTCCTACTGGAGCTTTCTATGTCTATCCATCAGTGAAGGGCGTGCTTGGCAAGGAGATTCGTGGCAAGCGCCCGCAGACATCAGCAGAACTTGCAACCCTTATTCTTGAAGAAGCAGAGGTAGCAGCAGTGCCTGGTGAGGCTTTCGGCCCATCTGGATATCTACGCTTTTCTTATGCGCTCAGCGATGAAGATATTGTTGAAGGAATCACGCGCGTCAAGAATTTACTCTCTGAAGCTAAGTAAGTCGCACTAACTTAAAGAGTAATTCCAACTAAGCGCACTTCGGCCTCAAGGGTTATTCCGAACTCACTCTTTACCTTTGCTTGTGCGCTACGCGCCAGTTCAACTAGATCGTTGGCAGTCGCGTTGCCAGGATTTGTCAGCGCCAATACATGATGATCTGAAATCGCAGCGCCACCTAAAGTGGCGCCCTTCTTTACTCCAGCACGCTCCATCAACCAGGCTGCAGAAGTCTTTACCGAACCATCTTCTTGTGGCCATCGCGGTGCATCGACCGGTAATTTTTCTGCGACTGCGTGCGACAATCGTGGATTTGTAAAGAATGAACCTGCGGAGTTAATCCCCATCCCGTTCAGCATTCCTTTATTTCTACGTAGTGCTAACACTGCTTCTCGCACATCTGTGATCGGAGCACGATCACCAACGCGCACGCCGAGAGCAGTTGCTAACTCAGGGTAGGCGATAGGAAATGATTGCTCACCACTACGCAGATGGAATGTCACATCCAAGATCACATATCTATCGCCAGATTCTTTAAAAATCGATGAACGATAAGAAAAATTACATTCTGCTGCGGTAAAGGTTTTGATTGCACCAGCAACGCGGTCATAGGTGCGAACTCGTGCGATCGTTTCGGAGATCTCATGGCCATATGCACCGATATTTTGAATCGGTGCGCCACCGATAGTTCCGGGAATTCCGCTCAATGATTCTAAATTCGCCAGCCCCTTTTCGATCGTGAAGGCAATGAACTCATCCCACCCGACTCCAGCAGCTACTTGCAGCATCCCGCCACTGCAGGCATCGATCTCGTATGAGTTTCCAGATGTTTCAACGACGATCACTGTGCCATCAAAGCCAGCATCACTGATCAAGATATTTGATCCCCCACCAAGAATTAGGAGTGGTTCTTTTGCGGCATCAGCAGCGGAAACAGCTGAAATCAATGCTTCTTCAGTTATGGCGCGAACAATAGATTTTGCCGGGCCGCCAACGCGAAGCGTTGTGAACTCTGCCAGCCTGGTCATGGCTTAAGGCTACCTGCGTTCGACCAGAATTTCGTTCTTGCCTCTAAAACGATCGAGGATCCGGTCGTATGTCTTCTTCGACTGCTCGTTGCGAAACGCCTCATCGCTATCGTAATAGCCATGATGGCGAGCTTGCTCGAGCGGTAGATCCATCTGTAAGAGGCGGCCACGAGATTGGCGAAGTCTTAACGAGAATTCGATATCAGCGCTTCGGTAGAAGATTGCGCGGGAGTTAAATCCACCCGCTCCGAGTGCATGCTCAACATTGAGCGCCATGAAATAACTGAATAGCGCATCGACATCGCCATTGCCCTTATCTTCAATACTGCGCCAATCATCGTCAAGATTTACTAAGCCACCGTGCCAACCGACTGCGCTATAAATATTTTCGTTCAATACTGTGAGAGCGGGGGTGATTGCATCGGCGGTAAATATCGTCGATGGATCCATGATCACCATATAGGGGGCTGGTGAAAGTTTGAGAAGCGCATTTGCTGCCTCTCCCCAACCAACACCGGCATTGATCTGGGTGATAAAAGTTCGATCATCAATCTCTGAAGCAATTGTCGCAAGATCCGGGGTCCCGCTAATGATGACGGCAATGGCGGTATCTGCAGGGGAAAACTTCTTAATCGCTTGGATTGATGTAACAGCATCCTCGACAAAACCATCGACAATCAGTCCTACTGCAATCGGGAATCGCTTCTCAGTGAAGAATCGAAGATCACCAATGCGCTCATAGACCGGAAATGGATTCTTTGCCCGGAAGCTAAATCCGCCATCAACATCTAATACTTCAAAGCCTTGCTGCAGAATCTGATCACGGAGCTGATCAGAGAGCGCAAAATTCTTTTCGGCTCGTGCCGCCAGACGCGCTCTAGCAAGTTCAATCACATTCTCAGGAACAGTTGTCATTTCACTTCCACCACAGCTTTCGACATACCTAATACTTTGATATCCCCGCACATTGCAGTGATCTCTAATTTGATCGCGCTACCAAGGATTTCTACGACCTTGCCGCTGACAATGAGTTCTACATCTACTCCAGCTGGTACTACGACTGGCTTAAGAAAACGTGCAGAAAATTCCTTGACAGCAGAACTTCCTGCTATCGCACTCGCATACCTACCAGCGAGCGCCATGGTGAACATTCCGTGCGCAATTACGTTCTCGAGTCCTACTGATTTCGCAAAGGCTTCATCCTGATGGATCGGGTTCTGATCACCACTGGCATTTGCGTATCCAATGAGAAGTTCACGATTGATTGTGAAGCTTTGTGGAGGAAGCTCTTGCCCAACTAGGTAGTTACTCATGCGCGTACAACCAATGTGGACCATGATGATGCGACAAGTTCTGACTCATGATGGAGATCAGATCTGACACTGACGATCTCATTACCCGCAACCATCCGGGCACCCTCGATCGTTGAAGAACATCGAAGTGAATCACCGGCGATGATGGGGCGATTAATTTCAAAGCGTTGTTCGCCATGCACGACGCGATTCCAATCCAAGCCAGAATCTTTGAGGAGTGTTTCAGATTCCGCGAGGGTGATCTTGATAGAGAATGTTGGAGGCGCCACCGAGAAATCAGGTTCGCCAATAGCACGGCAGAATTCAGTGATTGATTCTTGGGTAACGGGGAAACTATTCGCACCAACAAAGGTGCGCCCGACGATGTCGGGGCTAAGCATTAGTTAGCGAGTTTCGCGGTGAACTGTTGAAAGCTTGCAACGTGGGCAGAACTTCTTCAGCTCAAGGCGATCTGGATCGTTACGACGATTCTTCTTGGTGATGTAGTTGCGCTCTTTGCACTCGACACAGGCCATAGTGATCTTCGGGCGGACATCCGCGCTCTTGCTTGCCATGGTCGTGCTCCTTTTAACTCTTGGGAACTTTTGGGAACTCTAGAAACCTCTAGATAATTCTTCAATTCACTGTGTGCGAGAGGTGAAGGCTACTTCACCCACGCTCAATATGAAAAATGGGGAGCCCATCTGGGGTCGGTCTGGGGCCGGTCTGAGCGTGTAGAGGGTGGTAGCGGGAGCGGGATTTGAACCCACGACACAGCGATTATGAGCCGCTTGCTCTACCAAGCTGAGCTATCCCGCCGAGCCCCCCACCGGAATCGAACCGGTGACCTTTTCCTTACCATGGAAACACTCTACCGACTGAGCTAGGGGGGCGAAAAA
>JBBAMR010000018.1:4333-22239 GCA_040402375.1 Candidatus Nanopelagicaceae bacterium | reverse complement strand
AGAAGAGTCGCCCTATAAGCCGGATTCTGTCCTCTTGCGAGGGATCACCATCCATCTAGATCTGCCATTGCTGACAGATTCAAGCAACCTACCTGATGAATTAAGCGAGCAGCTCTTCATCTATTTGGTCTTGCTCCAGGTGGGGTTTACCTTGCCATCTACATCACTGCAGATGCGGTGGTCTCTTACACCGCCGTTTCACCCTTACCCCTTGTTAGCGAACTAGCACGAGGCGGTTATTTTCTGTGGCACTTTCCTGCGGATCGCTCCGAGTGGCCGTTAGCCATCACCTTGCTCTATGGAGTCCGGACTTTCCTCGGTACTTTCGTAACGCGGTGATCCAGGCGACTCTTCAGTGAGATAAGAATAGGGCAGGGATAGGTTTGATAAAACCCGCGCTATAAACCGTGAGCCGTAGCCACGGCTGAATACAGGATCTTGCCATCATGAATATTGACCCCTGCCGCGAGCGCCGCATCATCATTGACCGCCCTCTCCCAGCCTTTATTGGCAAGAGCAAGTGCGTACTTAATTGTCGCATTGGATAAGGCATATGTGGAGGTCGCTGGGACTGCACCGGGCATATTGGCCACACAGTAATAGAGCGAATTGTGGACGGCGAAAGTCGGATCTGCATGTGTCGTTGCGTGGGAACCTTCGAAGCAACCACCTTGGTCAATTGCAATATCAACGAGCACTGAACCTGGCTTCATACGTGAGACTAATTCATCTGTCACAAGCTTCGGCGCTTTCGCTCCTGGAATAAGTACTGATCCAATTACGAGATCTGAAGCAAGGAGCTCTTCTTCAATTGCCAGTGGAGAGGAGGCAAGAGTTCGCACCTGTCCATGGAAAATATTATCGATCTCAGCCAATCGATTGAGATTCACATCAAGAATCGTGACATCAGCCCTCATTCCATGCGCCATCGCTGCGGCATTGAGGCCCGCGACTCCCCCGCCAAGAATTGTTACCTTGCCCGGCTTGACTCCAGGGACTCCACCAAGAAGTACACCGCGACCACCGTTTGGCCGTTGCAGCGCTGTTGCTCCTACTTGGATCGACATCCGTCCCGCAACTTCCGACATTGGGGCTAGTAATGGAAGCGTGCGATTAACTTCAACAGTTTCGTAGGCGATTGCGGTCGCTCCGCTATTCATCAGAGCCAGAGTCAATTCCTTGTCGGCAGCAAGGTGAAGGTAGGTGAAGATAACCTGACCTTGGCGCATGCGGGGATATTCAACGGCGATGGGTTCCTTAACTTTCAGGATCAGATCTGCCTTGGCCCACACTTCCTCGGCCGAATCGATAATTGTGGCTCCGGCTGCGCGGTATTGATCATCAGTGATGGCCGAGCCAACTCCGGCACCAGCTTCGATGAGGACAGTATGGCTTGCCGCAAGCGAGTGAGCTCCTGCTGGAGTAATAGCTACTCGCGATTCATTGTTTTTAATCTCTTTTGGCACGCCAACAATCACGTCAATTCCCCTCATTCTTGGGTGAAGATGAAACTTTTTTACTGTTCTACAGGAGATGCTACTCCCTCAATACCCTTCCAAATAAAACCATTTGCCTTAGGCTTCACGCATGAATCGAACCTCTACTCACCGCGGAATCGTCTATGCCAAGAATGGTGGAGCTGCTGCTTCCCAGCCGCTCGCAGTATCTGCTGCGCTCAAGATCCTTGAAGCCGGTGGCTCCTTTATCGATGCCGGCATCGCGCTCTCTGCTGTCATCTCGGTCATCGAGCCCGGTGCATCCGGACTTGGTGGCGATCTCTTCCTTGTGACCCACCATGCTGCAACGAAAGAGAACCTGGCATTTAACGGATCAGGTGAAGCACCACATGGTGCGACTCGAGATGCTTTTGATAAAGAGATTCCCATCCATGGATACAAATCTGCGACCGTGCCTGGCGTTGTCTCTGGTTGGTACGCCGCCCATGAGCGCTATGGAAAATTATCGATGGCTGAAATCTTGGCGCCAGCGATCGCTTACGCTGAGGAAGGATTCCCTGCCAATGAAGGTTTCATCGGTCGCATCAAGAGGCACCTCGAGCAGTACCCAAGTACTGAGCTCTTTGAAGAGTTAGGTCTCTCGCGAGAACTCAAGCTTGGCGAGATTGTAAAGAATCCAGAGATGGGTTGGGTCTTACGCGAAATTATTAAAGGCGGCCGCGATGCGTTCTATACCGGATCGATTGCAGAGAAGATTATCGAAGGAACCGGTGGTTGGTTTAACGCAGCCGATCTCGCCGCTCACACCACTCGCGTTTCGGCACCCTTAAGTATTAAGTATCGTGATTACACGGTTAACGGTAATCCACCGCCGACTCAAGGAATGATCTTGATGGAGCAGTTACTTATTGCAAATACCTTTGATAAATCAAAGATGAGCCAAGCTGATTGGCTTCATATGCAGGTTGAGGCGAAGAAGATCGCCTTTACTGACCGCAACTCGATCATCGCCGATCCTGAGACCACTCCCGTCGATGTCGATTCAATTCTTAATTCATCTCATATCGCTGCTCGCGCTGCCGGTATCAATATGGCAGCTGCAGATAACCGAAGCGAGAGCCCTGCTGAAGGTAGCGATACGACCTACTTCTTAGTCGCAGATGGCGAAGGAAATGCAGTCTCGTGGATTCAATCGGTCTTCCATGGCTTTGGTTCATCCTGGACGGTACCTAGAACCGGAATGATCCTTAATAACCGCTTGACTGGATTTAATTTAGATCCCGCTTCACCGAACTACATCGCTCCAGGTAAGCGTCCAGCCCACACCTTGCAGGCATTTACGATCACTAACCCTGATGGCTCGCTCAAATATGTTGGTGGTACTCCGGGTGCAAATGTTCAGGTCCAGACAAACTTCCAGCTCGTCACAGGACTCATTGATGAAAAGATGTCTGTGCAAGAAGTCGCAGAAGCCCCACGCTGGATGCACCTCTCTGATCCATCGACTTCAGCAGTGAATGAAGAGATCAAGGGTGTGCTCTCGATCGAATCCCGCTTTGGCGAAGAAGTGATTGCTGATCTGAAATCCCGTGGCCACGAAGTAGTGGTGCTCCCCGAATATGGACATGCTTCCTCAGTCCAGGTTCTTGAGGTGCTCCCTACGGGCACATTAGCCATTGGGTCCGATCCTCGTGCAGAAGGTCACGCTGCCGGAATCTAGTCGCCCCTTGTAATCGGGCATGCCTTCAGTAAAGGTATGCCCATGGTTATTTCACAACAGGTTGATGGCGATTTTCTTGCTCTTTCGCTCGATGCTGTCACAGATAGCGCAATCTCAACAGCGAAAGCCTTAGGTGCTTCCCACGTTGATGTTCGCATCGAACGTATCCGAACCGGAATCCTCTCGATTCGAAACACCGCTACCGAGACCCAGAGCGATGACTCGATCTCTGGTGTCGGAGTCCGAGTAATCGTTGATGGTTGTTGGGGCTTCGCCTCATCCCCCGAGGTGGGTCCTGATGTAGCCGCTTCACTTGCACGTAGCGCAGTCGCGATGGCAAAGACGAGTAAGCCACTCTCGACTGAAGAGATCGCACTCGCTCCAGAACCTATCTATCCAAATAAGACCTGGGTAAGCGCCTACGAGATCGATCCATTCTCAGTCAGTGGTGATGAGCGCATTGCCCGTCTCACCGGATTGAACGAGAAGCTCTTAAAAGCTGATGGCGTGAACTTCGCCGAGGCATTCTCGATGTTTGTGAAAGAGCAGAAGCACTACGCAGATTCTTACGGCACATCTACGACCCAACAGCGCGTTCGCATGCAGACGCAGATCGATGCCGTCAATGTTGGCGACGATGGTTTCGTATCAATGCGCACCTTGGCTCAACCTGCAGGTTTTGGCTGGGAGTGGATGAATAACGAGCATTGGGATTGGGATTCCGAGATCGATGAACTCCCAACACTGCTCGCTGAAAAGGTGGCTGCACCTTCGGTTGAAGCTGGTTGCTACGACCTATTGATTCACCCATCTAATCTCTGGCTCACAATCCACGAGTCGATCGGCCACGCTACCGAACTCGATCGCGCGCTTGGTTATGAAGCGAATTATGCGGGTACCTCGTTTGCCACAGTCGACAAGCTCGGCACCCTTAAATACGGATCAGAGCTCATGAACATCACCGGCGACCGCGTTACTCCTCATGGTCTATCGACTGTCGGTTGGGATGATGAAGGTGTCGAAGCGCAGAGCTGGGATATCGTCAAAGATGGAACGCTCGTTGGCTACCAATTAGATCGTCGAATCGCTGCTCGTGGTGGACGAGATCGTTCGAATGGCTGTGCCTTCGCCGACTCCCCTGCCCACGTTCCAATCCAGCGCATGCCGAACGTTTCACTCAAGGCTAATCCGAATGGACCAGATCTTGCTGGCCTGATCGAATCTGTCGACGATGGAATCATGATTAAGGGCGATAACTCTTGGTCAATTGATATGCAGCGTTATAACTTCCAGTTCACTGGGCAACAATTCCACCGCATTAAGAATGGAAAGATCGTTGGTCAGGTGAAAGATCTCGCCTACCAAGCAACCACCACAGATTTCTGGGGCTCAATGAAGCGCGTTGGTAATGAGAGCACCTGGGTTCTAGGTGGCGCATTTAACTGCGGCAAGGCTCAACCCGGCCAAGTAGCAGCGGTAAGCCATGGCTGCCCTGCGGCGGTCTTCGACAAAGTGAATGTTCTCAATACCCGCGCGGAGGCTGGCAAATGATCACACCACAAGATCTCATTGAGAAAATCACGGCAGCAGCTGACTACGAAGATTGCATCGTTATCGTTGAAGGCAAGACCCAAGCAAACCTTCGCTGGGCGAACAGCACTCTCACAACCAATGGCGTGATCGCCACTCAACGCATCACTGTTATCGCATTTGTTGCGATGGATGGTGGCATGGCGACTGGTTCAGTCACCCGTGCAAGTGTTGATCCATCAGAGGTTGCAGAGATTGCTAAGGCTGCAGGTATCGCTGCCCGCGCCGCTGGTAAGGCTGATGATGCCGCCGAGCTTCGACGTGATTTCGCCTTTGGCGAATGGGCATCACCACACAACCCAACTGGCCCTGAAGTCTTTGCCGGAATCGCACCAGAACTTGGCGAAACCTTCCGCAAATCTCAAGCAGATTCCATCGAACTCTTCGGTTACGCCGAACACACGCATGACACAACCTGGGTCGGATCAAAGGGCGGACTACGTCTTCGTTTTGATCAACCCGATGGCCGCGTTGAGATGACTGGTAAATCCCACAATCGCTCTCGCTCTACCTGGGAAGGTCGCGCTACTCGTGATTTCACAAATCTCTCAATCGGTGAAATCGATCGTGAGATTCGCACCCGGTTGGAATGGCAAGGTCGCAAGTTAGATCTCGCCGCTGGTCACTACGATACCGTTGCACCAGCTGGTTCGGTTGCAGATCTCTACGCCTATCTCGGTTGGTTCACTGGTGCGAAGGATGCCTTCGAAGGTCGCTCAGTATTTTCAAAGCGTGGCGAAGCCGGCAAGACGCGTGTTGGTGAGACCTTTGCAAAGCTTCCGATCAATATCTATTCAGATCCACACTTCAAAGGTTTGGAGTGCTCGCCTTTTGTCACAGCGGCCGCAAGCGGTCCGATGAGTTCGGTCTTTGATAACGGTCAAGAATCTCCCCGCAATGATGTCTTCAAGGATGGCAAGCTCGTCTCGCTCACCCAGACACGTGCAACATCAGCACTTACTGGACTTCCTTACACACCATATGGCCGGAACATCATCATCGATCTACCTGGTGCGACTGGCGCTCTCTCATCACTCATCTCACAGGTAAAGCATGGACTGCTTCTCACAACGCTTTGGTATATCCGCACCGTCGATCCAACAACGCTCTTGCTCACTGGCTTGACCCGTGATGGCGTCTATCAGATCAAAGATGGTGAAGTAATTGGTGCCGTCAATAACTTCCGTTGGAATGAATCACCAGTTGAGTTGCTCAATCGCATTAAGGCGGTCGGAGCTTCTTCGATTACTCAACCTCGCGAATGGGCTGGCGATGTCGAACGCGCTAGCGCTCCTGCCGTGATCTTCGAACAATTCAATATGTCGACGGTAAGCCCAGGCTCTTAAAAGTTAGGATTGCGGCCGCTCTGACATCGACATCAGGGCGGTGAGACCATCTGACGGCCAGATCTTGATCGTTGTAATGCTGCATGGTGCAATATCGACGTGATAAATACTTTCAATGGGTGTCTGTAGCGCAACGCACACGGCACCTTTTACTACGACATTGTGAGTAACGATCGCGACTGTTTTAGCAGCATGCTCGGCCGCAACCTTAGCTAGAGCTGTGCCCACCCGCTCTGCGACTGCCGCATATGCTTCGCCGCCACCTTGGGCATACCAAGGATCAGAGACCCACATCGCAAACTCTTCTGGGTACTGCGCTTCAACTTCATGCGGAGTAAGACCATCCCAATGTCCAAAGGATGCTTCGATCCACTCTTCTTCATAGATGGGTGCGATCTCCACAAATTGTGCGATCTCTTCCGCGGTATCGCGTGTGCGTTGCATCGGTGAAACCAGAAGTACATCAGGCTTGCGTGCTGCCAACTCTTTGCCGACTGCACGAGCTTGAGCACGGCCCTTCTCAGTAAGCCCTGGATTAGATCCGCCAGAGCCACTAAAGCGGCGCTCAGGAGTAAGCGGCGTCTCGCCATGTCGGATCAGATAAATTGTCGTTGGCACTTCATCAGAGAGAAGTCGCTGGTGGAGGAAGTTCTTCTGGACCATCGGACTCTGCGCAACCGCACCATCGAGCGCCTTGTTAGCTAGGCGATCAGCATGGGAGTTCTGATCGCGTGGAATCCATGTAAAGGTGATGAGTGAGAGCGTGTGAATATCGCGAGCCTTCTTGGCCAGCTCACGCATATCAGGATGCTTAATCTGCCAGCGACCTGACATCTGCTCAACTACTAGTTTGGAATCCATCTTCACTTCAATAGTCGCCTGCGGATCTAACGAGTTTGCATGCTCAAGCCCAGCGATTAATCCTGAATATTCAGCGACGTTATTGGATGCGATGCCGATTGTTGCGTAGAGCTCTGCGAGAATCTTTCCGTTTTCGGTAACTACCGCTCCATATGCTGCAGGACCAGGGTTGCCGCGCGAACCACCATCAGCGGTGATCTGAAAGTGGCGTGCCATTAAATACGAACCAAGATTCGACGACACTCTTCACAGCGAAGTACTTCATCGAGAGCTAAACCCTTAATACGTTCAATCTCGATCGCGTTAATCTCTAAGTGACAGCCATCGCACTTGTTTCCGATCAAGAGCGCTGCTCCAACGCCATTGGCTGATCCGCGGACTTTTTCATAGAGATCATAGAGCGGTGAATCAAGCTGTGGAACTAAAGCGGCTCGATCACTCTTTGCGCGATCTAACTCTGCGGCGATTGCAGTATTGGAGTTCTCGAGACGAAGATTGAGTTCGAGCTCTAATTGCTTGAGACCAACTTCATCGTTGGCAAGCTCATCGAGGCGCTTCTTCACTGAGTCATACCGCATCATGATTTCGAGTTCGGCATCTTCAAGTTCTGCCTTGCGCTTGGTCAAGGTAGCGAGTTCGTGTTGAGTCTGCTCTAGCTCTTTAGGAGATGCGGTACCAGCGTTGAGGCGGGCCTCATCTTTCTTGATGCGATCTACAACTGACTCAACATCTACTTCAGATCGTCGTAAATCAATCGAGACATCTTCGAGTTCAGTCTCAACAACCTTGAGCTCTACCGCTGCATCTTCGAGGCGCTTGTGGATCGCTTTGATCTGCTCGTGCTCAGGAAGGTTTGCCAGCTTTACTCCGCAGGCGAGAATTGTGGTGTCGATCTTCTGAAGATCAATGAGCAAGTTCTGATGGGCGACAGATGCCTTCACGAGTGCTCCTTTGTGAATTCGCTAGGAATCCCAAGATATGTATTTGTAGGTCTGGTGGGCGGTGAGGGTTTCGAACCCCCGACATCCTCGGTGTAAACGAGGCGCTCTACCACTGAGCTAACCACCCATTCAAACTTCATTCGCGGTGGCGTGTAGAAGCTTGAGCCCCGAACTCTACTAGTGAGCCCGGGGATAGCGAAATTCTGGAGCGTGCCGCTTAGAGGCTTGCGAGTGCAGCCTTGTAATCGGCAGCGTTACGCGCATCTCCTGGGCCATTGACTACCTGCCAGCGCAGAATGCCTTCCATGTCAACGATGAAGGTTCCGCGAATTGCGAAGCCGCGATCTTCATTGAAGAGGCCATAAGCCTTGGTGACTTCACCATGTGGCCAGAAATCTGCAAGGAGGTTGAACTTGTAGCCTTCGGCATCTGCAAACGCCTTGAGTGAGTACATCGGATCGCATGAGATCGCGAGGAGTTCATTTCCTTCATTTTGATATGCACCGAGGTCATCGCGCAATGTGCAGAGCTCACCGGTGCAGATACCTGAGAAGGCGAATGGGTAGAAGACGATGACAACGTTCTTCTTTCCCTTAAATGATGAGAGCTCAACAGCCTCGCCAAATTGATTGGTGAGTGTGAAGTTTGGAGCGGCTTGGTCGATGGTGAGTGACATGATTCCTCTTCTTGATGATGGTGAGTAGTTACTTCTTTGCTTGGCTAGATTTTCGTGCAACTAAACGAGTAGCGCTCCAATCGGGAGCGGCTAAGAATGACACAGTTTGAGATAAACCCGCAGTCGGCACCGCATCTTGAATATCGGCGGCATCGACGTGGCCTGCTTGCCCAACCTTGGGAGTCATCAGCCAGATTCGGCCACTCTCACTCAAATAGGTGAGGGCATCAACGAGATGATCGACGAGATCCCCATCATCGTCGCGAAACCATAAGAGGACGGCATCGACGACTTCATCCGAGTCATCATCGAGGAGTGGGTTGGTGGCGCGATCTGAGATCGCCTGCCTCAGGTCGAAATCACAATCGTCATCGAGACCAACCTCAAGGATCAACTCCCCGGGTGTGATCCCCATGCGATCTGCGCTTTCTGCTGCATTCACAGGCTAAGTGCACTCCGATTGGGCCGATAGCGCAAGCCCTGGGGGCGCCGCCTTCGACATTTCAAGGTGAATATTTACCTTTAAGATATGGCCATGAGTTCACATTACGAAACCCCTGACCACCTCATCGACCAGCTCGTGGATACCGATCCAGCCGAGACCGCTGAATGGCAGGAGTCCTTCGATGCGCTCCTCAAGAGCTCAGGGCCAGTTCGTGCCCGCTACATCGCCTTGCAGATGATGCAGCGCGCGCAAGAGAAGAATGTCGGAATTTCACAACTTCGCACCACCGATTACATCAATACGATCCCATCTGCCCGCGAACCACAATTCCCTGGCGATGAAGCTATGGAGCGCAGAATCCGCGCATTCATCCGTTGGAATGCAGCAGTTATGGTTCACCGTGCCCAGCGCCCTGGCGTTGGAGTCGGTGGACATATCTCGACCTTTGCATCCTCTGCCTCACTCTACGAAGTTGGTTTCAACCATTTCTTCAAGGGTAAGAATCATCCCGGCGGCGGAGATCAGATCTTCTTCCAAGGTCACGCAAGCCCTGGCATGTATGCCCGCGCATTTGTTGAAGGTCGCTTCACCGAACATCAGATGGATGGCTTCCGTCAAGAAGTTTCGCATTCAGGTGGTGGACTCTCCTCATACCCACATCCACGATTGATGCCAGAGTTCTGGGAGTTCCCAACAGTCTCTATGGGCCTTGGTCCGATCAATGCAATTTATCAAGCGCGCTTTAATCGCTACCTCCAAGGTCGCGGAATTAAAGATACTTCGCAACAACATGTCTGGGCATTCCTTGGTGATGGCGAGACTGATGAGCCTGAATCACTTGGCGCAATTGGTATTGCAGCGCGCGAAGGCCTCGATAACCTCACCTTTGTTATTAACTGCAACCTCCAACGCCTTGATGGTCCAGTTCGCGGTAACGGCAAGATCATTCAAGAGCTTGAATCGATCTTCGGTGGCGCTGGTTGGAACGTTATTAAGGTTGTCTGGGGTCGCGGTTGGGATGCACTCCTTGCCGCCGACCGCGAAGGCGCGCTCGTTGAATTAATGAATAAGACTCCTGATGGTGATTACCAGACCTACAAGGGTGAATCTGGTGCATATATCCGTGAGCACTTCTTCGGTCGCGACCCTCGCTGCGCAGCGCTTGTTGCTCATATGAGCGATGATGAGATCTGGGCGCTACAACGTGGTGGCCACGATTACCGCAAGCTTTATGCTGCTTATCAAGCTGCCACATCACACAATGGTCGCCCAACAGTGATCCTTGCAAAGACTGTGAAGGGCTGGACTCTTGGTTCAACCTTTGAAGCGCGTAACTCCACGCACCAGATGAAGAAGATGACAGTTGAAGATCTCGTCGCCTTCAAGAATCGTCTTGAGATTCCGATTCCTGATGAAGCAATTGATGCAAAGTTGCCTCCGTATTACCGCCCAGCTGAAGACTCCGCTGAATATAAGTACTTAATGGAACGTCGCAACGCTCTTGGCGGCTCTATTCCTTCTCGTCAGAAGGTATCTCGTCCACTACCAATGCCTGAAGAGAAGGCTTACGACGCAGTCCGACGCGGCTCTGGCGCTCAAGGCGTTGCCACAACGATGGCCTTTGTCCGTCTCTTTAAGGATCTCGTGAAGGCTGAAGGAATCGGTCCACGCTTTGTTCCGATCATTCCTGATGAGGCTCGTACCTTCGGAATGGATTCACTCTTCCCAACTCTCAAGATTTATTCACCACATGGTCAGACCTATACATCTGTTGACCGTGAATTGATGCTCTCGTACAAGGAATCAACATCAGGTGTGATTCTCCACGAAGGTATTAATGAAGCTGGATCTGTAGCATCCTTCACTGCGGTCGGTAGCTCTTACTCGACACACGATGAACCGATGATTCCGGTCTACATCTTCTACTCAATGTTTGGTTTCCAACGTACCGGTGATGCCTTCTGGGCAGCTGCCGATCAGATGGTTCGAGGCTTTGTTCTCGGAGCTACCGCTGGTCGCACAACTTTGAATGGTGAAGGTCTTCAACACGAAGATGGCCACTCATTACTTCTTGCCGCTACCAACCCTGCCGTCGTCTCATACGACCCAGCATTTGGTTTCGAACTTGGCCAGATCATGAAGGATGGCCTCAAGCGTATGTACGGCGAGAAGAGTGAGAATATTTATTACTACCTCACTGTTTATAACGAGCCGATTCTTCAACCAGCAGAGCCTGAGAACCTCGATGTCGAAGGACTTCTCAAGGGGATCTACCTCTACTCCCCTGCCCCACGTGGTCATAAGCGCACTGTCCAGCTCTTAGCTTCAGGTATCTCGATGCAGTGGGCATTAGTTGCTCAACAGAAGCTCGCAGATGAATGGGGTATTGCAGCGAACGTCTGGTCAGTCACTTCATGGAATGAACTTCGCCGTGATGGCTTAGCCGTTGATCGCCACAATCTTCTCAATCCAGAAGATCGCAAGAGCGCCTACATCACCAAGAAACTTCAAGGCCAAGAAGGTCCAGTTGTCGCAGTCTCTGACTTCATGCGCGCTGTACAAGATCAGATCCAGCCATGGGTGAAGCAACCGTTCTACTCACTTGGCACTGATGGCTTTGGCTTATCTGATACTCGTGGTGCACTCCGCAGACACTTTAATGTCGATGCTGAATCGATCACTATCGCTGCCATCGCGCAGCTGGTTGAGATGGGCGAGGTGAAGGCGAAGGTCTTACGTGAGGCGATGGATAAGTATCAGATCCACGACGTGAGCGCAGCTGATGCAGGTAACACTGAAGGTTCTGGCTGATTCTCGCATTTCATTAATGCGAGATCTGGACCTTATCGTTTCCTAGCGTTGCAAAGATTGCGGTCAAGAGAAGTACTGACCCTGGAATCATCAGCGCGGTTGTCACCGATGTCGCTTGTGCAACCCATGAAATCACAAGTTTGGCGAGGAAGAAGATTGCGGTATTCACTAACGCGATCTGAGCGACGACAAAGCCTGATGGGAACCTCGAATGCCTGGTCGCGATAGTTGTCATTCCTGGCGCCATAATGGCTGAACCAAGACCGCCACATAAGAAGCCAAGGACGGCAAAAATCAATCCGATTGCATGGTGATTCGGTGCAATATGAGATGCGATCTGAATAAAGATAATAAAGAGTCCACCGCCGAATAGTGAACTTGCCCGCAGCAGGTAGCGCTCAGAGAAGAAGCGATAGAAGGTATGGAGATTGAGACGTCCCGCAATCATTCCTGACCCGAAAGCGATATAACTCAAGATACTCAATGACGATGAGGCCTTTATATCTTCCTTGGTAAAGAGAGAGGCCCAGTCATTGGTCGACATCTCGAGCATAATTCCCATGGTGAAGGCTATGACGATCACCCACTCTTCTTTGAGATAGGTCACGATCGATTTCACACTTGGTCGTGAATCTTCCTCACTATGATCTGTTGATCCCGGCATGAGGAGATCGCTCAGTTTGTAAACACTGATCATGGTCAGAACCCAGATAATGGAGAGGCCAATATCTACGTGGACAGCAAGGGTCACATGCGATGTAATTCCGACCGCGACAATCGCAGTTAAAAGCGCGCCAGCGCTCCAGGTACCGTGCATGCGCGGCAAGATAGGAATTCCACTTAACTTCTGACGATGGAGCGCCTGTGAGTTCACGGTGATGTGATACCCCGCCCATCCCATGCCGCTTGCAATCTGATCGAGTGCGAAGAGCCACTTGTTATGAATATGTGGCTGAACTCCCATCGCCAGGTAGAGCCAGGTCGCTGATGCGATTAATACAGGCTTTATACCAAAGCGGTGAACAATCTGTCCCATGTAAACCAAAGCGATAAAGGCGCCGAGAGTTCCGATAGAGATCAGAGTTCCGAGAGTTCCATTATCAACTCGAAGGTTCGCCTTTAGGTCAGGTGTACGAGGAGCGATCATGATCACGCCAAAACCAAAGAGAAAGAAGAGCGCCTTGGAGTAGAACGACTCTTTCTTAGAAAGAATAATCATTAAAAGAGTGCACTCGCTAACTGGGTACGGGCCTTGGCAAGGCGTGGATCATCAGAGTCGATCAAGGTAAAGAGCATTAAGAGATGCTCGCGTACCGCTTTACGTTCATCACCGGCGGTGAGCTTCACCGTTGTAATAAGTCTGGCTGCCGCGGCATCAAAGTCGCCTTCAGCGAGATCACAATCAGCCGCCTGCATTGCAAGTTTTATATTTGTGGGTTCACCATCAGCGCTAGCTTTCACAGCAATCGGATCTAACCCTTCAATTCTGAGCAAGAGCTCTACTTGTGCAAGGCCCAGTACCGCCATCGAGTTTGTCGGTGATTGTGCAATCCATCGTTGATAGGCGATCTTTGCTGCGGCGAAATCACCACTTTCAAGAGCGGCCATTGCAGCCTCTTCTTCTGGCTCAATTGCAGCTTCAGTGGGTTCTGTCGCCAGAGGCGCTGCACCCACACCCTTCTGGGCTGCAAGCTCTAGAACCTTGTTGATAACTACGCGTACCTGCTCAGCTGGTGGGACCGACTCAAAGAGTGGAACAAGTTGTTCTTGAATAATGGCGATCGCAAGTGGAACCGATTGAACTTGAAGTGCCTTTGCAACTGCCGGTTCGGCATCAACATTGACCGTACCGAAGATCCATGTCGGATCTCCCTCTGGTGTTTGATCGTCGCGATTAAATGCACGCATCACCGGAATCAACGATTGCGCACCTGGGCTGCGCGGGGACCAGCACAAGATAATCGCGACCGCATCGTGCGATGCAGGCAAGAGTTCTGAGACGAGATTTGCTGAAGAAACCACGTAGCCAAGCTCTTCTGGGTCGATCGCCACAGCTGGTTGACGAAGTGTGCTGAGATCGAAGACACCACCTACATTGCCGAGGCCACCTTGATTGCCAAATCCTCGAGGTAACTGTGGCGTGCTCATAGCCCTATCCTGCCAAACTTTTCAGTGCGGTTATGACAGTTCTGGGCACGCTACTGGGTGACAACGACAGGTGCTTCTCGGGTGTTAGTCCCTGAATCTGTGCGGAAGGGCAGGATCTTTGAGACATACTCTTGAGTTGCAAAGTTAAGTCCAGGGTCTTTTCCGGCCTGCTCACCTAAGAAATATCGATGTTCAAGAATCTCATGGAACATCTGAGCTGGTTCTACTCGGCCACGCAGCTCCACTGGAACTTGGCTCATCACATGATCAAATACTTCTGTGAGCCAACGACGCGCGAGTTGTTCATCAGTTGCACCAGTCTGTGCCTCACGACCACGGAAGCGGTCGAAGGATGCGAGAAGTCGCTTGGCTTGAAGCTCTTCTGCATCTAAGCCGAGCGTCGACTTAAGACGTTGCTGGTGATACCCAGCGGCAACAAGGCGAGGTGAGAACTTCAACTTTCCGAGTTCGCCATCCATCGTCACTTCAACCTCTTCGACGGCGAAGCCAAGATCTTGGAGCGAGCGCATCGCCTTCTCCACCGAGTGGCGATCCTTCGGATCTAAAATCTGTGGCTCTCGCAGCGATGCCCACAACCGGCGGTACCTGGAGATAACACCCTGGCTGGCGCGAATCGGATCCATTCCTGGATGCAAGACTCCGGCAATCGCCAAATCTTCGAGTTCGGCAGCAACGTTAAAGAGTGCGATCTCTAGATCATGCTCGCGCTGACCATCAGAGAGTGAACTCTGGAATTCACCGGTCTCAGCATCGACAAGATATGCCGAGTATTCATCTGCGTCACGACGGAAGAGCGCATTCGAAAGTGAGCAATCGCCCCACCAAAATCCCAAAAGATGTAGCTTCACCAACAAGAGCGCGAGCGCATTCGCCATCGTCGTAATCTCATGAGGCGTGATATTTGTACTCAGAATGACTCGGTAAGGAAGTGAGTACGGTAGGTAGCGCGTCACTAGCGCTGTAGGGAGTTCATTGCCTCGCAGATCTAAGCGCCCAGTCACCACAGCAAGTGGCTCTACGCATGGCGCGCCACGAGCGCTGAGCTCTCGCAGGACGGCATACTCCTTTGTTGAGAATTCTTCGACTGTCTCTTTGACGGCATAGACATCTTCATCACGTTCGCCGGTACGTACCAGGCGCACTACGTGGCGAGAGATTCCTCGCATAGAGGTAAGGCCGGGATCTTCTGGCCAATCCTCAAGCATCTTCGACCAGGGCAGGTCGTAGAGCGAGATGATCTCGGTTCCACTCCCTTTAATGCTTAAGTCGCCCATGCCTCTATTCTCCCCCATAAAGCTATACAGGGGTTAAAATCAGGCCATGGCTCACCTTTTTCCTAAGATTCCCGGCATCAAAGCTCGCACCACCAAGCCAGCGGCGAAGGTAAAGGTGAAGGCGGATTACGGAACGATGGGCGAACCTCTCAATCAGGCTCATCCCTTCTACTTCGGCTTCCTTGTCGCATCAGGTGCCGTCATTGCGATCACACTCTTAAAGGCCTTTGCTAGCGCCTCTCAAGTCCTGGTCTTGATATTGATCTCACTCTTCTTGGCCGCGGGGCTCAATCCAGCGGTCAACTTCTTCACCCGCCGCGGATTAAGTCGTGGCGCTTCAGTCAGCGCGATTGTTGGAATCGTCGTTGGCTTCTTCATCCTCTTCGCCTTTGTCGCCATTCCGCCGATCATCGAACAGATCAATCTCCTCGTCAAGAATGCGCCGACGTTGATCGCGAACTTAAAGAATAACCACACCATTAACCTGCTCAATCAGCGTTACGGGATTATCGACTCATTGCAAAGCAAGGTCTCCTCATCTATTCACAATGGACAGTTTGTCATCAGCGCCTTTGGCGGAGTCCTTGGAGTCGGCAAGGCTGTCATCTCGGGTGCCTTTGCAATTCTTACTATTCTCATCCTCACCCTCTACTTCTTGGCCTCGCTCCCAACTGTGACGAGTGTGGCCTACCGCTTTGTGCCAGCCTCTCGTCGCCAGCGCGTCATGCGCCTGAGTGATGCGATCATCGAGCGCATTGGAATCTTCATTGGTGGTCAGGTCACGGTCGCAGTGATTGCCGCGATCTACATCCTCTTCCTCGGGTTCGTTATTCGCTTGCCGTATACACCGGCTCTCGCCATGCTCGTCTTTGTCTGTGGGCTGATCCCACTTGTTGGCCACATTCTTGGAACTTCTGTGGTCACCATTATTGCGCTGACGAAATCACCAGCCACAGCTCTCATTGCATTTCTTGCTTACGTCCTCTATGTCCAGGTTGAAAACTATGTCGTGATGCCTCGCATCATGCGTCGATCACTTGAAATACCAGGACTTGTCACAATTATCGCAGCGCTCATTGGCACGAGTCTGCTTGGGCTGATCGGTGGCTTACTCGCTGTGCCAATCGCAGCAGCGATTCTTCTCATCCTTGATGAAGTGATCTTTCCTAAAGCAGATTTGAATTAATCCCACTCAACCGGAAGTGGTAGCCGTTCAGGTGCAAGAATCTTTGTGATCTCGGTCAACACGCGATAGACCTGAGGTTCGCCCACCCATAAATGTTTACCCTCATCAACGTTGATGAGCTCAATCTGTGTGAGTGCTGCAAAGCGAGCTTTTGCTTGCTCCGGATTTAAGTACTCATCAAACTCTGGAATCAGCGCAGTGACCGGGCGACCATCGTGTGCCCACCATTGAAGATCACTCTCTTGAGTTGTGATGAGAGGTGGACTCAATAAGATCAAACCTTCGATCCGAGGATCGCGTGCGTGACGCAGAGCTAGATCGGTACCGAAGGACCAACCAATCACCCAAAGCTTCTTTGCTCCACACTCATCAAAGGCGAAGTTAATCGCCGCTTCAACATCATGGATCTCAAGTCCGCCATTGTCGTGGATACCCTCTGACTTACCCGCTGCGCTCTCTGTTCCGCGGGTGTTAAATCGAATCACTTCAATACCAGCCATTGCTGGTAATCGATTGCTCGCCTTCTTGTAGATGTGGCTATCCATCATTCCCCCGCCCGTTGGGTTGGGGTGAAGACAGAGGAGTGTGGCTGTGATTTCACCCAGTGGTGAGGCGACTTCGCCCACTAGGGTGAAGCCATCGCGCGTAACGAAGGAGATCGCCCTGCGATTTGCCGGCAAAATACTGCTCGGACGTATTAACTCTGGCACCGAATGAGTTTACAGTTATGGGATGAGCACACAGGCACTTTTAGAGTTTCCAAGCCACAACCCTGCAACCGGTGAAGTTCTCACCACGTACCCCAATGCAAGCCAAGCAGATGTTGATGCCGCAGTCGCAAGAGCGCATGCCAGTAAGCAGGCATGGCAGGCACTTGGCTTTAAGGGGCGAAAGAAAGTCCTCGATAAGTGGACCTCGCTCATCTCAGAGCGAATGAGTGAACTTGCAGGCCTTGTCTCTCTTGAAACCGGAAAGCCCCACAGCGATGCTGCGCTAGAGATCTCTCTTGCGATCGGTCACCTGGCATGGGCGGCAAAGCATGCCGAGAAATATCTTGCACCTGTCAGTCGTAACCCAGGGCTACTCATGGCAAATATGAAGGCTCGCGTCGAACGTGCACCATATGGAGTCGTCGGAGTCATCGGGCCATGGAATTACCCAGTCTTTACTCCGATGGGATCAATTGCTTACTCACTCGCCGCTGGAAATACGATCGTCTTTAAGCCAAGTGAATACACACCAGGTGTGGGTGTCTGGCTCGGTACAACCTTTGCTGAAGTCGCACCATTCCCAGATATCTTGCACGTTGTCACAGGGCTTGGCACTACCGGAGTCGCACTCACACAATCTAAAGTCGACAAGATCGCCTTCACTGGATCAACCCGCACCGCAAAGAAAGTAGCCGCTACTGCCGCAGAGCGCATGATTCC
>JBBAMR010000018.1:0-4233 GCA_040402375.1 Candidatus Nanopelagicaceae bacterium | reverse complement strand
ATGCCATCACAACTCAACGTTATTCAGAGCCATATCGATGATGCTGCTGCCAAAGGCGCGAAATTCTTAGTCGGTGGTACCGATTCTGTACATGCACCATTTGTTGAGCCGACCATCATGCTCGATGTCCCAGAAGATTCAACGGCAATTACCGAAGAGACCTTTGGGCCAACTCTGACGATCAATCGCGTTGCAGATATGGAAGAAGCGGTCCGTCTCTCAAACGCTACCCGGTACGGCTTAGGAGCATCGGTCTGGTCTAAGCGCAATGGCGAGAAGATTGCCTCTCAACTTATTGCTGGAATGGTCTCGATTAACTCGGTGATTGGCTTTGCTGGAATCGCAACCGTGCCATTTGGTGGCGTGAAAGATAGCGGTTATGGACGTATCCACGGCCCTGAAGGACTCCACGAGTTCACATATCTTCGATCAGTTGTCTCAGAGCGATTTGCCATTCCGATCGCCTTCACAACATTTAAGCGAACAAAATTCGCTGATCGCATGATTACTGGATTGACGAAGCTACTTCACAAGTAAGAGTTAATAGCGCGGCGCGTTACGAGTACGTTCAGTACGCGGTGCGCGTTGATTCTTCTTCTTCCAGCACGGTGTGTGCCAATGGCGACGGCTCTCAATATCAAACTCTGGCCAGGCAACGATATGTGGAGTTGCAGTGGGAATCATCTGATCGCAGCCTGGGCAGCGATAAGGCTTTGTTGAACTCGATCCCGTGATCTTGCGAACTTGGTAGGTGCCATCAGAGTGTTCCTCAGTACTTTCAAAGCTGAGGCCCATCTCTTCAATATTTCGCTCCGCAGGAGCGGGTGTGGCCTTCCCTCTGGGGCGCTTGGAGGTATTTTTACGCGGGCTCACAGCCCAATTATGAGGCTATTCTTCTCATATGACATCTTCGAGCGCGGCGATTTCAGTCCGCGGACTTCGAAAGTCCTATGACGGGGTTGAAGTCGTAGCCGGAATCGACCTTGAAGTCGCCAGTGGTGAGATCTTTACAATCCTTGGTCCAAATGGTGCCGGCAAATCCACGACGGTAGAAATTCTTGAGGGGTACCGCAAAGCGGATTCTGGTGAGCTTCTCGTATTGGGTGAAAACCCTGCACACCCAGCATCTGGTGAGCGAGTCTGGCGTAATCGCATCGGTATCGTCCTGCAATCGGTCAGTGATGCTGGTGATCTCACTGTTGCTGAGACCGTCCATCACTTCGCGCGCTATTACACAAAGGCTAAAGATCCAGACCATGTGATCGCACTCGTAGGGCTGACCGAGAAAGCCCACGCCAAGATTGAGACGCTCTCTGGTGGGCAGCGCCGCCGCCTTGATGTTGCCCTTGGAATTATCGGGTCCCCTGAGATCCTCTTCTTAGATGAGCCCACCACTGGTTTTGATCCAGAAGCTCGTCGGGCATTTTGGGAGCTCATCCGCACTCTGCGCAATGAGGGCACCACGATCCTTCTCACCACTCACTACCTCGATGAGGCACAAGCACTCGCTGATCGAGTCGCTGTCATGCTCAAGGGCCGCATTATCGAGATTGCAACCCCTGATCTTCTAGGTGGCCGAGGTGATGCCCTCGCCCGTGTCAGTTGGTCTGAAGGCGGAACCACTCAGCACTCTGAGAGTGCGAACCCCACCACATTTGTCGCACAGCTTTCAACACGACTTGGAGGCGAGATCCCAGATCTCACCGTCACGAGACCATCACTTGAAGATATCTACCTGCAAATGATCGGTGAAGCATGAGCATTATTGGGCTAGGTTTCTTACGCGGCGGACTCGAGATTAAGCAATTCTTACGTCAGCGCGAATCCGTTGTCTTTACACTCGCCTTCCCGGTCATCTTGCTCTTTATCTTCGGCTCAGTCTTCAAAAATACGATCGCACCTGGTGTCACATTCAGCCAATACTTCGTCGCAGGAATGGTCGCATCAGGTTTGGTCAATACTGGATTCCAGCAACTCGCGATTTCGATTCCGATGTCACGCGATGTCGGCACACTCAAGCGCCTACGTGGTACTCCAATGTCGCCGATCTCGTACTTCATCGGCAAAGGAATCGTTGTTACCGCCGCAATGCTCTTTCAGGTCGCACTCCTTCTTGGCTTTGGCGCACTGCTCTTTGGGCTGCATCTTCCGACTTCGCCCGCACTTTGGCTTCGGTTTACTTGGTTGATCGTGCTCGGAAGCGCATGTTCAACAGTGCTTGGTATCGCCTTCTCATCTGTTCCTAAGAGTGGACGAGGTGCATCAGCTGTGGTCTCCCCTATCGTTATTATTTTGCAATTCTTATCTGGCGTCTTCTTCGTCTTCTCAGATCTCCCAAAGTGGATGCAAGATATCGCTGCGATCTTCCCGCTCAAGTGGCTTACGCAAGGCATGCGCTCAGTTTTTCTCCCAGATTCTTTTGCGATTAAAGAAGCTGGCCATTCGTGGGAGATCGGAAAGATCGCTCTTATCTTGGTGGCCTGGTTAGTCATCGGAACTCTCGCTTCGATGCGATCCTTTAAGTGGGTTAAAGAATGATCCGAAAGATCTCTGCGCTACTCATCGCAGCAGCGCTACTCGTCCCGGTTACAGCGCAGGCGGCATCACCGAGTGCAAAGCCAGTCGCCAAACCCACAGCAAAGACGACTACCAAACCTGTGGCAAAGCCAGTTGCTAAGGCAACCACTAAGCCCACTACCAAGGTAGCTTCTAAACCTAAGAAGACGGTTCGTCGCACCTATGTCCGAAAGCGAGTGAGCGGCACTCCATCACCTTCACCGGTCTGGCCGCCGAAGAACTTTGCCGCCAACAACGGTGTCTATGCGTTAATTCCATCTTCGTCACAGCTGGTAAGCCTGCTTAGCTCAAAGAGCGCTCTCGCCTCTACCGTCTCGCAATGCAAGGCATCTGCCTGTGGCGCCGTTTATGTTGGTTCAGATACCGCTTGTGAATACTGGGAGATTAACTCAAAGGTCTACGGACCAGATCCGGCAGATGCGACCGCAATGATTCAGTACGGAACGCTACGAACACTTGCCCCCGCTACTAAATCCAAAACTATTCTGCCGATCATCCTCGTGAGTAGTGAGCCGTTGATCCCTCACGAATCCCTTATTTTGAGCTCACTTGGGATCTCGCGAAACACTTTCTATACCCAGATCGCGCAGGGTAAGTCACTTACTCAGATCGCAGGCAGCAAGATCAATGCTCTCGTCTCAGCAATCACTGCTGAAGAAGCCAAGGAGACAAGTAGCCAGCTTGCAAATGGCTCTATTAATTCCGAGCAGGCGCAGAGTTATCGCGACAATGCATCAATCCGAGTCGCAACAGAATTAACGAACTACAACCTCAGTGTTGGTGGAATCACAATCTCGTGTTGGAGCCAGGCACCAACCGATAAGGTCCCCAGCTTTACCTATACAGCTAATCCAAACCACTTCTAACAATTACAACGAGTTAGCGGTTAGCTCCAGGAACCCACAAGACATCACCAATCGACTTGTTCTCTACTCGTGCAATCACAAAGAGCAAATCAGATAGACGATTTAAGTACTTGGCAGTGAGTGGATTAACTCCGCCACCAAAGGAATGGATCGCATGCCAGGTCGAGCGCTCAGCGCGACGGACCACGGTACGTGAGACATGGAGCAGTGATGCCGCTGGTGTGCCAGATGGCAAGACGAAGGAACGAAGTGGTTCGAGCGACTCGTTGTAATGATCGATCTGCTCCTCCAGATATGAGACCTGGGATTCAAGAACGCGTAGTGGCTCATGTGGTGGGTTGTCGATCACTGGAGTACAGAGATCGGCGCCAACATCGAAGAGGTCATTTTGAATACGGATCAAGAGCTTGGTGATCGCCTCGTCAGTAATCCCACCGAGTGAGAGCGCGACGCCGATTGAAGAGTTTGCTTCATCGACATCGGCATAGGCCTCAAGGCGTGGGTCGTTCTTTGAGGTACGTGACATATCTCCGAGAGAGGTAGTGCCATCATCGCCAGTTTTTGTATAGATACGTGTCAGATTAACCATGGGGTGAGCCTAGGCGAACAAGTAGACTATGACTACTTATATTCGGTGAACACCCAGTAACAAAGGAGGGCTCATGAGCGCAGATTCATTCCGCATCGTAGGCCCTGCTCGCCTACAGGGACGGGTAGAGGTACGCGGTGCAAAAAACTCGGCCTTGAAGTTGATGGCGGTCTCACTTCTCGCCCCTGGCAAGAACACTCT
>JBBAMR010000017.1:0-23782 GCA_040402375.1 Candidatus Nanopelagicaceae bacterium | reverse complement strand
AACTTATCTGTTCCCCAGTCAACGGACTAGTCCAAGGTATGGGTTGGATGCAGTTAAACCTTCTGGATAAGGAAACAACGTACTTTTAATCCGTGGGTCGACAGTTCGAGCCTGTCATGACCTACCCAAGGATGTCTCATGTTATGTGAGTGGCCACGAATTATTGCGCGGACGTGGCACCCGCATCTATGCGTTGAGCCGTGATCATCATCGTGAACGTATGCCGGTGATCGATGCCTTCAATGCTTTGCTAGAAGATCAGAGTTATCACACCCTGAAGTATGAGCAGGTCTTACAAGCGGTGGCTCCGCTTGGGGTCTATCCATCGAATTCATTGCAAGATGCCACCCGGACTGCGACATCGGTGGCCTTTGGTCGGCTGCAGATTGCGCCAAAGGTGAGGATTGCGGCGCATGTTGGTGTGTATGGACAGAGCAATATTTATGTCGATGGGCGAATTCCGGCTCTGCCTGACTTTGGGGATTTGAGTGAAGCTGAGATTGATATGGAGTCGCTGCGATTGACGCGTGCGAATCTTTATTGGATTCGGTGGGAGATCTTTGTGAAGCGGGTTCGAGTGCTGAGCAAGCTCTCACTTCGCAGTAAATGGACCGTGGTATCGGCGCGGGTGCATAAATGAGTCCTATTTGTGAAGACCACAGTAAAAAACCCCGCCGATTACTCAGCGGGGTAAGTTAAGAAGTAATTGCCTCACTAATCGCATTTTGCAGACCGTGAGAGTAAATTCTTTCTACAGAAACCTTTACGAGCGAAACAAATTCTGAAGAGTGCGAAAGCTCAGGCGAGAAGACCCCACTCTCATTAAAGAATATTTCAACATAAGAATGTAGATCGCCGGCCTTACCGGTCAGGGAGATGATTCTTTCCTTTGCAGGATCCTTCATCGCCTCTGCATACTCACCCGGAGCAAACTCCTTAAATGGCGCAATACAGAGTAGCCAAGCTGCAACTGTCAGCGCGAGCAGGCGAGGCTCTCTTCCTTCTCTTATTGCGGCTAAGGCCGGAACCGTGATTCGCTGCGGTAATTTCATTGAACCATCACTACCTACGCGCGATGTCTTATCACCGAGTGCGGTATTCGACCAGCGCGAGAAGAGCTCGTTGATATAGCCATCAGCAGTTAATCCGGCCGGCATCTCAAGCGATGGCAGATATTCTTCATAAAGCACCTTGGTGAGTGCTTGAACTATGAATTCATCAAAGCGAGCCGCTGGAATGGTTTCACATCCACGTAACGCCCCCAAATATGCAAGTAATGAGTGCGCACCATTGAGTAGACGTAGCTTCATGACCTCAAACTTCTCAACTTCCGTCGTGAAGATCGCACCTGCATCTTCCCAATGAGGTCTGCCCGCAGCGAAGTTATCTTCCAGCGCCCACATTGAAAACTTCTCTGCTGGCACTGGAATGCTATCTACAAGGCCTAATCGCTCTGACGCCAGCGCTTGATGTCGTGGCTCGCTTCCAGGAACAATCCGATCCACCATCGAGTTAGGGAACGTGACATGTGATTGAAGAAAATCGAGAAGTTCGGTGGAGATATCACGACGCTTAATAAATTCTTTTAAGAGGCTTGCAGTTTTATCACCGTTCGCTGAGATATTGTCACAACTCAATATTGTGATTGGCCCAGCGCCATTCTTAATCCGAAGCTCTAGCGCCTGAGTGATGATGCCGAAAATTGTCTTTGGACCCTTATCGCTGAGGTCGTTTGTAATATCAGCGTGGGTGAAATCTAATCCATGCGTAGTCTGCGAGATGTAATAACCAGCCTCTGTAACTGTGAGCGAAACAATCTTTGTATCTGGCGCAGCAATCTGTGAAATAAGTTCTGCGAGATCATCTTGACCAACTAATGAGCGGGTATGAATACCTGGGATTACAACCGAATCTGTATCTGGACCAATTTCCACGATGCTGTAGAGATTATCTTGATCCTTCATTGCCGAAACGAGTTTGGTATTACGAAGTGAGTATGCGCAGATCCCCCAGTTACCGCCTGATTGCTGCATCGCAATCGCGGTATAGACCGCAAGGTGTGCACGGTGAAAATTTCCAAGGCCGATATGCACGATTCCTGTGACAGTAGGCGCTTCTTTGAGAATCAATTTTTCAGTTGGCACAGTTGAGCGTGAAAGTGCGTCTAATGAAGTCACGACCCGAGGGTACCTTCGATTAATCTTGATGTGTAGGATAAAGAGATGAAGGCCTTCGTCATCAACGGAAAACTCGATGGAGAGATCGTTGAGCTACCCAATCCTTCCCTTGCGCCAGACGAGGTTCGTATCAAAGTTGCCTATGTCGGTATTTGTGGATCAGATCTTCATTATTACTTCAATGGAGCTAACGGCGCCTTCGTGGTCGAAGAGCCGCTCATCCCGGGCCACGAGCTCAGTGGAGTCATTGATGAGGATCCATCCGGTGAGTTTGCTGTTGGAACCCGCGTAACACTGCACCCAGCAACATTTGGTCAGAGTGATAAAGGAATTGAAGGCAAGCCACATTTGTGGCCACATGGCGCCTATCTCGGGAGCGCATCAACACATCCTCATACCCAGGGTGCGATGTCAGAGTTCTTTATTGCGAAGCGATCAATGATTCGGGTATTACCAGAGAATCTTTCACTCGAGGTAGCAGCTCTTGCCGAACCGCTAGGTGTAGCAATTCATGCGGTCAATGTCGCAGATGGAGTTAAAGGAAAAGATATTCTGGTCTCAGGATCAGGACCAATCGGCTTATGTGTTGTAGCAGCGGCAAAGATTATGGGTGCAGCATCAATCACAGCTACTGACATTCTCCCTGCCGCTCTGCTCCAAGCTCGTGATGTTGGTGCTACCCACACGATCCAGATTGGGCAGGATCAAGCAGTAGACAACTCTTATGACATCGTCTTTGAATGTTCGGCTGCACCTATTGCACTCTCATCTGCACTTCAATCAGTGCGCAGGGCTGGAATCGTTGTGCAGGTTGGAATGTTTGCCGCCGGCCCTCAACCAATCGCTATTGCACCGCTTGTCGCGAAAGAGATCTCACTCCGCGGAACCTTCCGGTTTAATGATGAGATTACTGTCGCGGTAAAAATGCTTGCTGAAAACCCATGGATTGAATCAATTACTACTCAGACGTTTCCACTTGATGAGGCAGTGAAAGCCTTTGAGTTTGCTAAGGATGGAACCAACTCAGGAAAAGTTCTGGTAAAAATTAATTAACCAGCAAGTGCTTCCTTGAAGTCAGCGCCAAGCTTTGCCGGATCTGCGAGGTAGAACGGAATATTTGGCGTATTTCCGGTCTCAATCTTCACAAAGATCAGTGAAACTTGATCTGCGCTAGATCGCGCCTCAATATGCGCTTTCATCGCATCAGCAGAGTCACATTCTGCTACCCACAACCCAAGGCCTTTAGCAGCACCAGCAATATCAACAACATTGGCCTGCGAGAACATGCCATCAGCAGATGCATGTTGACCGTTATCCAAGACGACGACAATTAAATTCTTTGGGGCATACGCCTTCAGTGTTGGGAGGATGCTAAATCCCATCAGAAGTGAACCATCGCCATCAATTACACCAACGCGGCCGCCATGACCAAGGGCAACTCCTAAGCCGACCGGAGTTGTGAGGCCCATTGAATCAAGGAGAGGCAGGTGGGTCTTCTTACGAGAGATACTCGCCATCTCACGCGCGGTAGCACCACAGGTGATAACAAGCGGATCGTTACCAAATACTTCATCAAGAACTTTTAGCGCATCTATTCGCTTCATTTAATGGACTCCATACCTGGGTGAAGGGATTCAAACATGGTGACGATTGGGCGACGTTGAATAACGGCGAGTTTGGCAACTGACTCAGTAGATGAGCGCCACACTTCAACCGAATCTGAAATTCCTAAGTTCTCAACGCGGATCCCAAGTCGCTTCAGTAAATCTGGCGATGGATCTGAGATTGAGTGGATCATTGCGTTGTACTCACCGAGACCACCCCGGGTATTTGCAAAGATTGGAAAACCGATGTGATACGACTGCGCAAATGTGGCAAGCGCAGTGAGAGCATTACCGAAACCGTTGTCCTGCATCACGATTGCGACTTTCTTCCCGGTGAGCGCCAAACCACCAGCGATACCGACCGCTTCCTCCTCGCGATTAGCCATCACACTCTTTACGCCATGGGCCTCTAAGCCACGAATTACCGGAGCTGCGTGAGATGAGGGAACATAGACAAACTGTTCGATACCCCAATCAGATAAACCATCTACAAGTGCCTGTAAACGTGAGTTAGCTTCTTTCATCTCTCCCTCAAATCCTGCGAATGGATAACAAAGGGATGCTACTCGGTGCCTTATGCTTTCGCTATGACTCATAAAATCTGGACTCAATGGGAAGATCTCGAAGTACCCGCTGGTATCGAAGCGCTTAACCCAAAGAATTTTCCCTTGGAGACAAGTGATCTATCTCAGATCTCCTTCTATATGGTCCCTTATATGAGCGGTCGCAAGGGGCTCGAATACACCACAGCGATGAGTAACTTGAAGACGCTCCAAGTCCCCAACGCTGGTTTTGATGATGCCCTTGAATTTCTTAAGCCTGGCGTGACCTTGTGTAACGCTCGCGGGGTGCACGATGCCTCAACCGCCGAGCTTGCAGTAGCTCTAGCAATCTCAGCACGTCGTGGCTTTTATGACTTTGCCCAAGCACAAGCTGCCGGCAAGTGGGCGAACAAGCGCTATCCAGCTTTCAACGATAGCAAGATTGGAATCATTGGCGCCGGCTCAATCGCAAAGACGTTAGCAAGTTATCTCGCGCCATACGATGTTGAAGTTACCTTCTTCTCACGCTCTGGCTCAGATGGTTCGATGAAGATGAGTGAACTCGACGCTCAGCTTCCGCATCTCGATATCGTCTTCCTCGTTCTCCCATTAAATGATGAGTCGAAGAACTTCTTCGATGCTGCGCGCCTCGCGAAGATGAAAGATGGGGCAGTGCTGGTAAACGTTGGTCGTGGACCGATCGTTGATACTGATGCGCTCATTGCTGAATTAAATTCAGGACGCCTCTTCGCTGGTCTTGATGTTACGAATCCTGAGCCACTTCCCGAAGGTCACCCACTATGGAGCGCAAAGAACTTAGTGCTCTCCCCGCATGTGGGTGGAAATTCGACAGCCTTTGATAGTCGAGCAAAGAAATTAGCGATCGCTCAACTTGAAAGACTCGTCCGCGGTGAAGAACTTCTCAATATTGTTGCAAAGGGTTAATTACTTAACTTCTCGATCTCGCGGATGATTGCACTGTGATCGAGTTCGCCATCGCCATGTTCAATCAGTTGTGCGTACAGGGCAGTCACTAAAGCGGTGACTGGTAACTCAGTTCCGCTAGAAATCGCGGCATCTTGTGCAAAGTGGAGATCTTTAAGCAAGAACTTCGACTTACCTCCAGCCGGGAACTCCATCGCTTCAATCTTTGGACGACGAAGTTGTAAGACGGCAGAGTTTGCGAGCCCACCTGCAAATATTTCTAGGACCTTCGATGCATCTAATCCAGCGCGACGAGCAAGTGTTACTGCTTCGCCGATGGCAGCGAGATTAATTGCAACGACGATCTGATTTGCCGCCTTTGTAAGTTGACCCGCACCAACAGGTCCAAGCAAGATAATTGTTTTGCCGAGTACATCAAAGATCGGCTTGAGCGCATCAAAGCTCGATTGATCGCCTCCCACCATGATGGAGAGCCTCGCCTCTTGCGCTCCGAGTTCACCACCACTCATTGGTGCATCTATGACGGTAATACCTAACTCTTTTTGTGCAGCTGCAAAGCTAATGATCTCCACCGGCGAGACGGTGCTCATCACTACTAAAAAATCACCGGGTTTGAGAGCGCTCTGCAGACCCTTATCCAGTAACTCAATGAGTTGTGGAAGATCAGGGAGAGTTATAAGTACGACGCGGGCATCGATATCAGAGAGTTGCTCGCGAGTATCGACTCCTTGGGCCTTAGCTTTTTCGCGTGGTTCACTCGAGCGGTTCCACGCCTGGGTTGGATAGCCGGCCTTCGCTAAGTTGCTGGCGATGGGCAAACCCATGGCGCCGAGACCGATAACAGCTACAGGGACCTTCTCGCTCATGAAAGAAACTTACTCAACTTCGATTGGAATTGTGGCGTATCGAGTACATCCCGATTCACGACAAATTGTGGGATCTCACCGCGGCTGATGGATGAGATCGATCCAAATGCACTCTTACCCATTCCCAGCGCTAACTCATCAGTCCACGCTAAATTGTGGGGAGTAACAATGACATTACTCATCTTCATCAACGGATTGTCATGTGCGATCGGCTCTACTTCAAAGACATCAAGGCCAGCACCGGCAATCACTTGATTTTCAAGTGCACTAATAAGTGCCGCTTCATCAACGATCGGTCCACGTGAGATATTAATAAGAATTGCAGTGGACTTCATGGCAGCAAACTGAGCAGTACTTAACATATGGCGTGACTCAAGTGTAAGCGCCGCAGTGACAATCACAACATCACACTCTTTGAGTAGGGTGTCGAGATCAACTAACCCAACATCGATCGCAGCAGCTTCCTCTGGCTTCTTCCATGGATCGAAGGCGAGGCGACGGGTCTCAAAAGGTGAGAGCAATCGGAAAAATTCACTAGCGACATTGCCAAGCCCGATCGTTCCGATCGTCTTACCGTTTACTCCAGTACCTAAACCTTGGATCCGATTCGCCCAATCGAAGGTGCGTGCTTGATGATCTTTTGCGACCAGCCGAAACATTGTCCCGAGCATGAGAGTGAGCGCTGCGGTTGCAACGGGCTTCTTCGATCCATCAGGTGTAATCGTGAGCGCGACACCGGCGCGCGTACAGGCGGCGAGATCAACATTGTCATACCCCACACCGAAGCGCGAGATCACAAGCGGTGAATCCTCTGGTGAACCGAACGATTCAGCGTTCACACCTACGCCGGCAAAGGCGATGCCGTGATAGCCAAGCAGATCAGCGGGTTTGAGATATGGCTCAGAGTTATTCATAAACTCCCACGAGAGCGGTGAAAGCGTTTCGATTGCGATCTCGCCCCAACTGAAACCACCAGCGCCATTGGAGAGATCACGAGTCAAGCCAACTTTGAAGTCCATGAATGAGTACCATTACTATCTCGTTAAGTTTTTCGAATGGCGCCAGTCTAATGGTGCTACGCATAAAGAGAACAGAGGTTCGTGAGTGAAGGTGATCTTGCTCGGACCAATGGGCGCCGGTAAGTCCACGCTTGGAGCACTACTCTCAAAAGCGCTTGGCTGGTCTTACATTGATAACGATCAAGAGATCACGACTAATTACGGTCTAACATCGGAAGAAGTTTCTGCTCTACCTGTCGATGCGCTCCACGAGTTAGAGAGTAGATATTTACGTGACATTATCGCCCGGCCTGCGCCATTTATCGCCGGAGCGGCAGCATCCGTTATTGAGAGTGAAGAGAACCGCCAACTTCTTGCTGGAGTCTTTGGTGTCTACTTGAGATTACCCATTGAGAAGATTATTGAGAGAGCTGGAACAGTAGGAGTTGGCCGACAAGCGCTAGCCGATGGCGGAGAGCAAATATTGATTGATCGTTTTAATCGTCGCGATCCGCTCTACCTTGCCACTGCAAAACTCACTGTCGATCTCAGCAATTCTCCAGAGCGCGATGCGCAGATTATTAAGAGCGCGATACTTTCTTAGCGCTTCGTTTCTCATCAAAATCCGCGATAAAGTAAATAACAACGGCAAGTGCAGTGAGAGCTGCTGCTGACCAGAGCGGTGATGTGTACCCGTAGTTACGAGCAATAAGATAGCCACCGGCCGCTGCGCCGATGGTATTACCGATATTAAATGATGCAATATTGGCACCTGATGCAAGAGTCGGTGCACTAGAGGCATAACGCATGACGCGCATCTGTACGGCAGAAACCGGTGCGAAACCGAAGATTCCCATCACAAAGATCGAGATGACAGCCGATGGCTTATTGGTAGCTGTGAGGGCGAAAATAACGAGAATCACAAAGAGGGCAGAGAGGTATCCGACGATCGTCAACCTCAAATTCTTATCAGCAGATTTACCACCGAAGTAATTTCCAATGAAGATTCCGATACCAAAGAGGAGAAGAATGTAAGGAATTGAAGAATCAGCAAAGTGTGTTACCCGAGTTAGTGTGTAGGCGATATATGTGAAGCCACCAAACATGCCACCAAAACCACAGATCGTGACAAGAAGTGAGTACCAGACTTGGCGTTGCTTGAAGACGCGGAGTTCTTCACGAATAGTCCGTGGGCCGGTCTCGAGATCATGAGGCGGATCGATCGGTAGCAGAATTGTGAGTGCAAGGAAGGCAGCCACACCAATACCCGAAATCGCCAAGAAGGTAGAACGCCAACCGAAGTGTTGTCCAAGCCAAGTACCGAATGGAACGCCCAAGACGTTGGCGATGGTCAATCCTGTGAACATAATCGAAAGTGCACGCGCCTTCTTCGTAGAGTCCACGAGATCAGTAGCAACCACCGCGCCGATTCCAAAGAATGCTCCGTGACATAACGCTGCAACGACGCGACCAACCATCATGATCGGGAAGGTGTGGGCAACTCCGCTGATGAAGTTTCCGAGAACAAAGAGCGTCATCAACCCGAGTAAGACTCGTTTACGTTCTAGCTTTGTCACTGCGATCGTAATGAGCACGCCACCGATCGCGACACTGATCGCGTATCCAGAGACCAGGTAGCCGGCCGTGGCGGCAGAGATATTAAAATCTGCACCAATCTGAGGCAGCAATCCGATCGTCCCAAATTCAGTCAGGCCGATTCCAAAACCGCCCAAGGCCAGGGCATACAGGGCGATTGGCATTCGACGTTGGTGGGACTGATGCGAGCTCTGGTGTGGCATAAAGGAATGGTAACCCTACATTTGAAGCTTCCTTCGGTAACAGTTAGATAACGTTCAAAAAAACCCTATGCCTGGTCATTTATCCCTGCTACTGTCTCACGGTGCCGAAGGGATCTGTTGATGAGTAATGCGCAAGCAGTTTTGCAGATCAAGGGTTTGGATAAATCTTTCTATGCAACCCATGCAGCAAACAATGTTTCATTCGATGTTCACCCAGGTGAGATTGTTGCCCTCCTTGGAGAGAATGGTGCGGGCAAATCAACTGTTATCAAAATGCTCGCTGGCGTCTACACACCTGATTCTGGCGAAGTACTCATCGATGGAAAGAAGCTCGCACTCGATGGTAAGAATCCCGAGATCGCATTTGTTCACCAGACACTTGGACTTATTGAATGGATGACCGTCGCCGAAAATATTGCGCAGATCATTGGATACCCAAGACGCCTCGGCTTGATTAGTCCCAAGGCAATGAACCAACAAGCCAGAGATGTATTAGGAATTGTTGCCGGCGGCATTGATCCAGAAGCCCGTATCTTCACCTTGAGCCGCACAGACCGCAGCTTGCTAGCGATCGCTCGCGCCCTTATTCAAAAGCCAAAAGTTTTAGTTCTCGATGAACCCACTGCCTCACTTCCAGCTGACGACGTTGTACGCCTCTTCGAAGTCTTAAGAGATCTCAAGAAGAGCGGCGTTGGAATCATCTACGTCTCACACCGGCTCGATGAAGTCTACGAAATCGCAGAGCGCACTGTGATCATGCGTAATGGAGTTGTCGTTGCCGATCGCGCTGTTGCATCGCTTCCAAAATCTGAGCTTGTCAGCCTCATTGTCGGTAAGGAAGTACTAGATACAGAATTTGAGGCGCCAAGCGCTGAGATACAGGTTGCACTCAGAGATTTTGGTACATACAAGGCTGGCCCAGTAACCCTCGATATCTTCAAGGGTGAAGTCATCGCACTCTGCGGCCTACGTGGTGCCGGTCAAGATGAGATCGGCCGGGCTATCGCTGGCGTTGTTCAATCAACGACGGGATCGATCGCAACTCCTGAGGGTGAACTCAAATATAAGAAGGTCTCTCAAGCTGTTCGTAAGGGAATTGGATTTAGTACCTCTAACCGCGAGACTGAAGCGATCTGTCCCGGAATGACTGTTAAAGAGAATCTCTTCCTTAACCCACATCTCTGGGGTCGTCGCCTCTTTGATCCGATCCGGTTAAAGACTGAGCGCGCGCAAGCATTTCCTCACCTCGATAAGTTCGGTGTTCGCCCGCGCGACCCAGATCTCTCACTCGATACCTTCTCCGGCGGTAATCAGCAGAAAGTTATTCTCGCTCGTTGGTTTGGACTTTCCTACAAAATTATTGTTCTAGAAGAGCCAACTATGGGCGTTGATATTGGAGCAAAAGCCGATATTTATGGCCTATTCCGAGATGTCACACAATCTGGAACCTCACTTATTATCGTTTCAACCGATATGGAAGAAGTTGTCCGCGTTGCTAATCGCGCCGTTGTCTTCTTCCAAGGCAAGCCAGTAAAAATTGTTGAGAAGGCTGATATTACTTTCAATAACCTTATCTCGATCGCGTCAAATCTAGATCCAGTCTTAACCTCAGGAGGCACTAAGTAATGAGCAAGAATTCGATCGTATCAACGGCTCTTGAAGCACCAAAAGGTTCAAGCTTCATGCGTCGGGTTGTTCCGGTTTATGGCATGGTCTCGATCATCGTTGTGCTCTTCATAATCTTCGCAATCGCTAAGCCTGATACCTTCCCAACGCTTCAGAACTTCAGAATCCTCTCCTCCGGAAATGCAGTTCTCTTTATCTTGGCGCTCGGTGTTACTTTGCCAATGGCGGTCGGCAAGATCGACCTCTCCTTTGGTTACGGTGTTGGACTCTGGCAGGTAATGGCACTTGTCTGGCAGATGCATGGCTTTGATTATCGCCTCGTACTCGTCATGATCCTCGCTGGTGGCGCACTCGTCGGAATCGTTAACGCGCTGCTGATTGAGTTAGCTCAAGTAGATGCCTTCATCGCAACGCTGGCAACTGGCCAGGTTATCTATGCCATCTCGTACTCGGTCACTGGTGGTACGCAGGTCATTGATCTCAAGAACCAACGCGCAGCTGCATTCAATAAGTTTGGGACCTGGTCGATTGACCGTATCCCAGGATCATTCCTCGTAGCAATTCTTATTGCTGTCGCAATGTATGTCGTTCTTGAATACCTTCCTGTTGGTCGTTACATGTACGCCGTCGGTGCAAACCCACGTGCAGCAGAGCTCATGGGTATCAAGCGCAGCCGTTATATCTATGGATCGATGATCGCCTCAGGCATGATCACCGGTCTTGCCGGATACCTGCTCTGCGCCAGACAGCTCGGCAACGTACAGAGCAATATCGGCCCTGACCTCCTCTTGCCAGCGCTGACCGCCGCCTTTATCGGTTCGACCACGATCCGGCCAGGCCGGGTCAATCCACTCGGAACAGTGGTCGGTATCTTCATCGCAGTTATTGGAATCTCTGGACTTCTTCAGATGTTCCCAGGAAGCTTCTTCCTCACACCACTCTTTAACGGCCTCACTCTGGTCGCTGCGATCACGATTGCCTCTATCGCAAGTCGCAATCGTCGTAATAAGGTAGATAAGGAAATTCCGAGCGGGAAAAGTTCCGGCGCGGATGGGGATGCTAAGAAGTAGCGGCAACGCTGCCCACAATCAAAACCCCACATCGAAGAAAGGGAAATACATGAAGAAAAACGTAAGACTCGGCCTCGTTGCCGTCATGAGTCTTTCACTGGTTGTACCAGCTGCAATAGTGGTCAATCAGGCTTCTGCTGCGGATGTCGTAGCAACAGCTAAGGCGTATGTAGCCAACAGCCTCTCTGCGAAGTCTGGGTTCACCCCACCTGCAGTTGGTTCAAAGGCACAGAAGAAGGGCGCAACAATTGCTTTCGTTGCCTCTGATCTCTCAAACGGTGGAATCACCGGAGTACTCGCTGGCGTCAAGGAAGCTGCTGCTCACCTTGGTTGGACCGTTAAGGTCTACGACGGACAAGCAACACCTAACGGCCGCACAACAGCTATGAACGCTGCAATCGCCGATAAGGTCAACGCAATCATCCTTGGTGGAACAGATGCTACAGAGCAGGCTGCACAAGTTGCTGCTGCTACAGCTGCTGGTATCCCATCATTCGGTTGGCACTCAGGCCCAACACCAGGCAAGAGCCTTGGAATGGAAACAAACGTCACAACAGATCCACTCGTTGTTTCACGTACAGCTGCTTCATACGCAATCGCTAAGTCAGGTACAACAAAGTTTGGTGCAGTTATCTTCACAGATAGCCAGTACCAAGTTGCTATCGCTAAGTCGAATGCAATTGCTGCAGAGATCAAGAAGGATCCATACGGTAAGGTCCTAGAAATCAAGGACACACCAATTTCATCAACTTCACAGTTGATGCCTGCAGTTATCGCCTCAATGCTCCAGAAGTACGGTAAGAACTTCACATACTTCTTCGGTATTAACGGTGCATATGCAAACGGTGCAGCTCCAGCCCTTCAGTCAGCTGGAATCTCACCAACAGGTCAGCCATTGGCAATTGCTGCTGGTGACGGAGATAGCGCTGAACTTAACCGCATCCGTACAGGCCAGTACCAGTTGGCAACAGTTGCAGAGCCTCTATACCTACAGGCTTGGCAGATTGTTGATGCAATCAACAGCACATTCGCAAAGGCACCAATCGCGAAGTGGGTTGCAGCACCTGGTTTGATCGACAAGACCAACGTTCCAAAGGGAGACATCTTCGATCCAGCTTCTGGCTATCGCGCTGTTTACCTCAAGCTATGGGGCGTGAAGTAACTCATACTGAGTTAATTCATTAGTACAGTAAACTCCAGTGTTGTTAGGAAACTAACGACACTGGAGTTTTTACAATTTCGGGAGGAGTTAGCCAATGTCTCTGGTTATCGGTGATACCCACGGACTCATGGCGCGCCTTCGCAAAGAGGTGCGTGGTCAAACCTCTGATGCGCAGATTAAAAAAGAAAATTATTCAACGGATGCATCAAACTATCGCGTCCCACCACAACTCATTGTTACTCCTCAAGATGCGGAAGATATAAAAGCAATTCTCGCTATCGCACATGAGAGTCAGACCCCAGTCACGATGCGTGGCGGCGGAACTTCAGTAGCGGGTAATGCCATCGGTACTGGAATCATTATCGATACCTCGGTACATATGAATAAAATTATTGACCTTGATCACGTAGCACGTACAGCGATTGTCGAGCCTGGTGTGATTCTCTCTGATCTACAGAGTAAAGCGAGACCTTTCGGCCTTCGATTCGGCCCAGATCCATCTACCCAAGATCGTGCAACATTTGGTGGCCTCATCGGCAACAATGCATGTGGTCCACACGCTCTCTCATATGGCAAAACAGCAGAGAATGTCCTCTCACTCGATGTGATTGATGGTCGACTCCGTAGCTTCACCGCCAGTAAAGGTTTTGATGCAATTCCAGGGCTTGCGCAGATCGTTTCGCAGAACCTCGCTGTTTTACGCACAGAATTTGGCCGATTTGGCCGTCAAGTAAGCGGATACTCACTCGAGCATCTCTTACCTGAAAACAGTAGCAACTTAGCCGCTGCACTTACTGGCACTGAAGGAACTCTCGTTTCAATTCTGCAAGCAACGGTAAAACTTGTTCCGCAAGCCCCAGCCCCAGCACTTGTTGTTCTTGGTTATGCATCAATGCCAGAAGCCGGCGATGATGTTCCGAATCTTTTGAAATTTAAATCACTCGCCATGGAAGGCATGGATATTCGCCTGATCGATGTGGCTCGCCAACATTGGAAGGGAAAGGGTTTCCCAGAGTTGCCTGCAGGCAAAGGCTGGCTCATGATTGAAGTCGGCGGCGAGAGCTCTGAGGCGGCGGTTGCTACCGGTAACGAGATTGCACAGGCATCACGTGCGATCGACGCACGAGTATTACCAGCGGGCCCAGAGGCAAGAATCCTCTGGCAACTTCGCGCTGATGGTTCTGGTTATGCCGGTCGCACCCAGAGCGGCAATCAAGCATGGCCCGGTTGGGAAGATGCCGCTGTTCCACCGATTCATCTCGGTACATATATGCGCGAGATGGATAACCTCATGGCAGAGCACAATCTCCAAGGAGTTCCCTTTGGGCACTTCGGCGATGGCTGTATCCATGTACGAATCGATTTCCCGCTAGATAGAGAGACGAAGACTTTCACCACCTTTATTGAGAAGGCATCAGATCTCGTTCTTTCGCTCGGTGGTTCACCATCTGGCGAACATGGCGATGGCCGCGCACGCAGTGAGATCTTGTCGAAGATGTACTCCCCTGATGCGATCACAATGTTTGGTGCGATTAAAGAGGTCTTTGATCCTCGCAACATCATGAACCCAGGTGTAATCGTCAATCCCCGCCGAATCGATCAAGATCTACGCCGTCCAACCGCAGTATCGATCCAATCATCTGGTGGCTTTGCCTTCGGTGATGACCACGGTGATTTCACCCAAGCAGTTCACCGGTGTGTAGGTGTCGGTAAGTGCCGCGCCGATTCTTCAGCCTCTGGTGGCTTTATGTGTCCCTCATACCTTGCCACCAAAGATGAATCCCTCGTTACTCGTGGCCGTGCCCGAGTGCTACAAGAGCTCACCCAAAATACCGGGAAGAAGACTGACTGGAGTAGTCCAGTAGTCGAAGAGTCATTAGATATGTGTCTGAGCTGTAAGGCTTGTGCGAGTGATTGCCCAGCCGAAGTAGATATGGCTAAGTACAAATCAGAAGTCTTGTATCGTCGCTATAAGGGTAAGTTACGCCCAGTGAATCATTATGTCCTTGGTTGGTTACCTCGGTGGGCTGCGTTCGCATCGATCTCGCCATCGCTCATTAATCTCGTCACGCAATCAACGGTCGGCCGTAAAGCTGCGCTCGCGTTAGGTGGAATGGACTCCAAGCGATCACTACCTGCCTTCGCTCCAAAATCATTCCGTAAATCGTATAAACACCTACCAATCAAAACTACGAAGCCACAGATTCTCTTATGGGTTGACTCCTTCACAGATTCCTTTACTCCCACAACAGCGCAAGCGGCGAAAGATCTCTTAGAACATATCGGATACGAAGTTGTGATCCCACAAGAGTCAGCATGCTGTGGACTGACCTGGATAAGTACAGGACAGCTCGATGGCGCAAAGAAAAAATTAAATAATCTTTTGCGAGTAATGACTCCTTATGTCGAGCAAGGAATCGAGATCGTTGGCCTCGAGCCTTCTTGCACAGCGGTGCTGCGCTCTGATCTCTTAGATCTATTGCCAAACGATCCGCGTTCAATCAAGGTCGCGCAAGCCACTCGCACAGTCGCTGAAGTCCTTACACGTGCACCACAGAATCCTCGCCTCTCGTGGAACGCTCCGGATTTGAGCGATATGAGCCTCGTTGTCCAACCACACTGTCACCAGCATGCGGTGATGGGTTTTAGAGATGATCAAGAAGTTCTACAGAGCACTGGCATCACCTTTCAACAGCTCGCTGGATGTTGTGGACTTGCTGGCAACTTCGGAATGGAGCGTGGCCACTTTGATCTGTCGAAGGCTGTCGCTGAGAACGCACTTCTTCCGGCGCTGCGTGAAAAGGATTCAAAGACAGTATTTCTAGCTGATGGTTTCTCATGCCGGACCCAAGCAGAACAACTCGCTGGTATTGATGGAATCACACTTGCAGAGCTTCTCATGTCAGGAATTAGAAAATAAAGACAATAGTTTTAGATGATGACCCAACCGGCACCCAATGTGCCACTGGTGTCACAGTTCTCTTGCAATGGGATGTAGCAGCGATCGTTGATGTCTTACAAGAAGCAGATAGCGTCTATCTTCAAACCAATTCACGTGCACTCAATGAGACTGATGCAGTCGCACTGGCGAAGCTGATTAAGGCCGATGGTGATGCAGCTGGAGTAATTCTCGGTGAAGCGATTGAGTATGTCCTACGTGGGGATTCCACGATGCGTGGGCATATCTTCACTGAAACCTCAGTATTTCTTGCTGCAAATAATTCGATCATCTTTCTCCCCGCATACCCAGATGTCGGACGAACCACCGTTGATGGTGTGCATTATGTTCGGATCGAGGGAGTCAATAGGCGAGCTGATGAAAGTGAGTTCGCGCACGATCCAGTCTTTGGATTTAAGACAAGTGCGATGGTTGATTTTGTTGCAGAGAAGTCAGAGCGCACAGGTATCCATTTCTCACTTAAAGATGTACGTGAAGGTGCCGAGACTCTGGCTGAGAAGTTTGCCGCTGTGGCACCAGGCAGCGTGATCGTTCCGGATGCGCTAGAAAATAGTGATATCGAGATCATCTCTGACGCTATAAAGATATTGCGCAGATCAAATGCGCCACTGATCGTTCGTAGCGCAGCACCGCTCGCTGCTTCACTTGCAGGAGTCCGCAGCACCGGATTACTCAGTGCGCCACTCAAGTCCGGAAAGTTTGCAACCTTGTTGGTAGCTGGATCTCATACCGAAGGCGCAACTAAGCAGCTCGCTCAGATCGCAGCGCGATGGGGAGAGCCAGAGCTCATCAATACTGCGCAGGCGATGGCGAACCCTTCAAAAGCTGCCGAATCCGCGATTACTCACGGCAGGGAGCAGCTTCACGAGCGCTCCTTCGCAATTGTGACCTCAGAGCGCACTCGTTTGGAGTCACATAACACGCTTGAGCATGGCGAGAAAGTCATGCAGGCGATTATCGCTGCCGTACAAGGACTCTGTGCTTACGCTGATGTCGTTGTTGCAAAGGGTGGAATCACTTCAGCTGAAGTCGCACGTGCCGGTATCGGCGCAACGAAGGGCTGGGTACTCGGTCAGATACTTCCGGGGATTTCAGTCTGGACACTCAATGATCGCACTGGGCGCGAGCTCATGTATGTAGTCGTACCGGGTAATGTCGGAGATCCAGAGACCTTGATGAAGGTCTTAGAAATCGTTGGAGTGAATTAACTACCGACAACGGGATTTGCGAGTACGCCGATTCCTTCGATCTCGAGTTCGACCTGATCACCAGCACTCACTGCATACATCGACATCGGTGATCCACCCAGGATTACATCGCCAGCGCCAAGTGTTGTGTAGGCAGTGATGTAAACCAGCTGAGCAGCGACACCACGAGCGAGTTGGTTGGTATTGGTTGCGACAACTTGCTTTCCATTTACTCTGACATAGAGCGCGACGTTATCGAACGACGGTAGATCGGTCTCGATCCATGGACCTAGCGGTGTGAATCCATCACCATTCTTTGATTGTAGAAGAAGATTATCTTTCGGTGTCTGTTCTGGCAGTGTCACATCGTTACCGATTGTGAATCCAAGTACATGGTCTAAAGCATTTTCGAGTGTGAGGTTACGCGCTGTTTTAGAGATCACCGCAGTGAGTTCGCACTCGACATCTAGCTGTCCGAGTGAACCATCGCGATGTATCGCATCTCCTGGACCGACCGCGGTACGTGCCGATTTCTGGAATGCCTGGGGTGGATTGTTGATCTGATCTGGGGTGCCATTGTGAGCCATCCCCAGAATCGTCCGTGGTTCTACCGGCGCAAGGAAGGTAAATGCGCTCTCATCAAATGATTCGCCCGTGAACCGAAGTGGTGATCCAAAGATATCTTCAACTGCCTGCCACTTACCGTCAGTGAAAGCTACTTGGTGTATTCCGCTAGATGTCCGTACTCGAGCTAGTCTCATATCGTTTCCTTAATTCTTAGTAGTGTTGTGCAGCATCGGTTGTGCCGGTTTTTATGTGGTACAGGCTGGTATTAGCTGCGATAAACAAATCACTTCCGTCATCTCCGCCGAAGGCTAGGTTTCCAACCTTCTCGGGCGTCGGAATAATTCCGATCGGCTCGCCAGTTGCGGTAAAGATCTGGACTCCGATTTCAGATGAGCACCAGATATTTCCACTCTTATCTACACGTAGCCCATCGACGACGCCCTCTTTGATAGTGATGATGGTGCGACCATTTTTCGGGCGGCCATCTTGCATATCGTAGGCACGGACATGGTGATTACCTGTCGCTTTAAATAAGACTGAGGTATCTGCAACATAGAGAATCGATTCATCTGGTGAGAAAGCTAGGCCATTTGGTTCTTCCACATCGGTCACCGCTGGGCGTAGCTCTTTAGTCTTGCCGTCGATCGCAAAGACGAAACAATCTTTATATTCCTTCTCGCCCGGGTGTCCTTCGATCTCAACGATGATTCCGTATGGAGGGTCGGTGAACCAGACAGTTCCATCCTTTGAGACAATCACATCGTTAGGTGAGTTAAGGCGAACACCGGCATATGAGTCGACGATTGGTGTGACTTCACCACCACGATCGCGCTCTAATCGACGCAATCCATGTGAGCACTGGATGATCGAGCCATCAAGGTCGAGGGTGCGGCCATTAGTGAACTCAACATCGCTCTTGTAGACCGATGTCTCTCGGCTCGCTGGGTAGTACTCAAGAATTCGATTATTAGGGATATCACTCCAACGCAAACATTTGCGTTCTGGGATCCAGCAAGGACCTTCAGACCAGATCGCACCGGTATAGACCTTATCGACAGCTGTTCCAAAAGGGAGGAGATCTGCAAGCGATGCCATGGATAACCCTTTACTGTGAGAGATAACGAGAACGCAACTGTATCGAAAACTTAATCTCGAGACTATTGAATGTGCCCCCTCTCTGAAGTAGCCTTTTAGCAAGAAAGTCACAACCCATTCCATAGGAGCAACTTCATGGCGCTAGAAACACCTGATTTCGCAAAGGGCATTAAGTATCTGGGCCACACACTTCAAGGTGATCGCGCTGATGGTATGCAGCTCATGGTCCACAAGGGTTATGCATATGTCTCTCATATGTTCTCTAATGGTTTCACTGTTATTGATGTACGCGATCCGCGTAAGCCGGTCCCTGGAAAGTATTACCCAGCAGCGCCTGGTACCTGGAACATTCACATGCAGGTCGGGGATGACATGCTCTTAGTCATCAGCGCTGCAAACCTCTTCGCTGCGCTTCCAAATGAAGCCGATTATTACGGCCAATCATTCGGTGAGATCTTCATGAAGAAGCCGAAGGATTACGAAGCAGGTATGCGCGTCTTTGACTTAAAGGATCCTGCTAATCCACGTGAGATCGGCTTTATGGATGTCGATGGCGTTGGGCTTCACCGTATTTGGTACACCGGTGGTCGTTGGGCTTATGCATCAGCTCTGCTCACCGGCTTCACTGATTACATGTTCATTACAATCGATATGGCAGATCCAACTAAGCCAAAGATCGCCGGTAAGTGGTGGATCCCTGGGCAGAACATCGCTGCGGGAGAGAAACCATCATGGGATCCGCTTAAGTGGCGTTACGGTCATCATCACTCAGTTATCCACGGTGATACTGCATACGGCGCTTGGCGTGATGGTTCACTCGTGATCCTTGATGTAAAGGACCGCACCAATCCAGAGCTCATTGTCCATAAGCAATGGTCACCACCATTTGAAGGTGGAACACATAGCCCGCTCCCACTGCCAAATCGCAACCTCCTTCTCGTCGGAGATGAAGGCACGATGGATGATTGTGCAGATGGAATCAAGCGGATCTGGGTCTTCGATATCCGCGATCCAAAGAATCCGATCTCGATCTCAACCTTCCCAATTCCAAGTGAAGCTGATTATCCAAATAAGGGTGGCCACTTCGGATTACATAACTTCCACGAGAATCGTCCTGGCTCATTCGTCAGCGATGACACATTCTTCGTCACCTATCAAAATGCTGGACTTCGCGTCTTCGATCTGAAGAACGAGTTCGATCCACAAGAGAAGGCTTACTGGGTTCCACCTAAGCCAGATCGCATGTGGGATAACCGCCCTAATCGTCCTCAGGTTATCCAAAGCGCAGATTGCTTTGTTGATGCTGAAGGCATTATCTATATGACCGATTACAACGCCGGTCTATACATCCTTCAATACGAAGGCTAATACCAGAACTACAGCAGTAAAAAAGAGTAATAAAAAAGCCCCGCTGATTACTCAGCGGGGCTTCCTCTTTTACAGATTAATGCGTTGCTGTACCAGCGATAAACTCTTCAGTCTTCTGACGAGCTTGATCATCAGTGAACTGAACTGGCGGTGTCTTCATGAAGTATGAAGATGGAGATGTGAGTGGTCCACCGATTCCGCGATCCATTGCAAGCTTTGCGCAACGAACTGCATCAATGATGACGCCAGCTGAGTTTGGTGAATCCCATACTTCGAGCTTGTATTCAAGGTTGAGTGGAACGTCACCGAAGGCGCGGCCTTCGAGGCGGACATAGGCCCACTTGCGATCATCAAGCCATGGAATGTAATCCGAAGGCCCAATGTGAACGTTCTTCTCACCCATCTCGTAATCGATCTGTGATGTCACAGAACCGGTCTTTGAGATCTTCTTCGACTCTAGGCGATCGCGCTCGAGCATGTTCTTGAAGTCCATGTTTCCGCCTACGTTGAGCTGAAGTGTGCGATCTAGGTGCACGCCACGCTCACGGAAGAGGTTAGCCATGACACGGTGGGTGATTGTGGCACCGACCTGTGACTTGATGTCATCTCCGACGATTGGAACATTAGCATCGGTGAACTTCTTCGCCCAGACAGGGTCTGATGCGATAAAGACTGGAAGTGCGTTAACAAATCCTACGCCGGCATCGATTGCGCACTGTGCGTAGAACTTTGCAGCATCTTCTGATCCCACAGGGAGGTAGCAGACGAGTACATCAACCTTGCGCTCCTTGAGGACTGCGACGATATCAACTGGAGCCTCAGTGGACTCTGTGATTGTCTCGCGGTAGTAGCGGCCGAGCCCGTCGAGTGTGGTGCCGCGCTGTACCTTTACGTTGTACTGAGGAACAGTCGCAAACTTAATCGTGTTGTTCTCGCTCGCCCAGATTGCATCGGCAAGGTCGAGACCGACCTTCTTCGCATCGACATCGAAGGCTGCAACGAAGTTAACATCGCGGACGTGATATCCACCGAGGACGGTGTGCATAAGGCCAGGGATTTCACTCTCAGGTGAAGCATCCTTGTAATAGGTGACGCCTTGTACGAGTGAGTTAGCGCAGTTACCGACGCCAACGATCGCAACGCGAATTTCTTTACTGGTCATGAGGACTTCCTTTCGGTATTTATCATGTCTTGCAACCAAGCGATTTCTCGATCAGCGGCATCCAAAGAATGACGACGCCATTCCGTTAAGTACTTATCTTTACTAGCTCGTGAACTTTCAATCTCAGCTTGCAAGAGCGCTGACTTTTCGCTGAGGCGACGAAGGCGACCTTCAAGAATACGCAGACGACTTCCGACGGGGGTTGGCCCGAAGAAGGCGAAGCGGATCTCAAAGTTCTCGTCATTCCAGGTATCTGGATCAGCAGCTTCAACTGACGATTCGAATTGCTCACGGCCCGCTTGGGTAATCGCATAGACGATGCGCTTACGGCGTGAACGACCAACAGGGGTCTCGCTCTCCATCTCCTGGATGACGCCTGATTCCAGGCTCCGGTGGAGTTGGGGATAGAGGACCGAAAAGGCCAAGCCACGAAATGGCCCGAAGATGGTCATGATCCGCTTGCGCAGCTCATATCCATGGAGGGGTCCTTGTGCCAAGAGCCCGAGAATGGCGAATTCGAGGGTCTCGCTCTTAGAACGCACCGTTGACCACCCTTCTCTCTGCTGAACATCCGCCTAGATATATCGTTTTTCTTATTATTCGATATATCGAATCGTTACGTAATGGTAGCCCGGGTGGGGTGGGGGGTCAACTCAGAAGGGGGTGGTCAGGCTTGAGTCACCATGGTGCTGAGGGGGGCTAACCCTTTACAATCACCCATGCGTAGAATTTTATTTGCCCTAGTAGTCCTTGCGGGAATCTTTACCCCGGGTGCAGCCCATGCGCTAACAAGTGGGTGCTACACGTACACGGTCTCAGGATCAAGCGCAACAATTACTGATGCCACTGCTTGCACAGGCGTAATAACAGTTCCCAGCACCCTAGGGGGAAATACAGTTGTTGCACTCGGAGCCTATGCGTTCCGAGGAGCGGCAACACTCACGTCCGTGACTCTCCCAGACACTGTTGTAACACTCAACTCCTACACTTTCTACCAATTACCCCAACTCACCTATCTAAATTTGGGTAATGGTGTCGCCACTCTTAGTTTTACTAATGTTATGGACTGCCCACTCCTTTCAACATTACTTTTGGGTACAGGATTCAGAACACTTGGGTCATATGCGACTTCAGGTGATTCGAGTTTGAAGACATTGAATCTTCCGTCTGGAACCACAACCCTCAACACCTATGCTTTTGGAAATAATTCGAGTGTTGTAACCGTTACAATCCCAGCCTCTGTTGCAACTGTGCAAACGTATGCATTTCTGAATTCAAGTCTTACAAACATCACGTACGCTGGATATGCAGGGCCTGTGATCTCTCAACTTATATCTACCTTTGGAAATTGTGATTGGAGTGGGCCGGCTGCCTGTACAACAGGGCCTGCGTTCTACCTATCTTCGATTTCAGGCTTAGCAAGTACAAGAAGCACGTTCTCCGGATACTCAATAACAACAACTCGTGGGACAGGAACTATTTACTCCATAGATCCCGCGATCAGTAACGGATTGAGTTTTAGTACTACTACAGGTCGAATTTCGGGTAGGCCAACAGTGGATGCTGGGCCGGTGACGTATACGATCACAGGAACAAATTCTTCAGGTTATTCGACTGCTACTTATACGATTTCAGTTGACTCGACACATCAATACATAATTTGTCAACCATTCTTTATGACAACGACGTTGCATGTTAGACCGAACGATTCGCTAATATTTTTGAGTTGTCCTGGTCCCGGTGAAAGCGTTAATGGGGTCAATAATAATGTAATCTCCCTTGTCGGAATCGATTTATCTTCTGGGCAAAGTACGTTTACCATTTTCATTTCTAACTCAGTCTCTCCTGGCACGTTCGTGAATGCATTCACGCTGAATGCTTTTAACCAGTCCACCCAATTCAATATCATCGTAGATGTTGCGGGACCTGCAGCCCCGGCATTCACCTTCTCCTCTAGTTCCGAAACTGCGACTGTTGGTACAGCAATTGCGAGCTATTCGATCTCATCTACCGGAGGAACAATTGATAGCTATTCGATCTCACCAGATATCTCAGTAACACCAAATAATGGTTTAAGTTTTAATACATCAACTGGCCTGATTACAGGTACCCCAACGGCAGCGGCCTCAGCCGTTACGTACACAATCACAGGCACAAACACTTCTGGTTCTGCTACCGCTACTTACTCAGTAGCCGCAATCACCCCACCAGCTATTTCAATTTCCCATGGAAAGATCGCAATGTCGATCTCACAGTCGACCCTGTCTGGTGGCGCAGGTGCAATCGGTGAAGTGACTCTAGATGCGCCGATAATTTGTGCTAACCAGTCTGGTAGCTGCGAGGTAACAATTAGTATGACTTCAAACAATCCAACTCGGTTAAGTATTTCTCCTCAATCACTCACATGGAGTGCTACTACATGGGCAAGACCACAATTTTTCATCATCAACTCTAGCCTCACAGGAATGACAGCAGCTAGTGAAATTGTTACCGTTTCAACGACCTCAGCAATAAGCCAATCAGAGTATTACTTGGGTTTTGCGATACCACGAATATTGTTTACTGTGAATAACCCGAATTGGGTGGCTCCAGTTCCAGTGCCAGACCCAGTGCAGCAGTCCAAGATCAGCGGAATCACTCCCACAACAGGCGTCG
>JBBAMR010000016.1:0-28354 GCA_040402375.1 Candidatus Nanopelagicaceae bacterium | reverse complement strand
GAACCGGCATGGCCAGCTTGGAAGGCTGGGGCTCTACCATTGAGCTACACCCGCATTTTCATGCAGTTGGAACTTTACCGCGATTCGAGGTGGGGTCAGAATTTGGCTCCCCCTCGTATCAGGGGATAGGTTACCGACTCGGTTAGGAGAAGGGAATTTCACCCCTTAGACTTCTCACTTACGCCACGGGGCGTAGCGTAGTGGCTAGCGCGCCTGCTTTGGGAGCAGGAGACCGGGAGTTCGAATCTCCCCGCCCCGACCAGAAATAACCAAGAACGAATTTCACTAACGGCCTTGAGGCCTAACTACCTGAGGAGATACGTGAAAAGCTCTGTCACCAAAATCAACGAGACTCGCGTCAAGATTGATATCGAGATTACCTTCGAAGAGCTCGCTCCATATTTCGCTGATGCATATAAAGCGATCGGTGCATCCATCACAATCCCAGGTTTCCGCAAAGGCCATGTTCCTCAAGCGATGATCGAAAAGCGTGTCGGCCGTGCAGCTGTAATCGATGAAGCAGTGAACGCTGCACTCCCAACTTTTTACACCGAAGCTGCAAAAGAGAACAAGGTTAAAGTTATTGGCCGCCCAAAGGTTGATATCAAGGAACTCGTTGATGGCGAGAAGCTCTCCTTCCAAGTTGAAGTAGATGTTCGTCCAGATCTCACACTTCCTAATTTCTCAGAGATCACTCTCGAAGTTGATGATGTCGCTGTTGGCGATACTGAAATTGCAGAACAAGTTGATGCACTTCGCGCACGCTTTGGAACTCTCAGCACTGTAGAAAAGCCAGTTGAGAGTGGCCTCTTCGTCACAATCGATCTCGTTGCATCAAAGGATGGCAAAGAGCTTGATGGTGGCGTAGCAAACGATATTTCTTACGAAGTTGGCTCAGCATCAATGATCGATGGCCTTGATGAGGCGCTCATTGGTCTAAACGTGGGCGATTCAAAGCGTTTCACCGCAGCACTTGTTGGCATGGCCGAAGGCGAAGTTGGCGATATTGATGTGACAGTGAAAGCTGTTAAGAATCGCGATCTACCTGAGCTCAATGATGACTTTGCAAAGCTTGCATCTGAGTTCGAAACTCTCGCAGAACTTCGTGCAGATGTCACCAAGCGCCTTGAGCGTATTAAGACTCTTGAGCAGGGTTCACATGCTCGCGATCTCTTGGTAGAGAAGCTCTTTGCAGATATCACCATCCCATTGCCACAGAACATCATTGATGATGAAGTAAACGATCACCTCGCAAAGGAAGGCCGTCTCGAAGATGCTGCGCACCGCGCAGAAGTCACTGAGCAGACCATCCAGGCGATCAAGCAAGAGATCCTCTTCGATACGATCGTTGATGCTGAGCAGGTTGCTGTTAACGAGAACGAACTCACCGAATATTTGGTCCGCGCCTCACAGCGTTATGGCATGACCCCAGATCAATTCATCAAGGAGATCTCTGACGCAGGTCAGATCAACTCGATGGTCTCTGAAGTCGCCCGCGCTAAGGGTCTCGCTGGAGTCCTCGGTCGTGTGACCGTGAAGACGAAGTCGGGCAAGGTCGTCGATCTTGAGGCGCTTGCACCAAAACAAGCCGCTGCCGAGTAGCACCGACATTTATTCTGGCCGACGCTGGCCAGAAATCTCTCTGGGCGAACAAGCCCGAGCCTATTTCTTCCAAATTCCGGAAGCATTTCTCCCCAAAGATTGTTATTGTCATAACAGAGAAATAGAGAGAGGTCACTTGTGAACCCAATTATCGCGCGTGGAGCTGCTGCCAGTGGTGGCTACCTAGACGATCAGGTCTATCAGCGCCTTCTTCGTGAACGCATCATCTTTATGGTCGGTCAGGTCGAAGACAACATGGCAAATGCAATCGCAGCACAGATGCTCTTGCTTGCCGCTGAAGATCCAGTCAAAGATATTTATCTGTACATCAACTCACCTGGTGGTTCAGTAACTGCCGGTATGTCGATCTACGACACCATGCAATACATCAAGAACGATGTTGCAACTGTCTCAATGGGACTCGCTGCATCCATGGGTCAATTCCTTCTTACCGCTGGCGCACCAGGAAAGCGCTATGCGCTTCCTAACTCACGCATCCTTATGCACCAACCGCTTAGCGGCATCGGTGGCACAGCGACTGAGATCAAGATTCAGGCTGAGCAGACCATGTTCACCAAGCGTCGTATGGCTGAATTGATCGCACATCACTCAGGTCAGACCTTCGAGCAGATCACCTTGGATTCAGATCGCGACCGTTGGTTCACCTCTGATGAAGCCCAAAAGTATGGTCTCGTAGACCATGTCGTAACTTCAGCAGCACAGGTAGCAGGAAGTGGTGGAACCGCATGAACAACTCCGCAAATTTCTCAATGGACCGTGTAAACGAGATTACCTCTCGCTACATCCTTCCAACGATCGAAGAGAAGACCTCTTACGGCTACAAGCGCCTCGATCCATATACAAAGCTCTTCGAAGAGCGCATCATCTTCTTGGGTCAAGGAATCGATGACACTGTTGCAAACGATGTCATGGCTCAGCTCTTGACACTTGAATCAATGGATCCAGATCGCGACATCATGATGTACATCAACTCACCTGGTGGCTCGTTCACTGCGTTGACTGCGATCTACGACACGATGCAATTTGTTCGCCCTGACATCATGACTGTCTGCCTAGGTCAGGCTGCATCAGCAGCTGCGATCTTGCTCGCAGGTGGTGCACCAGGAAAGCGCATGGCGCTCGAGCATGCTCGCGTATTAATCCACCAGCCATACTCCGAAGGTGGCGGCCAGGCATCAGATATCGAGATCCAGGCAGCAGAGATCATGCGTATGCGTGCACTCCTCGAAGTAATGCTTGCAAAGCACACAAAGAAGAGCGTTGAAGAGGTCTCGAAGGATATTGAGCGAGACAAGATTCTTACCGCGGCCGAAGCTGTCGAATACGGCATCATCGATCAGGTACTTGCATCACGAAAGATTGTGAAGCAGTAAAAAGATAATTCGCCTATAAGCGAACAAAGGCCCGCCCACAAAGCGGGCCTTTTTCACGCGCGAAATCGGCAAAGGTTCTAGGATTTTCACATGACAACGCGTATCGGTGAATCTGGTGATCTTCTTAAGTGCTCATTCTGCGGAAAGACACAGAAGCAGGTCAAGAAGCTCATCGCCGGTCCTGGCGTATATATCTGTGATGAATGTATCGACCTCTGTAACGAGATCATCATTGAAGAGCTCCAAGAGAACACTGCACTCGGTCTTACTGAAGTCCCAAAGCCACAAGAGATCTATGAATTCCTTGATCAATATGTTGTTGGCCAAGATCGCGCAAAGAAGTCGCTCTCCGTTGCGGTCTATAACCATTACAAGCGCGTTCAATCAGGTGGAATCAAGAAGGAAGATGGCGTCGAACTCGCTAAGTCGAACATCTTGATCTTGGGCCCAACCGGTTGCGGCAAGACCCTTCTCGCCCAGACACTTGCTCGTATGCTCAATGTTCCCTTTGCGATTGCAGATGCAACTGCGCTGACCGAAGCCGGTTATGTCGGTGAAGATGTTGAGAACATTCTTCTTAAGTTGATTCAAGCTGCTGACTTTGATGTGAAGAAGGCTGAGACCGGCATTATCTATATCGATGAGATCGATAAGGTCGCACGTAAAGCAGAGAACCCATCCATCACTCGTGATGTCTCAGGTGAAGGCGTTCAGCAAGCACTTCTCAAGATTCTTGAAGGAACAACCGCGTCAGTTCCACCTCAAGGTGGACGCAAGCATCCTCATCAAGAGTTCCTACAGATTGATACAACAAATATCCTCTTCATCGTGGGTGGCGCATTTGCTGGGCTTGAAAAGCTCATCGAAGGCCGCAAGGGCAAAGCCGGTGTTGGATTTAACGCAACACTTAAGGCATCTGCTGATGATGAGAAGAAAGATTACTTCGGCGAAGTTATGCCAGAAGATCTCATTAAATTTGGAATGATTCCAGAATTCATCGGTCGACTCCCGATCCTCACATCAGTTGAGCATCTCGATCGCCCAGCGCTCATAGAGATTCTTACTGAGCCAAAGAACGCTCTCATTAAGCAATATGAGAAGCTCTTCGACCTTGATGGCATCGAACTTGAATTCACCCCAGATGCGCTCGAGCGAATTGCTGATCTAGCGATCAAGCGCGGAACCGGTGCTCGTGGATTACGTGCCATCATGGAAGAGACGCTGCTCGCCGTGATGTATGAAGTCCCATCTCGCAAAGATGTCGAACGCGTAGTGGTGACGCCAGAGTCGGTATCGAAGGAAGCGGCTCCGACCTACATCTTGCGTGGATCTGGACCAAAGCGGAGCAAGAGCGAGAAGGCCCTCCAGAAGTCGACCGAAGAGAAGAGCGCATAAGTAAGTACCCCTCGTAGTGCCGTAGACTTCCTTCTCTTATGACCGACCGCCCTGAATTAGCAGCCAGCTTTAATCCAGCTTCGATTGAAGCCCCGCTCTATCAAAAATGGCTCGATGCTGGTTACTTCACGGCGAATCCCACGTCAGAGAAACCACCTTTCGCAATTGTTATTCCGCCTCCCAATGTGACGGGCGTTCTCCATATCGGCCACGCACTCGATCACACGCTCCAAGATATTTTGACGCGCATGAAGCGCATGAAGGGCTTCGAAGCTCTCTGGTTACCAGGAATGGATCACGCAGGTATTGCGACTCAGAACGTCGTTGAGAAACAACTCGCAGCCCAAGGACTTTCACGTCACGATCTTGGTCGCGAAGCATTCGTCAAAAAGGTGTGGGAGTGGAAGGCCGAATCTGGCGGAGCGATCCTTGCTCAAATGAAGCGGCTTGGTGATTCTGTTGATTGGTCGCGCGAGCGCTTCACAATGGATGAAGGTCTCTCCAAATCTGTACTGACAATCTTTAAGCGTCTTTACGATGCTGGACTTATCTATCGCGCAGAACGCATCATCAACTGGTGTCCCCGTTGCCTTACAGCCCTCTCAGATATTGAAGTAGAGCACCAAGATGATGCTGGTGAGTTTGTACAAGTTACATATGGCGAAGGCGATATGCAGATTACGGTCGCAACGACTCGCCCTGAGACGATGCTCGGTGACGGCGCAGTTGCAGTCCACCCTGATGATCCTCGTTACCAACACATGATTGGCAAGGAAGTCTGGTTGCCACTTGTGAATCGAATGATTCCAATCATCGCTGATGAACTTGTCGATCCAGAATTCGGGACCGGCGCGGTTAAGGTCACTGCCGCACATGACCCTAATGACTTTGAGATGGGTGTTCGTCACAACGTCCCATTCATCGTCATCATGGATGAACACGGCATCATGCGTGGCACCGGTACAGAATTTGATGGCATGGATCGTTTTGACGCCCGTGTTGCGGTTGTTGCCAAGCTTAAAGAGATGGGCCGCGTTCCTTCTGAGAAGCGCCCATATATGCACTCGGTTGGTCACTGTTCACGTTGCGATACAACGGTAGAACCACGCCTCTCAAAGCAATGGTTTGTGAAGGTAGGTCCACTTGCGAAGGCGGCAGGTGATGCAGTTCGTGATGGTCGCGTAAAGATCGAACCAGCCGAACTTGAACCTCGTTACTTCGAATGGGTCGACAACATGCACGACTGGTGCATCTCTCGCCAACTCTGGTGGGGCCATCGTATTCCGGTCTATTACGGGCCTAATGATGAGGTTGTTGTATGTGGTCCTGATGAAGAACCACCAGTTGGATATACGCAAGATCCAGATGTTCTTGATACTTGGTTTTCTTCTGCACTCTGGCCATTCTCAACTCTTGGTTGGCCGGTTGAAACCGATGAATTAAAGAAGTTCTACCCAACAAGTGTTCTTGTCACTGGCTACGACATTCTCTTCTTCTGGGTAGCGCGCATGATGCTTTTCGGTCTCTTCGCGATGGATGGCGTACAACCATTTAACACAATTGCGCTGCATGGACTTGTTCGCGATCGCTTTGGTAAGAAGATGTCGAAATCTCGCGGCAATACCGTTGATCCAATCGAATTTATGGATAAGTACGGATCAGATGCGCTGCGATTCACACTTGCGCGCGGGGCGAACCCAGGTACCGATCAAGCACTCGCTGAAGAGTGGATCGCTGGCGCTCGTAACTTTGCAACAAAACTCTGGAATGCATCCCGTTTTGCGTTGATGAATGGCGCAACGGTCGAAGGCCCGCTCCCAGCATTTGATTCACTCGATGATACAAATAAGTGGGTATTGACCCGCTTCAACGAGACCTTAGTTGAAGTTGATGCACTTCTTGAAAAATATGAGTTCTCAAAGGCGATGGAGTTGATTTATCACTTCGCGTGGGATGATCTCTGCGACTGGTACCTCGAGCTATCAAAATCATCCTTTGCCGCTGGCGGCGAGGCTGCAGCACGTTCTGCGAGAGTCCTGGGTTATGTCCTCGATAACTTGCTACGCCTGATGCACCCAGCGATGCCATTTATTACCGAAGCCTTATGGTGCAACCTCACAGGCGAAGAGAGCCTCGTGATTGCCTCATGGCCAACCCCGCTTCCAGATCACAATGGTGATGCTGCGAAGAAGAACATCGCAGCGATTCAAGAGATCATCACCGAGATCCGCAGGTTCCGTAATGATCAAGGAATCAAGGGCCCTGCCAAGATTCTTGCTCGCTTCTCGAACCTCGGCACACTCGCAGGCGAAGAAGCGGCGATCAGACATATTGTTCGATGCGATAGCGGTGAAGGCAACTTCACTACCAAGATTGAAATCGGTTCAGTCACCGTTGAGTTTGATCTCTCTGGTGCAATTGATGTGAAGGCTGAACGTGCTCGCCTCACGAAAGATCTTGCGCAAGCTGAGAAGGATCGAGCAACTGCAAAGGTAAAGCTCGACAATGATGGCTTTATGGCAAAGGCGCCACTTGATGTCGTCACCGAGATTCGCGAGCGCCTCGCTGCTACAACTGCAGATATCGAACGAATGACTGCAGCGCTAGCTGCTTTACCGGTCGAATAATGAGTACCCCAGAAGATCTACAAGCACTTGATCTGATTGAGGCTGCCTTACTGAAGCGCTGGCCCGAGACTCGCTTAGAACCATCACTTGATCGCATTGCTGCTCTCTGCTTCGTATTGGGTGATCCGCAGTTAACCTTCCCGACGATTCATATCGCCGGCACCAACGGCAAGACAACAACCTCACGAATGATCGATTCCTTGATGCACACACTCGGATATCGCACTGGTCGTTTTACTAGCCCGCACCTTGAATCCTTTACTGAGCGTATTTCAATCAATGGCGAACCCATTTCAGCCGAAGGAATGATTGCGGCATATAACGACATCGCGCTCTACTTAGATCTCGTGGACTCCAAGCAGCCACACCCCATCTCATTCTTTGAAGCAATCACGGCGCTCGCATTTGTCGCCTTTGCAGAGTTCCCAGTCGATATTGGCATCATTGAGGCCGGCATGGGCGGTGAGTGGGATGCCACCAACGTCGTGCAGAGCCAAGTTGCTGTTATCACTCCCATCGGGCTTGATCACACCGAATATTTGGGTGAGACGATTGAAGAGATCGCCCTTACAAAATCTGGAATTATTAAGCATGAAGCGCATGTTGTTCTTGCAGCCCAGCCAGTTGAAGCCGCAACAGTATTAACTGCAAAGATCCTTGCAGAATCGGCGATTCCACATCGCGAGGGCGTTGAGTTCTCGGTTGGACGTCGCGACTTAGCAGTTGGTGGCCAGCTACTGACAATTAATGGCATCTATGGTGAGTACTCAGATATCTTCTTACCGCTTTACGGAGCACATCAGGCCAGTAATGCAGCGGTTGCACTCGCAGCAGTTGAGGCATTCTCAGGCGTCAAACTCGATGAGGATCTCGTGCGACAAGCTTTTGCAGAGGTTGAATCACCAGGGCGCATTGAAGTTCTTCATCGTGACCCGACGGTAATTGTTGATGCAGCGCATAACCCGCACGGTGCCAGCGCGCTCGCAAAGACGCTTCGCAGTGAATTTGATTTTGAGTCCATCTTCGGAGTTCTTGCAATCCTAGGGGAGAAGGATGTTCACGGCGTACTGCTCGAACTTGAACCCGTAATTGATCGCCTCGTAGTAACGCAGAACTCTTCACCGCGCGCGCTACCCGTTGAAGCTTTATTTGAAGAAGCGGTAAAAGTATTTGGGTCAGAACGAGTCTTTAGAGAAGATGATCTTCGTTCGGCGATCACATACGCAGTAGAACAATGCACATTGGTAAATCAGGTCAGTGAGGGTGTATCCGCGGTCGTAGTCACCGGATCTGTTGTGACCGCTGGCGAGACTCGCTCCATCATGCGAAAGATTATCAGCGAGTGAGAGTTTTAGGATCGGCCGTCATCACGATGGAGTTCTTCCTCATGGGTTTTGCACTACTGCTTGCAATGGATCACCACGGTGCGCTTGCACTCTGGATCGGTGGAGCAATTGCCATCCTCTGCTTGCTCACCGCTGGTCTTATGAAAACTATGAGGGGATGGTACGTCGGCTCTGTCCTCCAGATCGCATTGATCGCTTATGGGTTAGTAATTCCATTGATGTACTTCATGGGAGCCCTCTTCGCTGGGCTCTGGGTAGCTGCATTTCTCATCGGGCGAAAGGGTGAGGCTATAAGGGCATCACTGATCGCCGCTGCTGAGGCAGACCCAAATACCTCTTCCTAACGACTCAATTTAAGCCTTCGGGGGATTACAAAGTAGACTCGGCGGGTGAGCGTAGAGAGAACCCTTATTCTGGTGAAGCCTGATGGCGTCCGACGTAATTTAATCGGTGAGGTAATTCGCCGTGTCGAAAGCAAGGGCTACAACGTCGCTGCACTGAAGATGGTGCAAGCAGATCGCTCAATTCTTGCCGAGCATTATGCAGAGCATGAAGGCAAACCTTTCTACGAACCTCTTGTTGAATTTATGATGTCGGGTCCTGTTGTTGCGATCATTGCAGAAGGAAACCGTGTCATCGAAGGATTTAGAAAACTTGCTGGCGTGACTGATCCAACGGTTGCAGAGCCAGGAACAATTCGTGGCGATCTTGCCCGTGATCAAGGTACAAAGGTTGTCCAAAATATCGTCCACGGTTCTGATTCAGTCGAATCTGCAACACGTGAAATCGGTATTTGGTTTGCATCAGATGTGAAGGGACTCGCATGAATAACAAAGTAGTTACTGAACAAGATCTTATAAAGGAGCGCAAGCCACAGAAGGCAAGCCGCATGTCCTTTATTGGTCGTGACATGGCTGTCGATCTTGGTACCGCCAATACTCTTGTTTATGTTCGTGGTCGTGGCATCGTTCTCAACGAGCCTTCAGTTGTCGCCGTAAACCAAGATACTGGCGCAATCCTTGCCGTCGGTATTGAAGCGAAGCGCATGATCGGCCGTACTCCCGGAAACATTATCGCTATCCGCCCACTCAAAGATGGTGTGATCGCAGACTTCGATACAACAGAACGCATGCTCCGTTACTTCATCCAGAAGGTGCACCGTCGTCGTTACCTTGCAAAGCCTCGCATTGTCGTCTGTGTTCCATCAGGTATCACTGGTGTTGAGCAGCGCGCAGTAAAAGATGCTGGCTATGCAGCAGGCGCTCGTAAGGTCTACATCATCGAAGAGCCAATGGCAGCAGCTATCGGTGCAGGACTTCCAATCCATGAGCCAACAGGCAACATGGTTGTTGATATCGGTGGCGGAACCACTGAAGTAGCGGTTATTTCACTCGGTGGCATCGTGACAGCACTCTCAATTCGCGTAGGTGGCGATGAGCTTGATCAGGCAATTATTGATTGGGTTAAGCGTGAGTACTCACTACTTCTCGGTGAGCGCACTGCTGAAGAGATCAAGATGGCGATCGGTTCTGCCTACAAACTCCCTGGTGAGCCTGATGCAGAAATTCGCGGTCGCGATCTCGCAACTGGACTTCCAAAGACGATCCTCGTATCAGCTGAAGATATTCGTAAGGCGCTTGAAGAGCCGGTCAATCAGATTGTTAACGCTGTGAAGAGCACGCTCGATAAGTGCCCACCTGAACTCGCATCTGATCTCATGGATCGTGGAATCGTTCTTACCGGTGGAGGAGCTCTTCTCCGCGGATTGGATGAGCGACTACGTCAAGAGACTGGCATGCCAATTCACATCTGTGAGCGCCCATTACAGGCCGTCGCAGAAGGTTCCGGCAAGTGTGTTGAAGAGTTCGAAGCCTTGGAAAAGGTCTTGATCTCTGAGCCACGCCGTTAATTAGGGACGTCCTTGGCGCGCGGCGGAGGTAACCGTTCACGGTTACTCCTCGTCATTTTGCTTGTTACATCGCTCTTCTTTATAACCTTGGATCTGCGCGGTGTTCAGGTGACAAAGGGTTCTCGATCTGCGACGCAGAGTTTTCTTGCGCCGGTCCAAAAAGGTGTTTCAGATATCTTCACACCAGTGGGTCGCTTCTTTAGCGATATCAAAGATTTCCCTAACCAGAAGAATCAGATTGCTAACCTTGAGAGCGAGAATGCAAAGCTCAAAACTCAAGTCCTGGTTAATAAAGATATTAAGGGTCAACTTGCTCAACTCAAAGGTGTGCTCGACCTCGCTGGACGTGGTGGGTACAAGGTTGTATCTGCAAGAGTAATTGGTCACGGATCATCATCTGCCTTCTCTCAAACTTTTACGATTGATGCTGGGTCGAGTGATGGCGCAGCAGTTGATAAGACAGTTATTGCAGCACATGGGTTAGTTGGCGTAGTAAAGAGCGTTGAAGCACACTCAGCGATCGTGCTCTTGATGAGCGATCCTGCCTTCAAGGTAGGAGTACGCATCGCGCGTAATCAAAGCATTGGGGTACTGAGTGGAACCGGGGGAAATTCCTTCTCGTTGCAGCTTCTAGATCCTGCGGGCGATATTGAGAAGGGCGATGTGCTCTTCACAAATGGAAGCGATAACAATCGGCCATTTATTCCAGGCGTTCCAGTCGGTGTTGTGACCTCAGTGGATCACTCGAGTTCTACTCTTACTCAAACTGCCTCAGTGAAAAGTTATACAGATTTAAACAATGTCGGTGTCATCTCAGTCGTGATGAGCGCCCCATCGACCTTACCTCGTTCAATCATTAATCCGACTCCAGCGCCTACTGTCATTGTTTATGTGACTCCAACACCATCACCAACAAGTTCTGGTTCACCATCTCCTTCGTTGTCACCGTCGGTTACGCCGACTCCTAAGAAGGCTAAACCGTGAGCCCGGTTCGCATCGCGCTCAATGCAACCCTTCTCTTACTTATCTTTGTCATTCAAGAGACGCTGATTTCACCAGCGCGTTTGCCACTTTCTGGCTTCTCTCTCTACTTGGCAGTGCTCCTCTCATTGGTACTTCTTGAAAATCGAACCGGGGCAGTCATTCTTGGTTTTGTAGGCGGACTTATTCTTGATCTCTCGCCATCATCAAACGCTCCGTTTGGTCAGTGGGCACTTATTCTTACTGGGGTTGCTTACGTTATTGCCGTTAACGCTGAAAGCATCGATGAGATCGTAAGCCGCCCAGTTGGACTTGGACTCTTTGTAGCAAGTGGAGCGAGCTTGGCACTCATACTCTTTCTTATCCTCGGGTCTTTATTAGGCGAGTCAGCCGGAAGCTTTGGTCGAGCAACGATTGTGATTAGTGGCAATTTCTTCTGGACCATGTTGATTACACCGTTCTTCATGCCACTCCTTCTCACCATTCGTGAAGTAACGATTGGTGCGAGAGAGAGAATATGAACCAGCGATCTCGCCTGAGTCTGATTGTTACTCAAAGCCTGGTTTTATCGCTCATGCTCGCGCTCTTCGGGCGCCTCTTCTTTCTGCAGGTAGCCAGTGGTTTGAAATATCAGAGCGCGGCGCTGAGCATCCAAAGCCGAGATATTGTAAATCCGGCGATCCGCGGTGCGATTACCGATAGCTCTGGCCTGCCAATCACGATGGATCGTCCAGGAATGCAGATCACGGTGAACCGTAGTGCGACAGATGCGCTCCCAGATAAAGGGACTGCTGTATTTGCACGGCTTGCATCTTTGCTTTCAATCACTCCAACAGAGGTTTACACAAAGACCAGACTCTGCGGAGAGCTTCCGCTTGGCCAACGTGCAGGGTGCTGGAATGGAACGAGACAGCAACCAATCCCGATTACCAAAGCGGCAACTGAGAAGGAAGCTCTCAAGGTTTTAGAGAATCCAACTCTCTTTGCTGGTGTCGATGCTGCTCCAGTACCGGTTCGAAGTTATCCGACACTTGCCGGAGAGAACGCAGCGCACGTCTTGGGATACACCGGTGTTGTCACTGATGCTGATCTCGCCAATCCAAATAACCATTACTACCGCAACGAGATTGTTGGTAAATCAGGTCTTGAGTATGTCTACGACACCTACCTTCGTGGCACACCTGGAGTTAAGACGCTGATCGTTGATCGGAAAGAAGCAATTACTTCGGTCTCGCAGAATACAAAACCAACACCTGGCAACAATCTGGTGACTCATTTAGATGTGAGGTTGCAGGCTGCAACGGAAAAGGCGCTGGCTAGTTCGGTACAGCGTTCGAGATCGATGGGTTATCACGCCGATTCAGGGGCCGCGATCGTCATGGATGTCACTAACGGCGCAGTGCTTGCGATGGCCTCATATCCAACCTATGACCCAAATATGTGGCAGGTAGGATTAACGACTCAACAGGCAAAGGATTTATTTAGCGTTTCGACCGGAGTTCCGGCGCTCTCTCGCGCGATTCAGGGGGAGTATGCCCCGGCATCCACCTTTAAATCAGTCTCAATCGTTGCCGCTAAATCTGCGGGCTATAACCTCAACGCGCTCTATGACTGTCCGGCGCAACTTCAGGTCGGTACCCAGCTCTTTAGAAACTTCGAGACGAAGTCTCAAGGTCGCATCAATATGACGGAGGCGATCGCTGTCTCATGTGACACGATCTGGTATCAGATCGCCTTTGATCAGTGGCTTAAAGATGGTGGACTTAACCCACATTCATCAGTAAATGATTACTTCTTTAACGCAGCGCGCAGCTTTGGCGTAGGTAAGAAAACAGGGGTTGATCTTCCCGGTGAACTCTCAGGTCGACTTCCTGATCGCAAATGGAAACAGAATTATTACGATGCGAATAAAGCCTTCTTCTGTAACTACGCGAAGCGGGCGAAGCCATCAGATCTCACTCCATATCTGATTGCAATCGCACACGAGAATTGCCTTGATGGCAACAAACTCCGCGCTGGCGATGCTGTGAACTTTTCGATTGGCCAAGGCGACACACTTGTCACGCCGATGCAACTCACAAGTATGTATGCGGCGATTGCAAATGGCGGAACGCTCTGGAAGCCAGAGATTGCCAAGGCAGTTATCACACCAGCAGGAAAAGTCATCAAAAGTTTTGTACCAGTAATTAATGGCAAGATCACGGCAACCTCATCAGATATCTCCTTCCTTCATACTGCCCTTCGCGCAGTCGCAACTCGTGGAACCGCAGCAGGAGTCTTTGCAAGTTTCCCAGTCGATGTGGCTGGCAAGACAGGAACTGGACAGGTTCTTGGTCGCAACCCCAATGGCAGTGCAAAAGATGACACCTCGTGGTTTGCATCATTTGCGCCAAGTTCTTCACCACGTTACGCCGTTGTAATGATGGTGAGCCAAGGTGGATTCGGAGCTGCTGTCTCGGCTGTCGGAGTGAAAGATATTTATTCGGCTCTCTACGGAGTCGTCGGCAATAAGGTTGACCCAACGAAGGCGATCTTTGGTCCAAGTGGACCGCCAGTGGCACTTCCTAAAGTTGACCCTAAATATGCGAAATTACCGACGGGAGTGAGCAAATAATGAGCCGCCTCTTAGGTAGTAATCGTCGCGGAGGAAAATTTCGCGAGAATATCTCGGGTTATGACAAGCAGCTAAATTTTGTAGTCGGGGGATTGCTCCTTATAGGAACCTTGCTTGTCTGGGCAGCGACTAGGCAGTGGTTTGCATCGCAAGGACTTGATCCGCAGTATTACCTGAAGCGACATGTTCTCAACATCATTATTGGATTGTTGCTCGCGTATGGGACGACGTTGGTCGATTACAGATTGCTCCGGGCTTACACACCATTTGTCTGGGGCGCTGGCGTACTTGGACTAGTCGCAGTGCTCATTCCAGGAGTCGGAAGCACTATCAATGGCGCGAGGTCATGGATCTCTTTCCCAGGTGGATTCACATTGCAGCCAGCAGAGCTCGCAAAGATCTCGGTCATCATTGGAATGGCAATGTTGCTCGCGGAAGCACGCGATAAAGATTCAGCACCAACTCACTTAGATGTAGTGAAGTCTCTCGTGATTGCACTCGTGCCAATGGCTTTAATCATGCTTGAGCCAGATTTAGGTGAGGCTCTGATTATCTCGGCTGCAGTGATCGCAATTATTGCAGTATCGGGTGCGCCAAGTCGTTGGGTTGCAGGCCTACTCCTTGTGGGATTACTGACTGGATTCGTTGCCGTGAAAGCCGGCATTATTCATGACTATCAAGTAAAGCGTCTGCAATCATTTGTAGATCCAGCAGCTGATCCGCAACAGAGCGGCTATCAACTCAGACAGTCACGCATCACAATCGGATCAGGTGGGATCGTTGGACGTGGACTCTTTGCTGGTCCGCAGACCAATGGACGATTTGTTCCCGAGCAGCAGACTGACTTCATCTTTACCGTGGCCGGAGAAGAACTCGGCTTCTTGGGATCGGGGTTGATCCTGCTCCTCTTTGGCGCCTTCTTTGTGAGAGCCTTTGCGATTGCTGGTCGAACGACGGATGTCTTTGGGCGGCTGGTCTGTGTTGGCGTGATCGCCTGGTTTGCATTCCAAACCTTTGAAAATATTGGAATGACCATGGGGCTGATGCCTATGACTGGGGTGCCGCTCCCGTTCATGTCCTATGGTGGTTCAAGCATGTTCGCCAATCTGGTGGGCCTAGGGCTGCTCCAGAGCGTGCATTTGAGATCGCGCTAGCCATCTGCCATACTTTCGGTAGAGCATTTGCGCCTCACTTGCGGTTCACCGCAAGAAACGAGAAGTTCGCGAACTCGAAGATTTTAGTTAACTAGAGCTCACCAATTGAGTTCAAGGTATCGCTCGCAAGAGGTGAGACCTCACAAGGATTTATTACAGGGATTGAGGATTTTCCGTTATGGCTCCAGAGCCAAAGAAGTCGCGTAAGCGCACCGTAAAGAAGGTTGCCGAAAAGAGCACCACAGGCAAAGAAGAGACTCCAATAGTCGAAGCACCGGTTGCTAAAGCCGACTCTGACGTTGCTGCCGCTCCTAAGCGTGCAAAGAAGGCCGCTGCTATTCCAGTCCCGCTCTTCCAGGCCGCTCCTGAAGAAGTTGCCCCTAAGAAGACCGCCAAGAAGGCTGCTGCTAAGCCCGCTGCTAAATCTGGCTCAAAGAGTGCCGCTGTCAAAGAGGGCGATAGCCAAGAAGAGGGAGCAGCTTCAGCACAGTCAACTGAAAATTCTGAGAGCGAAAGCTCTGACTCACCACGTCGCAATAACCGTAATCGTCGCCGCGGTGGCCGCGGTCGCAATGGTGGCGCTTCAAAATCTGAGGGCGACCTCGAAATCGATGATTCCGATAGCGATGATAAAGATCCTGGACATATTGCCAATGAAGATGAAGGCGAAGAGGGCGGATCAACACATCGCCGTCGACGTCGCCGTCGTGCACGTGGCGAAGGTGTTACACCAGGTGAGACCGTTGATGAAGATGGCGTAGTTACAGTAGTTAAGGTTCGCGAACCTCGCACTGCTGAAGATCGCCCAAATCGTTCTGAACGTCGCGAACGGAGCGAACGTGGCGGCCGCAATAGCCGTAACGGACGTAATGATCGTGGCGGCCGTGATCGTTACGATCGCGAACCGCGTGATTTCACTCGTCGTCGCGGAACTATTATTACTGAGTCAGAGTTCTTAGCACGTCGCGAAGCGGTCGATCGCGAGATGTTGGTTCGCCAAGTCGGCGATCGCACTCAGATTGCAGTTCTCGAAGACAAGATTATGGTCGAGCACTATGTAAACCGTAACTCCAACATTTCTTATGTCGGCAACGTCTATCTCGGTCGCGTACAAAATGTACTTCCATCGATGGAAGCTGCCTTCGTTGATATTGGCAAGGGTCGTAACGCAGTTCTTTACGCTGGTGAAGTGAACTGGGATGCCGCTGGCATTAGCGAGAGCCAACCTCGCAAGATCGAGCATGTCTTAAAGACTGGCCAATCAGTATTGGTGCAAGTAACCAAGGATCCAATCGGACAGAAGGGTGCACGCCTTACAAGCCAGATCAGCTTGCCAGGTCGTTACCTTGTCTATGTTCCTGGTGGCGGAATGAGCGGTATTAGCCGTCGCCTTCCTGATGAAGAGCGTAGTCGCCTCAAGTCAATCCTCAAGAATTTAATTCCGGAAGAAGCTGGCGTAATTATTCGTACCGCTTCTGAAGGAGCATCTGAAGAAGAGCTCGAGCGTGATGTACTTCGCCTCAAGACTCAATGGGAAGATATCCAAGAGCAGGCAGAAAATCCTTCTACCTCGGCTCCATCACTTCTCTACAGCGAACCAGATCTCACCGTTCGCGTAATCCGCGATATCTTCAATGAAGATTTCCGTCGCCTTGTCGTTCAAGGTAACGAAGCATGGGATGACATCAACACCTATCTCGGTGGAATTGCACCCGAGCTCACTTCAAAGATTGAAAAGTGGACCGGTGTTCGCGATATGTTCGTTGAGAACCGAATTGAAGAACAACTTGCTAAGGCATTTGATCGTAAGGTCTACCTCCCTTCTGGTGGATCACTCGTGATTGACCGCACTGAAGCGATGATCGTGATCGACGTCAACACCGGTAAATTTATCGGCAAGGGTGGAAACCTCGAAGAGACTGTCACGAAGAACAACCTTGAAGCGGCTGAAGAAATTGCTCGCCAATTACGTCTTCGCGATATGGGTGGAATCATCGTGATCGACTTTATTGATATGGCACTTGAATCGAACCGCGATGGCGTTCTTCGCCGACTCGTTGAATGCCTAGGTCGCGATCGGACAAAGCATCAAGTAGCTGAAGTAACCTCACTTGGATTAGTCCAGATGACACGTAAGCGCGTCGGGCAGGGGCTCATTGAAGCCTTCTCGACTACCTGCGAATCTTGTGGCGGACGCGGAATTCACATCCATTCAGAGCCAGTCAAGAAGACTGCCCTCGATAAGGATATGGATCAGCGTTATGTCCCTCAGAGTTACGAGGATGAAGAGCCAACGATCGTTCCAGAACCGCAAAAGTCAGAGACTGCCGCGGCTCCTGAATCTGATGAGAGTAAGCCAGCGGAACCATCGCTGCCTGCCCCTCGTCGCCGTCGCCGTGCTGTCAGCACGGGGATTATCACCCCGGAATAGGCCAGTTTGACCTTAGGGGTCGCAAATCCGTACCCTTATCCTCTGCCCGGGTCTAGCTCGGGGCTTATTACCAATGAAATGTAGGAAGGTGTCACTGTGTACGCGATTGTAAAAGCAGGCGGCCGTCAAGAGAAGGTTGCCGTCGGCGACACCATTACTGTCGATCGTATCGATGCAAAAGTAGGCGCATCTGTATCTTTCCCAGCACTTCTTCTCGTTGAAGGCGCAAATATCACGACCGATCCCAAGACTCTCGCAGCGATCAAGGTTGCAGGCGAAATTCTTGAAGAGACCAAGGGTCCAAAGATCGACATCCTTCGTTACAAGAACAAGACCGGCTATCGCCGTCGTCAAGGTTTCCGTTCCCAACTTACGCGCGTGAAGATCACCGCGATTACCAAGTAACCAAGAGGTAGGTGCGAAATGGCAAGTAAAAAGGGAGTCTCCTCCACACGAAATGGTCGCGACTCAAATGCGCAGTACCTCGGAATTAAGCGTTTTGGTGGTCAGGTTGTTAAGGCAGGCGAGATCCTCGTCCGTCAGCGCGGCACTGTCTTCCACCCAGGTGCACAGGTCGGTATCGGCAAGGATGACACTTTGTTTGCACTCGCTGCAGGCGTCGTTGAGTTCGGTCGCCGTCGCGGTCGCAAGGTAGTAAACATCGTTGCAAACGTTGAAGCTCCCGTCGCCTAAATAGCGGATTTTTATTTGGCGGGTCCGCGCTCTGCGGGCCCGCCTTTTTTATTGTAAGTAATAGCAAGTAATAGCAAGTAATAGCAAGTAAGAAGAAAGGGAGAGGCGAGATGACTTCATTTGTAGATCGTGTGACGCTCAATGCCTCTGCCGGCACCGGCGGCGATGGTTGCGTATCCATTCACCGTGAAAAGTTTGTGCCACTTGGTGGTCCAGATGGCGGTAATGGAGGTCGCGGTGGCGACATTATTCTCGTCGTCGATAGTGATGTAACAACTCTTCTCGATTTCCACCACTCACCACATCGCAAAGCTACTGGCGGTCGCCCTGGCTACGGCGATTACTGCAATGGTGCAACTGGTAATGACATGATCCTCAAAGTTCCCAATGGAACTGTTGTAAAAGATCTTGCAGGCAATACCCTCGCAGATCTAGTCGGACAAGATACGCGCTTCATCGCCGCACAAGGCGGTAAGGGTGGACTTGGTAACGCAGCGCTCTCTTCAACAAAGCGTCGCGCACCAGGATTCGCACTGAAAGGTGAGCCTGGCGAAGATCGCACCCTTATTCTCGAACTTAAGTCAGTTGCTGATATCGGACTTATTGGTTTCCCCAGCGCTGGAAAGTCTTCTGTTATTGCTGCGATCTCAGCTGCACGTCCGAAGATTGCTGATTATCCATTTACAACACTGGTTCCAAACCTTGGCGTAGTTCAAGCTGGCGATACTCGTTTCACCGTTGCAGATGTACCTGGTCTGATTCCTGGTGCTTCACAGGGCAAGGGACTGGGCCTGGAATTCTTACGTCACGTTGAGCGTTGTGCAGCACTTGTACAGGTTCTCGACTGCGGAACTCTTGAGACCGATCGTGATCCTGTAAAGGATTTCGACATCATCGAAGCTGAGCTTGCTGAATATGGCAACGGCCTCTCAGAGCGTCCACGCATCATCGCATTGAACAAAGTTGATCTTCCAGATGGCAAGGCGATGGCCGATATGGTCCAGCCACTTCTAGAAGCGCGCGGGTATGAGGTCTATCAAATTTCTGCTGCTGCTCATCTCGGACTCACCGAGTTTATGTACGGCATGGCTCGCATTATTCAAGAAGAGCGCAAGAACCGCGTCAAGGAAGAGAAGACACGTATCGTCCTTCGCCCGGTTGCAGTAAATGATGCCGGCTTTAAAGTTATCGCAAATGATGATGGTTCATTTAGCGTTCTTGGCGAAAAGCCACTGCGCTTTGTTCGTCAGACAGATTTCCATAATCCAGAGGCAGTTGGTTACCTCGCAGATCGCCTCGCCGCTCTTGGCGTCGAAAAGGAACTCTTTAAGAAGGGTGCCAAGGCTAAGGATGAAGTCCGAATCGGTTACGGCGATGATGCTGTGATCTTCGATTGGGAGCCATCTATCGAAGCTGGCGCAGAGCTCCTTGCTGGCGCACGTGGTACCGATCGCCGTTTGGAATCACCATGGGCCGGTCGCTACGTCGAAGATGCACTGGATCAACTCAACGATGATGAGATTTCGATGCAATGGGAGTACAACGTCGTCGATCCAAAGACTCCAAAAATTGCGGGCGAGTAGGTAAGAACTGTGAACCGGGTTGATGTAAAAAGCGCAAAGCGCATCGTCATCAAGGTGGGCTCATCTACCCTTACTGGCTCCGCAGGAACTGGTCTCAATTCAACAGCTGTTGATGCACTCGTCGATACCGTTGCGAAACTTCGTGCCCAGGGTAAAGAGGTCGTACTCGTATCCTCTGGCGCAATCGCCGCAGGGCTTGAGCCACTTGGACTCTCTTCACGCCCAAAGGATCTCGCTACTCAACAAGCTGCAGCCTCTGTTGGCCAAGGCCGTTTGATTGCTGATTACAACCGATCTTTCTCGCGCCATTCACTGCTCTCATCACAGGTCTTGCTGACCATTGACGATGTCGTCCGTCGCTCGCATTACCAAAATGCTCAGCGCACGCTGCTCAAACTTTTGCAGTTAGAGGTGACTCCAGTCATTAACGAGAATGACTCAGTCGGAGTGCAAGAGATTCGGTTCGGCGATAATGATCGTCTTGCCGCCCTAGTTGCTCACTTAGTGAGCGCTGATCTCTTGGTCCTTGTAACAGATGTAGATGGCCTTTATGACGCTCCACCTTCTCATGCGCACGCTAAGCGGATATCTGAAGTTAAAGATGTCACCGTGATGCACGATATTGAAATCGGTGGCGTTGGCTCTTCAGGCGTGGGTAGCGGGGGAATGGTGACAAAAATTGAAGCGGCTCGGATCGCGACCGGTGCTGGCGTCGCTATGTTACTCACGACCCTTGATCAATTAGATGGCGCACTCGCTGGTGAAGATTACGGAACAATTTTTCACGCTATTCACGATAAGCGTCCATCGCGTCTGCTCTGGCTGGCGCATGCCGCTACTCCACACGGCCGCTTAATTCTCGACAATGGCGCAACTATTGCAATCAAAGAGCGAGGCGTATCTTTGCTTGCCGCTGGCGTCACCGCAATTGAGGGTGATTTCTTATCTGGCGATACCGTTGAAATTATCTCGGATAAGGGAGTCGTCATCGCTCGCGGTTTAGTGGCCTTTGATTCAACCGAAGTTCCACGGATGCTAGGGCGTTCAACGAAGGATCTCGCTGCAGAGTTCGGCTCAGAGTATGAGCGCGAACTCGTGCATCGCGATGATCTCGTCCTTATTTAATAGCTACTTCTGAGATAGCTGGTACATCACCCGTACTTCTTCAACATCGGGGTCGTGACCTGTCGGGTTATCGCTGAGCTTGACGACAACGGTCTTAGTCGCTGGATTCATCAATACAAATTGACCGTGTAGCCCATGCATAAGGTTGATATTTGCATATGGGTGCCACATAAATGCTCCGTAGCCCCAACCGTTATCGAGCTTTACGACGGGAGTGCTTAAGCGCTTAATCCACTCAGGTGGAATAATGTGCTTGGAGGCAGTTGAACCGTTGTTGAGCAACATCAACCCAACCTTTGCATAATCACGTGCGCTGGCATTGAAACAGCAGAAAGTCTTCTCGATGCCACCGATGTGGTCAACGTTCCAGGTAGCAGCTGTTGTAGCTCCAACTGGTTGCCAAATAATCTTACTGAAGTAGTCAGAGATACGTTCACCAACAATGCGATGGATAATCATTCCAAGGAGCTGAGTATCAACGCTTCGGTAGCTGGCGCTGGTGTCTGGCGCAAAGGCCATCTTGCGGTTATTTTTGATAAACCAGTTCATATCCGTTGTGGCATACATCTGGGCAATGCCAACTCCCCAGCCTGCGGGCCCGCTTGGGTAATTATCTGAAACACCGACGCCGCTCTGCATATCAAGGAGTGATTGAACAGTTACTTGGTCAAAGCTGGTTCCAGTCTTGTACTCAGGGAAATAATCGACGAACTTATCGCTCTCCTTTAATTTTCCAGCAGCGATGAGTTGGCCTGCAATGAGTGAGGTCATCGTCTTCGCCATGGAGTAAGACGGAAGCTGCGATGTTGCCGTGATCTTCTTCTTCGCGTTGTAGTACTCGTATGTGAGAACGCCATTACGAACGACGACAAAGGCGGTCGTGTTTGAAATATCTAAGAACTGCTGCCAGGTGATGGTCCTACCCATCCATTCGATACTCGCCGGCATTGTTTCAGTCGCGGTCGGCAGAGAGATCGGATTTGTCGAAGGTGCAACGACGTGCCACGGGAGAAGTGTCGGAGTCTTTGACGCTGGTGCTAGACCGAGTTTGATTGCAGAAATTGGAGTCGGGTAGTGCACGACCTTAAAGAAACCAGTCAGGGCGAGTGCAAAGAGGACTAAGCCGATAAGGGTATTTCGAAGGATCTTTATTAAAAGGCGCATGGGTAGATGGTAATTGCCAGTAACCTTAGATAATGGATGCAGCGCAGATTATTTCCGAAGCGGCTCAAAGGGCACGCTTAGCCGGACGCACGCTCGTCACCTCTACCAATGAAGTCCGTCGAGGTGCGCTCCTCTCGATCGCCTCCGAACTCACCGCTCACGCTGATCGAATTCTCGCTGCGAATGCGAAGGATATGGATCGCGCGCAATCGAGTGGCATGGCGCAATCAATGCAAGACCGACTCTTACTTACCCCGGACCGGATCACTGGCATGGCTGATGGCCTGCGCCAGGTAGCAGAGCTTCCTGATCCTCTTGGCCGCATTATTAATCAGCGAACACTTCCGAATGGGCTCGAACTTACTCAGAAGACTCTTCCCTTCGGCGTTGTTGGGATGGTTTACGAAGCAAGACCAAATGTGACGATCGATGCTGCTGCTATCTTGTTGAAATCTGGCAACACTGCGCTTCTTCGTGGCTCATCATCTGCGGCTGCCAGCAATCTCGTACTTGTTGAGATTATGAGAGAAGTTCTTGCTACCACTGCGATTTCACCTGACGCCATTCAGTACATCCCATCTGATGATCGCTCGACTGTGACCGCCTTGCTCCACGCCCGTGGACAGGTAGATCTCGTGATTCCACGTGGGAGTGCAGAACTCATCCGGATGGTGGTCGACGAAGCCACGGTACCAACTATCGAAACTGGTGCTGGCGTTTGTCACGTCTATGTCGATGACGCTGCGGACTTCGACAAGGCGATTGCAATTCTTATCAATTCAAAGACCGATCGCCCAAGTGTCTGTAATGCCGCCGAAACTTTGTTGGTGAACCAGAGTATCGCCGATAAATTTATGCCACTTGCCCTTACAGCCTTGAATTCGCACGGAGTAGTTCTGCATGGTGATGCCGCAACCCAGCAAATCGCGCAGGCCAATCAGATTTCAGTGGCACTAGCTACCGAAGAGAATTGGTCGACCGAATACAACGCCCTAGAGATGAATGTCGGAATCGTCTCCGATGTAACCGCTGCGATCGACCATATTCAGAAGTATGGAACACACCACACCGAGGCGATTGTGACGGAGAATGAAGCGCACGCCAATCAATTCATCGCACTCTCAGATTGCGCAGCGGTGATGGTCAACGCTTCCACCCGGTTCACCGATGGCGAGCAGATGGGCTTTGGTGCCGAGATCGGTATCTCAAATCAGAAGCTCCATGCGCGTGGTCCAATGGGGTTAGAGCAGATGACGACCACAACCTGGATTGTTCGGGGGAACGGTCAGATCCGATAGAGTTGGCTAATGGCCGCTATCTCCCGTGAAGAAGTAGCGCATTTAGCGCGACTCTCCCGCATCGAAATGACTGATGCTGAATTAGATCACCTTGCCTCTGAAATGGATCTGATCCTTGAGTCAGTCTCTCGTGTTCAGGGCGTTGCAGGCGAAGATATCCCGCCAACCTCACATGCGATTGCGATGCAGAATGTCATGCGTCCTGATGTCGTCGTTCCAAGCCTGACTCCAGAAGAGTCACTCTCTGGCGCACCTGCTCGAGAAGATAACCGTTTTAAAGTTCCACAGATTTTAGGTGAAGAGTGAGCACTCCAATTATTTCGCAGACCGCAGCTCAGATGTCTGCCGAGCTCGCAGCAGGTTCAGTTACTGCAGTAGAACTTACTAACGCTCATTTAGATCGCATCGCTGCCGTTGATGGCGATGTTCATGCCTTCCTCCATATTGATCGTGAAGGTGCACTCGCTCAGGCGAGCGCCGTTGATGCATCGCGCAAGGCAGGGGAGAAGCTCCACCCACTCGCTGGTATTCCGCTCGCTCTCAAAGATGTCTTAGCTCAAAAGGGTGTGCCGACCACATGTGGTTCAAAGATGCTCGAAGGCTGGCGCCCGCCTTATGACGCAACTGTTGTGACAAACCTCAAGAAGGCTGGCGTTGTTATTTTAGGTAAGACCAATATGGATGAGTTCGCGATGGGTTCATCGACTGAGAATTCTGCCTATGGTCCTACGCGCAATCCATGGGATCTTTCACGTATTCCTGGTGGATCTGGTGGAGGGTCGTCGGCTGCGCTCGCTGCCTTTGAAGCGCCATTAGCGATCGGAACCGATACTGGTGGATCAATTCGTCAACCAGCTGCGGTCACCGGCACTGTCGGCGTGAAGCCAACCTACGGCGCAGTCTCTCGTTACGGACTTGTCGCATTCTCATCAAGCCTTGATCAAGCCGGACCTTGTGCTCGCACTGTGCTCGACACTGCGATGTTGCATGAAGTTATTGCTGGATATGATCCAAAAGATTCAACGTCAATCAATGCACCTGTAGGCAAGATGGTTGAAGCGGCAAAGAAGCTAGATATCAAAGGCATGAAGATCGGTGTCGTCAAAGAACTTGGCGGCGAGGGTTACCAATCTGGCGTTACCACTAGATTTAATGAAGCTCTTGAGGCGCTCGTTTCAGCTGGCGCAGAGATCGTTGAAGTTTCAGCTCCAAGCTTTGAATATGCACTCGCTGCGTACTATTTAATTGCGCCTTCAGAGGCATCATCGAACTTAGCTCGCTTTGACTCGATGCGATATGGAATCCGCGTTGGCGATGATGGTTCACGTAGCGCTGAGGCGGTCATGAACATGACTCGTGAAGTTGGCTTTGGTAAAGAAGTTAAGCGTCGCATCATTCTCGGAACTTACGCGCTCTCTTCTGGTTATTACGATGCCTATTACGGTTCTGCACAGAAGATCCGTACGCTGATCAAGCGAGATTATGACGCTGCCTTTGCCAAGGTTGATGTCCTTGTTTCACCAACCTGCCCAACCACTGCTTTTAAGATCGGCGAGAAGAGCAACGATCCAGTTGCGATGTATCTCAACGATGTCTGCACAATTCCGGTAAACCTCGCGGGTATCGGCAGTATGAGCCTTCCTTGTGGTCTTGCACCAGAAGATGGATTACCTGTCGGATTCCAAATCATGTCACCTGCCATGAAGGATGAGTTGATGTACCAAGTTGGCGGAACCCTAGAAGCTGCTCTTCAATCTTCGTGGGGTAAGCCACTCTATGCATCTGCACCAGAGTTGGCGGTGAGGTAATGGCACTTAACTACGATCGGGCGCTTGAAAAGTATGAGCCGACCCTTGGCCTTGAAGTTCACGTCGAGCTCAACACCCTTTCAAAGATGTTCTGTGGTTGCTCCACTGATTTTGGCGCTGAGCCAAATACCCAGACCTGCCCCGTATGTCTTGGTCTTCCGGGTTCACTCCCTGTTGTAAATGCGAAGGCGATTGAGTCATCTATCCGTATTGGGTTAGCTCTGAACTGTTCGATCGCACCATTTAGTCGCTTTGCTCGCAAGAACTACTTCTACCCAGATATGCCAAAGAACTTCCAGACTTCTCAGTACGACGAACCAATCTGCATCAATGGTTATCTTGATGTCACAATCGATACAGATGAAGGCCCAAAGGTCTATCGCGTTGATATCGAGCGCGTTCATATGGAGGAAGACACTGGTAAGTCACTCCACGTCGGAGGCGCAACTGGCCGTATCCATGGCGCCGAGCACTCATTACTCGACTACAACCGTGCCGGTATTCCACTCGTTGAGATCGTTACACGCATCATTCCTGGAACTGATAAATATGCGCCAGAAGTAGCCCGGGCTTATGTCGCAGAGCTGCGCGATATCTTGCGCTCACTCGGCGTCTCAGATGTAAAGATGGAGCAAGGTTCGCTTCGTTGCGATGCAAACGTATCGATTGCGCCTCGTGATAGTCAGACGCTTGGTACGCGTTCTGAGACAAAGAACGTTAACTCACTACGTTCAGTCGAGCGTGCGGTGCGTGGTGAAATTATCCGTCAAGCTAATCGCCTTGAGGCTGGCGAACGTATCATTCAAGAGACTCGCCACTTCCAAGAAGAGTCTGGCGAGACTCGCTCTGGTCGTTCTAAGGAACAAGCTGAGGATTATCGTTACTTCCCAGAGCCTGATCTCTTGCCGATCGTCGCTGATCCTGCATGGGTTGAAGAACTTCGTCTCGCACTTCCAGAGAAGCCTTCGGTACACCGCAAGAAGATTCAAGAGGCGTGGGGCGTTCCAGATAAAGAGATGGCAGCGATGGTCAATGCCGAACTTCTCACAACGATTGAAGAGACAGTCGCACTGGGTGCCGAACCAACAAAGGCCCGTAGTTGGTGGCTTGGCGAGATCTCTCGTTTGGCTAATGAGAAGTCCGTTGAGCCAACCTCACTGATTCAACCTTCAGAAGTTGCGCAGATCATTGCTCTGATTGCCTCTGGTGAACTCACCGATAAGTTGGCGCGCCAGGTTGTAGAAGGTGTGATCAATGGCGAGGGCGACCCTCGTATGGTGATTCAAAAGCGCGGCCTCAAAGTTGTCTCTGATGATTCAGCGCTGATGGTTGCAATTGAAGCTGCGATCGCATCACAGCCAGAGACGGCAGAGCGAATCCGCGGTGGAAATATTCCAGCTGCTGGTGCCTTAATTGGTGCCGTCATGAAGGCGACTGGTGGTCAAGCTGACGCTGCAAAGGTCCGTGAATTATTACTTAAGCATCTAGGGCAGGGGTAAGACTTAAATGAGTAGCGATAAGAACACAATGAAGCCGCGTTCAGCTCTCGTTACTGATGGTTTAGAGCGCGCCCCAGCTCGAGGAATGTTGCGAGCAGTTGGTATGCAGGATGCAGATTTTAAGAAGCCACAGATCGGCATCGCTTCATCGTGGAATGAAATTACGCCGTGCAACCTCTCACTCGATCGCCTCGCCAAAGCATCGAAGAAGGGTGTCATTGAGGCCGGCGGATTCCCCATGCAATTTGGCACGATCTCAGTCTCTGATGGAATCTCAATGGGCCACGAAGGCATGCACTTCTCACTTGTTTCGCGCGAAGTTATCGCCGATTCAGTAGAGACTGTGATGCAGGCAGAGCGACTCGATGGCATGGTGACATTTGCCGGTTGCGATAAATCACTTCCTGGCATGATGATGGCGGCAGCCCGTATCGATGTTGCGAGTGTCTTTGTTTATGCAGGTTCAACTCTCGCGGGCCAGGTTGATGGTCGCGATGTCACAATTATTGATGCCTTTGAAGCAGTAGGAGCATGTGCACGCGGCTTAATTACCCAAGAGCGGGTCGATGAGATTGAACGCGCTATCTGCCCAGGTGAAGGCGCTTGTGGTGGCATGTACACAGCGAACACCATGGCAGCAGTGGGTGAAGCGATTGGCCTCTCACTTCCAGGTTCAGCCTCTCCTGCCGCAGTAGATCGTCGTCGAGATGATTATGCAGTGAAAGCTGGCGCAGCTGTTGTTGAGTTAATCCGTCAGGGAATCACTACTCGAGATATCTTGACGAAGCATGCTTTTGAAAATGCGATCACTGTCGTGATGGCACTTGGTGGTTCAACGAATGCTGTCCTCCATCTTCTCGCGATTGCAAACGAGGCAGAGGTTGAGCTTACCCTTGAAGATTTCCAACGCATTAGTGAGCGAACACCACTTCTCGGTGATCTCAAGCCATTTGGCAAATATGTCATGACTGATATCGATCGCGTCGGCGGAATCCCAGTAGTACTTCGCGCACTTCTCGATGCTGGCTTCTTGCATGGCGAGTGCCTCACCGTTACCGGTAAGACGATGGCAGAAAATCTTGCAGAGCTCACACCACTAGACCCAGATGGCGATGTCTTGCATGCAATTAAGAGTCCACTCTCAGCAGGTGGCGGAATCACAATCCTTGGTGGATCACTCGCACCAGAGGGCGCAGTCTGTAAGACCGCTGGCGTCGATGTTGATAAATTTGAAGGACCGGCTCGAGTATTTGAACGCGAACAAGCTGCGATGGCGGCACTTGAAAATGGCACGATCCAAGCCGGCGATGTCATCGTCATTCGTTACGAAGGCCCTAAGGGTGGACCTGGAATGCGTGAGATGTTGATGATCACTGGCGCAATCAAGGGTGCAGGTCTTGGTAAGTCAACCCTCTTACTTACTGATGGAAGATTTAGTGGCGGATCGACCGGACTCTGTGTCGGTCACGTTGCGCCAGAAGCGGTCGATGGTGGACCAATCGCCTTCGTCGAAGATGGAGATATTGTCCGCATTGATATCTCAGCCCGAACACTTGATCTCTTAGTAGATGAGAGCGTCATGGCTCTGCGACGTAAAGATTTCTCACCGATCCCACATAAGTACAAGCGCGGTGTTTTAGCGAAGTATTCAAAGGTTGTGGGGAGCGCATCCCACGGCGCCGTAACTAGCTAAGGCGCCCAAAGTAAAAAGCGCCGTAACTAGCTAAGGCG
>JBBAMR010000015.1:0-30484 GCA_040402375.1 Candidatus Nanopelagicaceae bacterium | reverse complement strand
CCCTTACGCCCTCACGATTAAGGGCAGGTGATGAGTCTATTCGTAAGGAGTTGCGGCGTAAACGGAGCCAATTTTCAGATATCTAGCTGGTGCGCTTGAAGGGATTCGAACCCCTAACCTTCTGATCCGTAGTCAGATGCTCTATCCGTTGAGCTACAAGCGCGTATTGGTCGAGAGTGAATAGTACCCGCTAACTAATTAAGCCCCAAACTCAGCAATTTAGGCACTGAAACCTCTTTCACGCGAGGCTTTCCAGCGGGCTCACCGGCTGCAATTTCAGCGGCATTGATCTTCGCCCATGCATCTTGAGTGATGATCTGGTGATCCGGAGATAAGACAGTTGTGATGTCACTTGCCTCTTTTGGTTGACCTAAATCTGCGATCAGAAGAGCCACTACATCTGATGCATCACTCTTGTTAGTGCCGATAACACCCGATGGTCCACGCTTTGCCCAACCAACTGTGTAGAGATTGGTGCCGACCACACGGCCATCAACGTTCTTGATCTTGCCGCTTTCCATAACAATCCCTGGGATTGGTGCTGCTTCATATCCGATTGCCGAGATCACTAATGAGCACGGGATGGAGTAACTCTCCCCTGTATCGATGACCTTGCCGCCCTCGACCTTATTTATTCCGAAGATAATTTCTTCAACCTTGCCATTTCCTTTGATCTCTTTTGGTGCAGAGAGAAAACGAAATTCCATTGTACGGGCATGTCCAGATTTTGGATGCTCTGCAATTAATCGCCAAGCTTCCAAGTTTGATGCTAAGTGCTTCTCAATCTCACCGGCAGCCTCTGCACGTGCATGAGCCTCATGAACTTGATTAGCGTCAATGTGTACATCGGTATTTTCGAGTTTTGGAAGATCGCGTAACTCTGGTGCAGTGAATGCGGCATGCTCGACTCCGCGGCGGCCGGCGATATAGACCTTACGAATATTTGATTGATGGAAGGTTGAGTGCGCATGATCTGCAGTATCTGTTGTATCTAATTCGGTAGGGTCAACAGCCAGCATGCGCGCGCAATCCATCGCAACGTTACCTGCACCGATCACAACAGCGGTGGTACCTGATAGATCGATATCAAGGTCTGCGAAATCAGGATGACCGTTATACCAAGGAACAAATTCTGCAGCAGAGTATGAGCCTTGGAGATCTTCGCCCGGGATTCCGAGTCTGCGGCCAACGGCAGAACCAGTACACATCACTACTGCGTCGTAGCGAGAAGTGAGGTCCGCAAGATCAATATCTTTACCGATCTCAACGTTTCCAAATAACCTGAAGTTAGGCTCGGCCGCTACCTTTTCAAAGACCTTTGCAACAGTCTTAATCTTTGGGTGATCGGGCGCTACGCCAGATCGAACGAGTCCCCACATTGTTGGGAGGCGCTCAAAGAGATCAATCGAGAAAGTTCGATCATCGCTCTGAGAGTTCTGGAGCGCTTGGGCAGTGAAATACCCAGCAGGACCAGCGCCGACGATTGCGATTGAGTAGTGAGTCATGGGATGGGAAGTTTACAGGTAGAGCGAGAAGTGTGAGGTTATAAAGCGTGCATGAAGCTCACGCTGATGCCATTGGCTGTGAGCTCCTTCTCGGATTCGCGTATCGCCATGACATGAGGAGTCTTATCGTGGAGGGCGAGAGCAGATGGATCGGTCCAACCTTCACGGAAATAGAAAACATTAGGGTTATCTCTATCAACGTTAAGAATGTAATAAAGGCATCCAGGCTCACCTTGTGTCGCGATCTCCATCGCTTTAAGACGCGTGACGAGTTCTTCACGCTTGCCAGGTGCAGCCTCAAATCGAGCTACCATGTGAAATTCAGACATGAGATCTCCTCTAAATAGTTATTAATTATTTGACGATATGCGGACGTAATGTGCGGAAGGCGATTTCAAGCCCAACCTTTACATTCTCTTCAGAACCACCCCAAATTGGATCTTCGTGCTCAACTGAGAGCGTGCCGTTGAAACCACCTTCGTACATCACATCAATTAATTTCTTCCAATCAACTTCACCTAAACCTGGGACTCGATAGCGCCACCAACCAACATCCCATGGATTCTCACGCACAACTGCTCGTCCTGGGTAGCCGAAGTGATTTCGCTTCTCTGTGAAGATTTCAATATCTTTTGCCTGTGCATGAACAACGCGATCAATGTATGGCTTGATCGCAGCGATTGGATCGATTCCCATCCAGATTAAATGAGAAGGGTCGTAATTCAGATAAAGACCTAACCCAAACATCCACTCCCAGAGTTCTGGCGAGTAAGCAAGATTGCCTGGATAGCCATCTGGATGCCAGCCTTCCATCACACAATTCTCAATAACAATCTTCACATTCTGTTGTGTAGCGTGCTGAACCAGCGGCTTAAATACTTCTTCAGCCATTACTAAATTCTCCACTACCGTCTTGTTCCAATCTCTACCTACGAAAGTGCCAACTGATTCAACTCCGAGCAGGGCTGCCGCGTCGATGCAACGCATGACGTGCTGATTGATCTTCTTTCGCTCATCAAGGTCAGGGTGCAAATTGTTATCGTAAAAGGCGATAGATGAGAGCGTAAGTCCGCGTGAATGAAAGATTTCCTTCACTCGCGCTACATCTTGGGTACCAAAAGTTTCAACATTGAGATGGGTTGCGACGAATGGTCGATCTCCTAAGTCTGGCCACGCTGCAACTTCTAACGCCTCGTATCCCTGCGAAACTGCCCAATCGGCAATCTCTTCAAGTGATAACTTCGGAAGGCATGCAGTGAGAAAACCAAGCTTCATCGAACCTCCACCCAACGTTGCGTCTGAGCTGATTCTAAGACGGCAGTCGTCAGTTGTGCAGCTCTCAATCCATCTGAGAAGCGGGGTAAACCATCGCTCTGCCCCAAAGTGATCGCGCTATACGTATCCGCAACAAAGGCGTTGAAGCAATCTTGATAACCCTGAGGATGGCCAGCTGGCAAGATCGAGAAACGACCTGACGATGCTGATTGGCCTGCTGCGCCCCGCATATATGTGGAATTGACGTTGACGCCACCCTCCCACAAAGAATCTGGATTTTCTTGGTCGAAGACATATGAGTAGCCATTGCCCTCAATAGAGAACCATAATTTATTCTTACGACCAGCGGAGACTTGTGAGAGAACAAGTGATCCTTGAGCTCCAGTATTTGTCTCAAAGATGATTGTTCCGCCATCTTCTGTTCCTACAAATGGAGCGTCAACGCGCGACTCATAAACCTTAAGAAGTTGGGCGCTAAGCCGAATAATTCTCTGGCCTGTCACAAATTCAATAAGATCAACCCAATGCACTCCGATATCACCAAATGCTCGTGATGGACCACCGAGCTTAGGGTTGATACGCCAGTTTTCCACCTCGTCAGAAGCTAACCAATCCTGTAGGTAGTAGCCATGAATCAAATTAGGTGCAGACTTTGAATCTAACAACCGTGCTCGAGCCTCAAGCACTGTTGGGTAGTAGCGGTAGATGAATGGAACTGTAGCAACCAAATTCTTCTCACGTGCTAATTCAGTTAAACGTGTTGCGTCAGCAACAGAAATCGCTAGTGGTTTTTCGCAAATAACATGTTTCCCATTTTCAAGTGCAAGCGTCGCAAGTTCAGCATGGAAGATATTGGGAGTACAGATATGAATGACATCAATCGCTGGGTCACTGATTAACTCTTCAGTTATTAAAGCAAACTCTGCACCAACTTTTTCGGCTCCTTTGCGAGCAACATCTATATTTGCAGCAGAAACAGCACGCAGATTATGTCCATTCGCCCGAATAGCCCGAGCATGTACCTCTCCAATAAATCCCATTCCGATGATTCCTGCATTCATCGTCGATAGTCTCGTTAGCTCTCCATCAGTCCGGGAGAATGTATTTGTGCTCATCACTTCTATTCCTACTTCTTCTTCGCTAGGGCAACGGCCAAAATAATGATTAGACCACGGATGATTTGTTGTTCGCTGACAGGTAATCCGGCCAAGATCAAGCCGTTATTTATTAATCCGACGAGGAGGGCTCCAAAGAGAGTCCCAATAATGGTTCCGCCTCCACCAAAGAGGCTTGTCCCGCCGAGAATTACAGCTGCAATGGCAGAGAGTTCGTCACCAGTACCCCACTCATATCGACCTGTTTGCAGACGGCCGGCGTAAATCATGCCCGCGATTGCTGCAACGGTCGAGGAGATGAGAAGGACTGTGAACTTAATTCGCTTCGTATCAATGCCGTTGAACTCTGCAGCATCTCTATTTCCACCTGTAGCGAGGATTCGTCGACCTAAAGTTGTGCGAGTAAGAGTCACCCAACCTACAAAGACTGCGGTAAAACTCCAGAAGATCACACTTGGGAACTTGCCAATCGAGCCAGATCCAAAGATTCGATTAAACGAATCATTAAGAATTGGGATCGGTGCATAGTTTGTGATCAAGGCAGCAGTTCCGACTGCGACACCTTGCATGCCAAGCGTTACTAAGAAGCTCGGGATTCCAATTCTTGAGACCAGAAGACCATTCGCAGTTCCAACAAGTAGTCCTACGCCAAGTCCTGCAAGGACTCCTGCAACGGCGCCATGATCACGAATCATGAGTGCAACAACGACTGAAGAGAGGCCCGCAACTCCACCGATAGAGAGATCGATCTCAGCACAGGCGATCACGAGCGTCATCGCTACAGCCATGACTGAGATCGTTGCCGTCTGGCGGAAGATATTGAGCAGATTATTTGGTCCTAGAAAACCATCATTACGGAGCAAGATCGCAAAGAAGAGGAAGATAAGCGCAAACATCCAGTAAATAAAACTAGAACGCCAATCGAATCGAGTTAATGATTTGATATTCATGCATTTATCCCTTGCACCATGAGTTGGAGGTGGTCTTCGTCGCGAATCTCATTGCGCTCTAAAGCGCCGTGAATTTCACCATTTTTGATAATTAAGATGCGATCACAGACCCCTAATAGTTCTGGGAGCTCTGATGAAATAAGAATGATCGACTTTCCTTGAGCTGCCAACGACCTCACGAGCTTCATAATCTCGACCTTGGTGCCGATATCTACACCAACGGTCGGCTCATCCATCAAAATGATCGAAGGATCAGTCGCTACCCACTTGGCAATAACGACCTTCTGCTGATTTCCACCAGAGAGGAGCTTTACCTGGCGATTAGCCTCTGGAGGCCTGATTTCGAAGTCAGCGATCGCCGTCGCTGAATAATCTTTGATCTTCTCAAAATTGAGGAAGTTGAGATGAGATAGTTTGCCTAAATTGGCAGCGAGAATATTGGAAGAGATCGAATGCTCCATGATGAGCCCTTGGCGACGGCGATCTTCTGGAATAAGGGCCATTCCTCCAGATTTCGCATCGCGCGGATTCTTAATCGCAATCTCTGCACCGTTGAGGAAGAGCCTGCCACCAGATTTCTTATCTAATCCAAAGATCGCACGAAGAATCTCAGTTCGCCCGCTGCCCATTAATCCGGCAAGACCCAAAATCTCACCCTGGTAAAGCTCAAGAGATACCTTCTTGACTCGGGCCCCGGCCACGAGCTCCTCCACTTTTAGAGTTGGAGTCGAAGATCGATCGATGTGGCGACCATCATGAGAGAGCATTTCAACATCTTTACGTCCAGTGATGTGCGCAATGATTACTTGAGGGGTGACATCACCCAATGATTCAACAGCAACCAAATTGCCATCTCTTAGCACAGTTATACGATCACATATCTGGTAAATCTCATCCATGCGGTGACTAATATAGATTATTGAGACACCAGACGCTGTTAATTGCTTCAGAACTTTAAAGAGAGCATCGACTTCATGCTTTGCAAGTGAGGCGGTAGGTTCATCTAAAATAAGGATTTTTGCATTAGCGGCGATTGCTTTAGCGATCTCTGTTAATTGCTGATAGGCACGGCTCAGTGTTGAGACCTTCGCTGTTACATCAATCTCGATACCGACACTCTCAAGAACTTTGCCAGCTTGTGAGACTGATTCTTTATCAGTGATCAGCCCTAACTTATTCTTAGGCTCACGATTGAGGAAGATATTTTGAGCGACTGTGAGTTCGGGAATCAGCGAGAACTCCTGGAAGACCATACCGATTCCATATTTTTGTGCGTCCTGGAAAGAGTTGATTTGTACTGGTGTGCCAGCTACTTCAATCTCACCGGAATCCATTGCGTAGACGCCCTGCAAGATCTTCATCAATGTAGATTTACCAGCACCATTTTCACCAGCGAGAGCGTGAATCTCTCCTGGGCGTACGCTGAAATTCACATCTTTGAGAACGCGAGTGCCAAAGAAAGACTTGTTGATACTTCGCATCTCAACGGTATTCATGGCACTCACCCCCTCAGTAGTTTTGCTTCTTAGTTATATCTGTTTTAGTCAGATACGCGTGGGACAGTGACCCACTCGCGCTTTGCAGCAGAATCAGCCATCGCATCGGCGATCAGGTTGATCTGGTAGCCATCTTTGAAGTTAGGCGAAACTTCGCCACCTTCAACAATTGCTCTAATGAAATCGTAGGCTTCAATAATTTTTGTCTCGCCATATCCGATTCCTAGTGCAGGGATCGGCCAGAGTCCATCACCATATGGGTGAGCAGGGCCCGAGTAAACGGTACGGAATCCCTTACGATCTCCTTGATCTTTTGCAAAGGCAACTTGAAGTTCATCCCGTCGTTCATAGTTGAAATAAATTGATCCAAGTGAGCCATGGATTTCAAAGGTAAGGAAGTTATTTCGACCGTGCGCATTACGGGTTGCTTCAAGGGAGCCGATAGCTCCATTCTCAAATTCCAAGAGTGAGAGGACTTCATCATCAACATCTACCTCTGCACGTGGGGCGCTTGAGTCCTTCGCACCTGTTCCGAGCTTGTCAACGTTGCCACTCTGTACTGGGCGTGATGTAATCCAAGTCTTAAGCTGAGTATTAACCTGAGTGATTTCGCCACAAAGGTAGCGCGCCATATCTACAACGTGCGTACCGATATCACCAAGTGATCCTGAACCGGCAATTGCCTTTTGGAATCTCCATGAAAGAGGGCCGTCGGGGTCAGCCGACCAATCCTGGAGATAAGTACCACGGAAGTTGAGGATCTCACCGATCGCACCTTCTTCAATGTACTTTTTTGCTAACGCTACAGCTGGCGTTCGTCGGTAATTAAATGCAACCATATGAACGATTCCGGCATTTTTCACGGCATCGTACATAGTCTTTGCTTCAGCCCCACTTCGAGCTAACGGCTTCTCACTAATAATGTGCTTACCAGCTGCTGCTGCTGCAATGGCAATCTCAGCATGGAGATGATTTGGGGTAGCAATATCGATGATATCGATCTCAGGATCGTTAATGACACTGTGCCAGTCACCACTGCTCTTTTCGAAGCCAAAGCGAATCGCCGCATCAGCAGCTACTGAATCGCTTATATCTACGATTGTTTTGCGAACCGGATAAGCCGGTGCTGGATGGAAAAACATTGGCATTGCAACGTAGGCGAGTGAGTGGGCTTTCCCCATAAATCCTGCCCCGATTAGCGCGACATTAAGTTGCTTCATTTATTTCCCCCGAGAGTGAGTGCTGATGAAAATGATTGGGCCTCCTACCACCACCCGTAGGTGATGGTAGGCGCCTATTAATCGTTTAGTTCTTGAATGACTTTCTTAGTGCTTCAGATGGAGCAGAGGAGTAAACCGTGCGCCATGCCTGCAATACATTGCCATGATCAACTGCGAGAGCTGGCATTGCAACATAGATTGGGGCAGTCTTTCCGATGAGTGCATATGCAGCAAGCTTTGCTTCTGCTACACCCGCATCGTACGGACGCTGAGCTCCAAGACCACTAACTGGACCACCCTTTGCAAGTGAAATTGCAACGTTTGCTCCCAAGTCTTCGGTTGCGATGACTGTTGTTGTATTTCCTGCTGAACGGAGTGCAGCCAATACGCCTTCAGCTGGTGTATCCCATACAGCCCAGATTGCGCTGATTGTTGGGTACTTGGTCAAGATTGCGGTTGCTGCAGCTTGTGCATCGCCAGCAAAGTCAGGACCAGAGATTCCCTTGTCATCAACAATCTTGATTCCAGGGAACTTCGCTGTGAGAGTCTCCTTGAAGCCGTTCCAACGCTGCTTTGTTACCCAGAAATCTGCCGCATGGTGAATTGTTGCGACAGTTCCCTTACCGTTGAGCTTCTTTCCAAGAAGGTAAGCAGATGCTGCACCGTTTGCATAGTTATCTGCAGAGACTACAGAGACGTAATCTTTTCCTGCAGTCATGCCATTTGCAACGTTATCCATGAAGACGATCTTTGTTCCAGCAGCAGCAACAGCCTTATAGGTTGCAGCTTCAGCTTGGCTGTCGACTGGGATAGAGATCAAGACAGATGGCTTCTTGGCCATAAGTGTCTGGATCTGTGAGATCTGGGTATCAGCCTTGAAGTCAGCCTGGGTTGTTCCAACGATATTGATTCCCAAGATACCGAATTCCTTCTTCAAGCCAGCGAGCTGTCCGCTAGTCCAATCTGAAGTGAGGTGAAGTGCAATAGCTGCAGTGGCTTTAAGGGCTTTGACCTTTGCAAGTTCTGCTTCGGTGAATGTGAGAGATTCTGCTGAAGCAGCGCTCTCTCCAGCAGGACCAGTCGAGTAGACCTTGCCTGATGCGAGTTCAGCAAGGCCTACCTTGGCGATCTGCGCCGCGGTCTGGCCCGCTGAAACTGGGCTTACTGAGGCAATAAGTGAAACTGCAAGTACTGCAGAAACAACTAGCGCCTTCTTCTTGCTTGTGATCATTCTTGCTCCTTAGTTTGTGTGAGAGGTAAATCTAAATTATCCAAGGTGCGCTTGGATAAGTTTCATACTGATTGCTGCCGCCTCCTTTGGATCCCCGTTATATCCATCTAGTTCGACAACGGCCCAACCTTGATAGTTGATCTCTTTCAGCGCAGCAAAAATATCTGCGAAATCCAAGCCACCTTGACCAAGCGGTAAGAAAGCAAAGGGTGAAGCCTGGAAATCTTTGAGATGTACATGACGAACTCGATCCGGATACTGACGAATAAGCGCAGCTGGATCGCCTCCACCTGCAGCAAGATGTGCGGTATCAGGACAGAAGTCAATCTTTGAAAGTTTCATGACCTTTGCAAGTTGCTCTGGACCTTCTACGATCGTTGAGAGGTGAGGATGGAAACATGCAGTTAATCCTGCTGCTGCTGCCAGATCGGTTACTCGATCAAGTTGAACAGCAAGCTTTGCATAATCAGATTCACGAATGCCTGAAGCTCTTTGTGCTCCACCACCGACAATCAGGTTAGTGGCGCCAAACTTTTTAGCTAGTTCAATAGCAACTCCAATTTTATGGAACTCATCATCAAGAATTTCGTCATAGATAAAGTTTGCACCGGTATAGACGCTCACAAGAGTGAGGTTGTATTTAGCAAGTAACCCCTTGAACTCTTCTGGCTTACTGGCGTATTCGGCGAGGTTTCCATCGAAGATTTCGATACCTTCGTAGCCGACGCTGGCGATATCAGCCATCGCCTTCTCGGTATTGCCGTATGTCTGATAGAAGAGATCCTTAACCGATGTGACCCCTTGGGCCTGACCGACAACGCCGCCCCATGTGATGGTTTGATATCCAAGCTTCATGCTTTTGCTCCCTTCGAGTACCTGAATACTTCTGTTTATAAAAACACAAGTCAAGTAGTTTTATACTAAAATTGCGCTTTGTTATGCAATTGTTATAAAGTTGAGGGCGGAAGTAGGCGCTCATTTGAGCGTCTGGCGGGAAGATTTGGCACGAGAAGAGGGGAGGGTAGTGAATTGGCAACAGAGAGCGCTGGCAAACGTAAGAAGGGGCAGATCCTTGTTGATGACCCTCACTCCCTATCGAAGGTCCTCACAAGCCTCCAACGTTCGGAGCGGACTACTCGTCCTGAGCTTGCTCGCGTTACCGGGCTTGGTCGAACTCTCATCGCTAAACATGTTGATATCGCCCTGAAACTTAATCTCATTAACGAAGGTAACTTCGGCTCATCTACTGGTGGAAGAGTCCCACGGCTTCTGGAATTTAATAAGGATGCAGGTTATCTACTCGTTGCAGCTCTTGGAGCTACTGGCATGACGATCGCACGCAGTGACTTACTTGGAAGCGCTAGTGAACTTCTCCATGTTCCTATTGATATCTCTGTCGGACCTGAGAAGGTTCTCACCGAGGTTGAAAAGATCTTCGACAAAATTGCGTTGAAGGAGAAGGTTCCACTGTTTGGTATCGGCATGGGCTTACCTGGCCCGGTTGAGTTTGCTACCGGTGTACCGATGTCACCTCCCATCATGCCTGGTTGGGATAAATACGCTGTACGGGATCGCTTTGCTTATAAGTATCAGAGCCCCGTCTGGATTGATAACGATGTTAATTTAATGGCTCTTGGTGAAGCGTCACTCAATGTTGATGAGAAACATCAAGAGCTCATTTACATCAAGATCGGGACTGGTATTGGTGCGGGAATTATTAGTAATAATGCGTTACATCGAGGTGCTCAAGGTTCTGCCGGCGATATCGGGCATATTGCAATAAGTGAACCGACCCAGATCGTCTGTCGCTGCGGCAATATTGGTTGCTTAGAGGCAGTTGCCGGAGGAGCCGCCTTAGCGCGCGATGCTCAGAAAGCTGTTGAATTAGGGAAGAGTACATTTTTAGCTGAACGACTTAAGAAAAGTAGAATTCTTACGAGTCAAGATGTAACAGATGGTGCTCAGAATGGGGATGCTTGGTCGGTCGAAGCTATTACACATGCAGGAAGACAAGTAGGGCAGGTACTTGCAACAATTATTAACTTCTTTAACCCTGCCCTTGTAGTAATAGGTGGCGGCGTCTCTTCTGCTGGAAATCTCCTCTTAGCCTCGGTTCGGGAGACTGTATATCGCCGCTCATTACCTCTAGCTACACGTGATCTTGAAATACGTCTTGGGGAAGTAAAGGATGAAGTTGGTTTGCGCGGTGCGGCTGAAATGGTACTTGCAGAACTCTTCTCGCCACATGTCTTGGAGCAGTGGGCTGGGATGGGTAGACCCCAACTCCCTATCGTCTACTAAGAAGCTGATTTAGCCGATCATTGTTCCGGTGATTGAGGAGAGCGCTGACAAGACAGCCTTTGAATCCCAGCTAGGCTCTTGTGGCTTCGCAAGATTATTTAAACCTTCTTCGCTCAAATACTTCTTAAGCTTTGGCGGAATTACTGCCTTTCCTGGATTTGGATTTCCGAGATCTAACCACGACCATGTCCCCTTAGCATCAACGATGATGACCATATCGGTGTGGCTGATATCGAATTCACTTGGCTTACCAGTCTGCCAATCGAGTGGAAGCGCTTTCTTCTCCGCGGCAGTGTACGGAACTTTGGTATTGCTTGACCCAAAGTAGGCCCAGAATTTTGTGAGGTTTGCAGGAGTGCCGGTAGCAAGTGTCCAGCTTTTTTCCTGGAAGTTTGCTTGATAAGCCGTTAATCGGGCGGGCGTATCGCGTGTGCCATCAACGCTTACCTCAAGAACTTTCACCTTATTTTTTAATGGTGAAGCCATGACTGCATTTCCAATTTCGCGCATAGTTATCGTCGTCATTGGGCAGATCTCGTGACATGATGTTAAGAAGTTTGCAATAACAACGGTCTGACCCTTGAGCGATGCAAGAGTAAAACTCTTGCCAGAGCTATCAACGAGCGGAATATTGAGAACGTGTGCAGGGATTGGTGCATTGAGGAATGAGCCACCACCTGGTGCGGCCTTACCCTGACCCACTGCAAGTGGAGTCGGCTTGGGCATCTTCATAGATGCACTCGCGCTGCCAGCCTGTGTGATCGCTAGCGCACCTAAAAGTGTGGCGAGTGAAAGCGCAAAGGTGACCTTTGCCTGTCGGATCACGCGGGAATTTCGAGAATTCGTGGTCATGGATAAATCATAGAGCCAAGGCCTTGGGTCTAGGTTTCTTTAACGACCAGCCCTACGCCAATCAAGAGAATCACCCCAGCAACCCCTTGAACCGCGGTGATTTTCTGGGAGTAGACCGCGTAACCCACAATCATCGCGACCAGTGGATTAACAAAGCCAAAAGAGGTTAAAACCTGAGGACTTACTCTTGAAGAGATTCCTAAATACATAAAGTGCTGGATCGCGAAGGATGCAGTCAGGAAGATGACCCCAGGAATGAGAAATTGATGAAGATCTAACGCTGGTGTTTTTAAGACCGGCCGTACGAGAAGACATCCGATCGCACCGATCCAGATCTGCACCGAGGTTGAGATCAGTAGTGGATACCCAGGATTAAATGTTATCCAGACCTCAGTTGCTGCAAACCAGGCGAGAGTTGAGAAGAGTGCGGCATAGATTCCAGATGGGTTCGTACTTCCGCTAGGAGAACCGACCAGAAATACCACTGCAATTGTTGCAATGACAACGCCCATGATTGCTAATCGATGCGGGCGTTTACCGATAATGGCGCCGTAAATGGTTGCCATCGCTGGAAGAGTTCCGTAGAGCAGAGCGCTAATTGCTCCTGGAATCTTTGTGCTTGACCACGCAAGCGCGCTCGCACAGATCGGATTAAAAAGTAACGAAGCACAGATGATGGGGATCAACCGGCGATCAAAGCGTAAGAGCGCGAGTTGGCTACGTTGAAAGAGGAGCAGGATCAGAAGCAGAGCGATTCCGCTGCCAAAGGTTCGGTAGAAAACAAGATTGAGTGGGGCGACGGTCTTAGTGACATCACTCATCACCGGATAGATTGCGCCACCGAGAATCCACATACCGGCAACACCGATCCACGTCAGAATCGCCTCTTTGCGAAGGGTAATCATCTGACGTGGGCTAAATATTTGTACTAGTAACGCAATGGGGTATTTGTGTCATCCTCGTAAAGCTTGGCAGGAATATATTCGCCAGCCTTATCGCCATAACGCGCACGTGCCCGGCGATAGACCTGCTCAACAGCGCCACTTACCTCGAGTGGGACGCCTAGTGAGCGGGCGAGATCGCCAGCAAGCTTAAGATCCTTACATGCCAGGGCTACAGCAAAGCCTTCGTCATAATCACCATCACGGAGCAACGGAATGATGTCGCGCTCAAGAATCGTGGAGTTCGCAGGTGAACCTACGAGCGCCTTACGGAGAACTTCGAGATCTACTCCAGCCTTTACACCAAGAACGAGGGCCTCAATAGAGGCAACGAAGTAATCAAACCAGAGCATGTTAAGTACGAGTTTTACTGCATAACCTGTACCTGCTTTTCCACAATCAAAGAACTTTGCAGGGTCACCCATAATGTCAAAGAGTGGCTTTGCCTCTGCCAATACTTCAGCTTCTCCACCGGCAAAGATTGAGAGCGCACCTTTATCTGCTCCGACCGACATTCCGGCAACTGGTGCATCGACGACGCGGACAGATGGATCAAGTGATTTTGCTACAAGCGCCGCAGTCTCTGGAACCGAGGTAGACATATCAATCCACATTGATCCTGGCTTCATAGCTTTTGCTACGCCACCTGAGATCATGCATGCCTCAATCGATTGTGGTGTTGGCAACATTGTGATGAGAAAGTCCGCACCAGTGACACAGTCAATCGCACTTGTTGCAGCCTTCGCGCCAGCAGCAACTGGCTTCTCCATAGAAGCGGTATTTAAATCGAAGACGGTGATATCAATGCCAGCTGCCGCCAAATTGCGCGACATGCTTCCACCCATACTGCCTGTTCCAATAAATGCAACCTTCACGAATTTCTCCTTTGATTTGATGGGGTGCAGAGGCTTTTAACTAATATCGATCCACGTTGTTTTGAGCGCGCTGTAGGTATCGAGTGCGTGAAGCGACTTGTCACGTCCGCTGCCAGATCCCTTAAAGCCACCAAATGGTGTGATGACATCGCTCATATCGAAGGTATTTACCCAGACCGTGCCTGCGCGAAGGTTGCGGGCGAACTTATGCGCCTTTGAAATATTTCCGGTCCAAACCGAAGCGGCAAGGCCATACTCCGTGCCATTCGCTAACTCCAGCGCATGGGCCTCATCCTTGGCATCCACTGCGACTAATACAGGGCCGAAGATCTCTTCTTGGGATAGGGCAGATTCGTGCTTCACATCTGCAATCAAAGTTGGCTGGATGAGGTTGCTCTCGCCCACCGCCTTCTCGCCACCAAAGACGAAGCGTTCGCCATCTTGACCAACGAGATCAAGGTAGTGATTGACCCGATCGCGCTGAAGCTTCGAGACGATTGGTCCCATCATTGTGGCTGGATCCAATGGATCACCAACTGTGAAGGTATCGAGGAATGAAGTGATCTTCGCAAAGAGTTCATCTTTGACGCCGCTCTCAACGATCAAACGTGAACCAGCGTTACAGGTCTGACCGGCGTTGTAATAAATACCCCACGCAATTGAACTTGCGCAGGCATCAAGATCAGCAACATCGTTAAGAACTACCTGTGGACTCTTGCCACCGAGTTCTAGTGCAACCTGCTTCATATTTGATTCAGCTGCGTACTGCAACATCTTTCGTCCGGTTGGACCACTGCCTGTGAAGGCTAACTTTGAGACGACGTTATGTCTGGCAAGTGCCTGTCCGGCAGTTGGTCCAAGGCCAGTAACGACATTGAGAACGCCATCAGGCATTCCAGCTTCACTAGCAAGTTGTGCCAACCGAATTGCAGAAAGAGATGATTGCTCTGCTGGCTTTAATACAACGCTATTGCCCATTGCAAGGGCTGGGGCAATCTTCCATGTCGCGATAATCATGGGATAGTTCCACGGAACTACAGCACCAATAACACCGAGGGGTTCGCGGGTAATCATCGCAAGGGAATTGCGAGGGGATGGCGCAATCTCGTCATAGGTCTTATCAATTGCTTCGGCGTACCACTGAATACTTCGAGCAGCACCCATCACATCGACGTTCATCGAATCACTAATTGGCTTGCCGACATCTAAGGTCTCAAGGAGCGCGAGCTCTTCTTGGTGCTCGCGAACGAGATCGGCCCAACGCAACATAATCGCCTTCTTATCGCGTGGATTCATCTCTCGCCAGACACCAGCATCAAAAGTGCGAGTTGCTGCGCGAACTGCGCGATCTACATCCTCAGTATCGCCGGCAGCAATATGCGCTACTACGCGTTGATCGCCCGGATAGATATCTTCAAAGGTTTCACCTGATGCGGCATCGACAAATTTGCCATCGATAAACATCCGACTTTCGGGCTTCAATGCTGCGGCCTTCTTCTGCCAACTTGCGAAATCGCTCATGCGAATGCCTTCCTAAGCGTTAGGTCGTGAAAAATAATCCCAGTTTGGATCAATACCCATACCTGATGCATCTGGAACATGAATGAGTCCATTTGCATCAACAGCGAGTGGTGTTGCCATCATGTAATCGCGGCGATCGATATCCCACGTTGGAGGATCGTACGGAACTTCAAGGAACGGTGCTCCGCCAAGTCCGGCGGTAACCTGCAAGTTAGCGAGGAGGCCATAACCGTTGGACCAGGTGTGCGGAGTGAAGATTCGGTTCTTTGATTCAGCAAGTGATGCGATGATTCGAGTTCGCTCAAGACCAACTGAAAGTACAACATCTGGTTGGTAGACATCGAGCGCATCATTTTCGATGAGGTGAAGTAGCTCTGGCAATGTGCGAACCATCTCGCCACCGGCGATACGAACGCCACGGCCACGCAGACGCTTGAGGCCATCGATATCTTCCATGGGAAGAGGTTCTTCGACCCAATAGACACCAAGCTGTGCAGCGCGATCGATAAATTTCATCGCATCGACCATATCGAGTGATCGACGAGTATCCCCTGGCATGCGCCAGGCCTGATTGAGGTCAACCATGATCTCTAAATCATTACCAACAGCTTTTCTAATCGCTTCTAAAGTTTGGATTCCGAAATCAAGATCTACTTGTGGGACTCGGATCTTCATCGCCTTAAAACCAGCTGCGCGAATTGCCTTCGCTGATTCAGCGCGATCTGCAGGAGTCATCACTGCTCCGGTAGAGGCATAAGCCGGGATCGATTTCATAGCGCCACCAAAGAGGGTAGCGACAGGGGTCTTAAGAGCCTTGCCGATCGCATCCCAAATCGCCATCTCTAGCGGCCAGTAGCGGCCTGCGTGAAAAGAGATCGTTTCGAGGGATCGTACGTGCTCGTGAATATTGAAGAGATCTTTGCCAACAAAGTATTTCTCGTAGCCTTCAAAGCCATCCATCATGTCGCCGGAGCCGTAACCTGTTACTCCACCATCGGTCTCAACAATGGTGAGCGTTGATGCAAATTGAGTACGTGGGGCCGGATCCCAGTTAGGGCGAAACGGTGGGTCTAACTCCATGCTTGCGCGTTGAAAGGAAATCTTTGTGATCTTCATAAGTGGATTATTTTCCTATACGAAAGAATGGATTTGAAACATCAAGAGATGCCTTCATAAAATCTTCTGCAGATGGCTTGCCAGCTGCGCCATTTGTTAAGGCCGTCAACATCGCTTGACGTTGATTAGCAAAAACTTCTTCTTCATCGTTGGCAGCTGGATTAATCCACAGCGCAGCGATAAGAACTAGGTTATTGCAATCTTTAAGATTAATTACGCCGTTACGGAGCGCGTCACCCACGCCGGCGGCCACGCCAGCTTGAGTTGCACCCCACGTGAAAAGACCATGTTGATCATTTTCAATGGGTGCTTTATTTACAAAGAGCGTTGGTGGATTCGCTGGCACACCAGTCTGTGCGATCACCATAAATGGCACATGTCCTGCACGAGGAGTGGCGAGGGCGGTAGCCCAAGCCACTCCTGCAGGCCCAGATCGGTCACCAAGTACCGTGTTTGTATGAGCGGCATTTGCACCGCTACCCACGAAGGCTTCACCGATCTGGATGTGCATTGTGTTTCCTAACTAGTTAGTTATTCGTTTGAGATATTAGAGAAGACCGACTGAAGCCAACCATGACTTCGCGACGGTATCGCCATCTTCACCAAGCACGTCAATACGAGCATTGAGAGTTGCCATTGTCTGGTTTGAGATCAAACCTGAGATTGGCGCCAATGCCTTGATGAGCTGTGGGTACTTCTTTGCAATCGCATCTGTTGTGGTGATAGCTGCGTTGTATGCAGGGAAGTAGTGGACATCTTCCTTTGGAACCATGAGGCCGAGTGCGCCAATACGTCCATCAGTAGCGAATACTTCACCAATTGTGCACTGACCATTTTGAGTTGCAGCGTAGATAGCACCGGTATCAAGTGTCTTGATGGTGTCAGAGGCAGGAACGTTGTAAGCCTTCTTGAAGCCAGCCATACCATCTGGACGGCTTGCAAACTCAGACTCTACGCACCATACGCGCTTGTCAGCAGGAATCTTTGTGACCATATCTGAATATGTCTTGACTCCGTACTGAGTTGCAACGGCCTTTGTGACGGCCCATGCATAAGTATCGTTGAATGAAGTCATTGGAAGCCAAGTGACCTTGTTTGCCTTATCGGCTGCAGCAACCTTCTTGTAAAGGGTATTTGGATCAAGAGTTGTGTCGGTCTGCTTCTGGTAAACCAACCAAGCAGTTCCTGTGTACTCCCAATAAAGTGAGATCTGACCCTTTGTCATTGCATCACGGGTTGTTACTGATCCCTTGATGTTTGTCTTATCGGTGACCTTGCCGCCGTGTGCAAGTACATACTGCTTAACGATCTTGCTGAGAACGATGCTCTCAGTAAAATCCTTCGAACCGATGACGAGATTAACGCCCGCGAGGGAGTTCTTGCTAGCTGCGGCGTTAGCTGGAGCTACAGCTGTGAAAGCTGTAAGTGCCGCTAAGGCGGCTGCGGTTGCGATAGCAACTACTTTGGTGCGCTTTACCTGCATGATGTACCTTCCTTAGGTATTAGATCCCTCGAGGTCGAAGGAATTCTTCTGCCAGACGCGCCAACCAATCCATCGTGAATGCGACGATAATCGTCAACATTCCACCCGTGAGTAGCACTATCTGTCGATTTAACTTCAGACCAGGAATGATCAACATTCCGAGTCCGCCCCCGTTAACGAAGACACCCAATGTGGCTACGCCTACGGTAAGAATTAATGTGGTTCGTACTCCGGCAAGAATCACGGGCACAGCCAGCGGTAGTTCGATCTTTCTTAAAGCCTGACGCGGGGTCATGCCCATGCCCATGGCAGATTCCACGATAAATGGGTCGATCTCTTGGAGTCCAACGATGGTATTTCGAAGGATTGGGAGCGTTCCGAAGGCGGCGAAGGTGCCGATCGCAACTGGCTTTCCAAATCCAAAATGAATGCCGGCCAAAATTAAGAGTCCGACTGCAGGAAAGGCCTGGCCGATATTGGCAAGGGCGAGAGCAATCGGGGTGAAACGTTTCATCTTTGGGCGGGTGAAGAGGATTCCACCAGGGATTGCAATCGCAAGAATGATCACAGCCGCTGAGAAACTTAGGAAGATGTGATCTTGGATCGCTTGAAAAATGAATTTTGTATTGATTGTCACCTTCTCGATGATGTCGAGCTTATGGTTATGAATATAAGTGAGCATCAGTGCCAAAATCACAAGAATAAGAATTGGTTGAATCAACAATGAGCGATTACGTTTAAAGATTAATCGCGCAGATTGCGAGTAGACCGAACCAGCCGCTAATTGCGGCTCTAACTTTTTACTCACGAATGCATCGCCGTTGAACGAGTCTTAGCAATAACGTTCTGAAGCGCATCAAAGGTGAGATGGCCTCGAGTTCCGATATTGATCGAATCTGCTCCGCCAATAAATTGTTCCATCGCCTCACGCAGTGTTCCGGTTTCAGGAACGGTTACTGTTCCATTTGTTCCGGTGAGAACATCAATTTCTTTGAGTGAGACTAGGCCGAGCATTCGAACAGATGCTGCTTCACCAACAAAACTCTTTACACGATCGGTTGCGGGTGCAGAGAGGATCTCAAGTGGAGTTCCGTATTGCTCGACATGAGATTGCTCAGAGAGGACTGCAATACGATCGCCGAGAAGGAGTGCTTCTTCAAAGTCATGGGTGACAAAGACAACGGTCTTCTTGAGTTCACGTTGTAGTGCGCGGAATTCTTTTTGAAGACGTACGCGAGTGATTGGATCGGTTGCACCAAATGGTTCATCCATCAACAAGACTGCAGGATCGGCAGCGAGCGCACGAGCAACACCTACGCGCTGTTGCTGACCGCCGGATAGCTGCTTTGGATAGCGATTTGAGTACTCGGCTGGATCTAATCCAACAAGCTCTAAGAGTTCGTTGACTCGCGCTTTGGTCCTCGCCTTATCCCAGCCAAGGAGGTTAGGGACAGTGGCCACATTTGCTGCAATGGTCATATGTGGGAAGAGACCAATTTGCTGAATGACATAACCGATATTTCGGCGTAGCTCGAAGGCTGGAGTGTGTGTGACATCTTCTCCGCCGATCAGAATCTTTCCAGAGGTAGGCTCAATGATGCGGTTGATCATCTTCATGGTCGTTGTCTTACCGCAACCAGATGGCCCAACAAAGACTACGAGCTCGCCTGCTGGAATCGTCAGTGAGAACTCTTTGACAGCATCCTTTGCGGTATTGGGGTAACGCTTGGTGAGCTTCTCTAACTTAATCTCTTGCCCGTGAACGCTAGACAATTCGCAACCCCTTTGATGTAGTAACTCGCTTTAACAGAACAAAGAATGCATCGAAGATCAGAGCAAGGAGAGTGATTCCAAAGGCTCCAACAAGTGTCTGATTCATCGAGTTGAAAGAGCCAAGACTTGATAGCCCGCTAAAGAGATAATCGCCAAGCCCTGGTCCGCCCACATAGGAAGCGATCGCTGATAGACCAAAGATCAACATGCATGAGACGCGCAATCCAACAACAATCACAGGCCAGGCGAGTGGGAGTTGAATCTTGCGCAAGATAGCAAAAGATTTTAGACCCATAGCTGAAGCAGATTCCATCACCGCTGGCTCAACAGATCTCAAACCCACGATCGTATTTCGCACGATCGGAAGTTGTCCGTAAAGCACGAGCGCAATCACAGCTGGCACCCAACCGAGTCCAAAGGGACCGATAAAGAAGACAAGCATCGCAAGTGAAGGAATTGTGTAGACGATCGACCAGAAACCAGTGACCGCTTCTACCAACGCTAAATGTTTGTGAACCAAAATTCCGGTAAGAATTCCAGTAACAGCGACGATCGCAATGACTAAGAGAACTAACTCGATCTGCGCAATGACCTCACTCAGAATCTTTGCCCATTGAATATGGATGAACTGCCATAAATTCGGCGGCTTGAGAATCACATGAGTATCTTGATACCAAAGTTAGACTGTTGCAATAGGCGCGACCAGAGTTGTATTATCTGCAACGATGCCTTCCAAAGAGTCTTTACTCCGAAATTCCCCCGCACGAAACGGGGGTCTCGAACGCGACCTCGAAATTATTGAACTGATCGCTGCCGCATCACCCACCCCCCTTCGCAATAACGAGATCGCAATCAAGAGCGGGCGAGATAAATCCCAGACCAGTCGAGCGGTATCAAGGTTGCTCGACACCGGAATGCTCATTCGCCAAGGCCAAGGCGTCATCGTCGGACCACGTCTCTACGCCATGGCGCGATTTACCTTTGAGGCTCAGCTCGTCTCATCCTCTCGAGGTGAGATGCATGGCCTCGTACATTCACTCGGTGAGACGGTTCATCTCACCGTCCTCCAAGGACTCAACGTCGTAACTATTCATTCTGAGTCACCAGCCCACGGATTCCGTGCGCTGAGTTGGATGGGCGTCACTGCGCCGAGTTATATGACTTCTTCTGGTCGGGTACTTCTGAGCGGTCTCGATGATGCGCAATTAACGAGGTTGTATCCACTTGATGAAGATATTGCCGGAGCTCCACCACTTTGTCTCACGCGCAACGGTCGTCAACTCCTTGAAGTAGTGCAAGGGATTCGTAGATCTGGCTACTCAACAGTCAATGAAGAATATGAGCCAGGTCTCGTGGGTACGAGCGTTCCGATCTATGATTTCTCTGGTTCAATCATTGCAGCAATCAATGTGGCCGCTCCCAAAGCACGCTTTGAGAAAGATCTCGATAGCGCTGCAGCACACATGCGGGCAGCATCAGAACGTATTACACAATCTTTAACGCAGTACTAATCCACTCAGCCATCAACGGAAGGTAGAACAATGAACGCGTTTACTCTCACACCGGGGACAGTGAATATTCGATTTGGCGCGGGCAGTGTGAATCAGCTTCCAGAGATTGTTGCCGGGCTTAATAAGAAGAAGATCTTCATTATTACGGATGCTGGTGTTGAAAAAGCTGGCGTACTTGCCACTGTACAGACGATCCTTAAGAGCGCTGGCATTGAGTCCGCGGCCTTCACAGAGATCAAGCCAAATCCAACAACAACACTTATCGATCAGGCAGCAAAGTCAGCCTTAGCATTTGGTGCAGATTGCTTGATCGCACTCGGTGGCGGCTCATCCCTCGATTCAAGTAAAGGTGTGGCACTTGTTGTAGCGAACCCTGCCTTCTCGTCAGCAGCATTCAACTACTCGATTACACCAGAACACCCGGCGGTCCCTATCATCGCGATCCCAACAACTTCTGGCACAGGTAGTGAAACCAATAACTGGGGAGTCATCGATGACCCAATCAAACAGTGCAAGTTCTATGTTGGTGATGCCTCAACCACACCTGTCGCTGCAGTGCTCGATCCCGAGCTGACTCGAGGATTACCGCCACGTCCGACCGCCGGAACTGGAATCGATGCCCTCACACACGCAATCGAATCATTAACATCAAAGGGTCGCACACCAGTCTCAGAGGCTTATGCACATCAAGCGATTAAATTGATCTCACGTGCTCTCCCCACTGCAGTGCACGATGGCACCAACCTTGATGCCCGCGGAGATATGTTGGTCGGCGCACATCTGGCCGGGCTAGCTCTCACATTATCCGGACTTGGTTTGGTCCACGGTATCGCCCACTCAGTCTCTGCCCACGTCGGTGCAGCACATGGTGAAGCACTCGCCGCAGTACTCGCTGAAGTGATGGAATTTAATGCAGCAACTGTTGGTGGCATCTATGCAGGCATTGGATTAGATATGGGAGTCAGCGCATCAGCCCGAAGTACGATTGATGCAGTCCGCGGCCTTGCTGATGAGATTAATATCCGATTCGATCTCACTCACTATGGCGTCGTGCCAACAATGGTGGAAGCGATCGCAGATACAACGTTGGCTGATTCGGTGACGTCAAACAATCCGGTCATGCCAACGAAGCAAGAAGTCGTCGAGATTATTTCTTCACGCGTTCACTAACTGCGTAGAAAGTTTTAAATCTCTACGCCAATATATTTAGTCTCGAGGAACTCGTGAATTCCATCGAATCCGCCTTCGCGACCAAGTCCTGATTGCTTGACGCCACCAAATGGCGCTGCTGGATCTGAAATGACGCCACGATTAATCGCAACCATTCCAGCCTCAAGCGCTTCAGCGGTGCGGATCGCACGCGCTAAATCATTCGAATAGACATAACTAATGAGGCCATATTCGGTGTCATTTGCGATTGCGATCGCCTCTTCGTCAGTATCGAAGATGACGATGGGAGCAACTGGTCCAAAGACTTCGTGGTTCAAGATTGGGTTATCTTTCTTCACAGTCATAACTGTCGCTGGATAGAAAGCGCCGACGCCTTCAGGCTTCTCGCCACCAATATTGATCTCGGCGCCAGCGCCCTTAGCCATATCCACTAACTCTGCGATCTTGTTGCGCTCCTTCATAGAGACGCTCGCACCGAGCTGAGCTCCTTCAGTGAGACCCGGAGCAACTTTAAGCGCTCCCATAGCTGCACTAAATTTCTGAGTGAATTCAGCAGCAACGCTTCGAGCTACCAAAATACGATTGGCGGCAGTACATGCCGCTCCACCATTACGCATCTTTGCGAGCATTGCAGCCTTGACCGCTTCATCAATATCAGCATCATCTAAGACGAGGAATGGCGCATTTCCGCCGAGCTCCATTGAGGTTCGAAGTACTAAGTCTGCTGCCTCCTTGATGAGGACTCGGCCAACTTCGGTAGATCCTGTAAATGAAAGATTTCGTACACGAGGATCGTGCATTAGCTTCGACATCGTCGCACCAGTTTTGATTGGCAAGATGTAATTCACGACGCCAGCGGGAACGCCAGCGCGATGCAAGATATCAACGATATGAATCGCGGTAAGCGGGGTCTCACTCGCTGGCTTCAAAATCATTGTGCAACCTGCAGCGAGCGCAGGTGCTAACTTGCGAGTCGCCATCGCTGCCGGGAAGTTCCATGGTGTGATGAGAAGAGAAACACCAATTGGCTGGTGAGTAACCAAGATTCGCTTATCTCCACTTGGTGAATGTCTGAAATCTCCAGGAGTGCGTGAGGCTTCTTCAGAGAACCAACGGAAGAACTCGGCGGCGTACATGACTTCACCCTTGGCATCGCTAAAGACTTTGCCATTCTCTTTTGAGATCAGGGTTGCGATGTAATCGGCTTCAGCGATCATGATCTCAAAGGCCTTACGGAGGATTTCAGCGCGATAACGCGGAGATGTCTTAGACCAGGTCGCGAATGCCTTATGTGCCGCATCGAGGGCAGCATCGGCATCCTTATCACCGGCTGTTGCGATCTGTGCGATTACTGACTCATCGCTTGGATCGATCACATCGAGAGTGCCTTCACCATCGCACCACTGGCCGTTGATATATAACTTAGTTTTGAGTTCCATATAAAAATCATATCAGCGAGTGAATATCGGTGAGTTGCTAGACCAGCCAAGTAGGCTTTGGCGATGCTCATCGATCCTAGATTCACACCAGTTGCTGAGAAATTTTTCGCTTTGACCCAGGATCAACCTCACGGGGGAGCAAGTCTTGCAATCTACCAAGCGGGTCAACCAGTCTTGGATATCTGGGCCGGCGAAGCTCGACCAGGAGTGCCATGGAGCGAGAAGACTAAGTCGGTGGTCTTTTCAACCTCTAAGGGTCTTCTATCAATTATTTGTCACAAATTAATCGAGCAAGGCCTGCTTGATCCCGATGAGCGAGTTACTACGTATTGGCCAGAATTTGGGCAGAACGGTAAATCAGAGATTACCGTTGCGATGATTATGCGCCATCGATCAGGTTTGAGTGCAGTTCGAGAGAATTTAACGCTACGAGATCTAGAACTTGTCATCCCGGTCGAAGAAGCCCTTGCAAGACAACTTCCCATCTGGGAACCAGATACTGGTTACCTTTACCATGCTGGGACGATCGGGCAACTTCTTGGAAAGATCATTTTTAACATCACCGGAGAACGAGTGAATGAAATTTTGCAGAGAGAGATAGCAAATCCACTTAGGGTCGAGGCTTACTTTGGTACGCCACGAGAGATAGAAAATGAGATTGCATTTCTTAAAAGTGATGATGCACCAACCGATACGGAGTTTGACTTTGAATCAGGCGGATACTGGAATAAGCGGGCGATGTCCTATGGAGATGCCTTCACTCAACCTGTGGATGCATTTAACGGAGGTTATAACGATCCCCGCATCCACGGCTTCGAGCATGCTGGAGCAGGTGGAATCTCAAATGCCCGATCGATCGCAAAGATTTACTCTGCGGTGGTGCATGAAACAGATGGTGTTCGACTCCTCAGTGATGCAACGATTGAAGAGGCGCTCTCGCACCCAAATTCTGGTCGCAATGTCTTTAATGATCCTGAGCCTTATCCAATTCACTCACTTGGTTTCATTGTCGCCAATCCAAGCCACTCCCCAGTTTTAAGTAAAAAAACCTTCGGTCATGATGGGCTTGGGGGTCAGCAAGGTTTCGCTGATCTTGAAGAGAGAATTGGATTTGGTTATGTGACGAATTGGATTCCTATTGTTGGCGATGGAATGGCCCGCCACCGTGCAATAACGGAGGAGTTACGTAAGGTGTTGCATTAAATATTTAATGCAGTATTTGCTTTAACGAGCGTTAGGACTTTTTCACTTTGAGAGCGCCGGCCTCGGTCATTATTAAAGGAATCGGGTCAGAGATGCGCCCCGTGAACTCCTCCTTCACCTGACCATTTTCAAATCCAAGTAAGACCCATTGGCCACCTCGGTCCTTAATAATACGGCCAGCGTAAATGCCATCAGCATCGATGATTTCTGCTCGATCAAAATGTATGGGTCCAGTTGGTGAATCGATTGGGACTGAATATGTTCCAGTTTGAAACCCAGGCTTGAAATCGTTGATGTGGTGGGAGGCAACACAGAAAATCAATACATAACGTCCATCAATTTTCTCAACTTGAACTACTTCAACCTGTCCAAAGCCTGACTCTCCATGAAGTGGTGGCAGTACTTCCCACACCTTTAAATCTAGAGAAGTCGCATGGGCGACGGTCGCTCGAGTTTTGATACCTCCGCCTTTGATATCAGCGGTAACCAGCATGTGCCATTTATTATCCCGGTCATCAAAGAAGACCCACGGATCACGCCAATTCGTATCCGAATCGCCGGTTTCCTGTCCCTCGTAGAATCTCGAATCTGCACTAACTACAGGATTCGATACATTTTTATTCCATGTGATCAGATCCGTACTCGTTGCATACCCAACTTGTTGAACAATTCCGCTTCCGGAACGAGTCACTCCGGTATAGAAGATATAAAAGAGGCCATCAGCTGGATTTTTTACAACACTACCGGTCCATGTTGCTACGTCGTCCCATGCAGGCGCATCTCCAGAGACCAACGCATCCGGAAGTAGTGTCCAGCTCTTCAAATCCTTTGATATGGCATGCCCCACCGAGGCCCGAAAATGGCGCCTGTCAGGATCGTCGAGCGCCTTTGATGCTCTCAGGAAGAAGATATGAAAATTATCCCCATCATCAAAGAGCCAACAATCCCAGACCCAATGATCTGCTAATTGAAGCATGCTACTTAACTGCTCCTTGTGAAATACCTCTGATGAACTGCCGCTGCAAGACCAGATAGAAGATGATGATTGGGATAACTGCAAGCAGAAGTCCGGCCATAGCCTGCCCATATTGTGTCGAGTACTGTCCATAGAAGAGATAGGTAGAGAGTGGAAGAGTCTGGGTATCTGTAGTCAGAACTAGACGAGGTAGCAGGAAGTCATTCCAGATCCATAGCGAATTCACAATAGCGACGGTTGCAGTAATTGGTCGGAGCATAGGGAAGATGATGCGCCAGAAAATCGTAAAATCATTTGCGCCGTCAACTGCAGCTGCCTCATCAATTTCCGTCGGAATTTTTGAGATAAAGCCATGATAAAGAAAGGTTGAAAGAGCTACACCAAAACCTTGATAGAAGAAAATCAACGCAACACGATTATTGATCGATACAAATTGCGCAAATATTGAGATGAATGGAATCATGAGAGCTTGAAAGGGAACGATCATTGATGCGACAAGGATGAAAAAGGTGAACTTTGTGAACTTATTTTTCGTACGGGCTAAGTAATACGCAAGCATCGATGAAAAAATAATCAAGATAGAGACGCTAAAGAATGTAATAATGATGGAATTCACCAACGATTTGAAGAAATTCATCTTTTGAAGCGCCTGTTGGAAGTTATCCCAGGTAAAAGTCACGGGCCATCCCAACGGATTAGCTAAAATATCAAATTTTGGTTTGAACGAGTTCAGTAGGACCAAAATAAAGGGAGCTACATAGGTGAGTGAAAGAAATAACCCAAGAACAAAGATCGCTTTCTTCGCATTGGAGCGCTTCTTCTTGAGCTTTTTCACTGCTGAACCTCCATACGCTTGCTAACTCTCACTTGAATAAGGGCTGCTATCGCCACCATAAAGAACATCAGTACTGCCTTCGCCTGCCCAGTGCCAAAATGCCCAAAGGCAAAGGCCTCTTGGAAGATATGCATTGAAATTAACTCAGTTGTGCGGAATGGGCCGCCGCCTGTCAGGGCGAGGTTGACGTCGTAGGCCATAAAACCTGCTCGCATCGTCAAGAAGAGTGAGATCGTAAAAGCTTGAGCCATTAATGGCATTTTTATAGCTGTGAGCATCCGTAGTGGAGAGGCTCCATCAACTTTCGCAGCCTCAATGACATCTTGCTCGATACTAATTAATCCTGTGATGTAGATAATCATCATGTAGCCAGAAGATTGCCAAATCGTCACAATAATAAGAGCCCAAAATGCCTTATTCGTGTCGTTGAGCCACGAGGTTTGGAAAAATGGAATATTAAACTTATTGGCGACCGAAGTGATTGCTGTGTTGAAGATGAATTGCCAAATGACACCAAGGACTACCCCGCCGATGAGATTCGGGACAAAGAAGAAAGTTCGAAAGATATTTGAACTTTTAAGTTGTGACGTCACGAGTAGCGCTAGTCCAAAGGCAACTGCATTCACAAGAATGACTGAGACAACTACGAACTTTAGAGTAAATCCAAGAGTGTTCCAAAAAGTAGGATCTTTGAAGGATTTAATATAATTATCGAATCCAGAAAATTTTGTATATTTAAATCCATTCCAGTTTGTGAAGGTAAGGAAAAATCCTTGAATGAATGGATATACGAGCACTGCTAAGAAGATGGAGAGCGGTATAGCCCCAAAAGTCATAAACTTTTTTATTTGTAGAGGCCGCTTCTGTTTACTCATCGCACTTCTTTCTTAATATCGAAAATCTATGTTGCTAACAATAGCGAGACCACTTCACGAGGTAAACCTGTGAAGTGGTCTCGCCCTATTGCTAACCTGCTAGATCTGGCTGGTTACTACCAGCAGATTGCGACGAATTACTTCGTCTCTCCGCGCCAGGTCTTAACTGAACCCTTCCAAGCAGCCTGGATCGCCTTCGCGAGGTCAGTTGCTGAGATCTTGTCAGTGAAGTACTGCTGCATTGAAACCTTACCTACGGCCTCCTGCAAACCAGCTGGATAGTAAGTGTTGATCCACTCAGTTGTCTTACCAGCAGAAACATATCCAGCGATTGCCTTAGACATGAATGTGCTTGGTGGTACGCCCCACTTGCTATACACAGGGATGAAGCCCATTCCGCCACCGGTCTTAGTTGTTGGATCTGAGACGTGGTGTTGTCCGGCTGATGATGTGTAGAGCCAGGTCAGGAAGTCAACTGCGCCCTTGCGCTGTGCAGGAGTTGATTGTGTGTTATCAACCATGAAGTAGCCCGGTACGCCAACTGGAATTGAGTTGTTGCCGTATGCGGCTGCATCGGTGCTGATAGGCAATGGCATGATGCCAAAGTTTGTTGTTGGAGCAGCCTGAAGTAGGTTTGGCTCAGTCCAGTTTCCTTGGAACATGAAGCCGTAGTTACCACTTGCGAGGTCTGCGATTGAAGCATCGTATTCAGTATCAGTGAGGTTTACAGCTGAACCGTTGTACTTCTTGAGAAGATCAAATGTTGCCAACCAGTTTTTAAATACTGGGTCAGCAGATAGATCCTTGGTACCAGCAGATAGCGCATCAAGAACAGCTAGGCGACCTTCATGTGTCTTGGCAGAATCAGTGTGGTAGATATTTGTGAAGTGAGCACCAAGTGACCACCAGATAGGTGAGAAGTGAATAGCTTTCTTACCCTTTGCTTGCAGGGTTTTGAAAGCTGCTTCTAGATCTGTGCGGGTCTTGATTGTTGTTGGATCGATACCAGCTGCATCAAGAACCTTCTTGTTGTAAAGAAGTCCGAAAGCTTCAGCAGTTGATGGAACACCAACTTGCTTTCCACCGACATTTGCTGCTGCGAGAAGGCCCTTGGGGGCTAGTGTTGCAAGACGCTGTCCCTTCCAGTCCATAACCTTGTCGGCCATGTCAGGAATCTCTTGAAGGGTGTACATAATTGTTGGAGCATTCTTTGCAGCGTACATAGGTGTGACGTTCTGCAGGAATGTGAGCTGGCGATCGCCAGGAATTGACTTCAATGTGTAGCAAGTCTGACTTTCGTTGTAATCCTTTACTGCAGCTAAGAATTGATCTTGGATTTCAGGCTTAATTGTTCCAAGCATCGTGACGTTAGTGCGCTTTCCACAAGTTGCTGCTGACGCATGTGTTGCAACTGTTAGAGAGGCCGCCAACAATGCAGCGAGGCCGACAGCCCCGAACCTTGTAGCTTTCTTCATTATTTCTCCTAGTTTGTAATCAATGTAGGCACCACACATGGGTCCGACAGACTTCGTATAACCGTTATAACCGCTTGTGCCAGTCGACACATGTCGATTACAATCCGAAAGTTACAGGGTGCGCAAAGTTGTGTCTATAAATTCTGTACTTCGGCAGGTAACGTTTTTATAACGAATGCCTCGCCTTTAAGGGATCTGAAGGGTGGGAAGTGGCTAAGCGTTCAGATGTCGCTCGCGCAGCAGGGGTAGCTGAGAGCACAGTCTCCTACGCGCTCTCAGGTTCCCGTCCCATCTCTGACGAGACTAAAAAGCGAATCCACGCAGCTATCGTGGAGTTGGATTACAAGCCCAATGCGATGGCAGCTGCGCTGCGAAGCGGAAATAGCAAGATGCTTGCCCTCGTCTTTGGGGTCACTGAGCGCGGAATTTCGCAAGGCGATATGAGCTACGTCTTAGGTGCCGCTGATGCAGCCCGAGAACTTGGCTACCACCTTATTCTCTGGCCAGCTCGAGATCGAGATATTGATGATGTGATCGTGCAGGCTCATTCAGGGCTATTAGATGGCGTGGTTCTGATGGAAGTAAGACTTGAAGATGCACGCGTTAAAATCTTTAAAGAATTGGGAATCCCAGTGGCGCTTATCGGGAGAACTAACACGCCTGATGAGGACGTTTTTGCAGATCGCGACTTTGATGGCGCAATCCGGATAGCGATCGAAGAACTGGCGCGACTTGGCCACAAACGCGTTGATTTCCTCAGTACAACAACGCTCCAAGTTAGTAATGGTTTTGGTGCAATTGTTCGTGCCGAAAAAGCTGCTATCGAGATAGCGCGCGAGCACGACATTACATTATCGATTGTGCATACCGGGTATCTGCCTCAAGGTGGCTATGAACTTGGATTTCAGTACGCTAAAAAAGAAGAGCAAGTGACCGCCTTAATCTCAATTAACTCTGAAGCAATCGCTGGATTTTCCCGAGGAGCTCAAAAAGCTGGTTTAAGAATCCCAGAAGATTTTTCGATTATCTGCATTGATAGCACGGCTTCAGAGGCCCTCGCCCAAGAACCATCTCTCACGACTATCTCTCCACCGGCAGTCGAGATTGCTGGTGCTGCAGTCAGCGCTTTAATAAATATTTTATCGAACTCGCAACTGCCCGCTCCTCAGCAATTATGGAGTGGTGAATTAGTGACTCGCGAGAGCAGTGGGCCGGCTCCACGTAAGTAACTCGCTAGGTAGATAAGGGCAGGTGGTTCCTGCTGAGCGAGTGAAGAGAGCGGAGCGGAGACGAGAGGATTTGAACCTCCGATACCTTTTAAAGGGTATACCTCATTAGCAGTGAGG
>JBBAMR010000014.1:0-32735 GCA_040402375.1 Candidatus Nanopelagicaceae bacterium | reverse complement strand
CCCATGGAGGGTCAAGATGTGAAGTTCGCCGTTGCAAAGATTGATAACGGCAAGTACGGAAAGCGCGAGATTCGTTTCGAAACAGGACGCCTCGCAAAGCAAGCTGCAGGAACTGCAGTTGTATACCTCGATGACGAGACAATGTTGCTTTCAGCGACAACTGCCTCTAAGAATCCTAAAGATCAATTCGACTTCTTCCCACTTACAGTGGATGTTGAAGAGCGTATGTACGCAGCAGGAAAGATCCCAGGATCATTCTTCCGCCGCGAAGGTCGTCCATCTGAAGATGCGATCCTTACCTGTCGTCTGATCGACCGCCCATTACGTCCTTCATTCGTGAAGGGACTTCGTAACGAAATTCAGATTGTTGTGACAGTCATGTCATTGCACCCTGACCACATGTACGACGTGATCGCGATTAACGCGGCATCAATGTCTACCCAGCTCGCAGGTCTGCCATTCTCAGGTCCAATCGGTGGAGTGCGTGTTGCGCTCATCGAAGGACAATGGGTTGCATTCCCTAACCACTCTGATCTTGAGAAGGCTACCTTCGATATGGTCGTTGCAGGACGCATCTCTGATGGTGACGTTGCGATCATGATGGTTGAAGCCGAAGCGACATCTGAGACTCTTAACCTCATCAAGGGTGGCCAAGGCGCACCTACCGAAGAGGTTGTTGGTCAAGGACTTGAAGCGTCAAAGGCATTTATCCGTATTCTCTGTGAAGCGCAGATGGAACTCGCAAAGGTTGCTGCAAAGCCAACTGGTGAATTCCCTGTCTTCCTCGATTACCAAGATGATGTATTCGCAGCAGTTGAAGCTGCTGGCAAGGATTCAGTTGCGAAGGCACTCGCTGTTGCTGGAAAGCAAGAGCGCGAAGTTGCTCTCGATGAAGCAAACGACGCTGTTAAGGCATCAGTTGCTCCACAATTCGAAGGCCGCGAGAAGGAAATCTCTGCAGCAGTTCGCTCACTTACCAAGAAGTTGGTTCGTCAGCGCGTTCTCCGCGAGAAGATCCGTATCGATGGTCGTGGCTTGCGCGATATCCGTGCAATTACCGCTGAGGTTGAGGTAATCCCTCGCGTTCACGGTTCAGCTATCTTCGAACGTGGCGAGACTCAGATCCTCGGAGTTACAACTCTTAATATGCTTAAGATGGAACAGCAGCTTGACACATTGAGCCCTGAGACAAGCAAGCGTTATATGCACAACTACAACTTCCCGCCATACTCAGTAGGCGAGACCGGTCGTGTTGGATCACCTAAGCGTCGCGAAATCGGCCACGGTGCTCTTGCAGAGCGTGCACTTGTTCCAGTACTTCCAACTCGCGAAGAGTTCCCTTACGCAATCCGTCAGGTCTCTGAAGCGCTTGGATCAAATGGTTCAACCTCAATGGGTTCTGTCTGTGCATCAACAATGTCATTGCTTAACGCAGGCGTGCCTCTTAAGGCACTCGTTGCTGGTATCGCAATGGGACTCATCTCTGATGATGTTGATGGTAAGACCGAATATGTTGCTTTGACAGATATTCTCGGTGCAGAAGATGCATTCGGCGATATGGACTTCAAGGTTGCCGGAACCAAAGAATTTGTTACAGCTCTCCAGCTCGATACAAAGCTCGATGGAATTCCAGCATCAGTCCTCGCAGCTGCTCTCTTGCAGGCAAAGGAAGCTCGTCTTTCAATCCTCGAGATCATGACCGCTGCAATCGATGTCCCAGATGAGATGAGCCTCTTGGCTCCTCGCATCATCTCGATCAAGGTCCCAACAGACCTCATTGGTGCAATCATCGGACCTAAGGGCAAGATGATTAACCAGATCCAGGGCGACACCGGCGCAGATATCACTATCGAAGATGATGGAACGATCTACATCGGCGCTCTTGAAGGCTCACAGGCTGAGGCTGCAAAGGCAATGATCGAAGCGATTGCAAACCCAGTAGTTCCAAAGGTCGGCGAGCGTTACAACGGTTCAGTTGTAAAGCTTGCAACATTTGGTGCTTTCATCTCACTCGTTCCAGGTAAAGATGGCTTGCTCCACGTCTCGCAGATTCGCAAGATGCATGGTGGAAAGCGCATTGAAAACCTCGAAGAGGTAATGAAGGTTGGCGAGAAGATTGAAGTAGAAATCGCAGAAATCGATCCAAAGGGTAAGTTCTCTTTGGTTGCGGTTATGCCTGATGGAACACTTTCATCTGCTGCTTCAGAAAAATCTGAATAACAGATTTAACATATGACTAAAACAGTCTTACCCAGCGGTCTTCGGATCGTGACTGAAGAAGTCAGCACAGTTCGCTCTGCGACTGTCGGAATTTGGGTAAATGTAGGCTCTCGCGACGAGACACCATCTGTCGCGGGAGCTTCACATTTTCTAGAACATCTCCTCTTTAAAGGCACCCCAACCCGTACAGCGATGGAGATCTCCTCTTCCATTGAAGCTGTCGGTGGCGAGATGAATGCCTTTACCGGCAAGGAGTACACCTGCTATTACGCACGTGTCATCGATACAGATTTCAATCTTGCTGTCGATGTAATTGCTGATCTCATTACCTCCTCCATTATTACCGCTGCAGATCTTGATTCAGAGCGAACGGTTGTGCTCGAAGAGATTGCTATGCGCGATGACGATCCCTCAGATTTAATCCACGATGTCTACCTTGAGGCCTACTACGGAGATACACCTCTCGGACGTTCAGTCCTTGGAACTGTTGACTCCATTAACTCAGTGAGCCGAAACTCGGTCTTTAATTATTATAAGAAGCGTTACCGCCCTCAAGATATTGTCGTAGCAGTTGCTGGAAATGTGAAGCATAAGCAGGTTGTTCGGATCGTTGAAGCTGCGCTCTCACGAGATGGCTTCCTCGATATTGAGAAGAGCGCACCAAATATTCGCCAAGAGGTGAAAGCTCGAACACCAGGCACCGGGCGGGTAAAGATTCACGACCGCAAGACCGAACAGACCCACCTCTTGCTCGGCGTTGAAGGTGTCGATCGCAACGATCCACGACGTTTTGCACTCAGCATCTTGGCCTCAGCGCTCGGTGGCGGAATGTCATCACGCCTCTTCCAAGAGATTCGCGAGAAGCGTGGTCTGGCATATTCCACCTACGCCTACATTCAGCAGTTTGCCGGCTCTGGTTCACTCGCCTTCTACGCTGGGTGCCAACCAAATAAGGCTGAAGAAGTTGCAAAGTTGATCCTAGAGATCACCCACGATGTCGCGGCTAAGGGCCTGAAGGATGAAGAGATTAAGCGTGCCAAGGGTGCAGTCTCTGGTTCGCTCGTGCTCAGCCAGGAAGATACCTTCTCGCGCATGGGCCGCATTGGAAAGAGCGAGCTCGTCTACGGTGAGATTATGAGTTTTGATGAGATTTTGCGCAAGATCGACGTCGTGACACCAGAAGAAATTCGCGCGATTGCTAGCGACTTACTGCCAAAACCTTCTACCCTTGCCATTGTCGGACCCTTTAAGAGCGCTACAAAATTTGAAAAGGTGATTGCATGAGTATCAGAGTTGCAGTGCTCGGAGCTAAAGGGCGCATGGGAGCAGAAGCATGTAAGGCGATCTCAGAGGCAAAGGATCTCGAACTTGTCGCGCAGATCGATCTCGGGGACTCTCTCGATCTCCTCGTTACTAGCGCAACCCAAGTCGTTGTTGATTTCACCCATCCTGATGCAGTGATGAAGAACCTTGAATTCGCAATCAATAACGGAATCAACGTTGTTGTAGGAACTACTGGTTTTGATGAAGCAAGGCTTGGTCAGATCAAGGGCTGGCTTGCAAACCACTCCAATGTTGGCGCCCTCATCGCTCCAAACTTTGGCTTAGGTGCAGTCTTGATGATGCAGTTTGCCGCCAAAGCCTCTAAGTACTTTGACTCCGTTGAAATTATTGAATTGCACCACCCAAATAAGGCAGATGCTCCTTCAGGAACAGCAACCCGCACCGCCGAGATGATTACCGATGCTCGTCGCTCCGTAAAGAAAGCGGCGATGCCTGATGCAACAAGCTCTGCCCTTGATGGCGCTCGTGGCGCACTCGTCGGTGAAGTCCCAGTTCACTCAGTTCGCCTTCGCGGACTTGTAGCGCACCAAGAAGTAATCCTTGGTGACCTTGGAGAAACTCTGACTATTCGACACGACTCTATTGATCGCACTGGCTTTATGCCTGGCGTGCTCCTTGGAATTCGTAGCGTCGTGTCTCACCCCGGCCTTACCTATGGCCTCGAGCACTTTATGGATTTGAACTAAAACCACCACAACAGAACTAAGGAGTTAACGATGGAAAAAGTAACGATGTATGGCGCAGCGTGGTGTGGCGATTGTCGTCGTAGCAAGCGCTTCATGGAAGAGAACAACGTCGCCTTTAACTATATCGATGTTGAGAACGATCCAACGGCCGCCGCAAAGGTCGTTGAAATCAACGGGGGAGCGCAGTCGATTCCAGTGATCGTCTTTGAAGATGGCACTCATCTCACTGAGCCTTCAGATAATGACCTCAAGGCGAAGCTAGAAGCTCTCTCAATCCTTTAATCTCGTCGGCGAGGCCGCCTGCCTGCTCTTGAAATTCCCTGGGTTTGGTTGATACTTACTCTATGAAGATGCGCTTTGATAAAGAGAACGAGAGCTACGTCCTGCCTGCAAGTGTTGTTGATTTTGTGGAAGATACCTTTGCCAGCATTCTCGCCTTCTGCCTACTGGGCATCAGCATCGGTGCGCTCTATTTCAGTTTGCGTCAGATGATGCAGACTCATCCATTCTTCCCGAATGGCATGATTGAAGGCATCAATAATCTGCTCTTTGTCGTCATTATTCTCGAGATTGTACGAACAATTATCTCTCGCTTCACTGACGGTATCTATCAACTTGAAAAATTCCTCGTCATCGGTGTTATTGCAGCGGTTCGACATATCCTCACAGTTGGCGCCTCACTCACCCTCGAATCAACCAAGAGCGATCACATCTTCTATCGTGATCTCTGGCAGCTCGGTCTAGATGCAGTGATTTCGCTTCTTCTGGTCATAGCGATCTATATCTCTAGAATGGCTCATCGCCGCAAGGAATAGTGACTAAAAGTGGAAGTGATAGGCGAGCGCTGAGCCAGCTGCTGCGCCGATCACGATAACAGGGAACGGAAGTTTGAGAGCAAGCGCGATGATTGCGACGCCTAAGCCAAAGATCCGGTGATCAATCACAAGTTTTGATTTACTGGCGAACGAGTTCACTGCGACGAGCGCTGTGAGTAAAGCAATTGGGATAAAGAGATTGATGCGCCCAACTCTTGGATGGGCCAACCACTTTGCTGGGACGCTCGCTCCTGCGTACTTCAGTGCAAAGGCGAAGAAGCTAGTTCCGATTACTGCAATCCATTGCGCACTCATGAGCGCCACCCAAAGGCCACTGAAAGCAGAGCAGTTGTGATGATCGGTACTCCCGCAGGAGTAAATGGTACGAGTGCGAGTGAGAGTATTGCCGCCGCCGCTGCAAGTAAGCGACTTTTTCTATCAACAAGTCGAGGCCATACCAAGCCGATGAAGGCTGCAGGAACTGCAGCATCTAGCCCCCAGGCTGCTGGATTGCCGATCGCTTTTGCGCCGAGCGCTCCCATTAAGGTGAAGAGATTCCAGAAGATAAAGATCCCGATGCCAGTAATCCAGAACCCTTTTCGTGCATCTTCCTCATTCTTCTGGGCTGTAGCGATCGCAGTTGATTCATCAATGGTGATTTGGGCGGCAATCACTCGTCTGAAGCCTTGCAGCCTCAGTATTGGCGCCATCCGAATTCCGTAGAGCGTATTGCGAGTACCAAGCAGAGTCGCCGTCGCAATTCCGGAGAGGGCAGATCCGCCAACTCCTAAGACCCCGATGACTGCGAATTGCGAAGCGCCAGAGAAGGTGAGAAGAGATAACAAACAACTTTGTAGAACAGTGAAATGGGCGCTGACGCTGGCAGCCCCAAAGGCAGTCCCATAAGCCCCGACGGCAAAAGAGAGACTGAGGGAATCGCGCTTCACTGACACGCCGATATTCTGCCCTAATCCCGAGAGTATCCCTAGGGCCTAGATACATTGCGCTCATGAGCGAAGCACAGATTCAAGAGGCCCATGAGGGACACCACCCGATCGTATTCCGCGAGGATATGACCGTTGAGCTCGTGAAATCGAGTGCGAGTGATTCTGATGTCATTTGGGCGGCTCGCGTTTCAACAGCTGGTGAGCAATCACTCGATGCTGTCGGTGGAGATGCCTCTCGCGCAGAAGGCTTGATTAATTACTTAGCTCGTGAACGTCATGGCTCACCGTTTGAGCACACATCAATGACCTTCTTTGTCAGTGCTCCGATCTTCGTCTTCCGTGAATTCATGCGCCATCGCATCGCTTCATACAATGAAGAGAGTGGTCGCTACCGCGAATTGCGCCCCGTCTTTTATATTCCAAGTAAAGAACGTCGCCTAGTTCAGATCGGAAAGCCTGGCGCCTACGAGTTTGTCGAAGGTACTCCTGAGCAGTACGACCTTACAATCGATGCAATTAAAGAGAGCTCAACTCTCGCCTATGAGAGCTATACCAAGATGCTCGATGCCGGCGTTGCTCGCGAAGTAGCACGTGTCGTCCTACCGGTGACTCTCTATTCATCTATGTATGTCACCATGAATGCCCGCGCACTCATGAATTTCCTTTCGCTTCGTACGGCACGCGAGGGATCGCACTTCCCAAGCTACCCACAGCGTGAAATTGAGATGGTCGCCGAGAAGATGGAAGAGCATTTTGCGCAATTAATGCCAATTACCTATCAAGCTTTCCAGAAATCTGGACGTGTAGCCCCGTAATTCACGCTAATCTTCTCCAATGCACCATACGAAGATTGAGGCCCCTTTCGGCCGCATGATCACGGCGATGGTCACCCCCTTTGATAAAGATGGTGCGATCGATTACGACGGTGTCGCAACTCTTGCTACCCACCTTGCAGATCATGGCCATGATGCCATTGCGCTTAACGGCACCACAGGTGAAGCCCCAACCACAAAGACTTCCGAGAAGCTTGAGATCATTCGGGTCGTCAAGAGCGTCGTTGGTGATCGAGTAAAGATTCTTACAGGTGCTGGCGATAACGAGACCGCCTATACGGTCGAGCAAGCAAAGCGTTGTGCCGAAGTTGGCGCTGATGGACTTTTGATTGTTACCCCGTACTACAACAAGCCACCTCAGGCAGGAATCGAAGCGCACTTCCGCGCAGTCGCAGCAGTCACAGATCTACCCATCATGATGTACGACATTCCCGGTCGCACTGGTGTTGAAATTGAGCAAGACACTATTTGCCGTTTGGCAGAGGTGAAAAATATCGTCGCACTCAAAGATGCTAAGGGCAACCCAGCATCGACTTCATGGGTCATCGCCCGTACTGGACTACCTGTCTACTCAGGTGATGACATCCTCAACCTTCCGCTGCTCTCTATCGGTGCAGTTGGATTCGTCTCGGTCTGCGGACATACTGTCGGCACCGAACTTCGCGAGATGCTTGATGCCTGGTTTGCAGGTAATGCAGTTCGCGCGTTAGAAATTCACCAACAACTATTACCGGTATTCACCGGAACCTTCCGCACTCAAGGTGCGATATTAACTAAGGCCGCGCTCACCATGATGGGCTTGCCTGGCGGATTTACACGTTTGCCACTTGTTGATGCCACCGATGCGCAGATTGCGCAGTTGCGGAAGGACCTTCAACAAGGCGGAGTCGTACTTAAATAATGAATCATCCCCATCCAGATCTTCCATACCCAGCAAAGTTAGCCCCTAAGACCTTACGCGTCGTCGCCCTCGGTGGCCTCGGCGAAATCGGTCGCAACATGACCGTCTTCGAGTATGAAGGCGAATTACTTGTTGTTGACTGCGGCGTTCTCTTCCCTGATGAGAGCCAGCCAGGTATTGATTTAATTCTTCCCGATTTCTCATATATTCGTGATCGCCTCAAAGATATCGTTGCGGTATTTCTTACACATGGCCACGAAGACCATATCGGTGCGCTGCCATTCTTATTGAAAGAGCGAGCTGATATTCCAGTCGTTGCCTCAAAGTTAACCTTGGCATTTGCAGAAGCTAAGCTCAAAGAGCGCCGCATCTCAGCACCACTACGTGAAGTCCGCGCTGGCATGGTTGAGAAGTTTGGGCCATTTACTCTCGAATTTATCGCTGTGAACCACTCGATTCCCGATGCACTTGCCGTAGCGATTAAGACTCCTGCTGGAGTCGTGCTTGCAACGGGTGACTTCAAGATGGATCAACTCCCACTCGATGGTCGCATCACAGATCTCGCAACCTTTGCTCGTTTAGGTACTGAAGGTGTCGATCTCTTCATGACCGACTCTACGAACGCTGATGTTCCAGGGTTCACCACATCAGAGCGAGATATTATTCCGGCTCTTGATCGAGCCTTCCGTACTACCAAGCGCCGCGTGATCGTTGCCTCTTTTGCATCGCACGTGCATCGAATTCAGCAGATCCTCACGATCGCCGAGACCCACAATCGCAAGGTTGCCTTTGTCGGACGCTCAATGGTTCGCAATATGAAGCTCGCGCAAGATCTGGGCTATCTCACAGTGCCTGAAGGTTTAGTCGTTGATTCAAAGAATATTGGTGATTACGGCGATCAGGTCGTCTTGATCTGTACGGGTTCACAAGGTGAACCACTTGCAGCGCTCTCTCGTATGGCTAATGGCGAACATGAGATCAAAGTAGGGAAGGGCGATACCGTCATTCTTGCTTCAAGCTTGATCCCTGGAAACGAGAATCCGGTTTACCGTGTCATCAACGAACTCACTCGCTTCGGCGCAGATGTAGTTCACAAGGGCAATGCGATGGTCCACGTATCTGGCCACGCAGCTGCTGGCGAGCTTCTCTATTGCTACAACATCGTGAAGCCAAAGAATGTCATGCCGATCCACGGTGAATGGCGTCATATGCGTGCAAATGCTGAGCTTGCGATCAAGACTGGCGTTCCGCGCAATAACACGATCGTCGTCGATAACGGTATTGCAGTTGATATGCACGATGGCTACGCCGATGTTGCTGGCGCAGTTCCAGTTGGCTTTGTCTACGTTGATGGTCACTCGATCGGCGAGATCACTGAGACTTCTCTGAAGGATCGAAGTATCCTCGGCGAAGAAGGCTTCATCTCTGTAGTCGTTGTCATTGATTCACAGAGTGGCAAGATCGTCGCGGGCCCAGATATCCATGCTCGCGGATTTACAGAGGATCAAGCCCTCTTCGATGAAGTAAAGACGATGATTGAAAAGGCGATGGCGAAGGCTGTCGGTAGCGGAATCAACGGAACTCACCAACTTCAGCAGGTAGTGCGTCGCACTGTCGGCAGTTGGGTTGGCGATGCACATCGTCGCAAGCCGATGATTGTTCCGGTCGTCATCGAGGTTTAAGCACGGCGCGCCTAGCCTGAGAAGATATCTACGCTCCTTAGGCTTAGCGTATTATGGCAAATCGTAAGAAAACTTCCTCATCACGTAATTCTGCACGTAAGAAAAATTCTGTTCTCGGTGCCTTTGCGAAGGCGCTCCTCGGAATTTGGCGCTTTGTTGCACGAGCACTTGGCAGCTCCGTTCGCTTCGTATTTCGTGGCGCGAAGGAGTTAGACCCAGCACATCAACGTGATGGCATCGCCTTTCTGATCCTCATTATTGCTCTGATCTCAGCCGCCGGTACCTGGTTTTATCTCAATAACTTTGTCGGAAGTTCACTGCGATTAGTTCTCTTCGGTGCAGTCGGCACTATCGCCTATCTATCACCGATCATCTTTATCTACTTCGCGGTCAGATTATTTAAATCACCTGAAGAAGGTGCAGCGACCGGTCGAATCACGATCGGAACTCTCGTTCTGCTTCTCACATCAACTGGCCTCATCCATATCTTCAATGGCTCAGTGGGGGATACCGGTAAGACTGCAATGCAGGGCGGCGGTGGCTGGCTGGGTTACGGTGTCTCGACCCCACTCGTTGCGCTCACGACAAATATTCTCGCTGTGCCAATTCTGCTCATGATCTTCTTCTTTGGCTTGCTTGTCATTACGGCAACGCCGCTATCACGGGTTGTTGCGAAGATTAAAGCGCTCTTCAAACTCGGCAAAGATAAGGCCGATGAACGACGCGCTTCCCGCGAGCTCACTGAAGAGTTTGAGATCAGCGAGACACCTGCATTCGATACGCCACTCGTCCAAGAATTTATTCCAGATGATGAGCCGATCGATGAAGAAGAGTTTGATGAAGAGTTCACGATCGAAGTGCCGACTCCAGTGGAGCCAGCTGTAACACTCCCGGTTCGCCCTGCACCAACAACTCCTGCTCACCAGATGATCCTGGCGGCAGAAACTCCCTACCAACTTCCTCCGATGGATCTTCTCAAAACCGGCCCCGCTTCGAAGGCGAAGTCAAAGGCAAATGAGACCGTGGTTGCTGCGCTTACCCAAGTCTTCGAGCAATTTAACGTTGCCGCGACTGTCACTGGTTTTATGCGCGGTCCTACCGTGACCCGTTACGAAGTAGAGCTTGGCTCTGGCGTAAAAGTTGAAGCGATTACCGCGCTCTCAAAGAATATTTCTTATGCGGTAGCCAGCGGTGATGTTCGCATTCTCTCGCCGATTCCTGGTAAATCTGCGGTAGGTATTGAGATCCCAAATACCGATCGTGAGATCGTCTTCTTGGGCGATGTCTTGCGCTCAACTGTCGCAACCTCAGAGCCGCACCGCATGGTGATCGCGCTCGGTAAAGATGTTGAGGGCTCATTCCTCTGTGCAAATCTTGCCAAGATGCCGCACCTCTTAGTTGCAGGTGCGACAGGCGCCGGTAAATCATCGATGATTAACTCACTTGTTGTTTCAATCTTGATGCGCGCTACTCCTGATGAAGTACGTCTTGTCATGATCGATCCAAAGCGAGTAGAACTCACCAGCTACGAAGGCATTCCACACCTCATCGCACCAATTATCACCAACCCAAAGAAGGCAGCGGATGTCTTAGCTTGGGTTGTCCGTGAGATGGATCAGCGCTATGACGATCTCTCAGCCTTTGGCTTCCGTCATATTGATGATTTCAATAAGGCTGTTAAGGCGAAGAAGATCAATCTCCCCGAGGGTAGCGAGCGAGTGCTCGAGCCGTATCCATACCTACTCGTCATCATCGATGAGTTAGCAGATCTGATGATGGTTGCTGCCCGTGAAGTTGAAGAGAGCATTGTTCGAATCACCCAGCTCGCACGTGCTGCGGGTATTCACTTAGTTATTGCGACGCAGCGTCCATCTGTTGATGTGGTTACCGGACTTATCAAGGCAAACGTCCCGTCACGACTCTCATTTGCGACATCAAGCCTTGCTGACTCTCGCGTGATTTTAGATACTCCAGGTGCTGAGAAACTTGTTGGGCAAGGTGATGGACTCTTCCTTCCAATGGGCGCTAGTAAGCCAGTGCGTATTCAAGGTGCCTATGTCTCAGAGCGAGAATCAGAAGCGGTAGTGAACTTTGTAAAGGCGCAGGCACAACCGGTCTACCGGATTGATCTCAATGCACCGATTAAGTCGAAGGTTATTGAAGATGATATCGGCGACGATATGGATCTCTTGCTGCAAGCGATTCAATTAGTTGTGGGAACTCAATTTGGTTCCACCTCAATGTTGCAGCGCAAACTTCGTGTTGGTTTCGCAAAGGCTGGACGTTTGATGGATCTCATGGAGAGTCGCGGAATCGTTGGACCATCTGAAGGGTCAAAGGCGCGCGAGGTGCTGATCAATGCTGAGCAGATGCCAGATATCCTCGAAGAGATTCAGGGCTTTAACTAGTAACACTCAGCAAGTGAGCGCAGCCCACCCTGATTGTTCACCCTCTATTCGGTTGCCTTGAGGGGATTGCCCCCTTTACTCTTATCTTCTCGAAGATGTGAGCTAGATCCCTCTGGCGCCGCAGTTGCCCCTTTCGAGAATCAGTGAGGTTGAGATGACCGTTGGTGCATACCTTCGCGAAGCGCGTGAGAGTGCTGGGTTCTCCCTAGAAGAAATCGCTGAACGTACAAGAATTCCTCGTACGGTTATTAAAGATTTAGAAGCTGAACGTTTTGATTCTTCCGGCGGAACTGCATATGCGCGTGGACATATCCGCGCTATCGCAAAGATTGTTAACACGGACGTCGATCGCTTAATGATCGCTTTCGATGAGAGCACTGAAACCGATACGACTCCGATGATCGAACTTTTAGATGCAAACAATGCAACATCGGTTCGGAGTCGCCAGAACGTAAAGATTCAACCACGACAGATCATGGTCGCCATAAGCATCATTGCCGGTATTGCAATCATTATTCCTTCAGCTATCGCAATCTCTCACAAGGTGAGTCAGAAGAATACCTATGCTTCTAAGGTTGTCGCCAAGAGTGAGAAGAAGATAGTTGCGCCAACTGTTGCACCAGTTCAGCAACCATCTGCCTCTGCCGCGGTGCCAGCGCATACTGTTTCAATCGTTGCTTCACATGGAATTACTTGGCTATCCGTCACCGACGCAAGCGGTGCCCAGCTCTTCTCTGGAAAGTTGAGCAACGGGGCATCGCAGAGTTTCGACCCTACAAATGGCCTCTCAATGAGGATCGGTAATGCAGGGGCAGTCTCGGTGTCGGTTGATGGCAAGGATCAAGGGTCAATTGGCGCCACCGGTGAAGTTAAATCACTCACCTTTGCGCCCGCTCAAACAAATGGCTAACCCCGCTTAAAACCTTAGGGCGGCTTAAGGACGAAGCGAGCGGTAAGATTGCTCAAATGAGAACTGTTGCGCTGGTCACTTTAGGTTGTTCACGCAATGAAGTGGACTCTGAAGAGCTAGCTGGCCGGTTAGCAGCAGATGGTTGGACCCTCGTAGCAGATGCCGCGGATGCAGAAGTAGCCCTGATCAACACTTGTGGCTTTATCGAATCTGCAAAGAAGGATTCAGTTGATGCCCTCCTTGAAGCTCACTCGCTCAAAGGAAATGGCGTAACGAAAGCGGTTGTTGCCGTTGGTTGTATGGCCGAGCGTTACGGGAGTGAACTTGCCGATGCGCTCCCTGAGGCCGATGCGATTCTTGGCTTTGATGATTATGAAGATATTTCAAAGCGCCTGCAGACAATTATGGCTGGCGGATCAGTTGCGGCGCACACCCCCAAGGACCGACGATCACTCCTTCCACTTGCACCAAGTGAGCGTCAAGCAACGAAGCCTGCCCCGATTACTGATTCACCATCAAGCCTCGGCCAAGGCCAGCGCATCCTTCGAAAGCGCCTAGATACCGCACCGATCGCACCGCTGAAGATCGCATCGGGTTGCGACCGTCGTTGCTCATTCTGTGCCATCCCATCATTCCGAGGTTCATTCATCTCTCGCCGCCCAACAGAAATTCTTGATGAGGCCAAGTGGCTCGTCGATCAAGGCGTCACTGAACTCTTCTTGGTCAGCGAAAATACAACATCGTATGGCAAAGATTTAGGTGACCTAAAGATCCTTGAAAAGATCTTGCCTGAGATGGCAGCGATCAACGGCGTCGAGCGCATTCGTCTCTCATACCTCCAACCTGCTGAGATGCGCCCAACGCTACTTCGCGCCATGAGTGAGGTAGAGAAAGTTGTTCCATACTTTGATCTCTCCTTCCAACATGCATCCCAAACTCTGCTTCGCCGGATGCGCCGCTTTGGTGATGGTGAAAAATTCCTTGAGCTGATCGCACAGATCCGTGAGCTTGAGCCAGAGGCAGGAATCCGTTCTAATGTGATTGTCGGCTTCCCAGGTGAAACCGAAGAGGAGTTTCAGGATCTTGTTGACTTCATCTCCGAGGCTCGCATGGATGCGATTGGCGTCTTTGGATACTCTGATGAAGATAAGACCGAAGCGCTCACCCACGCGGATAAGGTCGAGCAAAGTGTTATTAACTCCCGCGTAGAAGAGTTATCGACCCTCGTTGATGAACTCTTGATGCAGCGCGCTGAAGAGCGAATCGGTGAGCGAGTCCGAATTTTGATTGAGGATGAAGAGCTTCAGGAAGGCCGCGCCGACCACCAAGGCCCAGAGGTAGATGGCTCAACCACTCTGCAGAGCCGAGTGAAGTACAAAGTCGGTGACTATGTTGATGCGATCGTCTCCGAAGTCTCTGGCGTAGATCTGATTGCTGTCCCACTGTGAACCTCCCAAATCTATTAACCGTTTTACGAGTGGCCCTCACTCCAATCGGTGCCTACGCTCTCTTTAAGAATGGTGGCAATGATCACCAGTGGATGATCGCAGCCTGGTGCATCTTTTTTATCATTGGACTTACTGACTTCTTTGATGGTCGAATCGCGCGAGCTAAGAATCAGATCACCGAATTTGGCAAGCTCTTAGATCCGATCGCAGATAAAGTTTCGATCGGCACCGCAATGGTCTCGCTCTCGATTCTCCATCGCCTGCCATGGTGGGTCACAATCGTGATCATGGCCCGCGAAATTGCGGTCACCGTACTTCGCTTCGTCGTCATCTCAGATGGTGTGATCTCGGCCAGCAACGGTGGAAAGATCAAGACTCTTATGCAGGGCTTCGGCGTCGGCTGGTTTATCTTGCCGATTCCACATTGGCTCTTTATTCCGCGCGATATTTTTATGGCTGTGGCGATCACGCTCACTCTTACTACTGGCTATGAATACTTCAAGGGAGTACTCAAGCGATGAGTTCACAATCTGCGAAGCAACTCGAGATCACTACTCAAATCGTCAAGGTCATGAAGCGCCGCGGGCTCACACTCTCGACCGCTGAATCGATTACCGGCGGGGGAGTCGCGTCAGCAATCACTGATGTTGCTGGATCCTCTGCGGTCTTCTTAGGGTCGATCGTTACCTACAGCGATGTCAGTAAGACAAAATTTCTTGGAATCCCAAAGCGCACCCTGACCAAATCAACGGCAGTCTCTGAAGTTGTTGCCCGTGAAATGGCTGAATCAGTCCGGGAGCAATTCGGTTCAGATTTTGCGATCTCAACGACTGGCGTAGCTGGACCGGGCAAGGCCTATGGACAAAGGGCCGGAACTGTCTGGGTGGCAATCGCATCGAAGAGCGAGACGATCACGATCGAGCTCGCACTCACAGGAGAGCGCAACGCCATCCGCGGAGCCACAATTGAGAGTGCTTTAGCCTGCCTTTCGCGTATCCTTACCTCGTGACACTTTTACGCTCCTACCTTGGCAACACGCTTCGCTCTGCGCGCGTGGCCCAAGGTCGTACCCTGCGCGATGTCGCAAAGAGCGCACGAGTATCTCTTGGCTATCTCTCTGAGGTAGAACGCGGTCAGAAAGAAGCATCATCCGAGTTGATCAATGCGATCTGTTTTGCCCTCGATCTCGATCTCTCTACTCTCCTTCTCGATGTTGTGACTCAAGTAAAGAGCCACGAAACTCCTGCACTTACTGTGGTGGGCGACGCTGCATAACGGTTCACCCGTGAAGTACGCTCCACAAATGGCAACCTACCAACGCTCTCAACTCGCGATCCTCGCTGGCGCAAAAGAGGTTATCGCTCAAGTTGGTAGTTACGAATCTTTGATGAACGATATTGCTGAGCGCGCAGAAGTCTCACGCGCAACAATTTATAATCATTTTGCTGATCGCGAAGAGCTCATGAATGCGCTCCTTGCTAGCGAGGTCGAGCGCTTAATCGAAGTCGCGCGCACCGCAAAAAGTAAAGCGGATGCGCTCTTTCAACTCTCTCGTAATATCTCTGAAGATCTCGCACTTGCCAAAATGGTAGAGACTGATCGCGATCAAGTCATCGCACTCACCACCATTACTGGCCATCCACTATGGATTGCGATACATCGCGCCGCAGCAGAAATTTTTGGTGATGATGAAAACTTAGTTGGGCTTCTTCTTCGCTGGCTGATCGCACAGGTGACATCACCGCTCACTGCAGCACAGTCACAGATCCAAGCTGAGCGCTTGGCAAGCCTGCTCTAAGGCGCTATCTCATGCGCATCACTGAATTACGAAACCGTATCAACGAAGCCTTCGCCGATCCTGATACCTACTCCAGAGATACCGTTCACTCAGAGCTTGGCGGCCGGACCGTCAATGAAGCGCTCGCAGCCGGCCTCGAGCCTGGCGATATCTGGCGTGGGATAGTGGCCCATAACCCAGAGATGCCTGCAAAGCTTCGCTAGCCCGCCCCTTCGTAGCCTTCTCAATCGCCCTCATTTCCGGGCGCCTTCTGGGCGTGTCTTGCCCACTCATGGAGTGATATTCGAACAGATGTTCGGTAGACTATTTATGCCCAACCCGAGCGGTTCCACAGTTCCGCGTCGCATCAAGCGTCGCCGTCAGTGGTCTTCCGTACCTTCGGGACCGTATAGACGCCACACCTATTAGAGCCTGAAAGACTTTAATGAGTGAAGGTTTGAGTAGTAAGAAAGGTATAAAAATGGCTTCAGATAAATCTGAAAGCAAAACGGATAAGCAATTATCCGAACGCGGTAAAGCCCTTGATACAGCCCTCGCCCAGATTGAGCGTCAATTCGGTAAGGGGTCCATCATGAAGATGGGCGAACGAGGTGCAATCCCAATGGAAGTTATTCCAACTGGTTCGATCGCACTCGATATCGCACTCGGAATCGGCGGATTGCCACGTGGACGTATCGTAGAAATTTATGGACCTGAATCCTCAGGTAAGACAACTGTCGCACTCCATGCGATCGCTAATGCACAGAAGGCTGGCGGCATCGCAGCATTTATCGATGCAGAGCATGCACTGGATCCAGAGTATGCCCGCAAGCTCGGCGTTGATATCGATGCACTTCTCGTCTCACAGCCAGATACCGGTGAGCAAGCGCTCGAGATTATGGATATGTTGGTTCGCTCCGGCGCCCTCGACATTATCGTCGTTGACTCCGTTGCAGCACTTGTTCCTCGCGCTGAAATCGAAGGCGAGATGGGTGATTCACACATGGGGCTCCAAGCTCGTTTGATGTCACAAGCACTCCGTAAGATCACCGGTGCACTCCACCAATCAAATACCACTGCGATCTTCATCAACCAGCTCCGTGACAAGATCGGTGTCTTCTTCGGAACTCCTGAGACAACCACTGGTGGTAAGGCGCTCAAGTTCTACGCCTCTATCCGTCTCGATGTCCGCAGAATCGAAACCCTTAAAGATGGTCAAGATGCAGTCGGTAACCGTACCCGCGTCAAGGTCGTCAAGAACAAGATGGCTCCACCATTTAAGCAGGCAGAGTTCGACATCATCTACGGAACCGGTATCTCACGCGAAGGATCGCTCATCGATCTCGGCGTTGAAGTCGGTGTCGTGAAGAAGGCTGGCGCTTGGTATACCTACGGTCCGGATCAACTCGGCCAAGGTAAAGAGAATGCCCGCTCCTTCCTCTTGGATAACCCAGATCTCGCTAACGATATTGAGCAGCAGATCCGTGATCACTATGTACCAGTTGCGATCGACCCAGCGCTCGTCGCTGCCGTTGATGAGGCAACAGCTGAGGTTGAGTTCTAAACCTTGAAATACGACCGTTCTAGTAGTTCAGAGGCTCCTGCCGGAGCTCTTACCTACTCCGAGGCGATGGATTGCGCGCTCTTTGCGCTCGCTCCACGTGCTCGGAGTAGGTCTGAACTTCACGACCATCTGATCAAGCGTGGCGCCGAAGAAGAGGTCGCCTCTGGCATCCTCGATACTCTCGAGCTCCAAGGGCTGCTCAATGATCTTGAATTTGCAAAGATCTGGGCCGAATCTCGCCAGCGTCAGAAGAAGTTGAGTAAGCGCGTGATCTCTTCCGAGCTACGTCAAAAAGGCGTCGCCGCAGATATCATCGAAGAAGCGCTCGCAGGGATTGATAGTGAAGAGGAGTACGAGCTCGCCTTCGCTCTCGCCGAGAAGAAGTACCGCGCTAGCTCGCACCTCGCTCCAGATGTTGCCTATCGCCGCATCTCATCTCTTCTTGCGCGTAAGGGTTTTGGCCACCAGATGATGGCTCGGATTATGAATCAACTACGATTGGGCGATGAGCAGCTCTAGCCCCTTGATTGTTATCTGTGGTGCTACCGCTACTGGAAAGAGTGATCTCGCAATCGCACTCGCGCAGAAACTTGGCGCAGAGATTATTAATGCCGACTCCATGCAGGTCTATCAGGGCATGGATATCGGAACTGCAAAGCTCACTCATGAAGAGCGCGCAGGGATCCCACATCTTCTCTTAGATATCCACCCAGTCAATCTCGATATGACGGTCGCTAAGTATCAAGAGATCGCCCGAGCTGAAGTCGACCGACTCCGCGCTGCAAATATCCCAGCGATCATTGTTGGCGGAACTGGTCTCTATATTAAATCAATCCTCGATGATCTTAACTTTCCAGATACTGATCCGATTATCCGTCAACGCATTACCGATGAGGCTGAAGAGATTGGTAACGAGGCGATCCACGCACGCCTTGCAACTCTCGATCCGGTTGCTGCCCTTGCCATTCCCTTCGAGAATGTCAGAAGAGTCATTCGCGCACTTGAGGTGATCGAGATTACCGGTGAGCCTTACACAACCAACCTGCCGCGCAAAGATTCCACTCGCTATCCCGATGCGATCCAAATTGGGCTAGCAATGGATCGAGAGGCGCTCGGTGATCGCATCAACGCCAGAGTCGATCGTATGTGGGAGCTTGGCTTTGTCGATGAGGTAGAAGAGCTCATCAATCAAGGGATCCTCGAGGCAAAGACCGCTCAGGCCGCTATCGGCTACGCCCAGATTATTGCCATGAAGCATGGATCCATCAGTGAGGAAGAAGCTCGCGAAGATACCAAGCGCGCCACTCGCCAATATGTGCGCCGCCAAGAGACCTGGTTTAGTCGAGATGAGCGCATCACGTGGCTCTCAGCGCACTCCACAACGCCCGCGCGGACGGATGCAGCGTTAGCGTCTATTATTCAAAGATGATCGCAACCTATGGGCATGGCACGAAGAATGACTTTGTCCTGCTCTTCGATCCAGAAGATGCGCATGAATTAACGCCAGAGCAAGTAATCCGAATTTGTGACCGCCAGATCGGTATCGGTGCAGATGGAACTATCCGCATCATCAAACGCGATGGTAAGTGGTTTATGGATTACCGCAATAGCGATGGCACTCTCGCCGAGATGTGTGGCAATGGAATTCGCGTGATGGCTCGCTACCTCGTTGAACGTGGACACCAAGGTGAAGGAATCTTTGCGATTAATACCCGTGCTGGCATGAAGTATCTCGCAGTCCCAGCGGTTGATGATATTGCCGTCAATATGGGTGGCGTCTCTGAAGTTTACGGCGAGATCACCGTAACAGTTGGCGATCGCACGTGGCAGGGTTACAACATCAATGTCGGGAATCCTCATGCAGTCGTCTTTGTCGATGATCTCGCTGATGCCGGGGATCTCAAGAGCCCGCCGATCGTTGAACCAGCTGATGAGTACCCAGAAGGTGTGAACGTTGAATTTGTGAAGATCCTTGAAAATGGTGAGCTTGCGATGCGCGTCCACGAACGTGGATCAGGTGAGACCCAGAGCTGCGGAACTGGAATCTGTGCAGTCGCACTTGCCACCACACTCAAGCTGAAGAAATCACTTCCGATTCATTGGGTCATCAATCCACCCGGGGGACGCCTGACCGTTGATATCGATCCCCATAGCAATGCAACGCTCACTGGACCTGCTGTACTCATTGCCGACCAGGACATTAGTAAGTACCTCTAATGGCCCGCGATCAAGAACCCCTCGATATCGATATTGATCAACTCCTTCGCGAATCTGCCCAGGTCGCCGCAGAGTTTGATGCGAACGAGAGCCTCGCGGAATTCAATGAGAGCCAACAACAAGATCTGCAAGATCGCCAAGCACTTCGCCGCGTTCATGGTCTCTCGACTGAAATGCAGGATGTCTCTGATGCTGAGTACCGACAACTTCGATTAGAGAAGGTTGTACTGGTCGGCGTCTGGACTGAAGGCACTGCACAAGATGCCGAAAACTCACTTAAAGAACTCGGCGCACTCGCGGAGACCGCCGGTTCTCAAGTCATGGATGGACTTATTCAACGCCGCGATCGCGCCGATCCATCGACGTATATCGGCTCCGGAAAAGTTGTCGAGCTCCGTAACGCGGTCGTTGCGACTGGCGCAGATACCGTTGTCTGTGATGGTGAGCTCTCACCGGCACAACTGCGCTCGCTTGAATCCAAGGTAAAGGTCAAGGTCATTGATCGCACCGCACTTATCCTCGATATCTTCGCGCAGCATGCGAAGTCACGTGAAGGTAAGGCCCAAGTAGAACTCGCCCAGATGACATACCTCTTGCCACGACTTCGTGGTTGGGGTGACTCACTATCACGCCAAGCAGGTGGCATCGGTGGTCGAGGCCCTGGTGAGACCAAGATCGAAACTGATCGTCGTCGTATCAATGACAAGATGGCGAAACTTCGTAAAGATATTAAAGAGATGAAGGTTGCTCGCGATACGAAGCGACAAGAGCGAGATCGCCACAATATTCCATCAGTAGCGATCGCTGGCTATACCAACGCCGGTAAGTCTTCGCTGATGAATCGCTTAACAAATGCTGGCGTACTTGTTGAGAACGCACTCTTTGCAACGCTTGATCCAACCACGCGCCAGACACGTACACCTGATGGCCGCATCTTCACGCTCTCGGATACCGTCGGCTTTGTTCGCCACCTGCCGCATCAGCTCGTTGAAGCCTTTAAATCAACGCTGGAAGAGGTCGCTGGTGCTCATCTCATCGTCCACGTCGTCGATGGCTCGCACCCAGATCCGATGGAACAGATTCGCGCAGTTCGCCACGTAATCAATGATGTCGGCGGGGGAGATATCCCTGAGATTATCGCGATTAATAAGGCTGATATCGCAGCTCCTGAAGTCATGATGCAGATCCTGCGCACCGAGCCCAATAGCTTTGCCTTCTCTGCTCGTACTGGATTTGGTCTAGATACCTTGCTTAAGGCGATTGAGACATCGTTGCCAAGACCGCGCATCGAAGTGCGCGCAACGATTCCTTTTAACCGAGGTGATCTCGTCTCTGCCATCCACGAGCGTGGTGAGATTATGAGTGAAGAGTATTCCGAGAACGGAACCACTATTCATGCGATGGTCGATGGGTCACTCGCTGAAAAGCTTGAAGTATTTAAGTAGAGTCTAGATATGTCGATCTACATCACACTCACTTCTGAGAGCAGTCCAGAGTTAGTCACAGCGACCGTCGCTCAAGTTGCAGAGTTACTTTCTGGTGGTGGAATTGCAGTGCTTGCAGCTGAGCATAGTTACATCTACGCCTGCAACGCATTTGATCTTGAGGCAGTCAATGAGATTCATACTTTGCGTGGCGATCCTGATTTCACAGCGGCACAGGTAATGGTCGGTGGCACCGAAGTACTTACTGGCCTTGCTCGGGATTTTGATACAGAGATGAAATCGCTCGCCGATAGCTTCTGGCCAGGCCTACTCTCCATCCAGCTGATGCCACAGAGCGCACTCTCCTGGGATCTTGGTGATCATGGCGAGCTCTCAGAGTTTGTGGTTCGAATCCCAGATCGAGAATTTCTGCGCGCAGTTGCAAAGGCGACTGGACCAATCGCGGTAGCGAGCGCAGCGATCGCAGGCCAAGGCTCAAGCTCCCATATCGATTTCGTACCAGCACATGAATCGAGCATCGCGATCTATGTCGATGAGGGCGAGCTTCCGGCCGGCCCGGCATCGACCCTGATCCGCCGAGCAATCCTGGGCAAGCCCGGGGGGCTAGAGATCGCTCGCCTCGGGGCCATCTCACAGGAAGAGATAGCGGCAATCCTGCCAACGATCGTGCCGACAATTGCGGGGGCCGTGAACTAGGCTCAGGCCATGAGCGAAATTTTTTATGGTCCAGATTTCAACCAGCTTGAGCGCCAAGATCCCGATATCGCCGCAGTTCTGCTGAGCGAGCTTGAGCGTCAGCGCCACGGACTCCAGTTGATTGCTTCCGAGAACTTCACCTCACCAGCAGTGCTCGCAACACTTGGTTCAACGCTCTCCAATAAATATGCCGAGGGTTACCCAGGCAAGCGTTACTACGGCGGCTGCGAAGAGGTTGATAAGGTCGAACTTATTGGTAACGACCGCGCTAAGACACTCTTTGGCGCAGAGCATGCAAACTTGCAGCCACACTCCGGTGCGAGCGCGAACGTTGCGGTCTACAAAGCATTTACCAACCCGGGCGATACCGTCCTTGCGATGTCATTACCTCACGGTGGCCACCTCACACATGGTTCAAAGGTGAACTTCTCAGGTAAGTGGTACAACATCGTCTCTTATGGCGTTCGCCAAGATAACGAGCTGATCGATTACGACGAGCTTCGTGATCTTGCGATCGCCAATAAGCCAAAGATGATCTGCTCCGGCGCCACTGCATATCCAAGTTTGATCGACTTTGAAAAGGTCCGCGCGATCTGCGACGAAGTTGGCGCAATCATGTGGGTAGATGCGGCGCACTTCATCGGCCTCGTTGCCGGTAAGGCGATCCCATCACCAGTTCCTTATGCAGATGTCGTCTCGTTCACTACCCATAAAGTCTTACGCGGACCGCGCGGTGGAATGATCTTGACCAAAGCTGAGCATGCAGCTGCAATCGATAAGGCAGTCTTCCCAGGAATGCAGGGCGGCCCAATCATGAGCGCAGTCGCTGGAAAGGCTGTCGCCCTCAAAGAGTGTGCAACTCCTGAGTATCAGCAATATGCAAAGGATGTTATTACTAATGCCAAGGCGCTCGCAGCTGGTCTTGAAACTGAAGGAATGCGCGCAGTATCTGGCGGCACCCAGACCCACCTCGCATTGATTGATATTCGTAGTACTGGTGTAACAGGCAAGGTTGCCGATGAGCGTTGCGGTAATGCTGGCATCACGCTCAATAAGAATGCAATTCCTTACGATCCAGAGGCACCTGCTGTCACTAGTGGTATCCGCGTCGGAACGCCATCTACCACAACACAGGGGATGGGCGTTCCACAGATGAAGGAGATCGCATCCTTGATCGCACGCGCGATTAAAGATGGCGAAGATGCAGGCAAGGCAGCAGCGATCCGTGCTGATGTCAACGCACTCACTGCCCAATTCCCGGTCTACCCACGAACGTAACGTTTACGACGAGAAACTTCCCACACTCCTATGCGTGAATATCTACTCACCGCACTCATCGCTGCCGCCATCACCTTTCTCGTGACGCCACTTGTCAGGTCAACTGCGATGCGATCTGGCGCCTATATGAGCATTCGTGAGCGAGATATCCATACCTCTATAACGCCACGCTGGGGTGGAGTAGCGATGTGGATCGGAATGTCACTCACTCTTGTGATCGTTAATCATCTGCCACTTGTCGGTCAATCCTTTGGCCGCGAAGCGCAAGGAATTTTTCTTGCCGGAACTTTTGTCATGCTCCTTGGTGCGATTGATGATCGCTTCGAGTTAGATTCGATTACAAAATTTGCGGGCCAAGCAGTTGCTGCCGGAATTCTCTTATTGCATGGCGTTCAGATTCTCTGGCTGCCGATCAATGGCATCTTGACTCTGCCCCCGAGTATCGGTCAGGTACTCACCGTCCTCTTTGTTGTCACAGTAATTAATGCCGTGAACTTTGTTGATGGATTAGATGGCTTGGCAACTGGAATCGTCGCAATCTGCGCCACTGCCTTCTTTATCTTCTCGTATGTACTCGCGGTAGTAAATGGCTTTAACCGTGCCGGTGCACCCTCGCTGATCACCGCTGTTGTGATTGGAATGTGTCTTGGCTTCTTGGCTCATAACTTCCATCCAGCACGGATCTTTATGGGCGACTCAGGTGCGATGCTCTTAGGTCTACTCCTGGCTGCATCTGCGATTACTCTCACTGGTCAGATCGATGTCAACGCAATCTCTGGTTCAGCATCACGTTCTGCCCTCTTGCCGCTCTTGCTGCCATTCACTATTTTGGCGATCCCATTACTTGATCTCATCTTGGCAATTGTCAGACGAGTGAGTGCTGGCCGTTCGCCCTTTGAATCTGATCGAGAGCACCTGCATCACAAATTGCTCGACCTCGGGAACTCACATCGGCGCACTACATTCATTCTTTACTTATGGTCAGCGACCTTCGCCTTCCCAACTGTGATTGCAGCCTTTGCGCCGCTCTGGATCGCACTCTTGGTTGCAGCCGCGATCGCATCGGTATCGCTAGCCCTGATCTTCGACACGATCAGATCTCAAAAAGTTCACGATCAGCAGGAGAGAGAAGCAAGCCATGTCTAACCTCAGCACTCCCACATCTGGCGAGAACTCATCCGAGACGATGATGTGGCGCGGAGCCTTGATTCCGTCATTGATCGTCACGATTATCTGTGTAGCCGGTTCTATCGCCTTGAAGAAGGGCCCTGGAGCCTGGGGCTCGTTGCTCGCTAGCTTGATCGTTCTTCTCTTCTTCTCAGTCCATCTCGGGATTAGCGCGATCGCCAAGAATTTAGATCCAATCGCCACTATGGCCCTTGCGATGTTCTCCTACTTCGCCAAGGTTATGGCGATGGGGGTATTCCTGCTGGTCGTCACCAAGTTCACCTCGCCCGCGACCGTCAACCGCGCCGCCTTTGCCGTCACTGCGCTCGCTATTACCGCCGCCTGGCTGGCGGGGGAGATCCGTGCATTTCTCAAACTCAAGCTGGGGCTACCATTACCCCTTCAGAAGTAGATCGCACCGATTGCATCAAGGTTTAAAGGGGTAGTTATCCATGGCATCAAATGAAGAGGGCGCACTCTGGTCGATCCTGGGTTACCTCATCTCTGGGCTACTCATCTGGGGCGGCCTCGGCTACGGGCTCGATCGCTGGCTCGATCCGCACCACCACTGGTTCATGCTCGTCGGGTTCTTGCTCGGTATGGGCGCCTCGATCTACCTTGTCTGGCTCCGTTTCGGTCGCGAATAGGGCAACCCCGGGCCGCTGGTAGTACGGTCAAGATCACCTTTTTGTTACCAATTTGAGTTTTGGAATTGGCAATACGCCTAATAGGGTTACGCCGTCCTCATAGAGAACATTAAGATTTGGCCCGCATCAAAGAAGATCCACTAAGGGAGAGTCTGTGCTCGCGTCTGCTGTAGCTGGTCCTGGGTTCGTCCCGCCAAGCACCAACGACTTCACTTTGCCACCGGTTTTTGGCAATAGCGCATTCACAACGAAGCCAATCTTGCTCGTCTTCTTAAGCATCATCGTGATCTCGATCTTCTTCGTTGCAGCCTCTCGCAAGGCAGCGATCGTTCCAGGCAAACTCCAATTCGCTGGCGAATCGATCTATGCATTTGTGCGTAAGGATCTCGCTGAAGAGATTATCGGCAGCGGCTTCTTGCAGTTCGTGCCATTCCTCTTCACCTTATTTACCTTCGTCTTGGTCAACAACGTCTTTGGAATTATTCCCTTCTTGCAATTCCCATCGATGTCACACGTTGCCTTCCCATATGTACTCGCAGGATTCTCATACTTCATCTTCCACGCAATCGGTATTAAGAAGCAGGGCCTTGGTAAGTACCTCAAGGGAATTGCATTCCTCCCAGGCGTTCCAAAGTTTGCATACATTCTTCTCACACCTATTGAGATTGCGACCTACTTCTTAATTCGTCCAGTGACACTTTCACTGCGTCTCTTTGCAAATATGTTCGCTGGCCACTTGTTGCTCCTCGTCTTTATCGGTGGCGGTAACTACATGCTCCACGATTCACATTGGTTCATGAAGATCCTCTCGCCCTTCTCCTTTGGATTTGGCATCGCGATGACCTTCTTCGAATTTATGGTGCAGTGCCTCCAGGCCTACATCATCACCCTTCTCTCAGCGCTCTTCATTGCAGGAGCACTGGCGGATGAGCACTAACCACTAAATTTCTCGAACCCCTTGTTGGTAATTGCCAGCAAGTACTTACGAACGAAAGGCAACAAAGATGAAAGGCACACTCAACCTGGTCGGTTATGGCCTATCTGCAATCGGACCCGCAATCGCAACTGGCTTAATCTTCGCCGCTTATATCAACGGTGTTGCACGTCAGCCCGAGGCACGTTCAGTCTTGCAGCCAATCGCATTCCTCGGCTTCGCCTTGGCAGAAGCGTTGGCGCTCTTCGGTCTCGTCCTCGCATTCGTCCTCTAATAGCCTCAATAAGTTCACTTAATAAGCAACGTTAGATAGGAACAAGAGATGCATTCACGGTTTGTAGCTGAAGCGGCGCAGAGCCCACTTCTTCCAAAGCCAGCTGAGTTAGTCGTCGGCGTTATCGCCTTCGCACTGCTCTTCTTCGTTCTCCGTAAGTTCGTTACGCCAATGTTTGAAAAGGCATTTGCGGCACGTACCGAGGCGATCCAAGGTGGCATTGAAAAGGCAGAACGCGCACAGCTTGAAGCAGCTCAGGCGCTTGAGTCGTACACGGCTCAACTCGCTGATGCTCGTGGTGAAGCTGCCAAGATCCGTGAAGAAGCTCGCGCACAAGGCGCTGCGATTATCGAAGATCTTCGCGCGCAAGCACAAGAAGAATCTGCTCGTATTACAGCGGCAGCCCAGAGTTCAATCGAAGCAGAACGCGAGAAGGCAATCTCTTCACTTCGCGCTGAGGTCGGAACTTTGGCCGTTGATCTTGCATCCAAGATCGTCGGAGAAGCACTTGAAGACCAGGTACGACAATCTCGTATTGTCGATCGCTTCTTAGAAGACTTGGAGAAGAGCAAGTAATGATCGTTCTCGGTGGTAGTAGTCGTCAGGGTCTCCTGGCACTTCGCGGTGCACTCGATGAGCAGCTTAAGGGCGCTTCATCGGCAGAGTGCACTGCGCTATCAGCCGACCTCTTGAAGGCGCTTGCTGCGATCGCATCCTCAGTAGGGTTGCGCCGCGCATTGACTGACCCAGCGAGAGATCACGATTCAAAGCTTGTATTAATCAACGACCTCTTTGGTAAAGAGATCAACGCTAAGGCTTTAGCTCTACTTTCAACAGCTGCCGCATCTCGTTGGTCTAGCTCTGGTGAGATCGCAGATGCCTTGGAGCAGATCGCAGTAGAAGCTGAAGCGACTGCTGCAAACCTCGATGGCGCAATCGATCGAGTTGAAGATGAGCTCTTTACACTCTCACGCCTTCTCGTCGCACATAACGATCTCCGCTTGGCGCTCAATGATCGTGCGGATTCAGCCGATCGTAAGCGCGCACTCGTTGAATCAATCTTTGCCGGCAAGGTCAGTCCATCAACACTTCGTCTAATCGAAGCTGTTATCGCAGGACTTCGTGGCCGCAGCATTGAAGCGACGCTCTCGGCATATGCCCACGCAGTATCGGCTCGTCGCAATCAGTTAGTGGCAGTTGTCCGCACCGCTGTTGCTCTGACACCAGCTCAAATCGCGACCCTTGCCGCCTCGCTGACAAAGCAGGTTGGCCAGCCAGTTCATATCAACTCCGAAATTGATCCATCAGTACTCGGCGGAATCGAAGTTCGCTTCGCTGACGAGATCATCGATGGCACCATCAGCAATCGTTTGGCAGAAGCGAGCAGAGCGCTCGCAGTTTAGAACTACCCAAGAATTCGATTCTCTACCAAGAAGAGTTTCGACTAGTAAGAGAGACAGAGGGAATACATTATGGCCGAGCTAACAATTCGTCCCGAAGAAATTCGCGACGCACTTGCAAAGCACGTTGCTTCATATAACCCAGGAGCTGCAGCCCGAGATGAGATCGGCACAGTTACTGAGGCAGGCGACGGTATCGCCCGCGTTGAAGGACTGCCTTCAACCATGACCAATGAACTTTTGAAGTTTGAGAACGGAACGTTAGGCCTCGCGCTTAACCTCGATGTTCGCGAGATCGGTGTCGTTATCTTGGGCGAGTTCACCGGTATTGAAGAAGGAACAACAGTTCGTCGCACTGGAGAAATTCTCTCTGTTCCAGTCGGTGATGGCTTCTTGGGCCGTGTTGTTAACGCTCTCGGTGAGCCGATCGATGGTAAGGGTGAGATCAAGGCTGAGACAACTCGTGCACTTGAGATCCAGGCACCATCAGTAGTTCAGCGCCAACCAGTTAAAGAGCCAATGCAGACTGGTATCAAGGCGATCGATGCGATGACAGCTATTGGTCGCGGACAGCGCCAGCTCATCATCGGTGACCGTCAGACTGGTAAGACTGCGATTGCAATCGACACCATTATTAACCAGCGCGATAACTGGAAGACCGGCGATCCAAAGAAGCAGGTTAAGTGCATCTATGTTGCTATCGGCCAAAAGGGTTCAACGATCGCATCGGTAAAGGGCGCACTCGAAGCAGCTGGCGCAATGGAGTACACAACAATCGTTGCAGCTCCAGCATCTGATCCAGCAGGCTTCAAGTACCTCGCTCCTTACACCGGTTCATCAATTGGTCAGCACTGGATGTATAACGGCCAACACGTTTTGATCATCTTTGATGATCTCTCCAAGCAGGCCGAGGCCTACCGTTCAGTCTCCTTGCTCCTTCGTCGTCCACCAGGTCGCGAGGCCTACCCAGGCGATGTCTTCTACTTGCATTCACGTCTTCTCGAGCGTTGCGCAAAGCTCTCTGATGAGCTCGGCGGCGGTTCAATGACTGGCCTTCCAATCATTGAGACCAAGGGAAATGACGTCTCTGCATTTATTCCAACAAACGTTATTTCGATTACCGATGGTCAGTGCTTCCTTGAAACCGACTTGTTCAACGCCGGCGTTCGCCCAGCGATCAACGTAGGTATCTCAGTATCACGCGTGGGTGGATCAGCACAGACCAAGGCGATCAAGAAAATCGCAGGACGTCTCCGTCTTGATCTTGCTCAGTATCGCGAGCTCGAAGCATTCGCCGCATTTGGTTCAGATCTTGATGCAGCATCAAAGGCACAACTTGAGCGCGGAGCTCGCATGGTTGAACTTTTGAAGCAGGGTCAGTACTCGCCGTACTCAGTAGAGCGCCAAGTTGCCTCTATCTGGGCAGGTACAACCGGCAAGATGGATTCAATTCCTGTCGCCGATATCCGTCGCTTTGAATCAGAGTTCCTTGATTTCATCGCTCGTGAGCGTTCATCAATCTTTGAGGTTATCTCAACTACTCGCGAACTCTCTGACGATACCGTCGCAGCGCTTACTGAAGCAGTCACTGTCTTCAAGACTCAATTCGCATCAACAGAGGTGAAGTAAGAACCCATGGGTGCCCAACTACGCGTCTATCGCCGCCGAATGCGTTCGGTTAAGGCGACGAAGAAGATCACGAAGGCTATGGAGTTAATCTCTGCCTCTCGTATCATCAAGGCGCAACAACGCGTAAACGCCTCATCGCCATATGCGAATGAGATTACTGAGGCTGTCCGAGCAGTAGCGACCTTCTCTCAGGTCGATCACCCGCTCACCACAGCATCAGAGTCACCACGTCGTGCAGCAGTCTTGATCATCGCTGCCGACCGTGGAATGGCTGGGGCATACTCGAATGCAGCGATCAAAGAGGGCGACACTGTTATCGCCGCTTTGAAGGCTCGTGGAATTACCGCTGATGCCTACCTCGTTGGCCGCAAAGCGCTGAACTATTACAAGTTCCGTAACCGCGCGATCGCAGGCTCATGGACCGGCTTCTCTGATAACCCACAGTTTAAGAATGCTCGCGAAGTATCAGCAGCCTTGATTGAAGTCTTTACGACTGCAGCTGAGCGCGCTGATGAGTTCCACATTATCTACACCGAATTTAAATCGATGATCACGCAGACACCGGTCACCGGTCAGGTGCTGCCGCTGGAGACGAGCGAGCGCCAAGAAGGCCTCCTTCCTCAATATGAATTCGAGCCAGATGCGACGCAAGTGCTCAATGCACTCTTGCCTCGCTATGTCGAAGCTCGAGTCTTCAACGCAATGTTGCAATCAGCGGCGTCAGAGCATGCAGCTCGTCGTCGCGCAATGAAGTCAGCGACTGATAACGCTGACGAGCTCATCAAGTCACTTACCCGACTAGCCAACGCGGCTCGTCAGGCTGAAATCACGCAAGAGATCAGTGAAATTGTTGGCGGAGCAGATGCTCTCGCCTCAGCTAGCGCAGGGAGCGAATAATGACATCAACTACAGCGACAAAGAATGGCCGCGTTGCTCGAGTTATCGGACCAGTGGTGGATATTGAGTTCCCATCTGATGCGATGCCAGCGATCTTCAATGCATTGCGCGTTGATGTAACGCTCTCTGGCGAGGTTCGCACCTTGACCCTCGAAGTTGCGCAGCACATCGGCGACAACCTCGTCCGTGCGATCTCGATGCAGCCAACCGACGGCATGGTCCGCGGTGCATCAGTGACCGATACCGGCGCCCCAATCTCTGTACCAGTTGGCGATGTAACCAAGGGCCACGTCTTCAACACATTAGGTGAGTCACTCGACGTTCCAACATCATCACTTGATATTAAAGAGCGTTGGCCAATCCACCGCACAGCCCCAGCATTCGATCAGCTCGAGTCAAAGACCGAGATGTTCGAGACTGGCATCAAGGTTATTGACCTCCTCACACCATATGTAAAGGGCGGAAAGATCGGCCTCTTCGGTGGCGCCGGTGTTGGTAAGACAGTTCTTATCCAGGAGATGATCTACCGCGTAGCGGAGAACTTCGGTGGCGTATCTGTATTCGCAGGCGTCGGCGAGCGTACCCGTGAAGGTAACGATCTCTTCCTCGAAATGACAGAGACTGGCGTTATCAATAAGACTGCATTGGTCTTCGGACAGATGGATGAGCCACCTGGGACTCGTTTGCGCGTTGCGCTCTCAGCACTCACCATGGCTGAATACTTCCGTGACGTTCAGAACCAGGATGTATTGCTCTTCATCGACAATATCTTCCGCTTCACACAAGCTGGTTCTGAAGTATCGACGCTTCTCGGTCGTATGCCATCTGCTGTGGGATACCAGCCAACACTTGCTGATGAGATGGGCCAGCTCCAAGAGCGCATCACATCAACACGTGGTCACTCGATTACATCGATGCAGGCGATTTATGTTCCTGCCGATGACATCACCGACCCAGCTCCTCACACAACATTCGCTCACTTAGATGCAACTACGGTGTTATCTCGTCCTATTTCAGAGCTTGGTATCTACCCAGCTGTAGATCCACTGGATTCAACATCACGTATCTTGGATCCACGCTATATCGGCGAGCATCACTTCCGTGTCGCCAACCGCATCAAGCAGATCTTGCAGCGTTACAAGGATCTTCAAGACATCATTGCGATCCTTGGTATCGATGAGCTCTCAGAAGAAGACCGTATCTTGGTAGGCCGCGCACGTCGTATTCAGCGCTTCTTGTCACAGAACACCTTCGTAGCGAAGGTCTTCACAGGTATCGAAGGATCATTCGTTCCTCTCAAGGATACGATCGAAGCCTTTGAAGCGCTCGCTGATGGAAAGTACGACCACATTCCAGAGCAGGCATTCTTCATGTGTGGCGGACTCGACGATGTCGAGCGCAATGCAGCAGAGCTTGCAGCATCGGTTAAGGGATAAGTACTTATGGCTGCATCATCCAATCTCACTGTTGAAGTTGTTTCGCCCGAAAAGCGCGTCTGGTCGGGCGAGGCGACGATGGTTTCAGCACGTACCCTCGAGGGTGATATTGGAATTTTGCCTGACCACGCACCGCTACTTGGTGTCTTGGTCGAAGGAACTGTCTCAATTAAGTCAACAGATGGTTCTTCCCATGACTTTGCGATGAGTGGTGGTTTTATCTCGGTATCAAAGAATCGTGTATCGGTATTGGGCGAAGAGCAAGCTAACTAATTTAAACTCTTGTTACATCCGCACCGAGCGACCTCAAGTCCTCGGCGAAGTCAGGATAGCCACGATCAACGTGGTAGCCATCTTCCACAATAGTGACTCCTTCACTAATCAGCCCCGCTAATACGAGTGCTGCACCAGCTCTAATATCAGTAGCCTGCACTGGCGCCCCTGAAAGTACCGGCAGACCATTAATCGCAGCATGATGACCATCGACAGTGATGGTTGCGCCAAGGCGCTTTAACTCGTTCACAAACATAAAGCGGCCTTCAAAGACATTCTCGGTCACGAGTGCATGACCTTGCGCAATAGCGTTAAGGCAGATCGCCATTGGCTGTAGATCCGTAGGAAATCCTGGGTAAGGAAGTGTTGCTACATCGATTGCATCAGGCCTGCGATCCATTTTTACTCGGAAGCCATCAGGTGTCGTGGTGATGATTGCGCCTGCGGCAACGAGCTTGTCGAGAGGCACCTCTAGATCTTCTGGGCGACCGCCGACAATAGTGATATCACCTTGAGTCATGACGGCTGCAAAGGCCCACGTACCCGTAACGATGCGATCGGGGAGGGTTGCATGTGTTGCGGGGTTAAGTCGATCCACCCCATCAATGACGAGTGTTGAAGATCCGAGTCCTTCAATCTTTGCGCCCATCGAGATTAAATACTGACCGATATCTGCGATATCTGGTTCGCGCGCTGCGTTGTGGATGATTGTCTGGCCCGTTGCAAGACAGGCAGCAGTCATCAGGTTCTCGGTCGCGCCGACACTTGGGAACTCTAATTCGATCACAGCGCCTGTTAGCCCATTGGGAGCGGTAGCGATGATGTAACCGTGCTCGGACCTGACATCTGCTCCAAGTGCGCGCAGGCCCTCGATATGAAAATCTAAACCGCGAGATCCAATTGCATC
>JBBAMR010000013.1:0-43353 GCA_040402375.1 Candidatus Nanopelagicaceae bacterium | reverse complement strand
AGTGGAAGGAGTAGATTGTGGCTATGAAACTTCCTTTGATGACCTCACGCCCACTTGGTTTAATCGTTGGTTCGATCTTTATCGCTTCCGGTCTCGGGTATGGCGGATCGCTCATTGGATCAGGCCTAGCCGCAAAGGCTGGAAATGCAATCACCGTTACTGGCTCAGCCAAGACCTCGGCTATTGCAGATAACGTGGTCTGGAATCTCGGTGTCAATGAGAGTGCCCCTACTGCAGCAGCAGCGGTTAAGAAAGCCGAGAAGAGTTCAGCGGCCTTGCATGACTACTTAGTTGCCGGTGGAGTTTCGGAAAATAGAATTGAACTGGGTGGTATCACTACCTATCCAAATAATGAATACGTCAATGGAAACCCAACCGGTCGCGTTCTTACCTACAACGCCAATCAAATGACAATTACTCGTAGCACTGATGTTCAGATGATTAAGAAGCTCAGTACTGGGCTTGGTACCTTGTTACAAACAGGTGCAAATATTTCCAATGGTGGGCCTCAGTATCTTGTTTCAACGCTTGCATCGTTGCGCCCACAACTACTTGCTGAAGCTATGAAAGATGCGAAGGTGAGGGCACGGGCGATCACATCTGCAGTCGGCGGAAAAGTTGGAGCAGTAATCTCGGTTTCAAGTGGACCAGTACAGGTCACGGCTCCAGATTCGACTGATACTTCAGGTGGAGGGTCATACGACACTCAAACAATTCCAAAAACGGTCTCGGTCACTGTGAGCGTGAGCTTTAAAGTTTCGAAGTAGTAAGAGGCTTTACTCGTAGGATTTGAAGATCAGCACGACGTTATGTCCACCAAATCCGAATGAGTCATTGATTGCTGCGATCGGTCCTGCCGGAAGTGCTCGAGGCTGATCGCGAACGACATCCAACATCACAGCCTCATCAAGGTTCTCAATGTTGATCGTTGGGGGAGCCATCCGGTGATGCAGCGCCAAGATACAGAAGATAGATTCGATCGCGCCTGCGCCACCAAGTAAGTGTCCTGTCATGGATTTTGTCGCGGATACTGCGACATGTGAAATATCGTCACCGAGTGCTGCGGCGAGTGCGTGAGCTTCCGCGACATCACCAGCTGGTGTTGAGGTTGCGTGCGCATTGAGGTGGACAACTTCTGAGAGATTAACTCCAGAATCTTCTAAGGCGAACCTCACTGCACGAGCTACGCCATCGCCCTCTGGATCTGGAGCAGCGATGTGATAGCCATCTGATGTGAGGCCCTGGCCCGCGAGTTCTGCATAAATCTTTGCACCGCGCTTTTGAGCGTGCTCAAGGGATTCAATGACGATCACGCCGCCGCCCTCACCAAGAACGAAGCCATCGCGTTCTTTATCGTAAGGTCGTGAGGCCTTCTCTGGGGCATCGTTACGCGTAGAGAGCGCCTTCATTGATGCAAAGCCAGCCATTGGGAGGGCGTGGATTGCAGCTTCCACTCCACCAGTAACGACGATATCTGCGCGACCAGTGCGAATCATCTCCATTGCGTAACCGATTGCTTCAGCACCTGATGCGCAGGCACTTACTGGCGTATGAACACCAGCCTTTGCTTGTAATTCAAGGCCCACATTTGCTGATGGACCATTTGGCATCAACATCGGAACCGTGTGTGGACTGACGCTACGAGCGCCCTTCGTCTTTAAAATGTCATATTGATCGAGGAGTGTGATGACTCCACCGATACCTGATGCAACGACGACTCCGAGTCTGGTCTTATCGACATCAGGAGAGCCAGCATCTTTCCATGCCTCGCGAGCTGCGATGAGCGCGAACTGCTCTGATCGATCTAGGCGGCGCATCTCTACTCGCTCCATCACTTCAGAAGGTTCGACCGCTACACGCGCAGCAAATTGCACAGAGGCATCGAGCGCCCACTCTTCAGTAAGAGTACGAACGCCACTCTTACCTGCGAGAAGGGCTTCCCATGTGCTCGCAACATCTCCACCCAATGGGGTGGTTGCTCCGAGCCCTGTGACAACTACGCGTGTTTTTGACATGAATTCCTCGTTTACGTGAAAAGAGTCAGTATTACTTACTTAGCGGCTGAGACGATGTAGTTCACCGCATCGGCAACAGTTGCCATCTTGGTAACTTCTTCATCAGGGATCTTCACACCGAACTTCTCTTCAGCAGCAACGATTACTTCAACCATTGAGAGTGAATCAACTTCGAGATCTTCGTTGAAGCGCTTCTCCATCTCGATCGTTGTTGGATCGATTCCAGCTACCTCAACAACGATCTCTTTGATTCCTGTAAGTACTTCTGCTTGTGTTACTGACATTGTTCTTCTCTTTCCTTCTGTTGGGCGAGCTTTTGCTCACTTACCTTATTACTGCTTCTGACGTATTGAAACCTTTAGGACCACTTCGGTGGCAGCTCCACCACTTGAGCGGCAAATACCAGCCCAGCTCCGAAACCGATGAGCAGCGCATTCTTGCCATGAAGCTCAGGATGTTCTATCAGCAGCCGATCCATTGCGAGTGGAATCGATGCTGACGAGGTATTGCCAGTGGTACGAATATCACGGGCAACTTCTACGGTATCAGGTAAGCCCATCGACTTCACGAGTGAGTCGATAATGCGCTCATTCGCCTGATGAGGGATAAAGGCTTCGAGCTGATCTGGTGTGATACCAGCTGCCTCAATCGCTTTGCGACCAACTGGCGCCATCTCATAGACCGCCCAGCGAAATACGCGTTGCCCCTCTTGAGCAATATTTGGCCAACCAACATCTTCAACGCTCTTGCCATTTTTAAATTCTAAGAAAGATGGCTCGAGGGTAATCGCATCGCGATTGGTGACATCAGATCCCCAGATTGTGGGACCAATACCAACGGCCTCAGATGGACCGATCACAACCGCACCAACGCCATCGGCAAAGATAAATGCGGTTGCGCGATCAGTAGGATCAGTAAAGTCGGAGAGCTTTTCGCCTCCAACGACGAGTACATAGCGAGCAGTACCACCGCGAATCAGATCAGCAGCCATACCAACGCCGTAGGAAAAACCAGCACACGCGGCCGATATATCGAAAGCAGCAGCAGTGTTAGCACCTAGTCGCGCAGCTAATTCGGTAGCAGCGCTCGGCGCTTGGAATGGATACGAGATAGTGGCGAAGATGATGGAATCAATCTGCTCGGCGGTAATTCCAGCGCGCTTGATTGCGATAGCAGCTGCCTCAACTGACATATCAACCAGTGATTGATCAGGTGCTGCGCGATGGCGACTCTCAATACCAGTACGTTGCTGGATCCATTCATCGGTAGAGTCGATGAGGCCAACGATCTCCGAGTTCGGCACAACTCTCTCAGGACGATACGCACCGACCGAGAGAATGCGAGAGTTCTGCGGCGCCGGATTATTTATCAAGGTCATTTCTAGCCTCCAACTTTCACGCCATGGCGCGCAACGAATTCACGTGCTGCATCGAGATCTTCTGGGCTCTTGAGCGCGAAGGTTTCAATCTGTGGCTGTGCCCGCTTGATGAGTCCTATCAGCGTTCCGGCAGGTGGCACTTCGATCACTCCAGTAACACCTAGATCTGCCATCGTCTGCATGCAGAGATCCCAGCGAACCGGAGCAGCAATCTGCCCAACGATGCGGTCAAGGACGTCACGGCCATTAATGACGACCGCACCATCTTTATTAGAAAGTATCTGAATTGCTGGATCATGAACTGTTAGCTGTGAGGCAAGATCTGCAAGTACTGAAACAGCAGGCGTCATCACTGATGTATGAAAAGCGCCAGATACGGCAAGTGCGCGTATGCGCGATCCGGCTGGCGGATTCTCGCTAAGGGCGGCAAGCGCTGCGAGTGAACCGGCAACAACGATCTGACCAGCGCCATTTTCGTTTGCTGGGGTTAGGCCAAGGGAGAGCAAATGTGCGACGACTACTTCACGATCTCCACCCAGTACGGCAGACATTCCAGTCTCAGAGAGTTGCGCGGCCTTTGCCATTTCGCGGCCACGAGCTGCAACGAGTGAGATGGCATCATCAGCATTTATGACTGAAGCGAAAGCGGCAGCGGTTACTTCACCGACCGAGTGTCCGGCTACAAGCGAGATAGCGGAAGTATCTCCGGCAAAGAGTGCGCCGGCGCCAGTTAAGCCACCTAGCACGAGGAGCGGTTGAGCCTTTGAGGTATCGCGGATCTCATCGGCATCGGCGCGCGTACCTAAGTGGCGCAGGTCAAGACCAGCACGATCAGACCAGCCTGCAACGAGCTCTGCTGAGAAAGAGCCTTGGGCGTCGAAGAATTCAAACCACGGTGTCAGAAACCCCGGGGCCTGAGAGCCCTGACCGGGCGCGACGACTGCTAGCACGTGTGAAAGTTTAGAGATTGGTAGCTACTACTACCGAGTATTCGTGAACTTATTGCTGTGAATTTGCCCCAAGTGGAGAAGGCGAGACCCAGTGATTACTTCGTTGCTAGCTCGCGGATTACCTTGCAGAGCTCCCAGGCCATCAGAATAAGGGCAGCAGGGAGCAGGTCGACAGAACGCTTTAAGAACCACGGTGTGCCATTTTTAATGAGCCAGATGATCTTCGCTTTGCGCGACTCGACATCCCTGGCCGAGATCTCGGGAAGTGCAAGATCCCAGCCGCGAACTTGTAGTGCATAAGCCATCTCGCGGGCAAGGAGTTGATGTCCAAATGGTCCTGGGTGCATGCGATCGATGTGCCAGTTTCGAAGATCATGGACATCTGGAATATTTCTCGTGCGAATAAGAACTACATCAAGCTCGGCAGCAACGCGTTCGTAGACCGCGTTTACAGCATCGACTCGGCGGCGCAAGACGCGCTTTAACAGTCGTGGCAAGCGGAGGAGTTGATTCGGGTCATGCAGTTGGATCATGAGCACTTCAGAGCCACGGATCATTAACTCATTACAGGTTGCAACGAGATTTGCGTGGAGTAACTCTGGATCAAAATCATTACGGAGCATGTCGTTACCACCGCATATGACAGCACAGATATCAGGTTCAGATTCCAGCGCCTTCGTTAATTGAACCTCACGTACTTCTGTTGATTTCGCACCAGGACGTGAATAGTTGAAGTAAGAAGTAGGATCTTTAAAAACCTGAGATAGGTAATGCCCCCAACCTCGAGGATTACCGTACTCATCGAGATCACCAGTACCGAAAGCTGCGCTATCACCGATCACTGTAAATGTGAGTGAAGGGGTGATGACGCTCATGATGCGATCTTCAGCTTTCGCTTCGTTGAGGCATGTGGAGCTTGTTGTCCAATTCCCTCAATACCGTGGAGGGCCATCATCAATCCAACGGTCGAATCCCATGGGAGTCTGGCTGCTGCGTCACGAGCAACTGTACGAAGCCGTGGCCTGAAGGCGAGTGACTCAATCGCATCAGCAAATGCGAAGCGATTATCGCCAGCGATCGCACCAGCTGGATTCTTATTTGAATGACGCAGGAATTCACCAACGGCTGAGCTGCTCGATGCGACAACTGGAGTTCCGCTAGCGAGTGACTCTAAAGCCGATAGGCAGAAAGTTTCGAGGGGCCCCGGTGCAAGTGAGATATCAGCCGATGCGAGAATCGCTGAAACCCGCTTGCGATCTGCAACGTACCCCAACATCTCAACTGGCAAACCCTCAGCTAGCTCACGCAACTTCGCCCACATTGGCCCATTGCCGATAATTACTAGACGAGCATCGACGCCACGCTTGAGAAGAATTTCGAGTGCTTGAATACTTCGTTGTGGTTCTTTTTCAGGGGAGAGGCGACCGCAATGCACAAGGAGTAGTTGTGCACCTTTTAAGAGATCTCGCCGCAAGGTGAGTGATCGATTCTCATTGGTAAAGGTGTCGAGATCAACGCCGAGTGGAATCTTGACAATATTATCGACTGCAATCTCGCGGAACTCTCTCGCGGCAAACTCGGTGGTGGCAACGACGTGATCAAATGAGTTTGCGAGTCTGCGGTTATGCCAGTTAACCATTGATCGAAGCGGTAGCCATTTTGGTAGGAATCGTGAGGCTAAACCGCGGAGCGTCTCATGGCTAAAGACAACTGTGGGAATTTGATGGCGCTTTGCCCATAGCCCTATGCCGCGCAGTGTGAAGCGATCTGAAATCTCGATCGCATCAGGGCTTAGTGATTCAACAATCTTCTTGAGCTCACGGTTGTTTCGAATAATGCGATACCCACCGCTGCCAGGAAGCATGACGCTTGGTAAAGTTATTTTGTAGCCATACTGGGTCATCTCGCTATGGTTAATAACGCCAGGGACGATATAAATAAATTCGTGGCCATAGCGCTGGTACCCGCGACCAAGTTCATGGAGCGTGGTTTTAATTCCACCCGAGTTTGGCCCGTAGAAGTTAGCGATGTGAACGATTCTCATGCGACACCAATCTGCAAACGTGTGGCACCCTCACGAATCACGGCCTCGTAGTGAGTGATGAGTTGGGTATTGACCTTTGACCAGGTGCGCTCAACGACAGAGTTTCTGGCCATTTGCTGCATCTCAATCCGGTCATCGCGTTCGATAAAGTGATTGATCGCCGCTATAAGTGATGCGGGGCGATCGGTATGAAGGATGTAGCCAGTCGCTTCTGTTGTGACGAGATCTGCTGGGCCACCTGTTGTTGGCACAATACACGGGACACCAGAGCTAAGCGCTTCTTGCACTGCCTGGCAGAAGGTTTCATTAGGACCGGGGTGGATGAAGAGATCAAAGCTTGCATAGTGTGCCGCTAAATCAGCGCCACTCTGGAAGCCAGTAAAGATTGCATGCGGTAACTCGCGCGCTAACTTGCTCTGCGCTGGACCTTCACCAACGAGCACGAGTTGAATCCGTGGATCTTGATCAAGGACTGCGAGGTCAGAGATCCGCTTCTCATTAGCGAGGCGGCCGACATATCCAACGATCAATTTCTGATCCGCGCTCCAGCGGCTTCGCAGTTCAAGGCTGCGTTGGAGTGGATTGAAGAGAGTGGTACTTACTCCACGACGCCACAAGTGAACATTCTCGACTCCCTGTGAGAGCAACTCATCACAAGCTGAGCGAGATGGTGCGAGCGTGCGATTGGTATTCGAGTGAATCTTTCCAACAATTTTACGAAGCGATCCGTGGGCGATTGCGCCACCGTAATGCTTGGCAAAACCTGCGAGGTCGGTCTGATAGACCGAGACTGTGGGAATACCCATGCGCTTTGCGATCCGTGCGGTGTAGCCACCGAGTGCAAAGGGTGAAGCGAGATGGAGCACATTAGGTGAGAAGCCATCGATCAGGTATTCAAGGCGCTTGGTCGGCATCGCGATCGGCAGCCCAATAGGAAGGAGTGATTGAACTGGCAGCGCTGGAACGTGCTTGATCTGGTGGCCGCGATACTCAGTTGGAGCGCCGGCGCTCTCCGGGGCGATTACCATCGCTTGATGGCCCTCGCTCTCCAAGTATTCGAGGACGCGAAGGACAGAGTTCGTTACCCCATTGATCTGGGGCAAGAAGCTCTCTGTGACGATCCCAACTCTCATAGAGAAGAGGGTGAGGGAGTGAGGAAGCCTCAATACGTGGTCGAGGTTACGTGTCGTTGAAGGTCAGGTGAACGTCGGAGATCGCTTACTCATGAGTAACATAGGGCCATGAAGATCGCCGTATGTATCAAACAGGTCCCTGATTCATGGGCTCAGAAGACGATGGGCAGCGATGGCCGACTCGATCGCGCCAGCGTTGATGCCGTTCTCAATGATCTCGATGAATATGCCATCGAGTCTGCTCTCAAGCTCGTTGAAGCGAACTCACCTACCGGTGAAGCCGGTGAAGGCAGTGAGCACTCCATCACCGTGATCTCGATGGGACCAGAGCGAGCAACTGAGGCGTTACGTAAGGCGCTCTCTATGGGCGTTGATGATGCGATCCTTATTAGCGATGAAGCGCTGGCGGGATCCGATGCGCTCGCTACCTCAAAGGTACTTGCAACAGCGATTACGGCCGGCGGTTTTGATCTTGTTATCTGCGGAACTGAATCCACTGATGCGCGCATGAGTGTTGTGCCTGCAATGCTCGCTGAGCGTCTCTCATTTGCACAGCTCACCTTCGCTGCCTCAATCAGTGTTGAGGGCAGCACCGTAAAAATTTCTCGTCAAACTGAATTTGGCGTCGAAGAGATGAGCGCACAACTCCCGGCTGTCGTAAGCGTTGTCGAAAAGATTAATGAACCTCGCTACCCATCATTTAAGGGAATCATGGCATCAAAGAAAAAGCCACTTGCCACCAAGTCACTCGCTGAGGTTGGTATTGCGACCGGAGATGTCGGCAGCTCTGCCGCCTGGTCTTCTGTCAAGGATTCACTCCCACGCCCAGCACGTGGTGCAGGTATTAAAGTTACCGATAATGGAGATGGTGGCTCGCAATTAGCTGCCTTCCTTGCAGAGAGGAAGTTGATATGAGCGAAGTAATTATTCTCGTTGATAGCGTCGCGGGAAAGGTCAGCAAAGCAACAGCAGAGCTGGCAACCTTTGGAAAGAGAGTTGGCAGCGTTACTGCAGTAATCTGCAGCAGCGATAGCGCAGCACTACTTCCGCAACTCTCTACTATGGCGATCGATAAGGTCATCACCTGCACTGGCGTTGACTTCGAGAAGCACTCAACTGGAGCGACTGCTGCAGCCCTTGCTGAAGTAGTGAAATCGATCAAACCTGCAGCAGTACTCATTGCTTCTACGGCACGAGGTAAAGAGATCGCAGGTCGGTTAGCAGTGCGTTGCGAATCAGGGATCATCACTGATGCCATTGATCTTGATGCAGATCTCATCACCACTCAATCAGTATTTGGTGGCTCAACTACCGTGCATTCAAGCGTTACGCACGGAACACCCATTATTACGATTCGCGGGAACTCAATCGAAGCGATTGTCGGAAGTTCAACTCCTTCGCACGAAGATTTCCCAGTGAGCTACGACGGTGCGGATAAGGCAGTTGTCTCATCGCTCGCGCCAGCGGTCAAAGGTGGTCGCCCGGAACTTACCGAAGCATCGATTATCGTCTCTGGTGGCAAGGGAACTGAAGGCAACTTCGCACCAGTTGAGAGCCTCGCTGATGCGCTCGGCGCAGCAGTTGGCGCCTCACGCGCTGCAACCGATGCTGGTTGGTACCCGCATTCATTCCAGGTTGGACAGACTGGCAAGACGGTGAGCCCACAGCTCTATATCGCCGCCGGCATCTCGGGAGCGATCCAACACCGCGCCGGCATGCAGACCTCGAAGACAATCGTTGCTGTGAACAAAGATGCTGATGCACCTATCTTCGATGTTGCGGATTTCGGCGTCATCGGTGATCTCTTTGCAGTCTTGCCGCAGGTGACAGAAGCGGTCACTGCTAAGAAAGGCTGAATGCCTGAAGTAGATCTACACTAAGCCAATGGCTTCATACTTTGATCACGCTGCAACGACGCCTATGTCGTTACCTGCGATCGAAGCTTTCACGGAGCAGATCCAGCAGTTAGGAAATCCTTCAAGCCTGCATACGCAGGGAAGGTCTGTGCGCAAGCGAGTCGAAGAAGCACGTGAGGCTATTGCACGTGCAGCTGGTGCATCGCCTTCAGAAGTGATCTTCACGGGATCAGGGACTGAGTCCAATAACCTCGCAATCAAGGGTTTTTATTGGAAGCGGCTGGGTGAAGATAAGAACCGCAACGTCATCGTGATCCCTGCATTCGAACACCATGCAATTTTAGATCCGGTCGAATGGTTAGAAGAGCACGAGGGTGCACACGTTATTCAAGTTCCGGTCACACGCGAAGGTGTTGTCGATCTCGAAGCGCTCAAAAATATCGTGGATAAGAATCGCGAACGTATCGCCGTGATCGCCGTGATGCACTCAAATAATGAAGTTGGAACAATTCAACCTGTCGCTGATGTAGTTGCGATCGCGGGGGATATTCCAGTGCACACCGATGCCGTGCAATCTTTTGGAAAGGTTGCCTTCGACTTCGCTCAGCTTGGGGTAACCTCGGCGACGATTAGTGGCCATAAAGTTGGAGGACCGCTCGGCGTTGCAGCGCTGCTACTTCGTCGTGGAATCGATGTCACTCCTATTCTGCATGGCGGAGGACAAGAGCGCGATATTCGTAGCGGCACACTCAATGCGCCGGCGATCGTCTCATTTGCCGCCGCAGCCACCGATGCCCAGATTCATCGCGAAGAGCGATATATCTATCTCCGTGAATTGCGTCAGTATTTAATCGATTCACTGACTGCTGTAGTTCCAGATATTGTCGTCAATGGAGATGTTGAACCGGCCCTCCCAGGAATCGCCAACCTCACCTTCCCAGGGACTGAGAGCGATGGACTCCTCTTATTGCTCGATGCTGAAGGAATCGCATCCTCGACTGGCTCAGCCTGCAGCGCCGGTGTGCCTCGACCAAGCCATGTACTTCTTGCCATGGGGTTATCGGAGAGAGATGCTCGATCATCGCTACGCTTCTCATTAGGAGTCAGTAATACTCGGGCCGAAATCGATCAGCTCAGCTCTGTTATTTCCTCTGTTGTCGAACGCGCGCGAGCAGCGTTAGCCCGTCAGTAGAAACGAGAAAAGGCGACTATGAAGATCATTGCAGCAATGTCAGGCGGGGTTGATTCAGCGGTCGCCGCTGCCCGCGCTGTCGATGCGGGCCATGAGGTGATTGGTGTTCACCTTGCGCTCTCGAGTAATCCGCAGAAGTACCGCTCTGGCGCACGCGGTTGTTGCACCATTGAAGATTCGCATGATGCCAGGCGTGCTGCCGATGTCATTGGTATTCCGTTCTACATCTGGGATATGGCCGAAGAGTTCCACGAAGGTGTCGTAGAGAATTTCCTCGAAGAGTATGCCGCTGGTCGAACTCCAAACCCATGCTTACGTTGTAACGAGAAGATTAAGTTTGCAGCGGTGCTTGATCGCGCCAGGGCTTTAGGTTTCGATGCAGTAGCCACCGGTCACTATGCCCAAATGAGGGAGACTGCGCTCGGTCGGACGATGCATCGCGCCGAAGATCCACTCAAAGATCAGAGTTATGTTTTAGCGGTACTCAATAAAGCCCAACTTGATGGCGCAATCTTTCCGCTGGGTGATACTCACAAGGAAGAAGTCAGGCGCGAAGCAAAGCGTCGCGGACTCTATGTCGCCAATAAACCAGATAGCCACGATATTTGTTTTGTTCCATCAGGCAACAACGCCGGTTGGCTTCACGACCGATTAGGAACTGAGACTGGGCCAATTGTTGATGAAGCTGGAACGAAACTTGGTGAGCATCAAGGCGCCTACACCTACACAATCGGACAACGTCGTGGTTTAAATCTGACAGTTCCTGCCGCCGGGGGAGTGCCGCGCTACGTATTGAAGATTGAACCTCTTACCAACACAGTTGTTGTTGGGTTGAAAGAGGCGCTGGCAGTCAGTGAGATTGAGGGCGAGAAGGCGATCTGGTGTGGACCCGTTCCACAGGCTGGCCAGGAGCATCGTGGTTTTGCACAAATTCGCGCACATGGCGAAGCGCTGGCATGCAGATATTCAACTGACGGTGTGCAGATCAGAGTTCTTTTAGATCAACCTCTTTTAGGTCTGGCCACAGGTCAGGGCCTTGTTATCTATGACGGAGATCGCGTGGTGGGATCGGCGACTGTGAGCGCAACGAAGTAAATGAGCGCAGCGATCAGGTCGAAAATGGCCGCTCTGACCGAAGAGATTCGAGATCACCAATTTAGATATTACGTATTGGATAAGCCCATCATCTCTGATCGCGAATTTGACACCTTGCTCGGCGAACTCAAGGCGCTCGAGAGCAAACATCCTGAATATAAAGAGGATGAGAGCCCGACTGGGCTTGTTGGTGGCGGATTTGCCACACACTTCACACAGCACGATCACATCGAAAAGATGCTGTCTCTCGATAATGTCTTTGGAGTAGAAGAACTTGAGAGTTGGTTTGACCGTATCGAGAAGAGTGAGAAAGTTGAGAGCTGGCTCTGCGAGGTAAAGGTTGATGGTCTTGCGATCAACCTCTTATACGAGAAGGGGCGATTAACTCGCGCGCTCACTCGCGGAAATGGGACTACGGGCGAGGATGTCACTCTCAATGTTCGCACCATCTCAGTAATACCGCACGAGCTTATTGGCTCTGGCTACCCAGATATTCTTGAGGTGCGTGGTGAGGTCTTCTTCCCAATCGCAGCCTTTAATGAATTTAATGATGGGTTGGAAGAAGAGGGTAAAGAACGCTTTGCAAATCCGCGCAATGCGGCCGCTGGCTCACTTCGCCAGAAAGATCCGCGCGTTACCGCTAGCAGACCTCTATCTATGGTTGTCCATGGAATTGGCTCAGCTCCAGGGATAACTTTTACCGAGCAATCTCAAGGCTATGATTTATTAGCTTCATGGGGTCTTCCAACGAGTTCTCGATTTAAAGTTGCAAAGAACCGCAAGGAAGTTATTGATTTTATTGAGTATTACGGGACCCACCGCCATGATGTTGAGCACGAGATTGACGGTGCAGTAGTAAAGGTAAACGAGATTGCAATTCAAAGTTCACTTGGTTTCACATCAAGAGCCCCAAAGTGGGCAATCGCTTTTAAATATCCACCAGAAGAAGTAACCACCAAACTTCTCGATATTAATGTCAGCGTTGGCCGGACTGGCCGAGTTACTCCATTTGCAATGATGGAACCTGTTGTTGTTGCGGGATCAACGGTTACCTATGCAACGCTTCACAATGCCGAAGAGGTCGTGCGTAAGGGAATTTTGATTGGGGATACCGTCATCATCCGCAAAGCGGGCGATGTCATTCCAGAAGTACTTGGCCCAGTGATCGAGCGACGTTCTGGATCTGAGCGTGCATGGGTGATGCCTACTCACTGCCCAGATTGTCACTCTGAGCTAAGGGCAATCGCCAGTGGCGATGTAGATATCAGATGTCCCAATGCGCGCAGCTGCCCAGCCCAGCTACGTGAACGTTTGTATTACATCGGATCTCGTTCAGCTCTAGATATCGATGTCTTGGGCTATGAGGCAGCGGTAGCGCTCTTAAGCGATGGCCTTGTGGAAGATGAGGGCGATCTCTTTGCGCTCACGCCACAGATGTTGGAGGGATCAGCTTTCTTCACAAAGAAAGATGGATCACTCGGTGCGAATGCGACGAAGTTCTTGGCAGCGCTCGAGCTCGCGAAGTCACGCCCACTATGGCGCATCATCGTCGCTCTCTCTATTCGACATGTGGGACCAACTGCCGCGCAAGCGCTAGCAAAGCACTTCGGTTCGATTGAGAAAATTGTTGCAGCATCAGCGGAAGAGCTGGCAGAGATTGATGGCGTTGGCGCTGTGATCGCTGAAGCGATTATTGAATGGTTCGCGATCGACTGGCATCGATCGATTATTACTCAATGGGAAGCAGCTGGAGTCCACTTAACGCAGGCTCCACAAGAGAATACGAATCCACAGACCCTGGCTGGATTGACGATCGTTGTGACAGGTTCGCTTCTTGATTTCACACGTGATGGTGTCGCTGAAGTCATCGCACTTCATGGCGGCAAGGCATCATCGTCGGTCTCGAAGAAGACAGATTATGTCGTGGTCGGTGAAGCTGCTGGTTCGAAGGCAGATAAAGCAGCCGAACTGGGGGTCAAGATCCTCGATGAGGATGGTTTCAAGGCGCTCTTGCTCGGCAATCTTCGGTAGAGTTATCTCATGTTCAGATTACTTCATATTCATGCTGAAGGCGTTGCTCGCCATCTTCCCGCTTCGCCACTCTTCTTTGGACTCTTCGCCTTCGGAGTATTGAGCTTTCTGCTCTTCCTCGTCCTTCGTTTAGACCGCGAGTAATCCCATCGCACATATAGGCATTCTTGGTGGCACCTTTGATCCGATACATCTAGGTCACCTTCGCATTGTATCCGCTGTCGAGTCACGATTTGATTCACTCTTCGTTATTCCTTCAGGAGAGCCGCGCCTTCGTACAGATAAGCCAGGAGCTAGCGGGGCTCATCGCGTAGAGATGTGTATCGCAGCTCTTGGCGATCTTCCCGACTCTTTGCAAGAGAAGGTCTCGGTTCTCGATCTTGAAGTTAATCGATCAGGCCCAACTTTCACGATCGACACCATCAATCAACTTCGCATGATCTATCCACGGGATACCTTCACGTTGATTCTTGGTAGTGATGCAGCCGAGAAGATTGACCAGTGGTATCGATCAGATGCGCTCCTGAAGATTGTCGAAATTCTCGTCGTAAAGCGCCCTGGACAATCAAAATCAACCTTTCCTGAGGTTGAGATTAAGGCGCTCGATATCAGCGCAACACAGGTTCGCGCCGCAGTTGCACAGCGATCAGATTTAGCCCCAATGATCTCACCATCAGTTCGCACCTACATCAAAGAAAATGGCTTATATGGCAGCAAGTAAAGCAGTCAGTGATCTCGCACAATTAGCAGCGGATGCGATCTCTGAGAAGCTAGGTACCGATATCGTCGCACTTGATATGACCGAACAGATGATTCTCTCTGAGGTCTTCCTGATTGCGACAGCATCAACAGATCGTCAGGCTGAAGCGATTGCCGATGGCGTCTTTGAAGCGCTCGCCAAGACTGGTGAGAAGCCAATTCGTCGCGAGGGCAAGGGTCAGTGGATCTTGCTCGATTACTCAGATCTGGTCGTACATATCCAGACCCAAGAACTTCGTAACTTTTATATGCTCGATCGCTTGTGGAATGACTGCCCTCGCCTGCCACTCGTGATCAATGAGGCTCGCTAACTTTCGCGAGTTCAGCATGAATACCCAACGCATCGTGCTCTGGCGCCATGGCCAGACCGATTGGAATATCGATAATCGCTTTCAGGGGCACACGGATATCCCACTCAATGCAGTGGGCTATTTCCAAGCCGAACATGCAGCCAAAATCCTTCTGGGCATGAACCCCATCAAAATAGTTTCAAGCGATTTAATACGCACTCAGCAGACGGCTGCTGCATTGGCTTCGTTAACTGGTCTTTCAATTGTGACTGATAGCGGTCTTCGTGAGACAAATGGTGGAATGTGGGAAGGCAAAACTGGCGCCGAAAACCGCCGAGTTGATGAGAAGAATTTCCTTGGTTGGCTGCATGGTGCAGATATTCCAGCAGGCACCAATGGTGAGCGTCGCTCTGAAGTCGCTGAACGAACTCGTACTGTCATCGAACGCGAGATGGTCGATCAGTCAGGGACTGTGATCTTTGTGACCCATGGGGGAGCTGCGCGCTGCATCCTCGGATCGATGCTCGAGCTGCCATTTGAAAAGTGGGGATCTCTCGGTGGTCTCTCGAACGCATCCTGGTCAGTACTTGAGAAGAATTCGATCGCAAACTGGTCGCTCACAGAACACAATGCCGGTTCGATCCCTGAGCCTGTCTTTGGCAACGAGAGCACTAGTTAGATAAGGTCGGCTCCTCGTCCTTAACAGGAGAAACGGGGCTGTGGCGCAGCTGGTAGCGCACCTGCATGGCATGCAGGGGGTCAGGGGTTCAAGTCCCCTCAGCTCCACTCTATGAACAGATACCGCGACTCTGGCTTTCAAATCCCGTCAGCCTGGACAAATGTCAACATGGGCGACCAGAGCGGAAAACGTTTTCTCATCACTGGTGGCACAAGTGGATTGGGTCTGGCTTCTGCAACTGCACTCACCGAAAAAGGTGGGGAAGTAACTATTACCGCCCGCGATATGAAGAAGGGTGCCAGAGCGCAGGAAGAGAGCGGCGCTGCTCACCTCATTGAATTAGATCTTGCAGACTTGGCATCAGTGCGTGACTGCGCGGCGAAGATCACGACCGCCTTTGATGTCGTCATCCTCAATGCTGGCGTGATGGCGACTCCGTATCGCTTAACAGTCGATGGTTTTGAGATGCAGCTTGGAACAAATCACCTTGGCCATTTCGCACTTGCTGGACTGATTAAGGATCAGATCAAAGATCGCCTTATCTCAATTTCCTCTCAAGCACATCGCCTCGGAACATTTGGCGATCGTAGTAAAGAAGAGATTCGTAACCGCGCACTCGGTAAAGGTAAGTACTCACCATGGAGTGCATATGGCGATAGCAAACTTGCAAACTTGTTATTCACGAATGAGATCGAGCGCCGCAGGCTTCATCAGAAGTGGAGCTTTATTTCCATTGCAGCACACCCTGGCTGGGCAAATACCAACCTTCTCAAGATTGCACCGATGAAGGCTGGGAGAAGTTTCCAATCAAAGGCGATGATCGCGACTAGTGCGCTGCTCGCTCAAACACCACTCGAAGGCGCTTACCCAACTTTGGCTGCTGCAACCTACCCACAGATTCTTGGCGCTGCCTATCTTGGGCCGCGTGGTGTGGGCGAGATGCGCGGAACTCCGAAGTTCACTCACGGCAAGGCTCTTGCCTACGATCAGACGCTTGCCCGAAATCTTTGGGAAGTGAGCGAAGAGCTCACCGGCGTTACGTGGGAAGGTTAAGGTTGCGCCATGGCTGAACACGAGGCTTATGACATTCACGGCGTAGAGGCGAAGTGGCTTCCGGTGTGGGACAAGATCGAGCCCTTTAAATCAGGTCGAGCCGATGATGCACGGCCTAAGCGTTATGTCTTAGATATGTTCCCGTACCCATCAGGTGATTTGCATATGGGCCATGCCGAGGCATACGCCATGGGTGATGTCATTGCTCGTTATTGGGTTCAAAAAGGTTTCAATGTGATGCACCCGATTGGTTGGGACTCCTTTGGGCTACCTGCGGAGAATGCTGCCATCAAACGTGGTTCAGATCCGCGCGAGTGGACCTACGAGAATATTGCCGTTCAGAAGGCATCGATGCGTCGATATGCCTGTTCATTCGATTGGGATCGAGTACTTCACACCAGTGATCCTGAGTACTACAAGTGGAATCAATGGATCTTCCTCCAGCTCTACAAAAAGGGGCTGGCATATCGCAAAGATTCACCCGTCAACTGGTGCCCGCATTGCCAGACAGTTCTCGCTAACGAGCAAGTCGTAGGCGGACTCTGCGAACGTTGCGATACTGCAGTTACTAAGAAGAAATTGAATCAGTGGTATTTCAAGATCACTGATTATGCTGATCGCTTACTTGACGATATGGAACAGCTCGAGGGCAAGTGGCCCGAGAAAGTACTCCAGATGCAGCGCAACTGGATCGGCCGCTCAATTGGAGCCGAAGTAAAGTTTGAGATCGAAGGCGCAAGCGAACCCATCACAATCTACACAACCCGTCCAGACACTCTTCATGGCGCAACCTTTATGGTTGTCGCTGTCGATAGTGCACTCGCTGCCTCCCTGGTTGAGGGAAGTGGTGTCGAATCTGAGTTCGCACACTATCGAGACTCTGTGAAAGCCGCTTCTGATATCGATCGACTTGCCACCGACCGACCAAAGAGTGGAATCTTCCTCAATCGTTATGCCATCAATCCAGTCAACGGGGAGAAGCTTCAGATCTGGGCTTCAGATTATGTCCTTGCTGATTACGGAACTGGCGCGATCATGGCAGTGCCAGCGCACGATCAGCGCGACCTAGATTTTGCAAGGGCGATGAAATTGCCAGTGAAGGTTGTCGTAGATACCGGTGAAGACGACCCGAATGAGAGTGGAATTGCAACGGTTGGTGAAGGCACCCTCGTTAATTCAGGCTCATTAAATGGGCTCTCTAAAGAGGTGGCGATTGCAACTATTACTGAGGAATTGGCGAAGCAGAACCTTGGCCGCGCTGCTAAGAACTATCGTCTTCGCGATTGGCTGATCTCTCGCCAACGTTTCTGGGGAACTCCGATTCCTATCATTCATTGCGATGCATGTGGTGAAGTGCCAGTACCGGAGAGCGAACTCCCAGTTGAGTTACCAAGTGCGCAAGGTATTGACCTAAAACCAGCTGGCACATCGCCGCTAGGGGCGGTGAGCGATTGGGTAAACGTTGCCTGCCCACAGTGTGGCAAGCCAGCTAAGCGTGATGCTGACACGATGGATACCTTCGTCGATTCATCATGGTACTTCTTGCGATACACCAACCCGAACGATCAGGCTCAAGCCTTCGATTCAGCGCTCGTCAAAGAGTGGGCGCCAGTTGATCAATATGTCGGCGGAGTGACGCACGCAATTCTTCACCTGCTCTATTCACGCTTCTTCACAAAAGCGCTCCATGACATGGGGCTACTCGATTTCACTGAACCTTTCACGCGCCTGCTCAACCAGGGCATGGTGCAGATGGATGGCTCTGCGATGTCGAAGAGTCGCGGAAATCTGGTTCGACTTTCTGAGCAGCTCGATACCCACGGCGTCGATGCAGTGCGCGTCTCCTTAATTTTCGCCGGTCCACCAGAAGATGACATCGATTGGGCGGATGTATCTCCATCAGGTTCACTCAAGTTCCTTAACCGCGCTTGGCGCATCTCTAAAGATGTCGAGAGCAAGGTCGGCGTCGACTTCGCCACTGGCGATCCCGCTCTTCGTAAGGCGATACATCGATCGCTGCGTGATATTTCATTAGCCGTTGAGACCTACCGGTTCAATGTCGCTGTAGCTCGCACGATGGAACTTGTAAACGCTACCCGTAAGGCGATCGATTCTGGCTGCGGGGGCCGTGACCCAGCAGTGCGCGAAGCGGCGCAGGCGATCGCAATCTCACTCTCACTCGTTGCCCCATTCACCGCAGAGGAGATGTGGTCAGTCCTTGGTCACGAACCATCTGTTGCCTTAGCTGGCTGGCCAGTGATCGATCCGGCGCTCCTGGAAGAGGAAGCGGTCGTTGCTATCTTGCAGGTCAATGGAAAAATCAAAGATCGAATTGAAGTCCCACCAACAATCTCTGATGTCGATCTCGAGAAGTTGGCGATCGACAATCCGCAGGTAGCGGCGGCATTAGCAGGAGCAACGATTCAGAAGATCATCACGCGTGCTCCGAAACTTGTTAACATCGTTATTTAATTAACAGGAGCTTGCCGCAAGCAAGAATCCAGTTGGTGTACCGATATACGGTGGGGAGATGTTTACTCTTCCTCAATTTTCAGATACTCAACGACGCCTGCTCTACATTATTTTCGGATGCGCGCTAGCTATTGGGGCGCTCTTCTTCTCACTGGCGCAGGGAAATGCCTCGCCATCTCCTCAACCAACGGTCTCAGTGGGACCGCTAACTCCGACCATATCCGCAACGCCTCTCGTTTCAAAGGTTGTTGTCGATGTCGCAGGGAAGGTCGTGCATCCCAATATCTACACTCTCCCTGCGGGGTCGCGAGCAGCTGATGCGATTACTGCTGCCGGGGGAGCGCTCAGGGGGATCTCACTTACCGATATCAACCTTGCCCACGTCTTAGTTGATGGGGAGCAGATCGTTGTAGGAGCGCCACCGGTAAGTGTGAGTTCGCCAAAGGTTGGTGCAAAGCGCGGCAAGAGCACCACCACGATCGTCAACATTAATACCGCATCGGCCGCTCAACTCGAAGTACTGGCTGGGGTGGGGCCAGTGATGGCTGCGAAGATCATCGCCTACCGGACTTCACACGGGAAGTTCAGCTCTGTTGAAGGGTTAGCGAAGGTCCCAGGATTTGGAAAATCAAAATTAGAGCTCGTGAAATCACAGTTAAGGATCTAGCTCTCCTGATTGTCGGTATCTCCTTATGGTTAGGCGCAGCCATCGCAACTCTTCTATTCTCTTAGCAGTTGCGCTGCTCGTTGGTAGCGCAGATGCAACGCTTCGGCTAGCAGCGCTCTCTCACTCGCCATTACGTGCGGCGAAAGCGATTACCTTTGTAGCTACGGTCAAGAGCGATCCAGTAGTTGGCAGAGCCAAGGTCTTTGGCTCTCATCTTCGCCAAGCAAGTACAACCTTCCTTGCTACTTTAGATCAAGGTGTTGTGGATGGAAAGAACTACTCTCTCCATCTCCCTGTTCGTATTACGAGTTCAAAAGAGATTTACTTTCTCCCGGGTTCTCGCATCCGCGGTCAAGGAAGAGTCTTTGCGACGAGTGAGAAACGGGTCGCTGCGCTGATTTCAGCTCGCACAACGCTCGTGCAGATTGCCCAGACTGATTCGATCAATAAAGTTGCTGGAAAGATTCGATCATCGTTTCGAGAGAGCGCTATCGCACTCGGTGGTCAGAGCGGTGCGTTGATTCCAGGCCTGGTAATTGGGGATACCTCACTCGAAAGCTCACAATTTGTTACCGAGATGCGACGCTCTGGACTCACACATCTCACTGCCGTCAGTGGTGGAAATTTTGCAATCATCGCCGCCTTTCTTCTCTGGCTCTTGCAATTTCTCATTAGAGGATTACGTGTTCGCCTGGCGATTACGGCCGTAATTTTACTCGCTTTTATATTTCTAGTACGCCCATCGCCATCGGTGCTTCGAGCCTCAGTGATGACAGCGGTGCTCTTAGTAGGAAAGGCGCGAGGGGAGCGCAGTTCGGCGTTACCGGCGTTAGGCCTTGCGATCGGTTTCTTGGTTCTCGCCGATCCCTTCCAGGCGATCGACCCTGGCTTTGCACTATCCGTGAGCGCTACTGCCGGGATTCTTCTTCTCGCTCCACCCCTGACGAGATATTTTGGAAGATTTACGCGTCACGAGAAATTCGTTGAATTACTGGCGATACCGGTGGCTGCGACCATCTTCTGCACCCCGCTCATCATGGCGATCTCTGGTCAATTTAGTCTCGTTGCCTTACCGGCAAATTTTTTGGTAGCAGAAGTGGTTGGGCCAGTTACGGTGATTGGATTTATTGCGGCGCTGACTTCACCACTCTCACTCGGGATCGCACACTTCTTGATGCTCATCTGCAAACCGTTTTCGGCTTGGGTAGTACTTGTTGCTCATTACATGGGTGGCCTGCCGGTTCTTATTGTGCCAAAGAGTTTTATCGGAGCCAGTATCGCACTTCTCGTGCTCCTGCTCATCGCGAAGAAGATGTGGCGGACGATTGTGACTCTTGTAGTTATCGTTCTTGCGGTACATCTGGCGATGTCATCAGGTTGGCCTGGGAGTAATTGGGTGCTTGTGAATTGCGATGTTGGACAAGGTGACGCAGCTGTAATCAATCTGGGGAATAATTCTGGGATAGTGATTGATGTCGGCCCAGATCCAGTTGCGATGGATCACTGCTTGAAAGAGTTACATATTCAGGAGATTCCACTTTTAATTCTCACGCATTTTCACGCAGATCATGTCAACGGGTTATCTGGTGCGATCAAAGATCGCCGAATTGGTTCAGTCTGGCTCACAAATAATCCTGCCCCGGTTGGGGAGTATCATTTAACGAGGCAACTCTTACCGAAGATCCCGAGCACCATCGTGCAGCAAGGGCAGTCACTCCAATTCGACTCTGCACGGGGTGCAGTAAAGATTCTCGTCCTCTGGCCAAGAGCTGAGATTGAAAAACTACCCTCGCTTCCGGGCGATGGTTCTGGCATTAATAATTCGAGCATTGCTTTACTCATCTCAATTAATGACTTCAATTTCTATACATCGGGGGATACCGAGCCGCCGGCGCAGGAGGAGATCGTTAATAGCGGCCTACTTCATAAGGTAGATGTCATGAAGGTGAGCCACCACGGCTCGGCCTATCAATATCCACCGATCTATGACCTACTCCATCCGCGTCTTGCTCTGATTAGCGTAGGAGCGGGCAACTCCTATGGCCATCCATCTCCCAGCACGATCGCTGATCTGGAAAATCGCGGAATTAAGGTGATGCGAACCGATCTGGATGGAGCCATAGCTATCGACCCAGACCTTAAGATGCGCACACAGAAGAAGAAATGGTGGGAAATCTCGTGGGGCTGACGTTGATCCAAGGTGGCGAGTCGATCCTTGCCGATCGCGCGATCGCCGGCCTCATTGCGAAGCAGCCAGGTGCCACCGTCACCCAGCTTGAATGTAGCGAGATTGAATTCGGCGCGATTACTGATGCGCTCTCGCCCTCGCTCTTTGGTGAAGATCGCATCATCGTCCTCCGTGAGATCCAAGATTTAGATCAGGATCTCCAAGATGAGGTCACGCAGTACCTTGAGAACCCTGATGAGGGCGTGCAACTCGTCTTGTGGCATAAGGGCGGAGTAAAAGGTAAAGCGCTGCTCGATAAGGTGAAGAAGGCAAAACCTGAAATTATCGCCGTCGATCTCATTAAAAAAGATGGCGAGAAGGCACAATTTCTTCACGATGAATTTTCACGAGCGGGCCGCAAGATCACAGTAGAGGCGGTCCAAGCTCTTGTTGATGCGCTTGGGACAGACCTTCGCGAAATGAGTGGCGCAGCGTCGCAACTTGCTGCCGATGTCGCAGCGGGCAAGACGATTGATGTCGATGATGTCGCAAAGTTTCACCAAGGTCGCATCGAAACGACAGGCTACGATGTTGCGGATGCAACGCTGGATGGAAAGACCGATCTTGCTCTCATCACCTTACGTCGCGCGCTAGAGACCGGAGTCGATCCAGTCCTCATTACCTCCGCCTTGGCATCCTCGATTCGCACACTCGCTAAGGTTTCTGGTGCCAGTCGGGGGGTGAAGGCCTTCGACCTCGCATCATCGCTTGCGCTTCCACCATGGCAGATCGATAAGGCGAGGCGCCAGCTTCAAGGGTGGAGTCCATTGACCCTCTCGCAGGCTGTGATCACCTTGGCTCAGACTGATGCCGATATCAAAGGCGCATCCGCTGACCCGATCTACGCCCTGGAGCGCTGCATCCTCTCGATCGCTCGGGCCCGCTCCTCCCGATAGCCCGGATTTACTCGACCAGATCTGGTCGGCCAGATCTGGTCGGTTTGAGCCTTTCGACCCTCGACTGATAGCCTTTCCCCTTCGAGGAACCCAGCCCACAAGGGCCTGGCTAAATTTTAGGAAAAGGTAATCTTCACGTGGCAAATATCAAGTCGCAGATCAAGCGTATTAAGACCAATGAGAAGGCTCACGCACGCAACAAGTCAGCTCGCTCAGGCCTGAAGACCGCTATCCGCCGCTTTAAGGATGCTGTTGCTGCCGGAGATGCCACACAGATCAAAGAAGAGCTCCGCGTTGCTTCAAAGAACCTCGATATCGCCGTCACCAAGGGCGTTATCCATGCAAACGCTGCAGCGAACAAGAAGTCAGCGCTTGCTAAGCAGGCCAACAAAGTTTCTAGCGCTTCTAAGTAATTCAACGAATCGTTCTTAAGAGTAGACTTTTACGGGCGGTAGGTATTCATGCCTGCAATTCCATTAGCTAAGGCGCCACAGCCTTCTCAGACCAACCCTGCGCAGATTCGCAATTTCTGCATCATTGCGCATATTGATCACGGTAAGTCGACCCTCGCTGATCGCATGCTCGGTATCACCGAAGTTGTTGAGCAACGCAATATGCGTGCCCAATATTTAGATCGCATGGATATTGAACGCGAGCGCGGCATCACCATTAAGTCCCAGGCAGTTCGTCTGCCTTGGCGCTCTGGAATCGATGGTCAGGAATATATCTTGAACATGATCGATACTCCTGGACACGTTGACTTTAGTTATGAAGTCTCTCGATCGCTGGCGGCGTGTGAAGGTGCAGTTCTGCTTGTGGATTGTGCGCAGGGTATCGAGGCTCAGACACTTGCCAACCTCTATCTTGCGATGGAGAACAACCTCACCATTATTCCAGTCCTTAATAAGATTGATCTTCCAGCGGCACAACCTGAAAAATTTGCACAAGAGTTAGCAAAGCTTATCGGCTGCGAACCAGAAGATTGCCTTCGAGTATCGGGCAAGACTGGTGCTGGCGTAGAAGAGTTGTTAGATCAGATCGTTAAACAGATCCCGGCCCCGGTTGGCGATCCACAAGCACCAGCGCGCGCACTTATCTTTGACTCGGTATACGACTCCTATCGTGGCGTGGTTACCTACGTCCGTGTTGTTGATGGCCACCTCTCTACGCGCGATCAAATTCAGATGTTTTCAACCGGCGTTCGCCACGAGATGCTCGAAGTTGGCGTCATTTCCCCTGAACCGGTTCCTAGCAAGGGTCTTGGAGTGGGCGAAGTTGGCTACTTAATTACCGGCGTAAAAGATGTTCGCCAATCGCGAGTAGGCGATACCGTCACGAACTATCAACGTCCTACCGATAAGGCGCTCGCTGGCTATAAAGATCCACGCCCCATGGTCTTCTCTGGTCTCTTTCCTCTCGATGGCGCCGAATATCCGATGCTTCGTGAGGCGCTCGATAAGTTACAACTCAATGATGCTGCACTTGTCTATGAACCAGAGAACTCTGCGGCGCTAGGTTTTGGATTCCGTTGCGGCTTCCTCGGACTTCTCCACATGGAAATTGTTCGTGAGCGACTAGAGCGTGAAGCGGGCCTCGCCCTCATCTCAACCGCCCCGAACGTCGTGTATCGCGTGACCGACGACGTTGGTAACGAGATGGTTGTAACAAACCCAAGTGAGTTCCCCGATGGGAAGATCATGAAGGTGGAAGAGCCAATCGTTCGCGCAACTGTCTTAGCTCCGTCAGAGTTCATTGGTGCAATCATGGAACTCTGCCAGCAACGCCGCGGAACCCTGCTTGGAATGGATTACCTCTCCGAAGATCGCGTTGAAATTCGTTACACCCTGCCGCTCGCTGAAATTGTCTTTGACTTCTTTGATCAATTGAAATCTCGCACACGTGGATATGCATCACTCGATTACGAACCAATTGGTGAAGCTGAGGGTGATCTCGTAAAGGTAGATATCTTGCTGCAGAGCGAGAAGGTCGATGCCTTCAGCGCGATTGTTCACCGCGATAAGGCTTATTCGTACGGCGTCATGATGACAACAAAATTGCGTGAGCTCATTCCGCGTCAGCAATTTGAAATCCCTATTCAAGCAGCGATCGGTTCACGAATCATTGCGCGTGAATCTATTCGAGCGATCCGTAAAGATGTTCTTGCTAAGTGTTATGGTGGCGATATCTCACGTAAGCGCAAACTCCTCGAAAAGCAGAAAGAAGGCAAGAAGCGAATGAAGATGGTTGGCCGGGTTGAAGTGCCGCAAGAGGCCTTCATTGCCGCGCTCACCACCGATGATGAGAAGTCAAAGGAAGCGAAGAAGTAGCGATGGCTACATCTGTCGATAGTTCGGCGCTCTCGTTCTACATTCACATCCCGTATTGCATAAAGCGCTGCGGCTACTGTGACTTCAATACCTACACGCCTGCTGAGCTCAAAGATGAGGCGACCCTTGCTGATGTCTCGCAAGGCTACATCGACCTACTCATAGAAGAGATTTCAATGGCTCGTGCGGCATCGAATGCAACATTCGTGCCAACCATCTTCTTCGGCGGCGGAACTCCAAGTTTGATGGAGCCAGAAGATCTCGGACGCGTCATCGCGGCGATTGAAAAGAACTTTGGCTTGGCTGATGATGTAGAGATTACGATGGAGGCTAATCCAGACTCTCTGACTCTTGAGCGGCTCGCAGGTTATCGAGCGGCGGGTATTAACCGACTTTCGATCGGCATGCAGTCAGCGGCGACCCATGTGTTGAAGGTTCTCGATCGCACTCACAACCCAGAGAATATTTCAAAGGTCGTTACGTGGGCACATCAAGTTGGTTTTAAGGAGATCTCACTCGATCTCATCTACGGCACACCGGGGGAGACGCTCGCTGATTGGGAGCAGAGTTTGGATGCTGCACTCGCTCTCGATATTACTCACATCTCGGCCTATGCCTTAATCGTAGAGAACGGCACAAAGCTTGCGGCGCAAGTAAAGCGCGGTGATGTTGTGATTCCTGATGATGATGAAACTGCTGATAAATACCTTCTCGCAGATAATAAAATGCGAGCTGCTGGTTTTGATTGGTACGAAGTAAGCAATTGGTCTAAATCTGATTCCCCGTGCCGCCATAACGTTGCGTATTGGCAAGGAGCGAATTGGTGGGGAGCAGGTCCTGGCGCCCACTCACATATCGCTGGTAGGCGTTGGTGGAATGTTAAACATCCGACTGCCTATCGTGAGCGCATCGAAAAATCAGAATCGCCGATGCAGGAGGAAGAGATTCTGAGTGAGGCCGAACGCAGTCGTGAAGAGATCATGTTGCTCATTCGTCTAGCGACAGGGTTACCGCGTACCGGGTTAGATGCGCGTCAAGCGGGGATCGTGGCCTCGTATATTGAATCCAGTGATGTAGATCCCGCTGCCTGGTCTCAAGGGGCGTTAGTTCTGACACAGCAAGGGCGTCTGATCGCAGATCGCATCGTGCGCGAATTAGTGGTCTAGTAGAGTCTGCTGATCATGCATGAGCGTCAAATAGAGATTTTACGAGCGATCGTGGACGAGTATGTCGCCACCCAAGAACCCGTTGGTTCCAAGGCGATCGCTGAACGTCACGGGCTTGGAGTCTCGCCTGCAACTATTCGTAACGATATGGCGATTCTGGAAGATGCTGGTCTGATTACTCAACCTCACACCAGCGCTGGTCGAATCCCAACAAATGGCGGCTATCGACTCTTCGTCGATCGGATTGCCCAGATCAAACCGCTCTCCAATGGTGAGCGACGCGCTATCGAGAATTTTATGTTAGGTGCAGTACAACCTGATGAGATCGCTCAGCGCGCAGTAAGACTTCTCGCTCAGATCACTCAGCAAGTAGCGATAGTTCAACTTCCTGATCAAGAGCGCGTGGTCCTATCTGGAACAGCAAACTTGGCGCGTTCGCATCACGAGAGCGCATCAGATCTCTTCCCGATTTTGGAGGCGCTCGAAGAACAAGTTGTTCTCTTGAAGTTGCTTGCCGGCGCCGGTACCTCGATCAACGTCACGATTGGATCCGAACAGGCGATGGCCAATCTCCAATCAACGAGCGTGGTAAGTATGGGAGCAGGGCTAGGTGCGGTAGGTATTCTTGGACCCACGCGAATGGATTACTCGGGTTCGATGGGCGCTGTACACGCCGTTGCTAGGTACATCAGTGAATTCTTTGAGAGCGAGGGACGATAGTGTCAGAGCATTACGACGCACTTGGTGTAACTCGAGATGCCTCCGCCGAGGATATTAAAAAGGCTTATCGCAGGCTGGCACGAGAGTTGCACCCCGATGTAAATCCAGATCCAGCATCAGCTGAACGATTTAAATTAGTGACTGTCGCCTACGAAGTACTGAGCGATCCGCAGAAGCGACAGAGTTATGACTCTGGTGGAGATTCATTCTCTCAATTTGGTGGCGGTGGAGCTAACTTTGGCTTTGGCGACATCATGGATGCCTTCTTTGGCGGTGGCGGTAGTCGGGGCCCACGCAGTCGAATGCGCCGTGGCGAAGATGCACTCATTCGCATCGAAGTAGATTTAGCAGAAGCCTGTTTTGGAGTGGACCGCGAATTTGATGTTGAGACCGCGACCTCATGTGGTAAGTGCCAAGGAAATGGCTGCGCCGACGGCGCGAAACCAACGACCTGCGATATTTGTAAAGGCCGCGGTGAGGTGCAGCAAGTTCAACGCTCATTCATCGGTCAGGTGATGACGAGCCGTCCATGTGCAAGCTGTCAGGGATTTGGCTCAGTTATCAAGCAACCGTGCAGCGAATGTGCGGGCGATGGTCGTGTACGCGCTCGCAAGACAATTCAGGTGAAGGTCCCCGCTGGCGTAGAAACCGGTAACCGCATTCAACTTACCGGCCAAGGCGAAGTTGGTTCTGGCGGCGGTCCAGCCGGTGATCTCTATGTTGAAATCGTTGAGAGCGGGCATCCTTATTTACTTCGCGATGGCATCAACCTCCACATCTCAGTATCCATCCCGATGACCTCTGCTGCGCTCGGCGGGGCAGTCACAATTGAGACTCTTGATGGCGAGCGTGAAATCTCCTTTAAGGCCGGAGCGCAGAGTGGACAGCAAGTCATCCTGAAGGATCTAGGTATGTCGCGCCTGCGCGGCGGGGGTAGAGGCGATCTCATTGCTCACCTCGAGGTCACCACGCCAACGAAACTTGGTAAAGAGGAAGAAGCACTTTTGAAGAAATTGGCAGAACTTCGCAAAGAGAGTTCAGCAACTGTCTCAGTGCATCGCACCGACGAGAAGAGTGAATCAGGAATTTTCGGCCGATTCCGAGATGCCTTCCAACGCTGATGCTCTCACTCTTCATCGTTCCAGAAATTACCGATGGCAGCAAGATCACTATCGATGGTGATGAGGCACACCACGCCATCAAGGTAATGCGAATGGAGATTGGTGAAGAACTTCAAGTCACTGATGGCCGCGGATCGTGGGCCCAGGGAAGCATCACAGCTATTGATAAGAAGAGTTTTACTATCGCAATCTCAGCACGCGGCGAATCTGCCCGAAACCACCCAGAACTTGTTGTCATTCAAGCACTGACAAAATCTGATCGAGCACGTGAGACGATCGAACTACTCGTGGAAGCGGGTGTTGATCGAATTATTCCGTGGCAATCAGATCACTGCATTGCTAAGTGGAAAGAAGATATGCTCGAAAAGTGGCAGAACGCTGCGGTTGCGGCAACGAAGCAATCCCGGCGCTACACAATCCCGGCAGTAGAGACTCCCATTACGCTCACCGGAATCCGCGAGCGTTTTACCGAAAAATCTCTGCTACTCGTCCTCCATGAATCAGCACAAGAGAAACTCAGCGTCGTCGTCTCACCATCTGCAATCAGTGCGCGCCACATTGTTTTAATAATCGGGCCCGAAGGTGGAATCAGCGTGGATGAATTACGCGAACTATCTGCGATCGGCGGCAAAGTGGTTCGTCTTGGAAATCCGGTACTACGATCTGCTCATGCTGGTATCGCAGGCCTCGCGGCGGTCCAAGCGCTCATGAGGCATTGGTAATCCACGAAATGAACTGCATCTTCTGCAAAATTGCCGCCGGTGAGTTCGGCACTGAATTTCTCTTTGTCGATTCCAACGTTCTGGCTTTCCGAGATCTGACACCTCAGGCGCCTTCTCATATTTTGATCATTCCCCGTAACCATCATGAGAACGTTGATGGGCTTGCTGCGGCAGAGCCAGCGACGCTCGCGCAGCTCTTTCAGGTCGCAACCGCTCTCGCAGCGCAGGAGGGGCTCACTGGCCACCGAACCGTCTTCAATACCGGGGAGAGCGCGGGTCAGAGCGTCTTTCATGCACACCTTCACCTTTTAGGGGGCCGATCATTCGCATGGCCGCCCGGTTAAACCTATGATTGAAGTAATGAATACAGAGACTCCAGCCGCAATCACCGTGCCGATCGCTATTCCTATGGTTGCACTCGTTGGACCAGGCGATACCTTCTTAAGAATTATTGAGAAGACCTTCCCGAACTCGATTATTACAGTTCGAGGAAATGAGATCTTTCTTCGCGGAGATCTTCAAGAATCAGCGGCAGCAGAGACGTTAATCAAAGAGCTCTTGGTCTTATTGCGAGGGGGACAAGTTCTCACAACTGAGTTGATCGAGCAGTCAATCGTGATGGTGAAGAGAGTTCCTGCCGATCATCCTGCTGAAATTTTATCGCTCAATATTTTAAGTAATCGCGGAAAGAGCATTCGCCCAAAGACTGCGAACCAGAAGCGATATGTGGAAGCGATCGATACAAATACGATCACCTTTGGACTCGGACCTGCCGGTACTGGAAAGACCTATCTCGCTATGGCGAAGGCGATTCAATCGCTTCAGGCGAAAGAAGTGAATCGAATTATCCTTACCCGCCCAGCGGTTGAGGCAGGGGAGAAGCTTGGCTTTCTTCCTGGAAGTCTGCAAGAGAAGATTGATCCTTATCTACGACCACTCTTTGATGCGTTGCACGACATGATCGATCAGGAGTCGATTCCGCGCTTAATGCAATCAGGAATTATTGAGATTGCACCGCTTGCTTATATGCGCGGACGCACACTCAACGATGCCTTTGTGATCCTTGATGAAGCGCAGAACACCACGCCCGAGCAGATGAAGATGTTCTTGACTCGCCTTGGATTCGGCTCAAAGATGGTCATCACCGGGGATGTCACGCAGGTAGATCTTCCACATTACGCAAAATCTGGGTTAGCGATCGTTCAATCCGTCCTTGATGGTGTCGAAGATATCTCGTTCTTGCACTTGGGATCAGAGGATGTAGTTCGCAATCGACTCGTCGGCGATATTGTTGAGGCGTATGGCCGCTTCGATACTGATCAAACAGATGAAGGCAAGAGCGATGGCTATAGAACTTTTAAACGAGTCTAAAGCGATCTGCGACGAGGTCGGCCTGCAATCAGTCGCCGCCTTCGCCATCGACGCAATGGGAGTTCACGCGGAGTCAGATCTCAGCATCACGATTGTCGACGAGGATCGCATGAGTGAGTTACATGTCGAGTGGATGAGCCTTCCTGGTCCTACCGATGTCCTTTCCTTTCCTATGGATGAGCTCTTGCCGCATTCGGCAGCGGATGGCCCAGGCATTATCGGCGATATCGTCCTCTGTCCAGAGTTTGCATCGACCCAGCCGTTGAAGCATCCGCTCGCAGATGAGCTCTCAATCCTGACAATTCATGGGATTCTTCATTGCCTCGGCTATGACCACGCCGAAGTAGAAGAAGAGCGTGTGATGTTTGCCCTTCAAGATCAGATCCTTGTTGATTGGAAGAAGAGCCAATGACAATTGTTTTAAGCCTCTCACTCTTCATTGCTTTTGTGATTGCCGGATTTACACTCGGCTACCTCACGGCAATCAATAAGTTCTTCTCTCCTATTGATCGAGCGATTCGGGGGGCCATCAATCTCGTTACCTCGGGTAAGGGAGTTGGCGTACGTCAATTTGAGAGTGAAGCAGAACTGCGCGAGATGGTTGACGAGGCCAGTGAACGCGGGCTCGTTGAAAATTCTGAACGAGAGATGATCCAGTCGGTCTTCGACCTCGGCGATACCTTGGTTCGAGAGTTGATGGTGCCACGGACAGATATGGTCTGGATTGAAGGTGACAAGACAGTACGTCAAGGTCTCTCACTGGCGTTGCGTTCTGGTTTCACCCGCATCCCGGTCATCAATGAAAATCTCGACAACGTTATTGGGATCGCTTATGTGAAGGACCTTGCGCGCCGAGTCCATGAGCACCAGCAATCGGAACAGACTGAATCAGTTGAGGCTCACTCTCGGCCAGCCACTTTTATTCCAGAGACAAAGACTGCTGCCGAATTACTCAAAGAGATGCAGCGAGATCAGATCCATATGGCGGTGGTCATCGATGAGTACGGCGGCACTGCTGGCCTCATAACGATTGAAGATATCCTCGAAGAGATCGTCGGTGAAATCGCGGATGAATACGATATCGAAGCACCTGAAATTGAATGGTTGAATGAGGATTCAGCCCGATTGTCGGCCCGTCTTCACATTGAAGATTTTGAAGATGCCTGCAAGGTCTCACTGACCAAGGATGAGAAGGAAGATGTCGATAGCCTCGGTGGCTATCTGGCGAAGGTACTTGGGGGAGTTCCGATCGCAGGTAGCACTATTACCGTTGATGGCTGGAAGTTAACTGCAGAGCGCCCAGTAGGCCGCCGCCATCGAATCGCCTTTGTCTTAGCGGTGCGAAGCGATGAGGCGAATTCAATACCTTTGGCATAGAAGTTGTAGGCTCGCCCTATGCGTATCGTTCGATTCTCCCCACCAGCTAGCGCCGGGATAGGTACCGATCCACACTTTGGAGTACTCAACGATAAGGGCGAGATCCTCGTTATTAAGGGTGATCCCATCTACTCTGGGATCGTTCCCACCGAGACCAAAGTTAACCTCGAAGATGTGCGACTCCTCGCACCGGTAATTCCTCGAAGCAAGGTCGTCGCCGTTGGCAAGAATTACGCTGACCATGCCGCCGAGATGGGCTCGGTCGTACCGGATGAACCAATTATTTTCTTAAAGCCAAATACCTCAGTGATAGGTCCTGAAGATCTCATTCAATGGCCTGCCATGGCGCCGAGCATTGACTACGAGGGTGAGCTTGCAATCGTTATCTCACGCATCTGTAAGGATGTTCCAAAAGAGAAGTACGCGGATGTCATCTATGGCTACACGATTGCTAATGATGTGACTTCGCGTGAGCTGCAAAAGCGCGATGGACAATGGATGCGTGCAAAGAGCTTTGATACCTTCTGTCCGCTTGGGCCATGGATTGAGACTGAGTTCATCCCTGGCAATCAACGGATTGAGACTGTTGTCGATGGCATCCTGAAGCAGTCAGAGCCGATCTCCTCGATGATCTTCGATATTCCGACCATTATTAACTTTGTCTCGTCAGTGATGACTTTGCTCCCTGGCGATGTCATCCTCACAGGTACGCCATCGGGCATCGGCCCAATGGGTGCGGGGGATAAGGTCGAGATCTCGATCGAAGGAATTGGTCAATTAACGAATACGGTGAGCTCACATGGCCGCGCATAATCTAACCAGTGCAGTTCGCGTTCGCTTCGCCCCATCGCCAACTGGCGAACTCCACGTCGGAAATATTAGAACCGCTCTCTTCGATTGGGCGTACGCCCGTCACACTGGCGGAACTTTTATCTTCCGAATCGAAGATACCGATACGGAGCGAGTGACTCCTGAATATATTCAGGCTGCCGTTAATACTCTGAAATGGCTTGGTCTTGATTGGGATGAGGGCCCTGAAGTTGGTGGCCCAAATGGCCCATACCTTCAGAGCGAACGTCTTGAACTTTACGCCGAGTGGGCAACAAAGTTCTTAGCGCAGGGCGATGCGTATCACTGTTATTGCTCAGCTGAAGAACTCGAAAAAGTTCGCGAGGATCAACGCAAAGCAAATGTAGCGCCCGGGTACAACGGCCATTGTCGTGAACTGAGTGCAGATCAAGTCGCTTCCTACCTCGCTGAGGGACGCAAGCCTGTTGTCCGCATGCGGATGCCAGATGGATCTACAACATTTACCGATCTCATTCGCGGTGAAGTGACCTTCGAACATAAATTTGTTCCGGACTTTGTTCTTGTCCGTGGTGATGGATCACCGCTCTATACATTGGCAGTAGCAGTTGACGATATCTTGATGAAGGTCACCCACGTGCTCCGCGGCGAAGATCTTCTCTCTTCAACACCTCGCCAGCTTCGTGTTTACGATGCCATGGGCGTTATTCCGGCTGATTACCCACTCTTCGCCCACCTGCCATTTGTGATGGGTCAAGATAATGCGAAGCTCTCTAAGCGCAATGGTGAAACATCTATCGCGTGGTACCGCGATGCAGGTTTCCTCCCCGAGGCGATCTGTAATTACCTCGCATTACTTGGTTGGTCTCCCGGTGATGATCGAGAGAATGTCACCATGAAAGAGCTCACTGAGTTATTCACTGTCGAGCGAGTACATAGCTCACCTGCAAAATTTGATCTTAAGAAGTTGGAAGCGATCAATGGCGACAAGATCCGCGCCCTTCCACTCGAAGAGTTCTTTACTTGGGCGATGCCATTCTTGACTCGCGCAGGAACTGTCGAGGGTAGCGATGCGGAGATAGCTCTCGTGAAAGCTGCACTACCGATTATTCAAGAGCGCATCGTCACGCTGGGTGAGATCCCAGGACTTCTGAACTTCCTGTTCGTCAGAGATTTTGCGATTGCAGAAGGCTCCCGAGAGAAGATTGCGGATGAGCAGTCCAAGCAGGTTCTAGCGGTTTCTGCCGAACGCTTGTCAGCGCTGAGTACTTGGAACCATGAAACTATCGAGGCAGTGTTGCGCACAGCTCTGATTGAAGAGTTAGGACTCAAGCCTCGTATTGCCTTTAGCGCGCTCCGCATCGCCGTCACCGGAAGTCACATCTCACCACCACTCTTTGAGTCGATGGAGCTCCTTGGTGCAGAGAAATCGTTGGAGCGAATCCGAGTAGCGCTCTAAGAGAGCACGTTACTCTTTAGAGTTTTGCTTAGAGTTTTGCATCCAAGAACGAGTTAACGATGCGTGAGAATCGCTCGGGTTCTTCCACATGTGGCATATGTGCAGATTCTGGGAATTGCTCCCACAGCACATCTGGAATGCGGCGATGAATCTCTTGAACCATGCCCGGAGTCGCCTCATCGTAGGCACCATTCAGCAGAAGCGTAGGTACTGAGATCTTGTGAAGCTGATCGTGAATATCCCAGTACTTCAGGGTTCCGATACATAAGAACTCAGATGGTCCATTCATCGTGTGATAGACAGTCGGATCAGCATCAATCTGAGCAAATGAATCGAGAACATCCTGTGGGAATGGGATGCGACATACATGGCGTTCGTAGTACACATCCATGGCAGCCTTAAATTCTGCTGATGTGTAATCGTTACTTGCCTCGGCTGCCTTCAAAGCAGCTTCAACATCGGCTGGCAGGAGGGCTCGAAGTTTTGCGGCCTCAGAACTCCAGATAGCCATGCTTGCTGGTGAGTCAGCGACAATCAGCGCTTTGAGACCTGGGCGATCTGTTGTGGCATATTGCATGCCAAGCATTCCACCCCATGATTGACCAATGATTGCGAAATTCTTATCGATTCCAAGATGCTGCGTGAGAAGAGTGAGCTCTTCCATGAAGAGCTCAGGAGTCCAGAACTCCTTCGGCGCATCTGGCAGGTGCGTTGAAAGTCCACAGCCGAGTTGATCGTACAAAATTGCTGGGCGACCAGTTGCAGCGATGATCTCACCGATTGAAATGGTGTAGTTGTGTGCTGCTCCAGGCCCACCGTGCAGAACGACTACTGGCGTTTTATTGCTGGAGAGATCGCCGACGATTCGATACCAAGTTTCGCCGTGCTGCCATTTCATGGTTGATGTTGTCATGGGTGTATTTAAGCAATGTTGAATGGTTTTGGACAGGATTGAAGCTTAGGAACTTCCATCTTCGCGATGACCGTGCCTTCCGCTGGGTGAACTGCCTGCGCTACCCCAAGATTTCCTTGGACTGAGAGGAAGATAAAGGCTTCACTCATAGTGAAGCCCCAATGGTCGACGAGGAGTTTGGCCGCCTCTTCACAGGCGATGCGCATTGCATCGTATAGGTCGGCAACGGCGGCAACGCCATGTGTAATCCAAGAAGTCGCGGTCTCCGTCACGGGATATTCGGTACCAATTCCTTTGAGTAGAGCGGTAGAGATTAAAACATCGCCAGCAATTTCAATTCCGGTCCCGCAGATCTCGCCATCGCCCATCGAGGCATGCATATCTCCCATCGCAAGAAGCGCACCTTCGTGTTTTACCGGCAAGTGAATTGTTGAGCCAATGGTGTTCTTATTGTTATCGAGGTTTCCACCATGGGCTCCTGCAGGCATTGTGAGAATCTCACCGCTCGCTGGGGCTAGCCCTATAACTCCAAGCATGGGAGATGCCGGAAAGCTCACTCGATCATTCATGCGCACCATGCCATCTTTGACATCAAAGAATTGAGCGAAGGGCTCGGTAACGAGATGTTGAAGCTGGCCATCGCCAGGGTAGGTACGGGCAACACCGCGTAGGCCAGGACGAATATCGTGGAGCGTGACTGAGAGCGTATCTCCCGGCTGCGCACCCGTCACAAAGATTGGACCAGTAGCGGGATTGATGAGAGAGCTATCAATGGAGATGAGCGCATTCTCTGGCCCTGTGATCGCACCTCGATAACAATCCCAGGTCTGCACATGGATGAAATCACCCGGCTCTACCTGAAGTGCTGGCGTATGGCTCGAACTGAAGGAGAAATTATGGTGTTCGCGCGAGAGGTAATGGGATGCCTGGGGGAAAAGAGCTGAGACCGAGCTAGAAGCGCTATCTTCCATAGTGAGAAAATCTCCAATTTCTAGTGCTAATTCGAGGCTGGGGTGAGAGCATAAGCCACTCATCGTCCCTTTGGAGGTTCTACGTGCGTCGTCGTTCGCTAGTTCTTAACTCAATCATTTCAGCTGCGGCAGTTGCTGCATCTGTGCTCGTTGGTGGTGCAACCTCACAGGCTGCTTCTGCTGGCGGTATGGCTCCTTACGATCCAGCGCATGCTGGTGGAACTATCAAGTTGGTTGCTGCAGCTGCAGCAGGTTCACTTGATCCAAAGATCAACTACACGGGACAGTATTGGCAGCTCTATCAGGCTTCTTACGATGGCCTGCTAGGTTTCCGTTACGGCGATGGCAAGGCTTCATTTGAAGTCGTCCCAGATCTCGCAACAGCTCTCCCAGTGATGAGCAACGGTGGCAAGACCCTTACATTCACTCTTCGCAGCGGAATAAAATTCTCTAACGGTCAACCCGTTACAGTCGCTGACGTCAAAGCATCCTTCGAACGTATCTTCAAGGTCTCCTCACCGACAGCTGGATCGTTCTACAACGGAATCGTCGGAGCAGATGTCTGTTTGAAGACTCCTGCTACATGTAAGTTGGATAAGGGCGTTGTCGTTGATGCGAAGACAAACTCTGTCGTCATCAATTTGGTCGCAGCCGATGAGACCATCATTTCAAAGCTTGCGGTTCCTCACGCAACAATCAACCCTGCGAACTCTCCAGTGAAGGATGCTGGTACCACACCAATTCCTACAACTGGTGCTTACATGTTCAAGTCATACGACCCTAACAAGTCACTCGTCATGGTCCGCAACCCTTACTTCAAGGAGTGGTCACATGATGCACAGCCACAGGGTTACCCAGATCAGATTCAATTCCAGTTTGGCGTAACACCAACAGCGCAGGTAACTGCCGTTGAGAACAATCAAGCTAACTGGGCATACGATCCAATTCCTGCCGATCGCCTCAATGAGATCGGAACCAAGTACGCAAGCCAGGTCCACGTCAATCCGTTGACCGCCATGTGGTACTTGCCAATGAACGTCAATCTCGCACCATTCAATAATGTGAAGGCTCGCCAAGCCGTTAACTATGCAATTGATCGCGCCGCAATGGTGAAGATCTTTGGTGGTTCACAACTTGCTGCGCCAGTATGTTCATTCTTGCCACCTAACTTCCCAGGTCACACCGATTACTGTGGCTACACCAAGGGCGCAACGCCAGATAAGCCAGCAACAGCCTGGTCTGCACCAGATCTTGCACTTGCTAAGCAGCTTGTGAAGGATTCAGGAACTGCTGGACAGGCAGTTGGAATCGTTGTCTCTGATGATGATGTCAACAAGCAGATGGGCGTCTACCTACAGTCAGTCCTGAACTCAATTGGGTACAAGGCAACTGTGAAGCCAATCTCTGGAAATATTCAATTCACCTATATCCAGAATACGAAGAACAAAGTTCAGATCTCTGTGACTCAGTGGTATCAGGATTACCCAGCAGCGTCAGACTTCCTTAACGTTCTTCTCGGTTGCGCATCATTCACGCCGAACTCTGATTCTTCGATCAATATGGCTGGTTATTGCAACAAGTCATTTGATGCTCAGATGAATAAGGCGATGGCACTAGGCCTCACCGATTCTGCGGCAGCGAACAAGCTCTGGGGTCAGCTCGATCAGCAAGTGATGAAGGACGCGCCGGTTGCGGTCGCCTTCACCCCTAAGCAGCTCGACTTCCTCTCATCTGGAACGAAGAATTACCACTTCTCACTCCAGTACAAGATGTTCGTCAGCCAATTGCAGAGTAAGTAAAGAGAACAGTGCGTATTTAGCGAAACTGTGTCTATTAAAGAAAGTAGTGAAGCGATCTTCTCCGAATCTCCGGGGAAGATCGCTTTGCGCAACCTCCGTCGGGATAAGAGATCGATCATCTCTCTTGTCATTCTGGGCTTTGTCATCTCAATCTCCCTGCTCGCTCCGGTCTACGCGCACTTCGTCGCCCATACCAACCCATTCAATTCAAGCCTCGACGCAACCGCTCACGTTGGCGGGAAGAACGTTCCAGTCTTAGAAGCATCGACTACTGGCTTGGGGCTAGGTGTTACACCTATTGGACCTACCTGGAACCCTTCGAGTTACTTCTTAGGCGCAGATGGCCAAGGACGCGATGTGATGGCCCGCTTGCTCTACGGTGGGCGTAATACGCTCCTTATCGGCACATCTGCCGCGCTTATCTGTATCGTGCTCGCGCTCCTTATTGGCGTGATCGCCGGGTATCGAAAAGGCTGGGTCGATGCGATCCTCTCCCGCCTGCTCGATGTTATCTGGGCATTTCCCGTCTACCTCTTAGCGATCAGCCTCTCCGTTGTCCTGCTGACATCAGGACTTACCATCGGCTTTATACATCTAGGACCTGGATCTTTTGCACTACCCATCCTGATTATTGGAGTTGTCTACATTCCTTACGTTGCGCGCCCGATTCGAGCACAAGTGCTCACCTTGCGTGAGCGTGAATTTGTTCGCGCTGCTATTGGTAGTGGAGCGAAGGATTCCACCATTATCTTTCGTGAGATTGTGCCAAATATCATCCCAAGTATCTTGGTCTTCGTCCCCATCATCATCGCGCTCTGCATGCTGACTGAATCTGCACTCTCATTCCTCTCAATCGGTGTCCAGCCACCTTCAGCCTCTTGGGGAACGATTATCAACGATGGGCTTGCGCTCTTATATACCCGCCCATGGGTCGGTATTGCACCAGGTCTTCTGATCGTTCTCACTGCAGCTTCACTCAATCTGTATGGCGATGCTGTCAGAGATGCGCTCGATCCTAAGACTCGCTCTCGAGGTGATTCATGATCTCCTTTATTGGCCGCCGATTCAGCGCCATGATCTTTGTCTTGGTTTCAATCTCTATCCTCGTCTTTCTCATCTTCTTTGCGACACCGGGGGTAGATCCAGCAGCCCGCATCGCCGGTCGCAATGCCGATCAGCAGACTCTGATGCAGGTTCGTCAATCATTTGAATTAGATAAGCCACTTCCGATTCGATATCTCTCGATGATGCGCCACCTCTTCGTAGATCGCGATCTCACCTCATATGTAAACCGCGGCGCAAAGGTAATTCCACAACTTTCACAGGCGATCCCAGCGACCTTCTCACTCGTCATTGGGGCGGCGGTCATTTGGCTCCTCTTCGGTTTAATCTTCGGTGTACTTGCGGCGAGCTCAAAGCGAAAGTGGCTTGATCCCACCATCTCCTTCCTTGGAATTGTTGGCGTCTCACTTCCTGTCTTCTGGTTGGGTGAGGTGGTCAACCTCATTACGCAGTCGAAACTCCACTCATCCGTCTTCCGCTGGGTGCCACCGCTTGGCTACGTTGGATTGAGCGTTGATCCATGGCAATGGTTCCTCCACCTCATCTTTCCGTGGCTCACGCTCGCGGTGCTCTATGCCGGCATCTATGTGCGAGTCTTACGAAGTGAAATTCTGGTCGTGATGAGTGAGGATTTCATCAAGACCGAACGCGCAAAGGGTGCGAGCGAGAAGCGAATTCTTTACAAGCACGCCACTCGAATGTCACTGATGACGATCGTCTCACTCTTTGGGTTGGACTTTGGTGCGCTAGTAGGCGGATATGCACTTCTCACTGAAGTGGTCTTCGGTATCCAAGGAGTCGGAAAATTGACCTTCGATTCACTGCAGAACTTTGACCTGCCAGTGATTATGGCAACCGTTATGTATGCCTCATTCTTTGTCGTCTTTATGAATGCGGTCGTGGATGTTCTTTACGCAGTATTAGATCCGAGGGTTCGCCGTGCTTAACAATAAAAATATCCTTGAGGTCAAAGATCTCCACGTCACCTTCGATACTCGTCGCGGTGAAGTTCGCGCCGTAAACGGGCTCTCCTTTGAGCTCGAAGCAGGCAAGACACTTGGGATCGTGGGGGAGTCCGGCTCTGGAAAATCCGTATCCATGAATGCAGTGATGGGGCTTGTTCGCGACTCTAATGTTCGAATCTCTGGCGAGGTCTATTTCAAGGGCGAAGATCTCTTGAAGCGAAGTGATGACTCAATGCGTGCAATCCGAGGCAAAGAGATTGCAATGGTCTTCCAAGATCCCATGACGGCCCTGACTCCGGTTTACACAGTGGGTTGGCATATCGTCGAGCAGATCAGACTCCATACAACGATGGGCAAAAAGGAGGCGCGAGCTCGAGCGATTGAGATTCTTGAGGAGGTCGGAATCCCTGATGCGAAGCGTCGCGTTGATCAGTACCCGCACGAGTTCTCCGGCGGTATGCGTCAGCGTGCGATTATTGCGATGGCACTTGCTCTCAATCCTGCGCTTCTCATCGCTGATGAGCCAACCACGGCACTCGATGTCACCATCCAGGCTCAGATTCTCGATCTTCTGAAACGCCTTCAGGGCGAGCACAACTCTTCGATCATCATCATTACCCACGATATGGGTGTGGTCTCCGAGATCGCTGATGAAGTATTGGTGATGTATGCAGGTCGCCCAGTTGAGCGAGCCACAAAGAAGGTGCTCTTCGCGCAGCCACAGCATCCCTATACCCAAGGTCTTATGAACTCAGTTCCTCGCATAGATCGCACCAGAAGTGAGCGGCTAGAGGCTATCCCTGGCCAACCAGCTTCACTTTTGAATCTGCCACAGGGATGCGCCTTCTCTAATCGCTGCCCAAAGGTCAACGATGCCTGCAAAGTTCGACCAGAGTTTAAGTCGGACGCATTCGGTCATGGAGCAGCGTGTGTATTAGTGGGTGGTAATTGATGAGTGATGTCATTCTCTCGATTCGTGGCTTAGCCAAGAACTACGAACTTGGTGGCGCATTTAAACGACGCTCTGAAGTGGTTCATGCAGTTGAAGATGTAAACCTTGAGATCATTGAGGGGGAGACCCTCGGCATTGTTGGCGAATCTGGTTGCGGTAAATCGACCCTTGGGCGAATGATCGTCCGCTTAGAAGAGCCAACTCGTGGTGAGATTATCTTCGAAGGTCATGATCTAGCAGCGGTACCAAAGAAGGCGCTACGCGCTCTTCGCAAGCGCTTCCAGATGATCTTCCAAGACCCTTATGCCGCGCTCAATCCTCGCCGCCAGATTGGTCAGATTGTCGAGGAGCCGCTTCGGGTTCATGGCGTAGCGAAGGGTGAACGCTCAAAGATCGCAAAGGACCTACTCAAGCGAGTGGGACTAGATGAGGGCGCGTATGAAAAATATCCCCATGAATTCTCTGGTGGTCAACGCCAGCGCGTAGTGATCGCTCGAGCCTTGGCTCTCAATCCTCGCTTAGTTGTTGCAGATGAGCCGGTCTCAGCCCTCGATGTTTCGATTCAAGCCCAGGTACTTAATCTCTTCAAGGATCTTCAGAAAGAGTTCGGACTCACCTACGTATTTATTGCACACGATCTTGGGGTAGTGCGTCACGTCTCTGATCGTATTGCCGTTATGTACTTGGGCAAGGTCGTTGAGCTTGCAGTCGCTGATGAACTCTATGAGAACCCAGCACACCCATATACGCAGGCACTTCTATCAGCTAATCCACGCATGGATGCAGACGATAAGCGCGAGCGAATTATCCTCAAGGGTGATCTCCCCAATCCGATCAATCGCCCGCAAGGCTGCGCATTCAATCCGCGCTGTCCAAAGGTTGAAGATATTTGTCGGGCTGAGAGCCCAGAACTATTAACCATCGGTAAGCGCCAAGTTGCCTGTCACTTTCCGAATTAGTCTCAACTTGAAAACAAAACGCAATAAGCACACAACTTCTAGCCACTAACCAGGAGCGCACATGACAATCAAGATCAGCAAAGATCAACATATCTGGGAGTTTGCCGCCGATATGCAACCTGTCGTTACGGTCGACCCTGGAACCACTCTTGAGATTGAGACCTGGGACTGCTTCACCGGCCAGGTGCAATCTGAATCCGACACTCTTGAGAAGCTCGATATCCACCGCGTAAATAGCGCTACTGGCCCAATCGCTGTGAAGGGCGCAGAACCGGGTGACTCACTCTCTGTCACGTTGATCGATATCCGCCCTGATAAGCAAGGCGCTGGAATGTGTATTCCTGAGTGGGGACAGCTCATTCACAAATCACAGTCACCGGTCACGCGTATTTTCCGCGTTGAAGATGGAATCATTCATATGAACGAGAATGTTTCGTGGCCACAGCGTCCAATGTTTGGCGTGATTGGCGTAGCCCCTGAGAGCGGATCGATCGGAACATTTGCTGCAGCACGTCATGGTGGCAATATGGATGACAACGAAAATCGCATTGGCGCAACGATCCACTTGCCAGTCTTTCAACCTGGTGGCCAACTCGCTATCGGCGATATGCATGCTTCGATGGGCGATGGCGAGATCTCTGGAACCGGTGTAGAAATCGGTGGCACTGCGACAATTAAAGTTGATCTCATCAAAGGAAAATCTGGCGGTTGGCCTATTACTGAAGCGAAGGATTATTGGATCACTCACGGAACTAGTGTCGACAGCATCGATGAGGCGCTGCAGAACGCGTGCGAGGAGGCAGCGAGACTCCTCGTGGATGAGTGGGAATTCACGATTGAAGATGCCTTCATCTTCCTATCGGTCGCAGGAGACCTCGGCATCGCTCAGTACTGCCATCCATCACCAGGAAGTGTGATTGCAAAGATGCGCGTACCTAAATTGAAGGCAACCCCAACTCCTTTCAAGCTCTAGGTAAGTAACTCAACGATGATGTACATCCCACCGGCTTACGAGATTACCGACTGGAATGAGATCACCTCATTTGTGTCGAAGGCACGTGCTGGAGAGTTTGTCACCGTCAAGAGAGATGGCACGCCAGAATCAACCACTCTTCCCTTTACCTGGTATCCGGAGCGCTCCGAGCAGGCAGGGGGCGTGAGTAGTTATGGCACAGCCACAACTCACATGGCACGAAGCAATCCGCAATGGCGAGAGATTGAGAACGGTGCACCTGCGCTGATAATTGTCAGTGGACCCGGTGCATATGTATCGCCGACAAATTATGCAGCGACCGCGATCACGAACAAGGATGTTGGAACATGGGCCTACCAAACTGTTCATCTTCGGGGGAGCGTTCAGGTACTCCATGAACCGGCCGAGGTGTTGCAGATTGTGAGTGATCTGCAGCGCGATCACGAAGCGGATCGTGAAGCGCGATGGGATCTCTCCCTTGCGCCCCGAGAGTTCATTGATGAGCTTGTGCGCCACGTAGTGGGCTTTACCGTGCACATCGAAAGCGTCGAAGCTAAATTTAAATTGGATCAGAAAAAAGATATCTCCGATCGCAAGGCGACGGTAGCGGATCTTCTGAAAAGCGGCCGCCCTGGCGACCTTGCTGTAGCGGCAGAGATGAAGCGCCTCTTCCAGATCTAAGGCGCAGCAGGCTTTTGTTGCTACACGTGGCCCTCGTGAGCGAGGCTATCGACCGGTTTTAAGCTCTGAGAATCTTCGGCTATCCTTAGCCCTTCCGGAGTAGGCGTGAGAGCGTCAATTTTGGTGGGGTATGGGGTAATTGGCAGCCCAAGTGATTCTGGTTCATTTAGTCTAGGTTCGAGTCCTGGTACCCCAGCGATAGTTCATTACCTAACGGTGCTGAGCTATTACACGTAGTAAAGATCGATAACTGAATAGCAATAACTGAATA
>JBBAMR010000012.1:24419-47377 GCA_040402375.1 Candidatus Nanopelagicaceae bacterium | reverse complement strand
GCCTTCTTTGCCCGCTTTAGCACCAGCAACGGCTGGCTTCTTCGCTAATGATGGTTTAGCGCTTGGGGATGCTGCCTGGGCAGAACTTCCGATTGCTAGGCCAAGGATGAGTGATAGTGCTAGTACTGCTGAGGAGTTTTTATTCATAGGTGGAGTCTAAAGTACCTTTGAGGGACTATCCTTAATTTCACAGGCAACTCAGGAAGGACTCAGGAAAATGGCAAATAAAGAGCAGAAGAGCAATGCAAATACCAAGAAGGAACCAAAGCTCTCCCTCAAGGAGAAGCGCGCCGCGAAGCAGGAGAAGAAATCCTCTAAGGGGTAATGCACTATCTAGGTACTTTTAATTTAGGGAGTTTTAGGCATGAGTAGCGATCTACGTTGGGGTTTTCTAAGCGCTGGCGGGATCGCTGCCCAGGTCGCCGAAGATTTTGCATATGCAGGCTTAACGATCCAGGCTGTCGGTGCCCGTGATCTCGCTAAGGCGAACGCCTTTGCCGATCGATTCGGAATACCCAACCGCCATCAAGGGTATGAGGCGCTCGTCGCCGACCCTGAGGTAGATATCGTCTATATCTCGACGATCCATCCCTTTCATAAGCGCGATGCGCTCTTAGCGCTCAACGCCGGCAAACATCTATTAGTTGAGAAGCCATTCACTATTAACGCCAAAGAGGCGCAAGAGATTTACGATCTCGCTAAAGAGAAGAATCTCTTTGTGATGGAGGCGATGTGGACTCGCTTCTTGCCAACTATGAACGCAGTCTTTGAAGTCATTAACTCTGGTTCACTCGGTGAGATCGAACTCCTCACTGCCGACCACAGCCAAATGCTCACCCACATCCCACGATTAGTTGAGCGTGAGCTCGGTGGTGGTGCACTACTTGATCTCGGAATCTACCCAATCTCATTTGCTCATCGCATCTTCGGTAAGCCCACTGCAATTACTGCTAAGGGCAGATTAAATAGCGATGGCGCTGATGCAACGACATCGATGATCTTTGAGTATCCCGGTGGCAAGCAGGCGACAATGACAACATCGTTCTTAGGTGCCGGGCCAGTAACCGCTAGCGTCGTAGGCACACTTGCACGCATCGATCTCGACCGCTCGTTCTACGGTCAGACCACATTTCGTGTGATCGATAGTAAAGGTGAAGTTCTTCGCTCCTATCAAGAGAGCATCAAAGGCCAGGGCCGCCAATATCAAGCGATCCACGTTGAAGAATGTATCCGCCAAGGACTTACTGAAAGTCCGGTGATGAGTCTTTCTGAAACAGTTGAGATTATGCAGGTGTTAGATGAAGTTCGTTCGCAGATCGGTCTTAGCTACCCAACTGAGTAGTGGCTATGAGTTAGGTGGTCAGTGAGTAAGTTCGCTTGAGAGTTCTGCCCAAAGTGGAGCCTCGAGATGAACCGCAAACGATGCTGTTAAATGCCCACCATCTCGATAGATCGCGCTATCGCCTGAGATCGGACTGCAAGGATCAGTATTGCAAATCCACTCCGTGGGATTCACCCAAAGGATTGCAAGATTTGCAGCTGTGTCGCGCTCGGTTGTCAGCCAATCGGTATCAATAGCTGTTGATGACGCTGTGGCGCAAAGTTCAATACTGTCTGGCGAATAGCTCAAGCAATCAGGGAAGGTATAGAGCGAGACTGGCGTATCACTGATCATCACCGTGTTCTGTGATGCCGATTTAATAGCCTTCACAGTCGTTGTGATACCAGAGCGCCAAGCTGCGGTGCGCGCATCCCCGGTAAGGAGATTTCCAGAGCTATCAATCGTTGCAAATCCACGGGTACCAGTAATAAAGGTGAGGTAAGGCTTAACCTGGGCGATCTGCTTCAATGCGCTCTTGCGCCAGATCGCACAATTGTTCATCAAAAGATTTGTCACCGGATTCCACGCTGGAATTGTGGCCGGCCAGCATGATGACATTGTCAGCGATAATAACCGCCATTTCTTAGCGATCGCTAGCTTCTCAATTGCAGGGAACCAACTCAACGCATGACTATCACCGAAGAGCACAATCGTTCTTTTGGAGTTGAGATTTCCGTATAAGCACGAAGATGTCGTTATCGTGAGGTTTTGTTGGACGTGGCAACGATCCTTATAAGGCTTGGGCATATCTGTGGGAATCGAAGGCAAAGTCGCGGCAAGCGCATCTGAGATTGGGTGATCAATAAGAGTTGGGAATTGATATGGGGGAATCGAATCTGCAAAAGCACTTTCTGGTACTGAGATGATAAGTATGCACAGCATGGCAGTTAGAATCCGGCGCACCTCAACAGTCTCACCTAGATTGCTCACCTTGTATAGGTTTTTTGGGTAACGATCTCCTGAGGATTTGAGCTAGATCAGCCCTTGTTCGAAGAGATTAAGGACTTCCTTCGCCCGGGCTTGTAGCTCCTGAAGGTCGCTGAGTCGATCGATTCCGGCGAGTTGTTGGGCCATCCGGTGGTTGCCTGCGAACTCGGCGCGGTGTCGTTCTAAGAAATCCCAATACAAGGTGGTGAAAGGACAGGCATCCTCACCAGTTCGCTTCTTTGGATCATATTTACAGGGTTTGCAGTAGTTACTCATTCGCGAGATATAGGCGCCGCCCGCGGCATAAGGCTTGGTCATCATCTGCCCGCCGTCGGCGTGGACTCCCATGCCAATAACGTTCGGGACCATCACCCAATCAGAGGCATCGATAAAGGTAGAACGCATCCAGTCGAGGAACTCCTGCGGATTAACGCCAGCAATCAGCGCTAAGTTACTGAGCACCATTAAGCGCGGGATGTGATGCACCCATGCTCGAGTTTCGATATCGGAGATGATGTTCTTCATGCAATTCATCTCCGTCTTCGTTGAATCTGTAAAGAGTGGGAGCAACTTTCGATTGGCCTTGAGGTGATTTAACTCTGCATAATCAGGGCCAAGGTGCCAATACATGCCATTGATGTACTCACGCCAGCCGATGAGCTGACGGATGAAACCTTCGGCACTTGAGATCGGGATACTCCCATCCTCAAACTTCTTCACGGCAGCATCAACTACTTCTGATGGATGCAAGAGTCCGACATTGATATAAGGGCTTAAGAGTGAGTGATTGAGCGCCCAGTTATCGGTAGTCATCGCATCTTCATATGGACCAAATTCCGCAAAGTGATTCTCTATAAAGTTGTGTAATACTCGTAGCGCACCAGCACGAGTGGTTGCCCATTCAGGTGGGACTGCGATACCGAGTTGCCGTGCGACCTCATCGTCAATCTCATCGAAGGAGTGAGTGAGATATTCAGGGTAAGTGTGATTTTTTCTCGGTGGAAGGCGATTATCTTTATCAAAGTTCCACTGTCCACCCACCGGTTTATTACCTTCGACTAAGACGTTAAGTCTGATCCGCTGGGCGCGATAGAAGGTCTCCATCAAAAAATTCTTCTGAGAGCCTGCCCACTCGGTAAAGAGCTCACGTGGCGTTAAAAAGAAATCATTTTCGTCAAATTGGACGCCGAACTTTTTGAGTGAGGCGCTCTGGCGATGTGATGATGGCTGCGCACAGAGAATAGGAAGTGCGGCATACTTCTTTGGTAGCTCTGAGAGGCCTTCAATAGTCGTGGCGGCCTGCTTGTAGATCACCGTGAAACCAGCCGATTCCAGCTCTGCCGCGAAGTGGCGAGCAGCAGAAATCATGAAGAAGAGCCGAGTCTTGTGCCATTTACTACCGGTTGTCATGCGAGCGCTCTCGACCATAACAACAAGATCGGTCTTGGGATCCGCATCTGACAGCACACCATAATGGCGATGGAGATGGTCGAAGGGGATATAAAGAATTCGTTCCATAAGCCAACAATACTTGCGTTGGTACCCAAAAGGCCGCCTCTCAATATAAGAGAAGCGGCCTTTAAGATGTACTAGTTCTTTATTCTGAGATTGCGCGTACTACTGCCTCTGCCTTTGCAGCTGCAGTTGATGCTGCCTTGTTCTCAACGAATGATTCCATCCCTGGAGCGATTCCAGCAAGACCGAACTCGGCGAGGATGACCTTTACATCGGTTGCGCCAATTGATTCGAATGTGCGCTCTAGGAGTCCACTTTCAAAATCCCATCCCGCGCGTGGTGCGCCAGGTGCGTATGAACCGCCCTGAGAGATGATGACAGTTACCTTGCCTGATACGGTGACAGCACCAGGAATGATGATCTGATCGATCCATGCCTTGAGCGCTGATGGGACTGAGAAGTTCCACATTGGTGTTGAAATCATGATGTGCTTTGCTTCATTAACTTCCTTGATGAGACCAAGGCGGTAGTTGTGCTTAGCGGCAGCAGTTGGAGTGCGATCTGCTTCTGGTGTGTAACCGGCAAAGATCGCTTCGCCATCAAGGTGTGGGATATTTTCAACTGTGAGATCGTGAGTGATGATCTCTGCATTGGGAAACTTTTCATTGTAAGCGGTCATGAATGAAGCATCGATTGCACGTGAGATTGAATTTTCACCCATTGGGCTAACTGCAATATGAAGTAGATCTGACATGTATATCCTTCGATAGATTTGATTACGTAGCCATATTTTAGTTTAATTTTCAACTACTTTGCAAGCCGAGGGACGCCATCCTCCGTGAAGAGTGGGTGAATTTGCGGTTTTTGTGGCGGTGGCGGTGGGATTTGAACCCACGGTGGAGTTACCCCCACTCACGCTTTCGAGACGTGCTCTTTCGGCCGCTCAGACACGCCACCGAGGGAGAGCCTACAACTAACGCTGCTCTTTGAAGAAGGCAGTCAAAAGGGCGGCACATTCTGCCTCCATGATCCCAGCGACAACCTCAACCTGATGAGGCGAGCGTGGATCGCGCAAGATATCCCAGACCGAACCAACTGCGCCGGCCTTCTCATCCCAGGCTCCGAAGACGAGTGCTTTGATCCGTGCTTGCGCGATTGCACCCGCACACATCGCGCATGGTTCTAAAGTCACAACAATGGTGTGGCCATCGAGCCGCCAGCTGCCGCTCTTTTCTGCAGCCTTTCGTATCGCAATGATCTCGGCGTGAGCTGTCGGATCGTTGTCGCGCTCCCGAAGATTGTGGCCAGTTCCAACAAGAGCTCCACTTTGATCAAAGATCACAGCTCCAACTGGTACGTCTCCATTTTTTGTTGCAGCTTGGGCAACGATGAGCGCCTCGATCATTGCCTCATTGAAATTCAACATAAATATTATTTATTTACATTAATCAAGAAGCTCGTCGAACTGCGCTCCGAAACCAAGTCGATGAGCGATCGCAGAGATCGCTTCATCAGGAAAGAGCTCGGGGTCAGAAGCCAAAACTTCAAGTTCCATCACATTTAATCCAAGATCAACGAGTAGATCGATATCTCCACCAGGAGCTGATTCATCATCTTCTTCTGGGAATGGTAGATCAAGCACATCAACTAAATCGGCAGCTAAATCATTGTCAAGGGCGTACGTCACATCACTAATCATCATCTGCAATGTGGTGCCAAGTGCGCGGGCGACGATGAAGAACTCTTCATCGATGGAGATCAGGCCGACTGCGCCGCCATTGGTCTGCTGGGCTTTGAGGCGATCGATAATCTCAGTGAGATCTTCAGTCTCGAGTTCGGCGACCGACCAGCGGCCATCCTCGTGCCATGCAATGACGCCAATGTCGTTAGCCATGTGCTCATAGTAGGCTTCGCGCATGAAGATTCATATCGCTGAACACCCTCTAATTGGCCACAAGCTCACGGTGCTCCGGGATAAAAACACTCATTCACCGACATTTCGCCAACTCACAGAAGAGATCGTCACGCTCTTGGCGTACGAGGCTACCCGAGATATTAAGACTGTTCCTGCGACTGTGATGACACCGGTTGCGCTCTACGAAGGTGTCGAACTTGCCGAGCCTCGCCCTGTCGTTGTTCCGATCCTTCGCGCAGGACTCGGAATGCTTGAAGGAATGGTTCGTTTGATGCCAACTGCTGAAGTTGGATTCCTTGGCATGGTCCGCGATCACGTCACTTTGCAAGCCTCTACATATGCCAACCGACTCCCTGAAAACTTAGCAGGCCGTCAGTGCTACATCCTTGATCCAATGCTCGCTACTGGCGGAACTCTGATTGCTGCATGTGAGTATCTCTTCGATAAGGGCGCTACCGATATCACGATTATTACAATCTTAAGCTCACCTGAAGGTATTGCGACTCTCGAAGATGCCTTCGCCGGTAAGGATCAGCAGATCACTCTTGTTACTGGCGCAGTTGATACAAAGCTCAACGAACATGGTTACATCGTTCCAGGTCTGGGCGATGCCGGCGATCGACTATACGGAGTTGTATAAATGTCAGCTACTAGTCCTGGTTATGGAATCACAATCCGCGTTGAAGGTCCGACATCAGCACAACCTGTTGCAGAGGTAACGAATGCAATCGTTGCAGCTGGCGCAAGTATCACTGCTCTCGATGTCGTTGAATCACATCTTGATCACGTAGTCATTGACGTCACCTGTGATGCAATCGATGTTGATCATGCAGAACGTATTAGTGAAGCGATCTCACAACGCCCTAATCTCACCGTTCGCAAAGTTTCGGACCGAACCTTCCTTCTCCACCTTGGTGGAAAGATTGAAGTTGTATCAAAGGTGCCACTCAAGACCCGCGATGACCTCTCGCGCGCCTATACCCCCGGCGTTGCACGTATCAGTCAGGCGATCGCAAAGGACCCATCTGATGCCCGCCGCCTCACTATTAAGCGTAATACCGTCGCCGTCGTCACTGATGGCTCAGCAGTTCTAGGACTTGGCAATATCGGCCCAGCCGCTGCTCTGCCTGTCATGGAGGGTAAGGCCGCACTCTTTAAGCGCTTCGCTGATGTTGATGCCTGGCCAGTCTGCCTAGATACCCAAGATGTGGACGAGATCGTGCGCACAGTTCAGATCATCGCACCCGTCTATGGTGGTATTAATCTCGAGGATATCTCTGCGCCTCGCTGCTTTGAGATCGAAGCACGGTTACGCGAACTGCTCGATATTCCAGTCTTCCACGATGATCAACACGGCACTGCCATTGTTGTCCTTGCAGCGCTAAAAAATGCGCTGAAGTTCGTGAAGAAAGATCTCGCAACTGCAAAAATTATTATGAGTGGCGCTGGCGCTGCCGGCACCGCTGTCGCTAATTTGCTCCGCAAAGCTGGCGCAACATCAATCCTGGCATTTGATAAAGATGGTGCAGTAGGCGACTTCGCCGGAACCATTCATGATGCGATGGCTGGTGCAGATATCTTCATCGGAGTAAGTGCTCCAAATGTCCTCACTGAAGAAGATGTGAAATCAATGGCTGCGGGTTCAATCGTCTTTGCACTTGCCAACCCGGATCCTGAGATCGATCCAATGATTGCTCGTAAGTATGCAGCAGTTGTCGCAACCGGTCGTAGTGATCAACCAAATCAGATCAACAATGTCTTGGCATTCCCTGGAATCTTCCGTGGGTTACTTGATGGACGGATCACCAAGATCACGGACGAGATGCTTGTTGCTGCATCCGATGCGATCAGCGAGTGCGTATCTGCAGATCAACTTAATGCGAATTTCATTATTCCAAGCGTCTTCGATCCGCGCGTAGTGACAAATGTTGCTGCCGCAGTTCGAAAGTTTGGTTAACCCAACTCTTCCAAAGCAGTGGTAGCAGTAAGCCATTGCTCTTCAAGTTCTGCTTGACGAGCGGTATTCGCATCGAGTGCAGCACTGATCTGTGCCAGCTTCTCGTAATCCATCACAAACTCAATCTGTCCCGCCATTAATTCACTACGTTCAACCGCAGCCTTTTCGATCTGACGATCAAGCTTGGTGATCTCTTTCTTCAAATCACGCTGTAGCGCAGCATTTGATACTCCTGATGTGTTCTTCGCTGCTGCGACTGGTGCGCTTTTCGCGCGTCGTAACTCAAGATACTGCTCGACTCCACCCGGAAGATCGCGCATCGTCTTATTCCCTAGCAATCCGACAAAGGTGTCACAGACTCGTTCTAAGAAGTAGCGATCGTGCGAGATCACAAGCATCGTGCCACCGAAAGAGTCCAGGAGATCCTCAAGCGCGGTGAGTGTTTCAACATCGAAATCATTTGTTGGCTCATCCAGAATAAGGACGTTCGGGCTATCCATTAAGAGTCTGGTGAGTTGAAGCCTTCTACGTTCGCCCCCGGAGAGATCGCCAACAGGTGTCCACTGCGCATCTTTGGAGAACCCAAGTCGCTCGCAGAGTTGAGAGGCGCTTAACTCTTTACCGTTACCGAGCTGGACTCGGTTTGCAATCTTTTCAACCGCTTCTAAGACTCGCCACTTTGGATCTAACTCTTCTAAGTGCTGGGATAGATAAGCGGGCTTTACTGTCACGCCGGTAACAAGCTTGCCAGCGCTCACCTTGTTCTCGCCGATGAGAGTTCTGATTAGAGTTGTCTTGCCGGCACCATTTACACCAACAATGCCAATGCGATCACCAGGGCCGACATTCCAATAAATATCCTTCAGTAGCTCTTTATCGCCGGCATAGATATCAGTCTGATGTAATTCATAGACCGTATTACCTAAACGGTTCTGGGCGAAGTTAAGGAGCTCGGCCTCATTACGAGGCGGGGGTTCATTTGCAATTAAAGTATTTGCCGCTTCAATACGGAACTTTGGTTTTGCAGTTCGCGCAGGTGCACCACGTCGTAACCAGGCAAGCTCTTTGCGGATCAACATATTGCGCTTACTATCTTCAACGCTCATCTGGCGAGAGCGCTCAGCTTTGGAGAGCACATAGGCTGAATATCCACCCTCGTACGTCTTGATCTCGCCATCGACGACTTCCCAGATCTGTTCAGATATCTCATCCAAGAACCAGCGATCGTGGGTGATAACCATTACTGCAAGATTGGCACGAGATTTAATATGTGCTGCGAGCCAAGCGACGCCCTCAACATCAAGATGGTTTGTTGGTTCATCGAGGAGGAGTAGATCTAAATCCGCAACTAATAACTTCGCGAGATTGACGCGACGGCGTTCACCACCACTGAGTGAATGGAAATCACGATCAAGCAGATGATCATCAAAGCCACCAAATAGCCCTGTAAAAATTTCGCGGATATCAGAGCTGCTCGCCCATTCGTGCTTCTCTTTCTGACCAAGAACCACATCGCGAACACTCGCTCCTGGTGCAGCCGTATCTGCCTGATTCAAAATTCCCATCGCAAGGGTCGCACCCTTAGCTACTCGCCCACTATCTGGAGCTTCAAGCCCTGCAAGAACTCTCATGAGCGTCGACTTACCGCCACCATTACGGCCGACCACGCCGATGCGCTCACCAGCGTTGATGCCTAGCGAGACGTTATCAAGGAGTGGCTTTACGCCAAATGATTTAGAGACTGCCTCGAGATTAACGAGATTTACCGAACTCTTGGCTGCCACTAGAGGATTCTATTGGGGCGAAGATAAGGTACGGAAATGGAGATAACCAATCGTCAATACGCCCTCGATCTTGATGCCGCTGACCCGCTCGCAAAGTATCGTGACGAGTTCATCAATAACAACCCTGATCTCTGTTATCTCGATGGCAACTCCCTTGGCAGACTTCCAAAGCGTGCTGTGAAAGCGGTCAATGATTTCATGCTCAATGAATGGGCGAATGAGGTTGTTGAGGGTTGGACACATTGGATCGATGAGGCAGAACCAACTGGCGATCTCATTGGGCGCGCTGCGCTTGGTGCTGCAGCGGGTCAGGTTCTCGCTTGTGATACGACCTCTGTAAATTTCTTCCAATTAATTGGTGCAGCACTCGCCGCCCGGCCTGATCGCAAAACGATCATTATCGATGCTGCAAACTTTCCGACCGATCGCTACATCGTGCAGGGATATGCGAAACGGCACGGCCTAAAACTCATCACGATCAATAATGAAGATGGCTCAGACGCGATTCATGAGCGCATCACCCCTGAGATTCTCGAGAAGTATCTCTCTGATGATGTCGCGGTAGTGACGTTAGAAGTTATTCAATATCGATCGGGTGCCCGTAACGATATTAAAGCAATCACTGATCTCTGCCGCAGCTATGGCGCACTAGTTGTCTGGGATGCCTCACACGCTGTTGGGTCGATTGAATTGAACTTTGATGAAGCCGGTGTTGATCTGGCAGTGGGTTGCACGTATAAGTACGGTAACTCTGGTCCGGGTGCACCTGCCTGGCTCTATGTCGCAAAAAGGATGCAGCAGGAGTTGCAGGTTCCGATTCAAGGGTGGTTTGCACAAAAGAATCAATTTGTCATGGGAGCAGAATTTGAGAAGCGTCCTGATATCGGTGGCTTTAAAATTGCAACGCCGCCAGTTATTGGGTTACGTATTATCAACTCTGCCTTCGGGATTATTGAAGAAGCTGGAATCGATGCGATCGCCGAAAAGTGTGCCAAAGGCACCGAGATGATGATCGCACTCTTCGATGAGTGGCTCGCCCCTCTTGGTTTTACGCTCAATACCTCACGCAACCCGCAAGAGCGTGGTGGGCATATCTCGCTTGTGCACCCAGAGGCGAAGCGGATCGCGATTGCGCTACGTCAATTTGCCAATGTGATCCCTGATTACCGCGAACCAAATTCAATTCGGGTCGCGATTAGCCCACTACCTACAAGTTATCTAGAAATTTGGGATGGCTTTGAAAGACTTCGTGATCTCGTTAGCACACGTCAATACGAAAAAATTGCGAATGAGGCTACTCGAGTCAGTTAAGCCTTAATCCAGACCGTAGTGTTCTTTGGGAGTTTGCGCCCCTTGAGTGGACTACTCGAATGGAGGATTTCGCCTTTCGGCAAGGTGAAATCAGCACCATCGAAGTTTGTGATGCAATGCCAACCATTTTTGCGATTGAAGTGGAGAACCTGAGGATCCCCAGTCTTCACCCATTCAAACTCTTCAGTTGTCTGCAACTTCTTACGTAGCTTGAGGGCCGTGCGATAGATATCAAGGGTAGATCCTTTAATCTTCGATTGGGTCTGCATCGAGAGCGCACCAAATTCAAGAGGTTGTGGAAGATGCGCCTTGCCACTTCCAAATCCAAATGATTTACCAGTTGAAGTCCACGGAAGCGGAACACGACAACCATCACGACCCTTTTCGAGATGTACCTCTGCAACGCCAGTAATCATCTTGCCCTGCTTCTTAAAGAAGATGCGCTCTTGCTTGATAACCACGTTACGTTTCCAATTCGGATCTTGCATATCCTCAGGCTTGAGATCTGCGACTTCAAATAGACCGAGTTCTTCGCCTTGATAGATATATGTGCATCCGGGTAGCGCCATGATGAACATAGCTGCTGCGCGTGCCCGCTTCTGACCAAGAGCAATATCAACTTTGATTGAAGAGCCATTTGTGAGAAGCCACTGGTTGTAGTCAGTGCCCGTTGGAAGTCCAAACTTAGTGACGGTACGTACGACATCATGATTGTTGAGAACCCAGGTCGAGGATGAGCCAGATTTCTCTGCTAAGGCGATATTTTCGCCGATTACTCGCTTGTAAGCCTTCGAAGCAAAAGGGGTAGCGAGGAGATCGAAGTTAAATGCCTGTCCGAGCTCTTCGGGGCTGGCATATTGAGTTCGACGTGAAGCTGGGACATAGGCTTCTGCGACGGCAACACGAGGTGGGTTGTACTGGTTGAAGAGTTTGCGCCATTCACGATAAATAGTATGAACATCATCTCGATCAAAGAGAATATCGCTGCCATCAGGCTTAATATTCATCGAGTCAATTGTCGTGTACGACTTATTAAACCGGGTGAAGTCCTTCTTCAAAGCGTGTGCAACGTCAATACGGAAGCCATCAACGCCACGATCTGACCAGAACTTAAGAGTTTTCAAAAAGTCGAGTTGAACTTCGCGGTTATCCCAGTTGAAATCTGGCTGTTCCGGAGCAAACATATGGAAGTACCACTGACCAGCTGTGCCATCTGGATTCTTCGAACGAGTCCATGCTGATGGTGCGAAGTGCGATACGAAATCATTAGGTGCAAGCTCACCGTTCTTGCCGCGACCATCACGGAAGATATAGCGATTACGCTCCTTAGATCCCGGCTTAGCAGCGAGCGCTGCTTGGAACCACTCGTGCTGATCAGATGAGTGATTTGGCACGATATCGACGAAGACGCGAATGCCTTCTGCATGGAGCGCCTTGAGCATCGCATCAAAATCTTTGAGGGTACCGAGCTTGGGGTCTACATTTCGGTAATCTGCGACGTCATATCCGCCATCAGCAAGCTCTGATGGATAGAACGGTGATAGCCAGACCGCGTCAAGGCTAAGAGATTTCAGATACTTAGCACCTTGCGTAATGCCCTTGATATCGCCAAGACCATCGCCATCAGAGTCTTTAAATGAGCGCGGGTAGATCTGATAAATCGCCGCTTGTCGCCACCAATTCGCATCCTTTTTTAGCATAGCGAAATCCTACGCTAATTGGTGGTGCTCCCCAAGACCACTGAGTAGCTCTTAGTAGAGCCATCAGGCAGGGTCGCAACTATTTTGATTGTTGCGCCAGGGACGCTAGCTCGAATACGAACAATTGCCGTGACCAGATCCGGGATCTTTACACCATCGATCTGGGTAAAGATTGCGCCTACTGGTATGCCAGCCTTTGCTGCAGCCTCACCAGCGACGAGTGAGAGTACCTTCGCACCTTTGCCGGTGTAGTTCGTATCGAAGCTGACACCCAAGAATGGACGCGTTGATTGATGAGTCGGCGAGGTAATGATCTCAGTGTAGATCCGCTTCGCTTCATTGATCGGAATGGCAAAGCCAAGTCCAATATTTCCAGATTGGCCGCCAGCTGCGGATGAACCCGTAGATGCGATCGCAGAGTTAACCCCCACCAAATTTCCAGAAGAATCGGTCAGTGGTCCCCCTGAGTTTCCAGGATTGATCGCTGCATCAGTTTGAATTGCATCGACGTAGGAGTTCACGCCACCACTCTGTTGAGTTGTGACTGGGCGGTTGAAGGCAGAGAAGATGCCAGATGTAACGGTGTTAGATAATCCAAGTGGTGATCCAAAGGCAATCGCAACATCGCCGATTGAAATTGCCGAGGAGTCGCCAATTGAGATTGGTGTGAGATTTCCTTGGTTAATCTTCAATACTGCGAGGTCATAATTAACATCGCGACCGATAATTGTCGCGCGCGCGGTATCCCCATTGTTTAATTCAACATCGACAGTTCCACCGCCGTTAGTTGCGGCATCGATAACATGGTTGTTGGTGAGAATATATGAGTACGTGGATGTGCTTTGAATAATAGAGCCTGATCCAGTATCGCCCCCTGATGGGGTAGTCACATTGACCGTAACAACACTCGGTGAAACCTTTGCGACTACAGATTTAAGAGAACCAGCAGGCGAGCCGAGCGCCACTGCCGTTCGATTAGATGCGCAGCTTCCGGTTGCAGAGAGATAGAGCGCGTTGGTGCGGTTATCAGCGCAAGCGACACCGGATGATGGTGAGAAGGTGCCAGCAGCGGCGGCGATTCCACCGATCGTGGATGCTCCAATGACGAAGCCGATTGCAACCTTGGATGCGGTGCTGCTAAAACGCATATCTATCTCCTGTGCTCGAATGATTACTTAGCGATCTCTAGGGATCCATCAAAGCCCGATAAGCCTAAATAATAGTCAATGAAGACTAAGAGTTCTCTGAGTACTGCATCTTCCAGACGGCTGGGAAGGCGAGCATTCCGGTAACCACCAAGGCGCTCAAGAGCGCCATCCATAGGAAGGTGCTTCGTAAACCAATTGCACTCGCCACGGGTGCCGCGAGGGCGACTCCGATCGGGCGCGTTAAGAGCGAGCCCATTCCATCGAAGGCTGATACCCGCGAGAGCGACTCCTTGGGGACTTCACGCTGGAGCGCAGTGCTCCAGATAGCTCCCCAGAGATCGAAGTTCATGCCGAAGAAGAAGGCGAAGATTGCAATAACCCAGACCGAATTGCTGGTGGCCAACGCGACGAGATAGAAACAGATTCCGTAGGTGCCAAGTAAGAGAAAGCGCATCGGATATTTTGGTCGAAGTTTCAGTGCGACTGCCGAACCAGCGAGATAACCTACAAATTCGGCTGCCACGATCGTTGCCCACGAAGAAGCGCCATGGAATTTCTTAATGGATAAGAGTGGCCCCAGAACTGAATCTACTGCCGACCAACACATAATGATGGATGAGAAGCCAGCGACGATGATCACAATCCATCTAAAGGAGAGGAATACCTTCCAACCATGGAGGAGATCATCGATCATAGAATTCTCAGTAACTGGAGCGTTAAAGGTGAGATGTCGAAGGGTTAAAACAATCGCGCCAGAGATAATAAATGTTGAGGAGTCAATGATGAGTGCAGCTGTGCTGCCACGAGTAGCGATAATCGCTCCACCGATAGTTGAGCCGAGAATTAACATGAGATTCGAAGCCATCTGATTAAGTGCGTTGCTACTCATCAATTGATCTTCTTCTACGAGTGCGGGAACTACACCGGCAAGTGATGGCCAGAAGATCGCCCACATCGCACCAAAGTTGATCTGGGCGAAGAGTAAGAACCAGAGTGGAACATGTCCGGTAGAGAACCAGATCGCCTGCACGAGTAGAACAACGCCACCCCAGATATCAGTGATCGCTGCCATTCGAATCCGCCCATAGCGATCGGCGATCACGCCACCAAATGGGCTGAGGATTAAGAAGGCAAGTGATGTTGATCCAACAACAATTCCGAGCTCGGTCGCGGAGCCACCGCGCATATGCAAAATTGCAAAGGCGAGCGCGATCGTGCCCATGCCATTACCGAAGTTAGAGATTAACCTCGCTGCAAGAAATCTCTGAAAATTTCTGCGGGCGAGAATCGCCCGTATTGAACTCACTTACTCTTGCCTTCAATATCCTTCAAGACTCGGTGGATATCAGCAGAGATTTGCTTTAATTCCGCAAGTTCTTGATTTGCTAGAAGACGAGCTTCCTTAGCTAACTCAAACTCTCCGAGTGAGGCGGTATGAGTCTCGTTGATCTTCTGCTCTACGGAGGCTGACGCTACATTCTGGCCGACCATGATGATAGAGAGTAGAACCAACTGTAAGAAGGTCTGCGCAACCCAGCCAACGATAGTGATGAGATCGTGGCTCTTGATTGCCGCAGGTAGAGAGATAAGAGCGATCGCGGCGAAGAGATAGGCGCACCACATCGTGGAGACCCCGCTCGTGATCCTTGCGGCGAGTTTTGTATTGAAATCATTGGCCTTGCTCATGTGATGATTTTACGGGGCTTTACGCTAATTCACAGGCATCCACGACGAAGATACGCCAACCACTTACTTTTCACCCACTACAATTACCCAAATGCGCGGATTACCCTCAAAGATTATCGCTGGCATCTCTGTCAGTATCGTGGTTCTCTCGCTCGCCTTCGGCCTCTTTGCAAAGAGCGCCGGTTCAGCTATCCCTCGGTCCCATGCGCTTAATGGTGCTCCGCAATCTGGCGGTGGCGATACCAACATCTTGCTCCTTGGACTCGATTCACGTCGCGCTAATGATGGATCAAATTTGCCTCGCAAACTCCTCAACCTGATGCATGTTGGTTCAACCAGCTCGGTTGGCGGATACAACACCAACACCATGATCTTGATTCATATTCCTGCAGGCGGCAAGAAGGCGATCGCAGTGTCGATTCCACGCGATGACTATGTAGAAGTCCCGGGGCAACGTCCTAAAAAGATTAAAGAGGCGTACGGCTACGCAAAATATCAATCTGAATCTGCGCTCTATAAGCAGGGTGTGAAGAATCCTCAATTAGAGGCGCTCTCTCGCGAAGCCGGGCGTACTGCAACTATTAAGACGATCTCTAACCTCTTGCAGGTTCCGATCGATCACTTCGCTGAAGTAAACCTCGTTGGATTTTATGATCTCGCAAATGCTGTCGGTGGAATCCAAGTCTGCCTCAACCGCGCTGTGAATGATGCGCAATATTCCGGCGCTATCTTCCCAGCTGGACTACAAACTATTGATGGCCTTGATGCACTCAAGTTTGTTCGCCAACGCCACGGACTTCCCAATGGCGACTTAGACCGCACCCACCGCCAACAAGCATTTATTACTGGCGTCATCACCAAGTTCCGTAGCCAAGGAATCTTCGGCGATATTGGCAAGCTCTCTTCTCTACTGAACGTTGCAAAGAAGGATGTCGTGATCGATAGTGGTTGGGATGTGCTCGGCTTCTTGCCTCAAGCAAAGGCCCTCACCGGTGGAAATATCACCTTCCATACCCTTCCTATCGAAGGCTACGCAATGATTAATAGTCAATCCTTGAACAAGATTGATGTACCAACCGTGCGTAAATTTGTGCACGATCTCTTCTATCCAGTGAAGGCTTCAGCATCACCAAGCGCTACCACTGTGAAGAAGCCAACGAAGATTAACTATGCCCACCTCGCAAACGGCAATGGCGTTGATGGCTCAAAGATTCCGTGCGTTAATTAACAGTAAATATCTCGCCATCTCGATACTCAACAAAATTTGCTAGCGCTCCAACTTTAATTTCGCCCACATATTCAATTCCCAAAACTTGTGCCGGTAGAGTCGATGCGCAATATGAGGCGTATTCGATTGAAGTTTCAAAATTATTCATGAGGTATTCGAAGGCTCGCTTCATTGTGAGCGTGCTTCCAGCGAGTGATCCGTTTGATGTTAATCGAGCGATACCGGCTTTTACTTCAACACCCAGCGCTCCGATCAAGTAGCCACCATCTCCTGCGCCAGCGGCACTCATCGCATCGGTCACTAAGAGAACACGTCCTGGTGCACTTCGGAGTAATAATTCGGTTGCGCCATGATCAACATGCTCGCCATCATTAATAAGCTCAAGTGAGAGTGACTCTTCAGTGAGAGCATGCAAGGTAATACTCGGTACCGTTGAATCAAGCTTCGGTAATCCGTTATAGAAGTGCGTAACGACTGAGGCGCCAGCGGCCACAGCGCGCTTGGTGGTCTCAGCATCTGCATTGGAATGGCCAAGTGCTGTGATGATTCCACGCTCAACTAAGAACTCAATCGCTTCGATCCCATGAGGTAACTCAGGGGCGATTGTTACCATCGAGATGGCGCCATCTGCGACATCGAGTAACTCTTGAAGTTCAGCCGGTACAGGGTCGCGTAGAAGTGCCGGATCATGTGCTCCACATTTATCAGGAGATAAATACGGACCCTCTAGATGAATACCTGCAATCGCACCTGATTGAACAAAGGGGAGAAGTCGAACAATCTGTTCTTTGAGTACCGCAATAGGTTCTGTGACCAGGCTCGCAAGCATTGTGGTCGTGCCGTTTGCGCGATGGATATCAATTACCTTTTGAATATCCTGCGTGCTCTTGGCGCTGAAGTAGTGTCCCGCACCGCCGTGGCAATGGATATCGACGAAGCCTGGGAGTAGCGTCCCATCGATGCTTTTATCTGATTTCCCATCAAGGCCGATTGCAGTGATAACACCCTCTAAAATCTCAATTTTAACATCGCTGTGGAGCTCGCCCTCGATCAGCGCAGCTTTCGCTTCAATAATCATTGGGTAGCTCGTAATCCGAAAATACCGGCCCCGATCATGCCAGCGTGATCTCCAAGTTCAGCTACTACTAGCTTTGGCCTTCGTTGGAAGGTAAGTCTGGTATCCAGGTACTTCTCAATCGGTGCAAGGAGCGCATCTCCAGCCTTCGATACTCCTCCACCAAGGATGATAATTTCCGGTGCAAGAATGTTGATATATGAAGCCAAGGTGAAGCCGATCGCTTCAACAGATTGCTTCCAGACTTCCTGCGCAATTGAATTGCCCATTTTCGCTTCTTCTACAACCTGCGAAGCGCTTGTTAATTGTGATCCACTCTTTTCATTAAAAATTCGTAAGATAGATGGACCAGTCGAAATACTTTCAAGGCAACCCATGACGCCACATGCACACATATATCCACTGTTGACATCGAGATGCCCAATTTCTCCAGCGTATGGGTCATCGAAGAGCTCACCATTAAGAACTATTGCACCCGCAATTCCGGTGCCGATTGGCATGAAGAACGAATTCGAAAAACCTTTTCCGGCGCCATACATAGACTCGGCAACGCCACCGGCTCGAACATCGTGTCCAAAACCAACTGTTAGCCCAGTCAATTCATTGACGAGCTTCACAAAGGGAACGTTCTTCCAACCAATATTCTCAGAATATTCTGCAACTCCCGTGGTGGTATTTACAACTCCAGGGACAACAACTCCAACTGCTATCGCATCAGGAAACTCTTGCGACATCGATTTCGCAGCAAGCAATACTTGGTCCACCGCATGATCGGGACCTTGCTCACGCTCGGTTGCCCAACGCCTCGTGGCTATGATTTCCGAACCACGGAGTAAACCCGCTTTAATCTCAGTACCGCCGACATCAAGACCAATAGTTAGCTCTTGATTAGATGAACTCACTGCTTAAATCCTCCAAGGTGGTGTGGATCAAAGGCGATCGCATCGTCAAGTATGCCAGTTGCCTTCTCATAGCTAGCAACTAATGGGTCTAGATAGAGGGCTTGAATAGCCATCTCTCTACTCTCTTCCCGCGCCGCAGTGACAGTGAGCTCCTGCTGTTGGGAGCGCTGGGTCAGAACAGTTGCAATAGCCTTTGGAAGGGCTCCAACACGAAGTGGTGTTACTCCATTTGCACCAATAACGGCGGGCACTTCTACTACCGCTTCTGGCGGAAGATTTGAGATGGCGCCATTATTAGGAACGTTAACAGCGAGCTCAACATGGTTCTTACCCGTAATCAGGGCCTCTGCAATCGAGACGAGTCGCTCAGCCTCTTGATTGTCACGCTTATGCACTGGGATTGATCCATCTGCTTGACCGCGCAATTCATCCCACAAATCACCCTTCTCGCCGATGTAGAGCTCAGTCATATTCAATCCTCCTTGCAAGCCCCAATCGAGCTCACCAGATTCTTGACGAGTTAAATAGCTACCAAAGAATTCTGCAACATGTCTATCGCCAGGTGCTGGGTAGAGACCAAAGACTTTGAAGAGGTCGGCAGAGACCGGTGAGTGAACACCCTCATCGTAATTAATACTTGAATGAATACCACCTGCGTTCTTTTCTACTGCGCTACGTAAGAGTGGATAGAGATCTTCACTACCTCTCTTGATATCCAGCAACCAGCAGAGATGATTTATTCCAGCAAAGATTGTTTCGACGCCTGAGTCAGCAATATTCAAATCTTGTAATAACTTTGATCGAGTATGCATGGTTCCGTGGCAAAGCCCCACCACATTTACACCTGTGTACTTAAAGATTCCACGAACATTGGCGGTAAGCGGATTGCTGTAATTGATATACCAAGCCTTGGGTGCAACATCGGCAATATCCTCTGCAATTGAAACGAGCGCAGGCACATGTCGAAGCGCGCGCAAGGTTCCGCCTGGACCTACTGAGTCACCAACTGTCTGGTGGATTCCATACTTGCGAGGGATCTCTAAGTCAGCCTTCCAGCCTTCTGCTGCTCCAACGGCGATCGTTGTTGTCACAAAGTTAGCGTTCTTCAAGGCTTCACGTCGGTCAGAGAAAGCCGTAACTACCATCGAAGATCCGTGTAGCTTTGCAATCCGGTTTCCTACTTGAGCCATAACCTCTGAAGATTCATGGTTGATATCAAAGAGGCGAACTTCAAAATCATTGGAGAGCTCTGACTGAGCGAGGTCGTGCAAGAGGCCGGGAGTAAAGACTGTGCTACCAGCACCAATCAATGTGAAGACTTTCTTGCTCATAGCCATTCCCCTTTACTTGACGCTGCCATTGATGAGACCACTTACGATGAAACGATTCGTTAAGAGCGCGATAACTGCCGGAACGCTCAAGGCAATTACTCCAGCAGTGCTGAGGAGTGAATATGGAACGACGTGCCTACCCTGAATCGCAGCAACAATAACTGTAAGCGGCTGCGTCGATTGATCACTTGCGAGCACCAGAGGGAAAATGAACTGTGCCCACGCAAAGAGGAATGTAATCACAGCGGTAGATGCGATCGCTGGCATGGTGAGTGGCAGAACAATTAAGCGAAAGACCTGCATCCTTGATGCGCCATCGACCGATCCTGCCTCCTCAATCGCCGCCGGCAAGCTCTGCATGTAGCTGAAGAGAATCCATGTTGCTAGTGGTAGGAATCCAGAGACATAGCAAAGGATGATCCCTAAATAGGTGTTGACGAGGTGGAGCATCGCCATGATTCGGTACATTGGAATGAGCGTCGTGTAGGTAGGAAATGCCATCGTCATCACCACAACGAACAAGAAGAACTTACGTCCCTTAAACTCCATCCGCGCAAATGCGTAGGCGGCAAGTGAGGCGAGAATTACCGTAATCGCAGTCGCGGCGATGCACTCAATGAAAATATTAATGACCGAACGTCGGACCAGGCTCGGTAGTTCGCCATCGCCGATCAAGAGCGCTTTATAGTTTGCCCAACCTGGGGTAGGTGGCAATAAATGGCTTGGGGTATCAGAGATCTGGGCATCCGTCTGGAAACTGGTGTTAATAACCCAATAAATGGGGATCAGTGACCACGAGAGGATGAACCCAACACCAAATCTACGAAAACTCTTATTCCCGAACTTCATTAGTATTCCACTTTTTTATAGATGAATTTAGCAATGACGACGGAGGTAAAGAGAGTAAAGAGAGTGATCAACAACGATAGGGCATATCCCTGCCCAAAGTTTAAGTTTGTGAAACTCACTGCATAAGTCTCCATCGCTAAGGAGTTACCTGTCGATGCTGCGCCATTTAAAATATACGGCTGATCAAAAATATTTAGCGTGGCGATGATCGCTTGAACCACGGCTATCGCTATCCCTGGGCGGATTAATGGCATCGTAATATGTAGGAATGATTTTTTAGCATCACTGCCATCGATAGTGGCCGCTTCATAGAGATCATCAGGAATATTCTGTAAGACTGCCAAGATTAGAATTGTGGAGAGTGGCGTTATTTGCCAGACCTGGACCACCTCAATAGCAAGGATTGTTAGGAATTTATTCTGCCCAAGGAAGACTTGATAGTGATCAATAACATGTAAAGATTTTAAAACGCTATTTAGTACTCCGGTATTAGCATCCCAGATGCCGGTCCAAAGAATTCCTTCGACGACTCCGGGGAGCGCCCAAGGAAGAATTAATACCGCAATCAGGATTGAACGGCCGGTAAACCTACGTTGCAGAACTACTGCAAAGAAGATGCCTAGTACCGTAGAAAGTGTGACGCCGATAATGATGTAAAGGAAGGTATTGCCAAGACTTGAACGAACCTCAGCGTTATGGAGAATATCCCGGAAGTTTTCTAATCCAGAGAAGTGAGTTGGCGGATTAAGAGGCTGCACCTTGAAGAATGCAGCGATGGTGGTGAAGACCGCAGGAGTCAGCGCTAAGCAGATAATAAAGATGATCAACGGGGAGACCAAGAAGTACGGAAGAAGGTCCACCTTCTTTTTCATCTGGTCACCTCCTTTGAGATATGAGCGGAAATAGCCACCAGATCGCTCTGGTGGCTATTTTCTTCGACTATTTTGGTTCTATTTACCGCTTGAAAGCTTGGTGGCAACTGCCCCCATAGCCTTAATAGCAGCATCTACCGTCATAGTTCCTGCGGCAGCTGCGTGGAGATTTGTATAGACAGCGCTTGAGAATTCTGGGTACCAGGCAGGTGCTCCTTGTGGGAATACTGCCGCTGAATTCTTCAGCATTCCGGCTAGAACATCTCCGCCGATAATCGATCCCTTCTTATTCAAGATCGCAATTCCGGATAAGCGTGATGGGAAGAAGTAACCAACCCAGGTGCGTGAAATTCCATTTGCACCAGCAAAGTCAGCCATATTCTTTCCATCGGTGAACCAGCTAATGAATTTGGCGGCAGCTTCTGGGTTTTTAGCTTTGGCTGGAATACCAATTCCATCTGGGTTACCAAGATTTGCGGCAGTGCCGGTTACTCCTGGTGTTGCCAAGTATTGGACTTGGTGGACTACTGATGATGAAGCAGGAACGTCGTAGAGTGAACCGACGTTGCCAGAGTAGTCGCTAAATGTCGATGCAGACTTTCCTTTAGCCATGAGTGTCTGTTGACCTTGGCTATCAGCAACGTTGATATTTCCTGGTGGAACTAGTCCAGTCTTTACAGCGTTAACCATCCATGCAGCAGCTTTATAACCTGCACTCTTTGGATCTGTAAAGAGTGGCTTTCCTGTTGCATCAAGGATGTTGCCCCCAAAGGCGCCAGTTGTTTCGTACCAATATGTTGAAAGACCTTCTGCCGCAGCAAATGGAATATTCAATGGATACTGCACAATGTTCTTTGCCTTAATGGTGTTGAGGTCCTTGGTGTATTGATCGATTGTCGTTGGAAGTTTTGTGATTCCGGCCTTAGCAAAGAGAGCCTTGTTCACTGTTGTGACCATAAAGGATGCGTCGTAAGGAATTCCTACGACATGGCCATTCTTAGAGAAGCTTGAAAGCTGTGGCATATCAGCAGCTAGCGCCTTGGTATCAATATATTTTTCCATCGGTAGGAACCAATTGAGTTTTCCAAGTTGTCCTACTCGAGACCAGTCGACATCTGTCGCATCGGCAAAGTAGGTGTTTGCTGTTGCGGCTGCGGCGATCTTTGTCTGGAGTGAATCCCAGTCGAGTTGGGTCCATTTAACAGTGATTCCTGTTGCCTTTGTAAATTCAGCGAGCATCGCAGCAGGTAGTGGAGGTGCAGCCAAAACGACTGAAATAGTCACAGGCGTTGCAGCCTTCGCAGGCGCTCCCAGTGATGAAACTCCAAGAGCTGATGCAACAGAAAGAGCTATCGCAGCGCCTTTAGTTCGTTTACTAACTTTTATTGCTTGTAGCATTTTTCGGTTAGCCTTTCTTCTCTATGTGGTCTTATCTAT
>JBBAMR010000012.1:0-24319 GCA_040402375.1 Candidatus Nanopelagicaceae bacterium | reverse complement strand
TCTATGTGGTCTTATCTATCTGGTTGTGTATCTGACCTGCGTGACGTGTATTCCGTAATGACAAAAAAAATTAACTCAGGATTACTGATCGAGATAATCCACGTGGATGATCAGGATCTAGGCCCTTGCGCTTTGCAATGTTGATAGCTACTCGCTGTGCGCGAATGAGGTGAGCCATCGGATCGAGTGAACTCTTCTCTAATAATGCGCCAGTTGCAATGATTTCTTTCTCTAACTTTGGATCAAGTTCACCAAAGACCCAGACGGCACGACCGGCTTGAGCGATTGACATTGGTCCGTGTCGGTAATCAAGTTGAGGATAAGCCTCTGACCAAAATTGAGCAGCTTCACGAGTCTTGAGACCCGCCTCTTGAGCGAGCGCAATGGTCCAACCATGGCCAAGGAAGGAGATCTGCTCCACCTTTGCCAAGTCACCTAGGTCACTCGTGATCGCAACTTCAGCATCTTTTGCTGCGGCTGCTAAATCAAATCCATTGTGTGCGCGCAATAGTCCGAGCGCTGCGGTAGCCCAACGGGTCTGAACGACAGATTCTTCATCGGCAAAATCCATGATGATGGAGTGGGTTGCTAGCTCTGTGACTGGTGAGCCGGCAACAGCGGTGATCACAGTTGTTGGGGTCTTCGTCTTCTTCAGAACATCAATTACCTCTGTGGTGGTACCTGATCGCGTGATGATGACGATGTGGTCATATTTACGGCCGTAGTTGAACTCAGATCCGGCATAGAAATCGGTCTCGCCATTTCCAGCAGCTTCACGCACTGCGGCATAGCCCTGAGACATAAACCACGAACTTCCACAGCCAACGGCGGCGACTCTCGCCCCATGCTTGGGGAGGAGATGGGCAACTGATGGGAGGAAGGCGGCTGTTTGGCGCCAGATATCGCCTTGGGTAGCGAGCTCGGTTTCACATAGGTATTGGGTCATGTGAGCAAGGTAGGCGTACCGGGAGCCTTGAGTCAAGAAAATCTGCACTATTTTGATCGTATTTTTATGTTACCAAACAGTTACATTCAAATGATTGACTTCATCGCCTTAAAGGAGTGAACTCTTCTCACCAGCCGACCTATGCACTGAGCCAGCCTCTGCGCCTGACTTCGCGCGAGAGTCGGATAAACCAACCTTGGGGTTATGCCCCAGGAAGTGAGATACAGAATGAAGGCTTCTTCAACCAAGCGCACTGTTGCGCTTGCTCTTGTCGCTGCACTCGCGGGATCAGTTTCGATCTCAATGGGTGTCGCTGCACATGCTGCAACAGTTGATCTCAAGATGGTCGCTGCTGACTATCCAGGAGATGGAAAGACACAACAAGCGCAATGGGATGCACTCTCAACCGCTTTCCACGCTGCAAACCCTGGCATCACAATGACAGTCAACGTTGTTTCATGGGATGTCATTGATGACAAGGTCAAGACACTCATCGCAACAGGACAGACTCCAGATATCGTCAATAAGGGTGACTACTCAGCTCCAGCAGCTGCCGGTCTTCTCTACAAGGCCAGCGAGATGGTTTCAGCTTCAACACTCGCAGATATCATCCCAACATTCTTAAACAACTCTAAGTACAACGGAACTGCTTATGCAGTACCTGACTTAGCTTCAGCTCGCGCTCTCTTCTTCAACAAGGACATCCTTACAAAGGCTGGAATCAAGAAGCTCCCAACAACATGGGGCGAGCTCTATTCAGTACTTACAACCATCAAGAAGAAGGTTCCAGGCGTATATCCATATGCACTTCCACTAGGAACTGAAGAAGCTCAAGCTGAGTTCTCAATCTGGGCTGGCGGAAACGGTGGTCGTCTCTACGACTACACAACCGGTAAGTGGACCCTTAACTCAAAGGCAAACGTTGAAGCATCAACCTTTATCAAGAAGCTCGTTGATAACAAGTTGACTGAGCCAAACCCTGCTAAGTGTGATCGCACAGCCTGTGCACAGACACTCTTCGCTGCTGGTAAGGCTGCATTCATCAACGGTTCTGTCTTCCTCGGTTCATGGTTGAAGGCAAATGGCGGAGATAAGCTCAATGTTGGAACAGGTTCATTCGTTCACAACACTGGACAGAAGGCTGTAACTCTTGGAGTTCAGGATTACTTCACCGCTTACAAGGCAAATGGTCACCAAGCTGAGATCCAGAAGTTCATGGACTTCTTGTACCAGCCTGCTAACTACGCAGCATTCCTCAAGGCTGCTGGCGGCTTCATCCCAGCAACAAAGTCTGCTGGAGCTGTAGCTGCTAAGGATCCTGCACTTGCTCCATTCATCGCATTGCTTCCAAACGCGATCTTCTACCCAGGAGATATCGCAACATGGAACGCTGTGAAGGGTGCAATTCAGCAGAGCGTTGGTTTGATCGCTTCAAACCCAACTAAGACGCTCGGAGATCTACAGATGAAGGCTGAGGCTGCAAAGGGATAACATCCTTTTGATAGTCAGCAAGCCCTAGTTACTCTATAGGGGCCGGTGAGAAATCATCGGCCCCTATTTCAATGGTAGTTTTTGAAATAATAGTTAATGAGAAGGAAGCAACTGATTCACGTGAGTAGCAAAAAGAGTTCTCTCAATAAGAGTCGCTTCGGTGCGTTGCCGTGGATAGCTCCCGTCATCGTCATGATTGTTGTGATGGTTCTTTATCCTGCTTACGAGATGATTCGCACCTCATTCCATGATGTCGATCAAACCGGGTTTATGAAGAAGTGGAACGGGTTAACAAACTACCGAGTCCTCTTCAAGAATCCAGATTTAATTCCAGTCATGACTCGTACCCTTCTCTGGGTAGTTGTTATTGTCTTGGCAACAGTTTTGATCTCACTCCCCGTTGCGCAAATTCTTCACTCAAAATTCCCGGGCCGTAAATTTGTCCGCTACGCGATTATTGTTCCGTGGGCTGCATCCGTTGTGATGACGGCGACAAGCTGGCGCTGGATCCTCGATAGCTTCTATGGGATTCTCAATACGCTCTGTCTGGATCTTCATATTATTAAGGAGCCAATCGACTGGCTCGGAAATACCACCCAATCCTTTATCTGGCTGATGGTCGTTGCAGTCTTTGTATCGGTTCCCTTTACCGCATATGTCATTCTTGCTGGGCTCACGACAGTCCCAGAAGATATCTTGGAGGCGGCCACCGTTGATGGCGCTACCGGGTTCCAGCGTTATCGCACGATTATCTTCCCGTTACTTCGTCCAGCGCTCTTGGTGTCGACCGTTATCAATCTCATCAACGTCTTTAACTCATTCCCTATTATCTGGGTTATCACCGGTGGTGGTCCGGGATATGCCACAGATACAACCACCACCCTCGCTTACAAACTCTCATTCCGCGATCAAAATATTGGGGCATCGGCATCCATGGCGACGATCAATTTCGTGATTATTTTACTCTTCATCATGGCCTTCCTCAAGGTATCCAAGTGGAAGGAGGCGAGCGAATGAGTTCACTTCGCACCAAGCGGTTCACCGGTCGCAAGGTATCTCTCGCGATCTCGGGCTACATCATTGGGCTGCTCTTCACTGCGCCATATATCCATATGTTGTTGACCTCGCTCAAGCCGAAGTCAGAAATCACAGCCATCCCGGGTACATACACTCCAAAGGCGTGGTCCTTCCATAACTACATCGAAGTCTGGAAGATCATCCCGTTAGCGCAATATCTCAAATCATCATTCTTTATCGCATTCTGTGCAACTGTCATTGTTCTTATCTGTGCTGTGCCTGCCGCGTACTACGTTGCACGAAATCGTTTCCGCGGACGTACCGCCTTCTTGCTACTCGTACTCATTACTCAGATGTTTAGCCCAACCGCACTAGTTGTTGGAATCTTTAGAGAGATCGTGAAGTTCCACCTCGTTAATACTTATTTAGCGCTTATCTTGATCTATGCAGCCTTCAATATGGCCTTCTCGGTCTGGATTCTTTCGAGCTTCTTCTCATCAATTCCTTTTGATATCGAAGAAGCAGCGTGGATTGATGGCGCATCTCGCTGGGGTACCTTGCGTCGAGTCATCTTGCCATTAGCTCTCCCAGGTCTTGTTACGGCATTTATCTTTACCTTTATTGCGGCGTGGAACGAATTCGTGATTGCGCTGACGCTGACATCGGATGTTAAGCACGAACCACTCACGGTTGGCCTGACATCACTTATTGGTCAGTACCAGGTGCAGTGGAACTATCTCTTCGCTGGTTCACTGATAGCGATCATCCCAGTTGTCATCATGTTCGCGTTGATCGAGAAGTGGCTCGTTGGCGGACTCACAGCGGGTTCAGTTAAGTGAGTCGACAGGGGCGGTTAGATGCCCTCTTAGAACTCGTTGTTGAATCAGGTGAGATCGCAGTAGATGACGCTTCGGTGCAGCTACAAGTCTCAGTCGCGACTATTCGGCGCGATCTCGATACCTTGGCAGAGCGTCAGTTAGTCAATCGCACCCATGGTGGCGCAACCGCCACAGCTGGATCCTTCAGCCTTCCGATTAGCTATCGCATCGCTAAAGCTGGTGAATCTAAGCAGCGAATCGCGGCCTATGCCTCATCACTCGTATCTCGCCATCAAGTAATCGGAATTAACGGCGGAACCACGACGACCGAGATCTCTCGCGCACTCGCAGCTAATCCTGAGTTCGCACCTGGCGAGCCAGGTGAACAACCTGCACTCACCATCGTGACAAATGCGCTCAACATTGCAACCGAGCTCACCGTGAGACACCAGATCAAAATCGTGGTGACCGGTGGAGTCGCAAGGCCACAGTCATATGAATTAACTGGCCCCTACGCTGAAGCGGTTCTCAATGAAGTAATGATTGATATCGCCTTCCTCGGTGTTGAATCATTTAATCTCGAAAGTGGCGCGGGTGCGCGTCATGAGGATGAGGCTCGAGTTAATCGCCAAATTGCAGCACGTGCGAAGAAAGTTATTGTAGTGACCGACTCATCGAAGTTCGAGAGATCTTCCTTTGCCGTAATCTCTCCGGTGAGCGATATCGATATGATCATCACTGACTCAGGTCTGAGCCCTAGGATTATTAAAGAATTAGAAAAAGGAGGCGTTGAAATTGTCATCGCTTGATCTCATCAAGAGTTCGACCGGCGCAGTCGGTGCATTTAACGTCATTCACCTCGAGCATGCAGAGGCGATCGCTACTGGTGCAGAGAACGCTGGCCTACCAACGATCCTTCAGATCTCTGAGAATGCCGTGAAGTTCCATGGCTCTCTTAAGCCAATCGGCACTGCAACACTTGCTATCGCAAGGTCCTCATCGCTCCCACTTTCGGTTCACCTCGATCACTCTGAAAGCGAAGAGTTAATCCGTGAAGCGCTCGACCTTGGCTTTGACTCTGTGATGTTCGATGGCTCAAAGCTTTCTTATGCGGATAATGTTGCTGCTAGTGCGCGAATGGCGAAATTATGTAAAGAGTATGGGGCCACAATCGAAGTCGAACTCGGTGAGATCGGCGGCAAAGATGGCGTTCATGCGCCTGGCGTCGCGACCAAACCATCAGAAGCTCAAAGCTTCGTCGCAGAGACTGGAGTAGATCTACTCGCAGTCGCGGTCGGCTCCTCTCACGCGATGCGGAGCAAGACCGCTCAACTCGATTTTGCACTGATTTCAGAGCTCGCCGCAGCTGTACCAGTGCCCCTAGTACTTCATGGATCTTCAGGGGTCAGTGATCCAGATCTTCGTCTTGCGGTGCAAGCGGGAATGCAAAAGATCAATATCGCGACCCACCTCAGCCAAATCTTTACCGCTGCGGTACGAGAGACACTCACTCTCAACCCAGACCTCGTTGATTCGAGAAAATATTTAAAGCCTGCGCGCGAAGCGATGAGAGATGAAGTAGCAAGACTCCTGCAATTACTCGCACACTAGCCTGATAGTCTTCCCAGAATGCTCTATCCATTCTTAGCAGTCTTCGTCGGCGCGCTTACTGCACTCCAATCTCGACTTAATGGACAACTCTCCAAAGATATTCATAACGGCATCGCCGCTGCCATCATCTCCTTTGGTACAGGCTGGATCGTTCTCTTTATTCTCTGCTTTGGATTGAAGGAAGAGCGTGCCGGTCTTGCCAATATTTGGAAGGGCGTTAAATCTGGCCGACTAGCGCGCTGGGAGATCATCGGTGGAATGGGTGGCGGTTTCTTCGTCGCGACGCAATCCATCACGGTTCCAAAACTAGGTGTCGCTATCTTCACGATCGCAACTGTTGGTGGTCAGACCGTTGCATCACTCATCGTCGATAAAATTGGTCTTAGTCCTGCTGGCAAGAAGCACATCACAGTTCCACGAGTCTTCTCGGCAATCATGGTCCTCTTCGCTGTCACTATTGCAGTATTCCCAGATCTATCGCACGCAACATTCTCTGTTATCGCGGTCGCTGTCACAATCTTCGTAGGAGTCGTGATCTCATTCCAGCAAGCACTTAACGGTCGCGTCAATGTAGTCGCAGGACGACCTCTTGCGACTGCATTCCTCAACTTTGTCATGGGAACAATCGTCTTAGCGGTCGCACTGACGATCAACCTGGGTAATGGCGGAACGATCGGCCAACTACCAACCAATCCATGGATCTATCTCGGCGGACCAATCGGAGTCATCTTCATCTCGGTCTCAGCCTTTGCTGTGAAGCGCATGGGAATCCTTAACTTCGTGCTCTCGAGCGTTACCGGTCAGTTGGTTGGAGCCCTTCTACTCGACTGGCTCGCGCCAGCAGCCCACACCTCGGTCAACAACTACCTCATTACAGGCGTGCTGATGACTTTGGGATCAATTCTCATCGGTCGCTATTTTGAGAAGCGCAAGGGATAATTGACCTGTGCCAAAGATCCAAGCCCCGACTCTGATTGCTCACCGCGAACTTCGCCGTCAGCAACTCATGAGCGCTGCGATCGAATTGGCTCTCCACGAAGGTCCTGCTGCAATCACGGTTGCAGCCGTCGCTGCAAAGGCAGGGCTCGCTCGCTCTTCAGTCTATGAATACTTTGAAAGCTCTGCTGATCTCGTCGCTGACCTTGTCATTGAAGAACTTGATTACTACACCAAGCGGTTAGCGGTTGCTATCAAAGATATTACTGATCCCTTCGACCAGATCGCTGAGTGGATCGCTGAAGGCCTGCGTTACGTCGCAGACGGTCGCCATATGCTCGTGAAATCCCTCAATACCATCTCTACACCTGAGTATCGCAAGGAAGAGATCGCGGTCGGTCACCGTAAATTGTTAGCACCACTTCGTAAGGCACTTGCTGAAAGTGGAATTAACGATCAGCAATCTGCTGCTGCATTCTTGCAAGGCGTCACCGATGCTGCATCTGTTCGGATCGATGCCGGAAACGACGCAGAGCTCGAAATCCAGAACGCAACTAGATTTGCGTTAGCTGGACTCCGAGCCCTGGTGTAATACTTTTACTTACTTAGTTACAGTTACAACAACCTTCTGAGTAATCGCGTTGTAATTACCGTTTACACCCATGGCAGTTGCAACGAGGTTACAGGTACCAACCTTGAGGCCCTTCACCGTTGCACCCTTAACTGAACAATTCTTAGGTGTCGAGCTCTTGTAAGTCACGCTCTCTCCGAAGTTTGTCGCAACGGTGAGGGTCGCAGGGACCTTGATGCTGACCTTTGAAACTCGCTCTGTGAGCGTCTGTACTCCCAGCCCAACGATAAATGGGAAGTGTGAAGTCTTCGCTGCATGTGTTGCATCGCCTGGGGCTATCACTGCGATATCGCACTGGCCGCTGCCCTTGAGCGCATCCACTGTGAAGCCAGTTACCGGACAGAGATCTGGGGTATAGGACTTAAGCGTTGCCGCTACGCCTGAGCCGGTTGTTACTGCAAAGGTCACAGGTGTTCGGTACTGGATAGCGCCAGGTACGTTTGCAACAGCTGCAACGCCATTGATCGTTACCGCCAAGGTATCTGCAGGTAGAGCCGCTGCTGTTGGGGTAGCAGTTGGTGTGGCTGCTGCGGTCGAGGCGACGAAGGTAAGCGGAATGAACTGGTCTTCCGAGGTATCCATCGTTGCGGTGTGGTCAAGACGAATAAAGATTCCGCACTCTTGGTGAGCGCAATCTGCGCCCCATGAGTGACCATTATCAACTGTCAGCACGACATCGCCCTTGATTGATGTTGCTCCACCTGATGTATCAGCGGATAACCAGAGTTGAGTGGCAGCGTTCGTCATTGTTGGACGAGCACCAGCAGCCGGCTTTACTGCTTCTAAAACATAGATGCCATGAGCACTTGGGTAGTTGGTGATCGCCAGATGAATTTTGGTCGGTGCATCAAAAGAGAGACCAGTAAGGGGGCCGCCCTGGACTGATGTTGCTGCGAGTGCTTGTGGTGCAAGAACAACACCAAGTGCTACTGCAATAACTGCTGAGATAGAACGCTTCATTTCTTCTACTTTCTTTTTGTGGGTAGCTACTTATCGGTTACTTTTTAAAGGTAAGAGGTACTGCTAAATCGTATGAGCGATCGTCACCACGCGTGTGATCGGCTCGGGCATAGATCGCACACGCAGTTTTGCGACAATCAATCGCTTTACCATTCGGAACTGCGATGATCGGTGAAACTTTGAGCTTTACAGTAAATCGACCACCAGGTAGATAGGGCTTCGCTAATCCGACCCCGTAGCTCGGTGGGTTTGAGCTAATCCATTCAGATGCACCGGTGATACCTGACTTATCAGCGCCACCTCCGCATGGTGAAGGCAACTTTCCACTCGTTACTACTTTGCAGAAGGCAACGTAAATCCCGATCGTTTCGTCGTAGTGCTGTCCAGAGATCACGAGAAGATCACCGCTTTTGACGCTAGTTGTCTTTGATACTTTGAGGGTCTCGCCGTGTGTGCCCAGAACTGCAAGAGAGGGAGTGACCTGCAGTGCTGTGGTCAGCGCTATGAGAGCGAGACCAGAGAATACTTTCGTGCGCATGGCCATAATGTAGAACCATCGAAGCGCTTACGGACCGACACTTTTCGCGCCCTAGTCGGGATAACCTCTGAGAGAATTACGCCATGAAAAAGTTGAGCGCGCTTTTAGCCTGTAGCGCCCTCCTTTTAACTGGTTGTGCGACATCAGCGCCAGTGGTGTCTGATATATCTGCCGCGAATATCACACTGCCGATTGTTCATTCAGGTGAAGTTTCATCGGTAAAACGAGTTGTAGCACTTGCAAATGGTTCTGCTGAGATCGTCGCATCTCTTGGGTACACATCAATCCTTGTTGGTCGAGATGTTGCATCCACTATGCCCGCACTCACCACGATCCCAATCGATAACCCAGGCCACAACGTCTCGACCGAAACTGTGCTTGCGCAGAAGCCAGACTTGATATTGATCGATGCGAATACTTCACCGACTTCAGCGCTCAATCTTTTGCAAGCATCAGGAATTAAGATTGTCACGATTCCTACAACATTTGATCTAAAAACCATCGCGCAGAAAGAGTTAGCAGTTGCGGCTGCGATCGGTACGCCACGTGCTGGCCAACTATTAGCAAAAGAGATCGCAAGTATCAATAATCCAACACAGCCGATCAAAGTAGTTTTTTTGTACCTCCGTGGTACTTCTAGTATCTATCTCATCGGTGGCAAAGGTAGCGGTGCTGATTCGTTGATTGAGGCGATGGGCTTCACTGATGTTGGTGCGGCAAACCTCGCTCAGCCATTTAGCTCAATGAGCGCTGAAGAACTCATCAAACTTAATCCAGATGTCATTCTCCTGATGACCAAGGGGCTCACATCTGTCGGAGGTTTATCTGGGCTCACGCAGCTGCCTGGTATCGGACAAACGACTGCAGGGATGCGAAAGCGCGTCGTAACAGTCGATGACTCACTCTTACTCTCCTTTGGACCACGCACGATCCCACTGATTCCCAAGCTTCGGGCCGATATTCTGAGAGCATCTACCTTATGAAGAAGATCGCGCTCTATTTCTTTGTGAGCACCCTCGCCTTAGTTCTCTTCGCTCTCTCACTTCGTACTGGCATTGTGCAGATCCACACATCTCTCTGGCACTTGCTACGTCATCACTCTGGGGTCGATGCGACTACTGTCTGGCAGATCAGATTCCCACGTGCGATTGGCGCGCTCATTATTGGAGCGGCCCTTGGTGTCGCAGGTGTTATTGCACAAGGAATCTTCCGTAATCCACTCGCAGAGCCAACTCTGATCGGTCTATCCAGTGGTGCGACGCTCGGCACTATCGCTGTCATTGCATCAGGGGCTGCCGCATATGGATCACGCCTCAATGCTGAAGCAGCTATCTGCTTCGCACTCATTGCTGCGCTATTGGTTCAGCTACTCGCTCCACATAAAGGGTATGGCTTTCTCCTCACCGGTATCGCGATCTCTGCAATCTTGACTGCGATGGCTGGCTTATTGATTTCGATCTCACCAAAGCCTGGAATCCAAAGCCTCTCGTTCTGGAACTTTGGCTCACTCGCACTTCTAAATAACCGAACCGTTCAGATCATTGCGCCATTTATTGAAGTTGGATTTATCTCTGCCTTCTTCATATCTCGCCGCCTTGATGCCTACTCATTGGGTGAGAGCAGTAGCCATTACATCGGTATTAATCCCAAGCGCCTTCGCTTACTTGCATATATCTCAATGGCCTTCTTAATTGGCGCATCAGTAAGCGCTGTCGGGTCGATCGCATTCTTAGGTTTATTAGTTCCACATATCGTTCGTCTGCTAATCGGACCATCACATCGCCCGATGCTCTCCTTCTCAGCACTGATCGGTGCAGCTCTCTTACTTCTTGCCGACTTTTTAGCCCGGACCCTCTTCGCACCTCATGAGATCCCACTCGGTTTAATCACGAGCTTGATCGGCGCTCCGGCGCTCATCATTCTGCTACGAACAAAGAAGAGTCAGTGGGTGGTCCATGATTGAGATTAAGAACCTCTCTTTTGCTTATGGCAAGAACCAAATCTTTGATGACTTCTCAGCGGTGATTGGCAGTAATTCTGCGACCCTTTTGGGTGGTCCTAATGGCTCAGGTAAGACAACGCTGCTGCAGTTAATGGGTGGGGTTCATAAACCAGATTCTGGTTCTATCGTGATCAACGGCCACGATATTGCATCTCTGAAGAGCAAAGAGCAGGCTCAGCTTCGCTCGATTGCTCCACAGCGCCGGATCTTTGAGCTCGCATTTACGGTGGAAGAAATCTTTGCAATTATTCGCCCAAAGCAGCGGACCACACGTGCCGGAGATATCTTTGAGGCGCTCCACTTATACGAGCTCTTCTCATCAAAAATCACTGAGTTATCTCTTGGTCAGCAGCAGCGAGTAAGTGTTGGTCTCGCATTGATCCAAAACGCTGAGTACTACTTATTTGATGAACCATTTAGCGCACAAGACAGCCTCTATACCCAGAAACTCTTGGATGTGATTACCTCAGTAAGCAAAGAGACCGGCATCATGGTTATTAGCCATAACACCGGTCACATTGCACAATACTTCGACGAAAATATCTATCTTTCGTAGTTGAGTATTACTTAGTTCTTATTTAGTTCGAGGCTTCTTCTTTGGAGCTGCCTTCTTACCCGCTGTCTTCTTTACTGCAGGCTTACCTGGGCGACCAGGCTTTGATGTCTTAGGCGCAGCCTTCTTGCCAGTCTTCTTAGCAGCTGACTTTGCACGGAATCCATCAGTTGGCTTCTCTGCCATTGGATCAAACTTATTTGATCGGAATGGTTTCGCTGCAGCGGATTTCTTCGCTGGACGTTCGGAACGATCATCACGAGATGGGCGCTCAGAGTTACGAACTTCTTGCGGAGTCCACTTCTTCTTTGGTGCGCGATCACGCGGATCAAAGTCAGGACGTTCGACACGAGCCGGACGAGATGCACGATCATCACGCGTATTGCGTGCTTCAGATCGTGATGTTGGACGAGTAGATGGACGTGACGCTGGACGCTCATTGCGATCATCGCGAGCCGGGCGGGAAGCCCCATCATTGCTGTTCCAGGTACGAGTTGCAGGACGCTCATTGCGATCATCACGAGCCGGGCGATCATTGCGCTCCCAAGAACGTGTTGCAGGACGCTCATCGCGCGCTGGACGATCTGTTGCACGAGCCGGACGATCGTTGCGCTGTGGGCGCTCGTAATCACGAACAGGACGTTCATTGTTACGGAATTCAACTACCTGCTCTGGCTTATCCTTCTTCACAAAGCCATTACGTCCACCGCTACCGCTATTACCGCGATAAGGAGCGCGTTCACGCTTTGGATAATCTGGGCGATCTTGGTTACGAGCTGGACGATCGCCATCGCGGCCGCCGCGGTTACGGCTACCTGGCTTACGTGAGCTCTCGTGCTTCTCTGGCTCAGCATCAATAGGAATTCCCGATGGCTCTTGTGCGCCAGTGACGCGGATGAGCTCTTGATCAGATGGCTTCACAAATACTTCAGCGAGCTTTACAGCTGCGCGTGAGGCGAGTCCGTGAATACCCTTCTTCTGCTTCGATGTTGAGAGTGTGACAACAGTTCCTGAGCTACCAGCGCGCGCGGTACGACCTGCGCGGTGGAGATAATCTTTGTGATCTGCTGGAGCATCAACGTGAACAACGAGTGATACGCCATCAACGTGGATACCGCGTGCTGCAACATCTGTTGCGACAAGGGCATTGGTCTTGCCATCTTTAAATGCAGCGAGTACGCGCGTGCGCTGGCCTTGAGATTTTCCGCCGTGTAAGACACCGACCGGAACACCGGCGCGAAGCATCTTCTCTGCGAGTTTATCTGCGCCATGCTTGGTACGAACGAAGAAGATCGTCTTTCCTTCGCGCGCTGCGATCTGGGTTGAGATCAAATCTTTATGTGCTTGATCCATGATCAAGATGTGGTGGAGCATGCGACCAGCAGTCGTCTTCTCATTCTCTAATGAGTGTGTAACTGGATTCTTTAAGAACATCTTTACCAGAGTATCTACATCGCGATCGAGCGTTGCTGAGAAGAGTAGACGCTGTCCATCCTTCTTTGTGAGAGCAAGGATCTCTTTCACTGATGGCAAGAAGCCCATATCAGCCATCTGATCTGCTTCATCAAGAACTGTGAGTTCTACATCGCTGAGGTTGATGTGGCCCTTATCGAGAAGGTCCATCAAGCGACCTGGTGTTGCAACAATGATCGGTACTCCGCGCTTCAAAGCTTGGATCTGACGCATATATGGCATACCGCCGGCGACGACCTGTGAGTTGAGGTTAACGGTGCGAGAGAGTGGTGCAATAACTTCACTGATCTGAACTGCGAGTTCGCGCGTTGGCGCAAGAACTAATCCAAGTGGGTGGTGTGGGCGTGCGGTGCGACCGGCTAAGCGGGTCATCATCGCTAGACCGAAGGCAAGAGTCTTACCTGATCCAGTCTGACCGCGACCAAGAATATCGCGTCCGGCAATCGCTTCAGGAAGGGTCGCTTCTTGAATCGGAAATGCGGTGGTTTTACCTTCATCTGCAAGAGCCTGCGCTAGAGCAGGGTGAACGCCAAGTTTTTCAAATGACATAGCTATACCTATATACCAATCGGGACATCAAGCGCGTCTCGTTGGTGCTATTGAATAAGACTCGCATTCGGGGTTGTTGCAACCGCAACAATGAGATGAGTTTACCGCAGATTAACGAGGGTTCGTTACCGCGAGTCCAAGCGCAAGAGCGATGATTCCTATTGCAGAGATAGCAGTCAAAGTACGCCTCACAAGCGGGCGAGCAAGGAATGTTGATGATTTATGTACTGCCATGATCAACGATGAGTACCAGAGTGTCGATGTCATCGCTTGTACGCATGCGAGCGTAAATATGCCGAATCCGAGGTTAAATCCCTTCGGGACAAATTGTGGGATAAATGCGACCGCGAATACAGCAGCCTTCACATTCGTCAGGTTGGTGAGCAATCCGAGGCGATATGCTGAGATAAATGAGGTCTTTGCACCACTGTCGATATCAAACTTTCCGAACTCTTTACGGAGCTGCCAGAGCGTTTGTAGCGATAGTCCGATCAAGAAAACAACACCGCACCATTTCAAGATGTTGAAGGCGGTATGTGATTGCGCAAAGACGGCTGAGAGCCCGACCGCTGACATCGCGCCCCAGATAAGTAATCCAGTGCTATTTCCGGCAACGCTATAGAACGCTGCGCTTCGTCCACCGACAAGGGATTGGCGCAAGACCATTGCCACACCTTGCCCCGGGACCATCGCAAGCACCAGTGCAGTGAGTGCGAAGGCTGGGATGACCGAGAGCATTACTTCACAACTTTGCGGCGAAGCTGTGCGTATTGATCTGCGAGTGCGTCATCAACCTTTACCGGTGCACCATGAGCACGAGACAAGAGAAGATCTGCAAACTCAGGATTACGTGCCAGGACTGGGCCGTGAAGGTATGTCCCAAAGATATTTCCGAGTACTGCGCCATCAACACCGCTATCGCCATTTCCATTACCGACAATGACGCTGCCAAAGCTATCAAGACCAGAACCAAGAATCGTCTTACCACCATGGTTTTCAAAACCGGTGAGATCAATTCCCAAAAGATCGGAGTGAATCTTGATATCACCGACATAACGCTTATCACCGGGGACAGTTTTCATATTGAGTAGCCCAAGTCCGCGCTGCTCCACACCGCTCGCAAAATAGCTCTTACCCAATATTTGAAAGCCAGCACAGATTGCAAGAACTACTGCACCCTTTTCAACAGCGCCGTGTAAAGCGCCACTGCTGAGGGCTGCACATGACAAGATCTGGGCCGCATCTTCGGCGCCACCGAGTAGGTAGATATCGCCATCATGTGGAATTACATCGCGATACGAGATATCGACGACGTCGGTCCCGATTCCAGCAAGCCCAGCCCGATATGCCAAGACTTCAGCGTTACCTTGATCGCCATATGTACCAAGTAGTTCGTTGTGAATTCGTACGATTTTCAGGCTCATAATCAGCGCCCTGCCAGTTCAAAGAAGGCGGTATATGCCGCTAATACTTCGACCGAGCCGATTCCAAACTCAGCGACCGCCTGATCGAATGTATCTACCAGTGTGTTTTGAATTCCGGCGACATGGATTCGATAAGCCAGATCAATACCGCGTTCACCAGTAACAACAACTCTCTTGCCGCGCAAGGGTTCAAATGAGACATCCCAGATCCAGGATGTATCAATACCATCGACTTCACGAGCGTTAAGAATCAAGATCACGTTATCGCCGGTTATTCCGGCGAGCGCTTCATCCCATGATGCTGGGTTCTTCGTAAGTCTAAGCCGCGCCTTCACGCCAGCAAAGACCTTTTCAGTTGCTCGCTCCATGGCGCGGTAATCACTTCGCAGCGGGATATTACTTAACGCGTTATGCACTCCTGCGATATCTGCAACATGAGATGCCATCACAAAGTTACGGTATCCCGCCGAGCCTTGCTCGTAGCGATGATCCGCGTAAGTATTGCTCAACCCACACTCGCAGGCATACTTTCCGTTGATCCAATCCAGATATCGACCACATGCTGGGCATACTGCACCATCAGGATGGCGACCACCTGCAGCGCCACCGAAAGATATGCGAATCGCAGATGCTGCGCCGGTGATGGCGAAGTTCACAAAGGGATCATCGATATCTGCAACAAAGAGCGTTGATGGATCGGCTGCTTTACACATCTCGTGCCATCGCGATGCAACCCGCTTTACTTCATGCATTCGATGGAGTTGATCACGAGAGAGATTGAGTAATAACACAATCGCAGGATTGGTCGCTGCGACAACTTCTGGAAGATGAAGTTCATCGACTTCAAGTACAGCGAAGACTGAATCTTGCATCAGCGCGCCAGCTACACCGCGCGTTAAATTCGATCCTGATCCTGATGTGACGACAGTGCCCACTGTGCGGATCTGTGAGACTAGCTCCTTCGTTGTTGAGGTCTTGCCGTTGGTTCCCGATACCAAGATGACAACTCGTGAGGCCGAAAGTAGTGAGATCGCATCGGGGCAGAGTGCTAGAAGAATTCGACCGGGGAAGGTCTCACCAGAGCCACGGCCCAAGGATTTAGAGAGAAAGCCAGCGCTCTTTGCGACCGCGATCGCAGCCTGTAAGCGCAGATTCATACCCGAACTCTACTTGGTGAGCTTGGTGATCTCGGCAGAGAGCCACTTACGTAATTCATAGGCATCTGCAACGATCGATCCATGTCCAAAGAAGCCGTGGATCATGCCTGGATATTCCTTCAACAAGACCTGCACACCGTCAGCGCTAAGACGCTGCGCATATGCAACACCCTCATCACGGAGGCAATCATGTTCGGCGAGCGCGACCACAGCAGGTGCTACCCCGACAAAAGATTCTGCGCGCATCGGAACCGCATACTTATTACTGAAATGTTCTACTGGCACATATGCATCCCAGCATGCCTTCATGCCAGCAAACTCTAACCCATATCCAACTGCATGTCTCTGATATGAGTCGTTCTCGTAATCAGTATCAACGCATGGATAGATCAACATCTGAAAAGCGAGCGCAATTCCAGAGTCGGCAGCCTTTAGCGCAACTGCAGCAGCGAGATTGCCACCCGCACTATCCCCGCCAACACCAACCTTCGCTGGATTTATGCCAAGTACATCTGTATGTGCCACTACCCACTCAAGAGTCGCATAACAATCATCAAAGGGGATCGGGAAGAGATGTTCTGGTGCCTTCTGGTAATTCACTGCAATGACTCGAAGCCCAGTCTCTGAGGCAATCTGTGTGAGCATCGGTTGGTACTTCGTATGTTGATTAAAGACCCAGCCACCACCATGGAAGTAGATCAAGGCACCTGAGCCCTCTACAAACTTCTCGGGTGTAATCACCATCAGTGGCAGATCAGCTGTTGGCCCCGCAATATATGAGTGCGTCACCACTACATCAGATGCGCTCTCACCATTAATTAACGTGGCTTTTAGGTCTGCGGCACGCATCTCTTGTACTGATGCATCAGGGCCTGGGCCGCCTTCAGCTTTACGAAAGTCCAGTACTGCTTGAGCATGTGGGTGCAGAGTCATAAGGAATACTATGCCAGTGCGCTTACCGTTTCAGGTCCGAATCCTCTTATCTGGAGTTCTCCTCTCTGCCGTCGGAAATGGTCTGGTCTTCTCCTTCCTCTTCATCTACCTCCACCAAGTACGCGGGATCTCATCAGGGCTTGTCGGGCTCATTAGCGGCTATGGCGCAATCGTCGGGCTAGCACTCTCACCCGTCGTTGGCTCACTGATTGATCATTGGGGGCCAAAACCCGTTATCTACTCTTCACTCATTATCAGCGCGGTTGGCTTCTGGGAGATGGGCTCCATCCATGGAGTGAGTAGCGCAATTATCGTGACGACGATCTGTGCAACTGGCCAAGCTGCAATGTGGCCCAGCCAGAGCGCAATCGCAGTAGAGCTCACTACAGAAGCGCAACGCCCACGTTATTTTGGTTCGCAATTTGCACTCATGAACTGTGGTCTAGGGCTCGGTGGATTGATTGCATCCCTTGTCATTAATATTGCAAAGCCCGAGACCTTCGTCAATCTCTATCACGGGGACGGCCTTTCGTATCTCTTCTACTTACTCGTCATCACCATGGTTCGTGGCGTTGGCCATCGCAGCAGTGCAGAGCGCGAAGAAAATTCACTGCGTAGTGGTGGCTGGATCGAAGTTCTTAAAGATCGAACCTTTATGAAGTTCTGGCTCATATCAATCGGAGCAGTCTTCTGTGGTTATGCCCAGTTAGAAGTTGGCTTCACCGCATTTTCGTCGATGATTGCCAAGGTGGCGCCACGAGATATCGCGTGGGCGTTTGCCGCAAACACATTCTTAATCACCGCTTCTCAACTCTGGTTTGTGAAGCGAATGGAGAAGGTAGATCGCCGTAAATCAATCGCTATTGCAGCACTTCTCTGGGCTGCGGCCTGGATCGCACTTGCGATGGCGGGTGTAATCAGATCACAAGCGCTCGCCTTGATCATTATCTGCCAGATCGTCTTCGGCTTTGGTGAGATGGTCTGGTCGCCTGTCATGCCATCTATTGTTAATCAACTAGCGCCTGAACATCTACGTGGCCGCTATAACGCAGCGTCAACGAGTACCTGGACCATCGGTTCGATCTTAGGCCCAGTACTTGCCGGCTCATTATTGGGCGCTGGGCTGCAATGGGTATGGATCGCTGGTTTAGTCAGTGGTTTATTGATCGTAGCTTTTGCAGTGATGCGATTACACCTACCGGTTGTGAAACCAGCGCACTAAAGTAAAAACGTCAGCTCTATCAAGAAAACTGGAGCCTCGGGCCGGGATTGAACCGGCGACCTGCCCATTACGAGTGGGCTGCTCTACCACTGAGCCACCGAGGCATGTGAAAAAATTAAGAAATTACTGCGCCATTACTAAATGCGACAGAGACAATTCCTGATACACCATCTGCAGTGGCTGGATCAACCCAGACAATATCAAGGTCACGGACCGCTGCATGAATATCTTCTTTAAACCATGACTCATCGAGTTCGCCCTTTGCAGCGATTTCGATCTTTGTAATCTCAGTATGTGCCTTGCCATCAACAGATGGATGATCTGATGAGAGCCATTGGATAAAGAATGGGAGTTCTGGTTGTTCTGCGATCTCAGTTACGCCGAGTTGCTTCCATGAGAGCTCGGTTCCATCAGGACGCTTGCGATGTCCTTCGATCGCACGGCGACCAAACTTTGCTTCGATTGGTGAGATATCTCGTGTTGCGAAGACCCATGTGAGCCATCCGCCGCCTTCATTCGCCTTCTTGGTGACTGCCTTGCCCCATGCAGTTGCTTCAGCTGCTGGGTGATCGAGTGGGCAGACAACTTCGACATATTGGCCATTGAGTAACGATGCTGTGAAGTTACGTGTACCAAATCGTGGGTGGATACCGCCATCAACAAAGGCGGTCCCAAGTTGGGCACCGATTCGCTGAACGACATCAGAGATCTGGTCGTGGCTGGCAACGTATGAGACGTGGTCTAGGCGCATGGGGAAATAATGCACCATCCCGAGGGGTAGCCCTTACCAAAATCAAGCTCTTCCACAACCTCTAAGCCGGGATTTTCACGCCTAAAAAGGCCCTATTGCCCGGCCTTACAGGTCACCGCCATGGCCGGCACCGCCCCGGTCAAGAGATAAGAGTCAACCTTCGAATCAATACACGCCGACCCACGATTGTGGCCAGTATGGCCATCGCCATCAAAGGTCAGAAGCTGTGACTTCGCAAAATATTGGTGCAGCGCAACCGCCCATTGATATGGCGTCGCCGGATCGCGCGTCACACCGATCACCAGGACTGGCGTCACTGAAGTGAGCGCGGTGAAATCTGTTGTGACGAGCGGTGGTGCATGCCAATACTTACACGATAGTCCGGCATACCCAAGATAGGGACCGAACACTGGTGCAGCTGCAGCGAAAGCCGCCTGGTCTGATTCAATCTGCGCAACCGTGCGCGGATCAGAGAAATCTAAACAGGAAATAATCTGCTGGAGATCTTGCTGGTTGCTTGTGAAGTGGCCGTTGCTATCACGATAGTTGTAATTATCTGCCATCGCAAGAAGTTTCGTTCCGTTATTCTTTTTAAAGATCTCATTGAGTGCGGATGTGAGTTGAGGCCAGCCACTCTCATTGTCATAGAGTCCAGATGCGATTCCGGTAATCGCCAGCGCCTGAGTCAGCGCACGCTCGCCCACCACAATTGGTTTTATGTGCACCCGGTCTAAGAGATCCGTAATCTGCTTCGATGTTATCGAAGGGTTCGCTGCTAAGTAACTCTTCAGCGCTAAATCAAATCCCTTGGCTTGATAAATATTTTGGTTCGCAACAGATTCCTTAGGATCAATCGCACCATCCAAAATCATGCGACCAACATGCGATGGATAGAGATCAGCATATAAAGTCCCAAGATATGTTCCATAGGACTTACCCATGAAATTCAGATGGGAGTCCCCGAGCAAGCCACGCAAAAGTTCCATATCGCGCGCGCTATCGATTGTGCCGTAATGGCCTAATCGACTACCAGCTGCAGCAGCGCACTTATCCGCAAAATCCTTCGCCGCAGCGATCGCAGTATCAAGACCCTTCTGGCCGTTGACCTTGCCATCAGCTGATAAATAGGCATCTTCTTGCGCATCTGTGAGGCAACGAATTGGTTGTGATTGGCCAATCCCGCGCTCATCAAAGCCGACGATGTCGTACTTATCTGAGACGGTGGTTGAAATAATTGAATCCCAGTTATAGGCGTAATCAACGCCTGATCCACCAGGTCCACCAGGGTTCACGACAAGTGAGCCAAGCCGTCCAGATTTCACTGATGCTGGGTGGCGCAAGATAAAGATCGCAAATGATTGATCTGGCTCGATATGCGCATAATCGACCGGGACCTGCATCGTCGCGCACTGCACACCTTTATCGCACGACGCCCACGCTAGTTTCTGACCTTGATAATCAGCAAGAGAATTGAAATGTGCCGTACTAATAACCCTCGGCATGGTGTGGATGTAATTGAAAACAATCGCACCAGCCATGGCAACAATCAGAAGATAGATCGGCAGTAACTTAAGACGAAGCTTCACCGAAGTTGAACCATCATTGCTTCAATCACGAGCAGCGGCGCCGCATTATGTAAAAGCTGGGCCCGGGTCTTCATGATGGTTTCAAGTTTAGCCAGTGTCTGCTCTGCTGTGCTCTTAGCGACCAGTCCATTAATCACATCAGGAATATCGGTGTTGATTAACTCCGCAGCCCCACCAGATGCCCCTGACTGGACCATCAAGATATCTCGATACAAGGTCGCAATATCCAAGAGCGCACGATCTAAGTAATCACGGACCATTCGAGTTTGACGTGACTTCTGTTCTTTCTCTAACTCTTTGACCGCTTTGGCACCACCTGCGACAACCTTGGTGCCTTGTTGTCCCCACGCCTCTTTGAGTGCGACGAGCTCAGCATCATTCTTCTTCTCGGCATCACTTTCGGCCTGGTTCTTCGCCGCATCTACAAGCTTTGCAGCGGCCGCAAATGCGGATGCTAAATCAACGATCGTGGTCGGTAGCTTCAAAATATCGTTACGAATATCCCGCGCAGCTTGATCACGTGCCAGATACCTTGCCCTACCAATATGTCCTTGTGATGCCGATGCTGCAAAGTTGGCAAGGTTGGTCGAGATCCCCTCGCTCTGCAACAACAATGAGACCGCCGCAGCCGATGGCGTACGAAGAGTTAGATTGCGGGTACGAGAGCGAATCGTCGGGAGCACATCACTTACAGTCGGTGCGCATAACAACCAGATCGTCCGAGTCGATGGCTCTTCAATCGCCTTCAGCAAGGCATTAGCGGCAGATTCAGTGAGCCGATCGGCATCTTCCATTACAACTACCCGATAGGTCGCCACCGATGGGGTCCATGCCGCACGGGTAATGAGCTCGCGGATCTCATCAATCTTGATCGATAGCCCTTGAGTCTGGATTAGCTCAACATCAGCATGGGATCCCGACAGGGCAGTCCGGCAATCAACACAATCTCCACAGCCACCAGCGCCGCAGACCAAAGCCGCTGCAAATGCCAACGCAGCATTAGATCGCCCAGATCCCGGGGGACCCGTGAATAACCAGGCATGGGTCATATCTTGCGATTCATCGGTGTTATCTCGCGATGCACTCACTGCGCGCTCTAATACCGCAACCGTCTCACCTTGATCGATAAGTGCGCTAAAGACCGACACTGATTACTCGCTTACTTCTTTGCTGCATTAATTTTTAGTAGCGGCAGGGTCGATACCCGCTCTTGAATCTGCGCCGCAATATCTTCGATCGATTGGGTCGCGTCAATAACCGCGTAACGCTCGGGGTCAATATTGGCGAGGTTCAAGAACTCACCACGTACCCGCTCATGGAATGCCAGAGGCTCTGACTCAAGTCGATCAAGGTTTGACCCAGCGCGCTTGATACCGATATCAGCCGAGACATCCAAGATAAATGTCAGAGTCGGAACTAATGACTCGGTCGCCCATCGCGATATCCGCGCAACTTCAGCCGGTGCTAAGACTCGTCCGGCTCCTTGATAGGCGATCGATGAGTCAACGTAACGATCAGTAATCACAACAGATCCAGCATCTAGCGCCGGCTTAATAATCGAATAGACATGGTGCGCGCGATCAGCTGCATAGAGCAGAGCTTCACTGCGTGGTGAGATATGCCCAGTCTCATTATCTAAAAGAATCTTACGGATCTTGGTACCGAGTTCTGTCCCACCAGGTTCGCGGGTGAGCACTACCGTCTCACCGATCGATTCAAAATACTTCTTCAATAACTTTGTCTGCGTTGACTTACCGGATCCTTCGCCACCTTCGAATGCGATAAAGATTCCGGTCTGGGTGGCACCAGTAATTCCACCAAGCTCACCACGGATAGCGCTCTTAACATCTGACCACAACGAAACCGATGGTCGATCCTTCATTCGTTTGTACGAGACGATGCCAACAATCACACCAATCAGGCCAGCAAAGAACATCGTGAAGGCAGCGCCGTTATATGAAACGGTATAGGTCGAAACGCGGTAGGTGTGTCGCCCAATCGCAGCAGCGATAATCGGTGCCACAGCGAGCACCAAAACCAGTGAAATACGTATCAAAGATTGCACGAAGGCGAAGGTTCGGCCACGGACTTCATCTTCAACTTCAAGTCCCAACATCGTAAATCCGGTAACCCATGACAAGCCAGCAAAGGCCCCAAGGAGAACCACGAATGCAATCGCCAGCACCAAGTTGGTGATCGTTGCAAGTACCATCAAGAAGAGCGACGAGATAGTTAGCGATGCACCGAAGATACGTCTACGCGAGAACTGGCCTAATAACTTCGGCCCAGCAGAAATACCTAAAGCAAGCCCGGTGAATACCGAACCAAAGAGCACGCCATAGGCCGCATCGCCAGCGTGTAAGTCACCAACAAAGGTACGAGCAAGTCCAATTACCGCACCAGCGGCAAAGAACGCTCCGAGCATTCCGAAAATTAAGCCAGAGATAATCTTTGATGCAGAGACGAATTTAAATCCAGAGATAAGTGACCCAAAGATATTCTCAGATCCAGATGACTTATCTACTCCACCCTTTGGTAGTCCCTTGATCCGCGATACCACCCACGCGGTATACAAGAATGAGAGCGCATCAATATAGAGAGCGAGATCAGCGGTCGATGCATAGCGATGTGGAATAAATTTCTCGAGCCCGCCAGCAAACAAGGCAAGCAACGAGAAGGCGATCGCCGCGATAGGCGCAGTGCCATAAGAAGCAAGAAGTGTGACCTGATTCGCCGACTCAAGTTTGTTCTTCGGCACAAGATTCGGTACCGATGCTTCCTTTGCTGGGGACCAGAACAAGGTCACCGCCTCAACAAGAACAGTCGCTGTATAGAGCCAGAAGTAGTTCCCAACCAATGGAATAGATAGGTACAAACCAAATCGCAAGATGTCACAGACGATCATCAATCTGCGGCGATCAAATCGATCAGCGATCACACCAGCGATTGGCCCCAATATGACAGCCGGAAGCAATCGAACGATAAAGACACCTGCGATAGCAAAGTTCGCCTTCGAGTAGTTGCCACCCGCCAACTGTTGGGCAAGAGCTGTGGTCGCGAGCAATCCAAGCCAATCCCCAAATGATGAGAAGGCCATGCTGTTCCAGAGCTTTCGAAAAGCCGGAATAGAGAGCACCGAGCGTGAATCCGCCTGCGCCGGGGCCCCTGGATATGGCATCGATTGCGACATGGGTGGAGTCTATCGGTAGCCCACCGACATAAATCTGAGCGTAAAAGAACACTCTCCGGGTTAAAACTGCGTTGAAAAACGAAAAGCTCGCCGCGGTAACGGCGAGCCAACTTCGTAGAGGTGCTTCTATCTCTTCACGTACCCCGCTGGACAGATTGGATTCACCCCGTAAGCAATCCTTGTGCCATGCCCAGGCTTTGCGCAGCTGATGTATATCTTCTTCTGCTTTGGTGCCGGGTTAAGCGAGGCTGGGATTGGTGCCACTGTGACTGTGAATCTTTGCGCCGCTAAGACTGGTGCGGAGCCGTTGTAGATTTGAACAGAGTATGAGCCAGCGGATTTAGTAGGAATCGTGAAGGTCACTGATGTTGGTGTTTGTGTCCAACTACCTACAGCGATTCCGATTCCATCGATCTGGATCGCAGATATCTTCTCTATAAAGTTTCCAGATGCAGTCACTGAAACAGGTGTACCAGCGACGCCTGTTGTGGGAGTGATTCCGCTGATCTTGGACTGCTGCACTGGGTCTGG
>JBBAMR010000011.1:0-47960 GCA_040402375.1 Candidatus Nanopelagicaceae bacterium | reverse complement strand
TCATCGATGCTGCCTCTTCCTGCAATCTAAGGTTGGTTGGGGCTTTACGAGGTGAGATACGAGGATTTCCCTGGCGCCGCAGAAGCACCAGGGAAATTCCCCTCGATCTGTTAAACGACTAGCTACTTACTGTGTAGAGCTTCGATCAGACCTTTGGACCGATCTGCTTAAAGCCCTTTGGACATACTGGGTTGGTGCCGGTGATCTTCTTCGTTGATGCGCCGAGAGCACAGGTAACTGTGACCTTCGGAGCAGGCAACGCGGTGATCTTCGCCTTTGAAGGCTTGTAACCCTTCTTGATCGTGATCGAGAGCTTTGGACGGGAGAATTCGAATCCAGAGACATCGATAATGATCTTGCCATTCTTCGCTGAGATCACTGCGATTGCGGCGGTTGTTCCACCAGCTTCAGTAGTCAACGAGACCTTGAGCGCTGTTGCAGCATCAGCTGGATTTGTTAGTCCCCAGAGAACTGCAGCATCTTGGAATGGAATTACTGCCTTGTAGAAGCCCTTGTTCACTGTGACCCCATCTGCAGCAAAGTGTGGAGCAGATGCTTCCCATGTGAAGGACTTATTTGTCGCATCCCATGTTGGTGTTGAAAGTGAGCAGACACCGTTCGAACCTACGTAAAGATTTCCGGTTGTGCCATCAACTCCAAATCCGGTCTGATCGTTCTGTGGAATGATCAAGGTTTGGAACTGACGAACATTCGCCTTAGCGACACCAGCTTCACCGGTACAATCCTTAGCAGCGTTCTTAGCGAGTGGGACTGTTACTGCAGATCCTTCGATAGAGACCAATGTGTAATCTCCACGGTTCTGAGTGGTGATAGTTGTGTCGACTCCGACTGCAACAGTGACACCAGTCTTCATATCGCCTGTGCGAACAGAGACCTTGATGGTGATATCTGGATCAAGGTTCACTGCGTAACCCTTTGATCCTGGTTGTGATGCAAGATTTACCTTGTTATCAGAACCAGTAAGTGTTGGCACTACATCGACGAAGAGGTTGTTTGTGAACTCGTTCGCGGCCTTTGCATCAACAAAGAGACCGTCATAACCGAGCTGACCTAGACCCAGTGTGTTCCACAATGGAGTTGTCCAGTGGCCACCAAGTGCGCGACCTGGTTCGACCGGAGCAGCGACAGTTGTAGAAGCATCAGGTGCTAGCGGAGCAGCTGCTACGCCAGGGATAGCGCCATCGCCAGCTGCTGCTGGTGCTGAACCCGGTGCTGGAACAGCTGGGGTTGCTGAAGCAGATGGAGCTGGAGTCGCGGATGCCGAAGGAGTTGCAGATGCAACTGGTGCTGCCGCTGTTGGAAGCGCAGAGACTGTTCCTGCAACATCCCAACCATTAACGAGAGAGTTATTTGTTACCCAGATTGGGATAACAAGTGGAACTGTCTTTGAGAATGTCTTGGTAGCTGGATCGTATTTAGCGTTCCAATCAGGCTGCATCTGAGTATTTGCAAGATCCTTAAGATCGATGAATGTCTCTGATGCGAAGCGCTTCGCTTCTGATGCAGCTCGATCAGCTTTCTTGTAATCGAACTCCATCTTTACTTCGCCATCCTTGATGATGACTAGTGCGCTCTTATAACAATCGGTCCAGGCGACGTTCTTTGTCACAGTACCGGTGGTGTTATCGAAGCAATCTTGTGGGTAGGACCAGCTATCAACTGGACGAGTTGTATCGAAGGTCTTGGTCGCTGAATCGTACTTAGCGCCTTGGACTGGGAAGTTTGCAGTTCCGATGAGGTTTGTGACCTCCATGAAGACTGCTGTGCCAGATGTAAGGACATCGCGCTGATACTGATCAGCCCACCATCCGTTACCGACAACAATATTGGACTTGCTGAGTTCGGCCATTGGCGCGAATGAGATTCCAGCATTTGCTGGCTGCTGTGGAACTGGATTGCCATTTGGAACCCAGATCAAAGGTACGGTCTTACCCTGAGCAGTTGTGATCACAACAGATTCAACGCAATAGGTTCCGTTGATCTGGGCACAAGCTGCAAAGGCGGTCTTTGGAACGCGAAGAGTGGCCGCGTGTGAAGGCAGAGCTGCCCCTACGAACAATCCGGCGAGTAATGCGAGGACTGAGCCTCGAGCTATCAACGACTTACGCACGTGGTACTCCTTCATTGGCTTCTGATGGAAGTGAATTGGCCGCCGAAAGTGGCCACCTGAATACCCCACCGTGATTTAGAGCCAAATTTATGCGTATACGGCCGCCCTACATCCAACAAGAATGGTCATATTTGCCATCCGCGAGCGTAATTACTTCTTTCGATAACCAGATGGACAGGTCGCGTTCACCGCAGTGATCTTCTTGGTGATGACACCCTTGATACATGTGATGGTGGCCTTCTTTGGCGCGAGCGTTGGGGTTGGTGTCGGCTTAGGAGTTCCGATGACCATCGGCTTGGTCACTGCCGCAGAATTCATGTCGTAACTTGGATTGAGAGTGATGTCCAAGAGTGGATCAGGGAAGCTAAATCCTGAGACATCGATAATGATTAAATTATTTCGAGCTGAGACAGATTTTGTGGCGGCAACAGAGCCACCAGCTGAAGTTGTGATGGAAACAACAAGTGCCGTAGCGGCATCTGCTGGATTCTTCAGACCCCACAGCGCTGTCGCATCAGCGAAGGAAATAACTGCATGATAGAAACCTTTATTGATCGTTGTTCCATCTGGAGCAAGCTTTGGTGCCGATGCTGAATATTTAAATGACTTCGTATCTGCGTTCCAGGTCGGAGTAGATAATTTACAGATTCCGTTTGAACCGACATACATGTTGCCGCTAGCACCTTCAACGCTAAATCCAAAGGGATCATTTGATGGAACGATCACCGATTGGAATTGAGTGACGAGAGCAACGGCTACGCCTGTATCACCGGTGCAATCCTTCGTAGATTTCGCGAGTGGAACGCTGACTGGATAACCGGAGATCTCTGCTGTTGAGTAGCCAGATCCTGATCCGGTGTTGAGTGTGGCATCAGTACCTACGCCGAAAGTCACGCCTGCCTTGATATCACCAGTATGTAGCTTGATATTGATCGCTGTTTCGGAGTCGAGATTCACCGCGTAATTTGGGTTGGTCGCGGTGGCTGCGAGGTTCACGGCACTTCCGCTGGAGAGGGTTGGTTGGGTATCGATGTAAACCCACGGCACGAAGGCATTTGCTGCTTTTGCATCAATATATAGACCATCGTAATTATTCATTGAGAATGCGCCAGGAGCGCTCCATCGACCAGGCAGAGATGACTTTCCTGCAACTACACCTGTTGTGTTTCCGGCAGATGGTCCAGCTGTCCCGGCAGGAGTCCAGATAAGCACAACAGGTTTTTCACCGCTCTTTGTAACGCTGACGCTCTCGATGCAATAGTTAGTGACCCCAGAAGAACATGGTTGGAAAGATGTCGTTGGCAGAGTGATTGCCGCGCGCGCAGGGGTTGCACCAGTTACAAGCGCAGTCAATGTGATGAGCGCTGTTACAACTGTGAAGAAACTTTTCAGAGAAGAACGAATCACAGTTATCACCCTTTGAACTTAATGGGCTGGTGTTAAGAACCAGTTCCATTGCCATGTTGAATTAGAGGCAACTGTAAGCCCTTGAGTAAGTTCTGGGAAAGTGTAAACAAGTAGTGCCGAGCCTCCGGCTGTAACTGTGACTGGTCGCGAAGAGCTTACTAATGGTGAGTGATTTACAAAGAGCATTAGTGCTGGATTCGCTGTTACGAGATCACCGGTGCGATTTTGCAAATTAATTATCCAAGATGTTGGACAAGCACCAGCTGCACAACTCTGCCAGGTGACCTTCAATCCAACTGCAGTAAGCCCACCGAGTGTGTCTCTAATCCCGCCAGCCTTCGAAATTGCGCTCAAATCACCAACACTCTGCTCCCATGTAACTGGGTAATCAGAGATTAAGTGGTCAATAAGGTTTGGTTGAAGCGTTTTTGAATCTGTAGAACCAACTGCGCCATTGTTGCCCGTGTTATTTGCTGCAAAATTATGATCAGAAACTGCCTTACCAAGTGCATAAATTCCAATTGAAGTTACGGTTAATAGCAACACTGAGAGAACCGCGATAGTTGCTTTGCGGATCCGGCGACGGCGAACCTTCGCAAAGACAGTGGTAGCAAGGTGTTTCCCAGAGAAGGCGCCATTGCCCATGAGCTCGAGCTCGCGGTGAATTAAGGCATCAATATCGATTGTCATTCTTCGACTACCTCTCCAAGTACAACGCCAGTAAAGTCAGAGTCAATCGACACATCACTCTTTAACAATGGTGGGAGCGATTTCTTTACTGACTTCTCAAATTCTGGAACTAATTCAAGGTGCGCCGCTACCGCAGCCTTGCCGCGAGCTAAGTGAGATGCGACTGTGCCCATTGGCAGCTCTAAGATGTCAGCAACTTCGCGTAGTACAAGTCCATGCTCATAGACCAAGACAAGTACTGCGCGCTGCGCAGCCGTTAAAGTTTTAAGAGCAGATTGAACTAACAACCGCTGAATCACTTCATCTGATTGATCAGCAATATTGCGAACGCCTTCGGCAAAATCCCATGCAGTTTCATTCTCCTGCTGTCTACGCCACCACTTACGACGAAAATCGGTGTGCTTTGAAACCATCACACGGATAACATAAGCCTCCGGATTCTCATGATCCTTGACCTTGCCCCATCGCTGATAAACATCGGCGAGCGCCTCTTGCAAGATATCTTCAGCGTTCTGAGGATCGAATGCAATCGCACGAGCAGCCTTCAAGAGCGCACCTTGGCGCTCGCGAAGCCAGATTGTGAACTCAACCTGGTTAGCTTTACTCATAGTCGTAAGGTTACTCGGAGTCTGCGGTCTGATAGAAGAAGGCGAAGAGTCCTACCCATACAGTTGCTGCTAGACCGGTCACGATCTGCTCGGTGCCCTTTGATGTCATAGGGATAGCAACTGCTGCTAACGCAAAGATCCCAGATAACGACCACAACGTTATTGCAGCGGCCTGGCGCTCTAAGCCGAGGCGTACTAATCGATGGCTTAAGTGATCGCGACCGCCCTGGAATGGCGATATGCGTCGACGTAATCGCGAAAGAACCGCCACTGTTGTATCCAGAATCGGGATCGCGATAAGCAGTACAGGGGTAGCAAATGAGGTCCATTGCGTCTGTGAATTTGGATGGAGACGAATTGTCAGCGATGCAATCAAAATCCCTAGGAAGAGCGCACCAGCATCACCCATATAAATACGAGCCGGGCTCTTATTCCATAATAAGAATCCGATCGTTGCGCCAGCTGTGACAGCGGCCAAGCCACCAACCAGATACTGATGTCCGTCAATTCCGAGTTTTGTGAGTGCGATGGCAGATATCGCGATTGTCCCCGCGGCGCCGCCATCTAAATTATCAAAGAAGTTAATTGAGTTACAGATTCCGACAATCCACAACGTTGTGATGATCGCGTCAGTAATTTTCGATCCAGTAGGAGTACCGACGGTGCTCGATGAGATCAAGATTAGGGATGTGAATACTCCAGCAATCGTCTGTGCAATAAATCGTGGCAGTGGACGAAGATTCTTAATGTCATCCCACAACCCGATCAGACCTAACACGAGCGCTGGTCCGAGTACAGATGCTGCGAGCCAGAATTTTTTACTTGGTGAGTGCTTAAAGATGAGTGCGCCAAATGAAACCGCCAGGATTCCGATAATGATTGCGACTCCACCGAGATACGGCACTGGTTCTTTATGAGTCTTATGGGCAGTCGATGGCGTATCCATCACCTCGTGGTGAATTGCGAAGCGACGTACAACAGGCGTGAGCGCTCCAACGATCACAAAAGTCGCGAGCGCAAGGAGAAGATCTTGGAGATGTGTGATTCTCATCGGTATCTACCTGCGAAGTAATTAATCAGCGGTGATCTTGTTGAGTAAGGCTTTAACTTCAGATTCCTTGTAACGACGATGTCCGCCAAGGGTGCGGATTGAGGTCAGCTTTCCCGCCTTTGCCCAGCGAGTGACTGTCTTAGGATCTACGCGAAAGAGCGCGGCAACTTCTGAAGGAGTCAGGAGAACTTCCTGAGCCGGTACATCTTCTGCCATTGCCTCCCCCTTTCGCCGAACTCTGACGATTTCACGTCGGTGAAGGTGTCCGAATCGCACCTTATGGGAGGAGTATCCCCTGCCAATTTAAAAAAGAGAAGTCTTTTTTCTGCAAAGAAGGTGAATTTAGAAGTTACATCGCCTGTTCGAAGGCAGCCACACGGCGCCAGCGTGAGACGAGGCGCTCGTAGCCCTCACCGGCCATCGCGCCATCACCCTTGGAGAGTCCGGCGAGGGAGAGGTGGATATCTTCAATCGAGGTATCAGCTTCAAGCCCTGGCTCGCCATTAGCGATCAACGCCTGTTCTAGGTAATCGGCTAAGCCACCGTAATCACACTCTACGATCGATTCGGCATGGAACATTGAAAGCCACTCAAGAAGATCAGCGATCTCCTCTTCAATTGGACCGTTACCAAAGGAGTTTACGACTGCTTGATGGGTATACATGCAACGCTGCTTTGCGTTCGCAACTGATGTGCGCATCACGGTGTAAGCACCATCAGGTGAGGTTCCACGTAGCCGCTCATCTACTGAGAAGAGTGAGAACCATCGTGGTGGAATTACCCACGTCTCGCTAATGATGTGTGGCACTCGCTCATCAAGCCCATCACGATCAACATTTGTCATGATCGCATCTTCAGCAGATGCAGGGATAAAGAATTTTGCAACAGGTGCCGGAAGTGAATCTTTGAAAGTTTCAAGCGCTGCCCAACAACGAGTCGCTGTCGACCACGGCGCAACATATTTCTTTCCTTCAAATTCCAAGATGTGCGCACCGTCGACTTGAAGAACTGGTGGCTCAGATGTGATTGCTCGCTTTAAGGCACGTAGTTGTTCATCGCGTCCGGTAAGCGCAGTCATCGGAATTGCATCCCAACGCAATTGATCTACTGGATCAAAGGCATCAATCGGTTCGTAGATACGAAGCGATGCCACATAGGGAGTTGGGCGCATAGGTATCAGTATTACGGAGGCGTGAAGGGTTACGCGCGGCGAATGTAGTTGCCCTCAGCGAAAGGGTCATCATCATTCTGGTTATTGGTATCGACTTCGCCATGTAACTCTTTGGCTAGTCTTTCGAGATCCATCTCTTGTCCGTTGTACTTGAGATCTCTCGCTACTTTTGTCTGCTTGGCTTTCGCACGGCCTCGACCCATAGTGAGACCCCCTTACTGAGATAAAAATTCGTCAGGGGTGAAGATTATCGGCTTTGGTACGTACCCACCAAAGTTGCGCCTGTGGAGCCTGATCGAGGAGCAATCTGGCCCGCAATCCAAGCCTTCATCCCCCGGGCGGCGAGCGTGCGGATAGCCCGATCGGCCTGCGCTGGGGCCAAAATTGCGCTCATTCCGATGCCACAGTTCCAGGTCCGCTCCATATCAGCCTGCGGGACTGAGCCAGCTTTTGCTAGATAGCCCATCTCGGCGGGCAGGGACCAGGTGCTTCGATCGTAGGTCGCCATGAGGTGGTCCGGCAGAACTCGAACCGTGTTTTCGGCGATTCCGCCGCCGGTGATGTGAACAAATCCGTGAAGTGAACCTTGCATCGCCTTATAAAGCGCCAGGCAGTCAAGTGAGTAGATCTCAGTCGGAGTGAGAAGTGCTTCACCGATAGTCATGCCGAGCTCTGCAACGCTGGTGCCAAGTGAGATCTTCTGGGTTGCGAGGATATGGCGAACTAATGAATAACCATTTGCATGAATTCCGCTCGCAGGCATCGCAAGAATTACATCGCCATCTTGGACTTTATCTGCGCCAAGCAAGCGATCGGCATCCACTGCACCGGTTGCAGCTCCTGCGATATCGAACTCATCTTCTTCTAAGAGTCCAGGGTGCTCGGCAGTCTCGCCACCGATAAGTGCCACTCCTGCTTTCACAGCACCGATGGCAATTCCTTTTACAATCTCGGCAATGCGTTCTGGAATAACTTTTCCGACCGCGATGTAATCTGTCATGAAGAGCGGCTCAGCGCCGCAGACAACTAAATCATCGACAACCATCGCTACTAAGTCTTCGCCGATTGTGTCGTACTTCGCCATCGCGCGTGCAATCTCAGTCTTTGTTCCGACACCATCAGTTGATGTTGCAAGTAATGGACGCTTCATATCTTTAAGCGCCGAGACATCAAAGAGCCCTGCAAATCCACCGATATCCCCCACAACTTCTGGGCGACGAGCACGCTTTAAGTGGGCCTTCATTAATTCAACGGCGCGATCTCCGGCATCTATATCGACACCTGACTCTGCATATGTACTCATTCGTAATGATTCACGATCTCGAGCAAATTTTTGCCATTAGAGATATCTGGTGGAACTTCGATTGGGTAGTTGCCCGTGAAGCATGCGGTACAAAGTTTTGACTCTTCGATAGTGGTCGCTTCAACAAGGCCATCGAGTGAGACATAACCCAATGAATCCGCTCCAATTGAGCGTCTCACATCATCAACTTCGAGCCCAGATGCTACTAATTCGGCGCGGGAAGCAAAGTCGATGCCGTAAAAACAGGGCCACTTCACCGGTGGGCTAGAGATACGAACGTGGATTTCTAGGGCGCCCGCTTCACGGAGCATCCGAATCAAGGCTCGCTGGGTATTTCCGCGAACAATCGAATCATCCACAACAACGATTCGCTTTCCTTCAATAACTTCGCGCAATGGATTGAGCTTGAGTCGGATACCAAGTTGGCGAATCGTCTGACTTGGTTGGATAAAGGTACGACCAACATAAGAGTTCTTCACAAGTCCGGCGCCATAAGGAATTCCAGATGCGCGGGCATATCCCACTGCGGCAGGTGTTCCGGATTCTGGGACTGGAATAACTAGATCGGCTTCAACTGGATGCTCTTTTGCGAGGCGCTCGCCAAGCGCGACGCGAGTTGTGTGAACATTGCGACCGGCGATCGCGGTATCAGGTCGTGCGAGGTAAACGTACTCAAAGATGCAACCCTTGGGAGTTGCTTGCGCCCAGCGATAACTACGTAGACCTTGCGCATCGACAGCAACAAATTCACCTGGCTCAATTTCGCGAATAAATGATGCGCCAACGATATCTAGCGCCGCGGTCTCTGATGCAAAGACCCAGCCGTGCTCAAGCTTTCCGAGTACGAGTGGGCGGACACCATGAGCATCGCGCGCCGCATATAAAGTTTTTTCATCCATGAAGACGAGTGAGAACGCACCCTTCAACAAAGGAAGCGCTTTAACTGCGGCAGCCTCAAAGGATTCGCCTTCTTGGGATGCAATCAGCGCCGACATAATTTCAGTATCTGATGATGCATGTTTCCCATGGCCTTTGTGACCAGGGACGTTCTTCTCTAAATATTCTGCCAGGTCGCCAGTGTTGGTGAGATTGCCGTTGTGTGCGAGGGCGAGAGTTCCGTGATTAGTTGCACGTAAAGTTGGTTGGGCGTTATCCCAAGTTGAAGATCCCGTAGTGCTGTAACGACAGTGACCCACTGCAAGATTTCCGGGCAGCGAGGCGAGATCGCTTTCGGTAAAGACCTGTGAAACCAGACCCATATCTTTGTAGACGAAGATGCGATCACCATCAGATGTAGCGATGCCCGCTGATTCTTGACCGCGATGTTGGAGCGCATAGAGACCGTAGAAGGTAAGTTTTGCGACTTCTTCTCCCGGTGCCCATACGCCGAATACGCCACATTCATCTTGTGGGAGGTGTTCTTCACTAAAGAGTTCGTGGGTTAAACGTCCATCTGGGCGGCGACTCATAGTGCGATTCTAATCTTTTTAAAGAGGGCCGAAACGTCAGATCGATCACCAGAGGCGTGGATCTCACCAGTTGAAACCCCAGAGCCCCAGGTCAGCTCTCCAGTAGTTAAGCGAAAGAGCACGTCAGCGCTCATCTCGACGACATTAGGTGGAGTACCCCTGGTGTGCTTTGGCCCCGTGCCACATTGAATCGCAGAGTATGGCGGGATTCGTACTTCAATCGCGTGACCGGGTTCGGCCGCTGAGAGCGCGGCGAGAATCTCTTTTACCTTCGCCATGGTCTGCGGATCTCTCACTGTCTCAGTATCGCTTCTCGATTAACCGAAGAGCCGTGGGAAGGTTTCGGTAAATGCGGTGCGAAGTTCGGTTAATGGAATTACTGAGCCATTGATAAGAAGGGCATCACCACCGGTGGTGCCAATCTTATGCATCGCAATCTTTTCTTGATCAGCGATTGACTTGAGTGCTGCAACATCAGAGCTCTTCACTGCAACAACTACACGGCCTGGAGTCTCAGCAAAGAGTCCAGCAGTTACTCCCCCTGGAATAAATTCTGTTGGGAGTTCGATCGTGGCTCCGATATTGCTTTTGAGGACCATCTCAGAGATTGTTGCCGCAAAGCCACCATTGCTAATGTCATGAGCTGCAGCAAAATATTGTTGACCTGCGAGTAAGAGTTTCACGAGGCGAGTCTCATGATCAATATCCGGAGTCGGTGCGTGATCACCTATCTGGCCATGCAAGTGCGCCCATTCAGATCCGCTGAAGTTATCGTCAGTGTTTCCAAACTGGAAAAGCTCTAGCCCAGCCTCTGAATATGCCATCGAGGTGCGAGTACGAACATCTTGGATCACTCCGAGCACGCCGATTACTGGTGTAGGCAGAATCGCTACCTTGCCGGTCTGGTTGTAGAACGAGACATTTCCACCAGTGACTGGCAGTCCCATCTCGAGACAGATATCCGCAAGCCCACGCACGGTTTCAGCGAAGGTCCACATCACACCAGGATCTTCTGGCGAGCCAAAGTTAAGGCAGTTAGTGATCGCAAGTGGCTTTGCACCTGATGTTGCAATATTTCGGCAGGACTCCAAAAGTGCAAGCTTTACGCCGTTATATGGATCTAAATAGCTCCACCGACTATTCGCATCAGTTGAGATCGCGATTCCAAGGTTGGTCTGCTCATCGATTCTGATCATCCCAGAATCTTCAGGTTGGGCAAGAATGGAATTACCTTGTACATACTTGTCGTATTGCTTGGTGACCCACGATTTATCAGCGATATTTGGCGCCGCCATAAGCTGAAGGAGCGCTGCCTTAATCTGCTCAGGCGTTTCAATCTTTTCGAGTGTCACCGCGTTGAGCGAATCTAAATACTCTGGGCGAGACATAGGACGGGTAAGAACTGGACCATCATGTGCAACGGTGCGAGGTGGAACATCAACGATCAGTTCGCCATTAAATGTTATGAGTAAACGATCACCTGAAGTCACTTCGCCAATAACAGTTGCGGTCACATCCCATTTCCGGCAGATCGCCATGAAGCGGGCAAGTTTGCTCGGTTCGATAATCGCACACATGCGCTCTTGTGACTCTGACATCAAGATCTCTTCAGGTGAAAGTGACGGATCGCGCAGCGGAACCTTCTCGAGCTGAACGTTCATTCCACCAGTACCAGCAGATGCGAGCTCTGATGTTGCACATGAGATTCCGGCAGCACCAAGATCTTGGATACCTACGACGAGGTCTTCAGCGAAGATTTCTAGTGAGCATTCGATCAAAACTTTTTCAGCAAAGGGATCGCCAACTTGAACCGCTGGACGCTTAGTTGGCTTAGCGGTGTTAAATGTTTCAGAGGCGAGAATAGATGCGCCACCGATTCCATCGCCACCAGTCTTTGCACCGAAGAGCACAACAAGGTTCCCGGCACCATGGGCTTGCGCGAGCTTGATATCTTCGTGGCGCATAACGCCGACGCAAAGTGCATTAACGAGTGGGTTTCCAGCGTAAGTCTCATCAAAGACGATCTCGCCACCGATATTAGGTAGGCCGAGGCAGTTGCCATATCCACCGATACCAGCGACAACACCAGGCAATACTCTCTTTGTATCTGGGGCATCAGCCTTGCCGAATCGAAGTGGATCCATCACTGCGATGGGGCGAGCGCCCATCGTCAAAATATCGCGAACGATTCCACCGATACCGGTAGCAGCGCCTTGATATGGCTCAACAAATGAAGGGTGGTTATGCGATTCTGCTTTAAAGGTAACGGCATAGCCCTGACCGATATCAACAACGCCAGCGTTCTCACCAATACCGACAAGAAGTGCATCTGACTTTGGGGCCTTTTCGCCAAATTGCTTGAGATGAACCTTTGAAGATTTATATGAGCAATGCTCAGACCACATCACTGAGTACATTGCGAGCTCTGAACCGGTAGGGCGACGACCGAGAATTACTTTGATCTTCTCGTACTCATCGGCCTTGAGGCCAAGTTGTTCAAAGGGAAGTTCGAAATCCGGAGACGCTGCCGCGTTCGAAACGGTATCAAGTGCCATTACTTCACCATCGCATTGAGTACTGATGTAAAGAATGTGAGGCCATCTTTACTTGGGCCAGTGAGTAGATCAATCGCGTGCTCTGGGTGCGGCATCAATCCAACGACATTGCCACGCTTGTTAGTGATGCCAGCAATTCCAGCCCGGGATCCATTTGGATTTGTTCCGACGTAACGTGCAATCACACGTCCTTCGGATTCAAGCTCATGCAGAGTCGCATCATCACAGTTGAAGTTACCTTCGGCATTCTTCATGGGGATTACGATCTCTTGGCCGGCCTCGAAGCCGTTAGTCCACATCGTCTTATTATTTTCAATTTTGATCGTCTGATCCGTGCATAAGAAGTGCATGTCAGCGTTACGGGTCAAAGCGCCTGGCAATAAATGAGCTTCAGCAAGAACTTGGAAACCATTGCAGATACCTAATACTGGGAATCCATGTTCAGCCGCAATAATGATGGACTTCATGATTGGCGCTTTCGCAGAGATTGCGCCACAACGAAGATAGTCGCCGTACGAGAAACCACCAGGAAGTACAACGGCATCTACATGCTTGAGATCATCAGATCCATGCCAGAGCGAGACCGCTTCGGCGCCTGAATATTCAACTGCGCGGGCTGCATCGCGATCATCAAGGGTTCCGGGAAAGGTAACGACGCCAACCCGCATTACTTCTCTACCTTTACAACGAAGGTCTCAATGACGGTATTAGCTAAGAACTCTTCAGCGGCCTTTTCAACATCGGCGAGCATGGCAGGGGTTGGATCTCCGTCAACTTCAATCTCAAAGCGCTTACCTTGACGGACTGATTGCGCGAAGGTGAAACCAAGGCGTGGGAGGGCGTTGCCAACTGCCTGTCCTTGCGGATCGAGGATCTCTGGCTTCAACATAACTTCGACGATGATCTTTCCCATTTACAGCGCCTTTCCAGTAAGCAGCGTGAAAGCTGAGTTGTAACGCTCTTGCGTCTTTGCAACAACATCTGCGGGGAGTTCGGGTGGAGTGCTTTCGCGATCCCATCCTGATCCCAGTAACCAATCGCGAACGAATTGTTTATCGAAAGATGCCCGTGTACCTGAATCCCAGAAACGTGAAGAATCTGGAGTGAGGGCCTCATCGCCTAAGCAGATATTACCTGCTTCATCGATTCCGAACTCGAACTTAGTATCAGCGAGGATAATTCCGCGCGTTGCGGCGTAATCATGTGCTCGGGTGTAGAGCTCGAGCGTTAATTCGCGCAGGCGCTCGGCTGCCGCATACCCAACGATCTCGGTTGCTTGAATTAAATCAATATTCTCATCATGGTCACCCATTTCAGCCTTCGTGGCTGGTGTAAAGATCGGCTCAGGTAACTTATCGCCATCCTTCAAACCCTCTGGTAAGAGAATTCCACAGACTGATTGGTTCTTCTGATATTCAACCCAGCCGCTGCCAGTTAGGTAGCCACGTGCTACACATTCGATCGCAAACATTTTAAGTGGCTTCACAATAACCGCACGCCCTGCAACTGCTTCTGGCACGTCAGTCGAAAGAATGTGGTTGGGAACAATATCCTGTAAGAAGTTGAACCAGAAGAGTGAAAGTTGCGTCAGGAGTTCGCCCTTGCCCGGAATCTGCGTTGGCAAAATATGATCAAAGGCAGAGATTCGATCAGAGGCAACGATCAATAAGTTTCCTGAATCGTTTGAATAGAGATCTCGTACCTTGCCGGAGCGCAGGTGGTTCCAACCCGCAATCTCTAGCATTATCGAATAGAGCCAGGTCGGTACTGCGCCGCGGCAGCGTGTGCGGAAGTGATCGCGTCAATGCGACCAACTACTCGCAGGGTTTGAGCATGTGCATCGCCGGTGAACTCAAGTGGCTTTGCAAGAAGTGCTTCAAGTTCAGATTTATTCAGTGGAATACGGCTATCGGCTGCGATCGCATCGAGCATCGTATTTGGCTTACCGGCGCGGATTCCAAGCGCGGCTGCAACTGCATGTTCTTTAATGGTTTCGTGAGCTTCTTCGCGTCCGACCCCGGCTTTAACGCTCGCCATCAAGATCTTGGTTGTGGCAAGGAATGGCAAGTAACGAGTGAGTTCGGCCGCGATCACATCAGGGAAGGCGCCAAACTCTTGCAGCACAGTCAAAAATGTCTCAATGAGCCCATCGATTGCGTAAAAGGCATCAGGAAGTGCGACTCGTCGTACGACGCTGCATGAGACATCGCCCTCGTTCCATTGGTCGCCAGAGAGTTCGCCAACCATTGAGGCATAGCCACGAAGTACTACTGCCAGACCATTTACGCGCTCACAAGATCTCGTATTCATCTTGTGTGGCATCGCAGATGAGCCAACTTGTCCGGCTTTAAAACCTTCAGTGACGAGTTCGGCGCCAGCCATTAAACGAATCGATGTTGCAAGTGATGATGGCGCTGCTGCGATCTGGACAAGTGTTGTGACAACATCAAAATCAAAAGAGCGTGGGTAGATCTGACCGGTTGAATCTAGGACTCGCTCAAAACCAAGATATCCAGCGACTTCTTTTTCGAGATCTGCATGTGACGCCGAAGATCCAAGGAGATCTACTGAATCCTGCGCCGTACCAACTGGTCCCTTGATTCCGCGGATGGGATAGCGCGAAATTAAATTATCAAGGCGCTCAAAAGCAAAGAGCAGTTCTTCTGCAGCAGATGCAAAACGTTTACCTAAAGTTGTAATTTGAGCCGGCACATTGTGCGAGCGACCAGCGATTGGTTGATCGATATATTCAGTAGCGCGGATTCCAAGGAGTGCGAGTGCAGCAACTGTGCGATCGCGAATTAAAAGAAGTCCATCTCGAACTTGCATCGCTTCAATATTTTCAGTGAGATCACGTGAAGTCATTCCTGCATGAATTGCTTCGTGACCAGCGAGTGCATTGAACTCTTCGATTCGTGCCTTAACATCATGACGAGTTAACTTTTCGCGCGCATCGATCGAGGCGAGATCGACCTGATTCATCACTGCTTCGTAAGCTGCAATTACCTTTGAATCGATCGCATGTCCAAGATGAGATTGGGCCTTCATGACTGCGACCCAGAGCTTGCGCTCAGCGATGATCTTCTCTTTTGGGCTGAAGATTGCGCGCATCGCTGCCGATGCGTAACGGTCTGCGAGCAGGCTCATGGTGCAATCCTATCTTCTAGAGTCAGTTGCCCTTTTCGGCAATCGAGGCATTTAAGGCGATATCGCTGCGGTAATGGCTGCCGTGCAGGGTAATTCCAGAGATCACTCGGTAGGCCTTATCGCGAGCATCGGTCAGATCAGATCCAAGCCCGGTTACGGCCAAGACTCGGCCACCGGCTGACTTCAGGATCCCGTCATCAAGGGCGGTCCCTGCCTCAAAGACGTAGGTACCCTCAATTGGATTTACGCCCATGATCGGCTCACCGACCACTGGCGATGTTGGATAACCCTCTGATGCCAAGACAACCGTGACGGCGCTATCGGCCGACCATTCAAGCGGTGGGTGATCTTTCAAATCGCGGGTCGCAGCTTTAAGTAGAAGAGAGGCGAGTGGTGTTTTAAGTCGTGGAAGTAATACTTGTGTCTCTGGATCACCAAAGCGAGCATTAAATTCAATAACGCGGATTCCATTATTAGTGAGTGCGAGACCGGCATAGAGCAATCCAACAAAGGGTGTACCCCGCGCCGCCATTTCCGCGATCGTTGGTTTCAAGACTTGCTCAAGCGTCTCTTCCATAATCTCATCTGGCGCCCACGGCAGTGGTGAGTATGCACCCATTCCCCCGGTGTTTGGTCCCAGGTCGCCATCAAAGGCCCGTTTGAAATCTTGAGCCGGTTGCATGGCAAGGATATTTTTTCCATCAGATATTCCAAAGAGTGAAACTTCTGGTCCATCAAGGAACTCTTCAATGACAACTCGTGGACTCAGAAGTGCATGAGCGAGTGCTTCATCACGATCACTCGTCACTACAACACCCTTGCCGGCAGCGAGTCCATCATGTTTTACAACATATGGAGCGCCAAAAGCATCAAGTGCGCGTTCGATCTCTTCGCGTGAAGTACATGTAAAGCTATGCGCTGTTGGTACACCAGCATCACTCATCACCTTTTTTGCAAAATCTTTTGAGCCCTCGATCTGCGCCGCTACTTGTGATGGGCCAAATACTGGGAAGCCAGCTTTTCGGAGATCATCGGCTAAGCCTTGTACCAAAGGCTTTTCAGGACCAATCACCACAAGTTCAATGCCCAATGATTCGGCTAGCCCAATTACAGCGGCATTATCATCAGTATCAATTGCGTGACAGAGTGCAATCGCTGCAATACCTGGATTGCCTGGAGCGACGTGGAGCTCTTCTAAAACTGGATCAGCGTTTAACGCACGAGCAAGCGCATGTTCGCGCCCACCGGAACCAATCAGAAGAACCTTCAAATGAGGGACCGTACTGAGATGGTCTGATCGCGACCTGGGCCAACGCCAATCGCAGACATCGGTGCGCCAGAGATCTCCTCTAGGAACTTCACATAGGCACGGGCATTTGCTGGCAGATCCTCAAGCGTACGAGCTGCAGAGATATCGCTCTTCCAGCCCGGTAGGTATTCGTAGATCGGCTTAGCGTGATGGAAATCAGATTGTGATGCTGGTAGTTCTTCAACGCGGACGCCATCGACTTCGTAAGCGACACAGACTGGGATCTGATCCCAATCGCTGAGGACATCGAGCTTTGTGAGGAAGAAATCTGTCAGCCCATTTACACGAACTGCATATCGAGCGATCGGTGCATCAAACCAACCACAACGACGATTACGTCCGGTTGTTACACCGACTTCGCCGCCAATGGAACGTAACTTCTCGCCATCTTCATCGAAGAGTTCAGTTGGAAACGGTCCTGATCCAACGCGAGTTGTATATGCCTTCAAGATTCCGATTGAGCGAGTGATCTTGGTAGGCCCGATTCCAGAACCAGTCGATGCACCACCTGCTGTTGGGTTTGATGAAGTCACAAATGGATATGTTCCATGATCAACGTCGAGGAGGGTTCCTTGAGAGCCTTCAAGAAGTACGACCTTATTTGCCTTGAGAGCGTTATCTAATAAGAGCACTGTATCTGTGACATAGGGGCGAAGAATTTCGGCATATCCCAAATACTCTTCAAGGACTTCTTTAATCTCAATACCCTTGCGATTAAATACTTTGATCAGAACTTGGTTCTTATCGCGAAGCGCACCTGAGATCTTCTGTTCGAGAATTGAAGGATCGAAGAGATCCTGAACGCGAATACCAATACGATTAATTTTGTCGGCGTAGGCAGGCCCGATTCCGCGACCAGTCGTGCCGATCTTGTTATTACCTAAGAAGCGCTCTGAAACTTTATCGATTGTGCGGTGATAAGGAGTAATGAGATGCGCGTTGGTTGAGATCTTCAGCTTCGAGGTATCGATCCCCCGCTCATTCAATCCCTTGATCTCTTCTAGAAGAACTGCCGGATCAATCACGACTCCGTTCCCAATGACAGGTACAACATTGGGACTCAAGATGCCAGATGGCAAAAGATGGAGTGCATACTTTTGGTCACCAATGACTACGGTGTGGCCAGCGTTATTACCTCCTTGGTAGCGGACGACATAATCAACTTGATCGCCGAGGAGATCGGTCGCCTTACCTTTTCCTTCATCGCCCCATTGGGCTCCGACGAGAACTAACGCTGGCATTTATTATCCTTTGGTAAGTGGTCTTAGTTTGAGAGCGATGTGCCGGCTGAGCGAAGATCTTCGCAGGCAACTCCGATACGAGCAGCGAGACCAGCTTCGCCAGCCTTACCCCATGCGCGTGGATCGTATGCCTTCTTATTTCCAACTTCGCCATCGATCTTGAGCACACCGTCGTAGTTCTTCATGATGTGATCAACGACCGGGCGGGTAAATGCATATTGAGTATCAGTATCGATATTCATCTTGATGACGCCATAATCGAGTGATTCGCGGATCTCTGAAAGCAGTGAACCAGAGCCACCATGGAAGACGAGATCCATTGGCTTTGAACCAGCAGGCAAGCCAAGCTTTGCGGCAACTGCATCTTGGAGTGTGCGCAAGATCTTTGGCTGCAAGACAACGTTTCCTGGCTTATACACGCCATGAACGTTTCCAAATGTGGCAGCGACCATGTAACGAGCGTTCGCATCGCTACCGAGTGTTTCGAGAGTGAGGAGCGCATCTTCTGGTGTGGAGTAGAGCTTTGCATCATGTTTTGCTTCGATGCCATCTTCTTCGCCACCAACGACGCCAATTTCGATCTCAAGAATTGTGCGAGCAGCCTTTGAAGCTTCGAGCAACTCTTTTGCAACCTTCATATTCTCAGTCATGTCGACGGCTGATCCATCCCACATATGTGAGTTGAAGAGTGGCTTCTGGCCAGCCTTGATGCGATCGGCACCAATTGCGAGGAGTGGACGCATGAAACCGTCGAGCTTCTCTGCTGGGCAGTGATCGGTATGAAGTGCGATATTTACTTTGTAATTCTTTGCAACGATATGTGCATACTCAGCGAGCGCAACTGCGCCATCAACCATGTTCTTAACGGTCGATCCTGAAAGGTATTCCGCCCCGCCCCAAGAGATTTGGACGATGCCATCTGAACCAGCCTCAGCGAACCCACGGATTGCGCCGATCAGCGTCTGTGATGATGAGACGTTCACTGCTGGATATGCGAATGAACCCGCCTTCGCGCGATCCAACATTTCGACATAAATTTCGGGGGTAGCAATTGGCATTTCAGATCTCCTTGATCCCTCTCTCATTTCTGAGATTTTTGATGGCGTAAAAGCGCGTAAGTTTCTAGCGAGACGCATCATTGGGGCCGCTGGCTTACGGCTAATCCCACCATACTTCAGGGCGGATTGGAATTCTGAGGGGCGCTGGCACGCTCGCGCCCCACAGCATCCCTTCGAATTACAAGCCGATCCTGGTCAAGAGGCGATCAAGCCCCAAAAGGCCAAAATTGGAGTGAAGCAGGGTCTGGCTCGCCTTCGCCACAAGCTTTACTGCCGCGCTCACGATGTGAAGGTGTGAGGCCGCTTCATATAGACGTATCCACCACATTCTCTTATCTCCTTTCTAACTAGTCTGCATCGAATGGAGTGGAAGGTACAAGCGAGAACTCCTAAAGTTTTTTTCGCCAAACCCATAGTGTGGATAACTCCCGGCTGGTAATCTCGAAAGATGAGTAATGAAGAGATTTCAAACCTCGGCACTGAGAGCCGCACCTTTGCACCATCTGCCGAATTCACTCGCTCTGCAAATGCCACAGCAGATCTCTATCGCGAAGCTGATGCTGACTACCTTGGATTCTGGGAGAAGCAGGCGCAAGCACTCCACTGGGAGAAATCGTGGGATCAGGTACTTGATTGGAAACTTCCCTTTGCAAAGTGGTTTGTCGGCGGAAAGTTAAATGCTTCATACAACTGTCTTGATCGTCATGTCCTTGAAGGTCACGGAGATCGCGTCGCTATTCACTTTGAGGGCGAGCCCGGTGATACCCGCACACTCACTTACCTCGATATGTTGAAAGAGGTTTCGAAGACTGCAAATGCGTTGATCGAACTTGGTGTCAAGAGCGGTGATCGCGTTGCGATCTATCTGCCACATATTCCTGAAGCTGCGATCTCGATGCTTGCATGTGCACGTATTGGTGCGATTCACTCAGTCATCTTCGGTGGATTTAGTGCTGAGTCACTCCTTCAAAGAATTCAAGATGCTGATGCAACCATTGTGATTACCGCAGATGGCGGTTTCCGCAAGGGATCAGCGCTTGGACTTAAATCCGTTGTTGATGAGGCTCTCCTTGGCGATACCCATGTCTGTAACGTTCTCGTCGTCCAGCGGACAAAGCAAGAAGTTGCGTGGAGCGCAGATCGCGATATCTGGTGGCACGAGATCGTTGAAAGGCAATCAGATCAGCATCAAGCTCAGCCCTTTGATGCAGAGCAGGTCCTCTTTATTCTCTACACATCAGGGACTACCGCTAAGCCAAAGGGAATCTTCCATACGACGGGTGGATACCTTACGCAGGCAGCCTTCACACACAAGATGGTCTTTGATATCAAGCCAGAGAGTGATGTCTACTGGTGTACCGCTGATGTGGGCTGGATTACCGGCCACACATATATGGTCTACGGCCCAATGGCTAATGGCGCTACTCAGGTCATGTATGAAGGCACGCCTGATACACCAAAGAAAGATCGAATCTTTACACTCATTGAGAAGTACAAAGTTACGATTCTTTATACCGCACCAACCTTGATCCGTACCTGGATGAAGTGGGGCGATGAGTTCCCGGATTCATGCGATCTCTCTTCACTTCGTTTACTTGGATCAGTTGGAGAACCGATAAACCCAGAAGCGTGGATGTGGTACCGAGAGAAGATTGGCCATAACAACTGTCCGATCGTTGATACCTGGTGGCAGACTGAAACTGGTTCGATCATGATCTCACCGTTGCCTGGCGTCACTGCTACAAAGCCTGGCTCTGCGATGCGACCTCTCCCTGGTATTGATGCAACAGTGATTGATGATGACGGCAATATTGTTGGTGATGGTCACAGTGGTTATCTCACCCTCAACCGCCCATGGCCATCAATGTTGCGAGGTGTGTGGGGCGAAGAAGAGCGTTACAAGGAGACGTACTGGTCTCGCTTTGAAGGTAAGTACTTTGCCGGTGATGGTGCGAAGTGGGATGAAGATGGTGCGCTCTGGCTACTTGGTCGCGTCGATGATGTGATGAATGTTTCGGGCCACCGTATCTCAACCGCCGAAGTTGAGTCAGCTCTCGTCTCTCATGCAGATGTTGCAGAAGCAGCTGTCGTTGGCGCAAATGATGCAATGACCGGCCAGGGCATCGTCGCCTTCGTGATTCTGCGCGGTGGTACTGAGCACCAAAGTACTGAGAGTGGTGAGGCTTTAATTAAATCGCTTAAAGCCCACGTTGCTAAGGAGATCGGAGCAATCGCGCGGCCTCGTCAGATAATGGTCGTGAACGAGCTTCCTAAGACCCGAAGCGGAAAGATTATGCGCCGCTTGCTACGCGATGTCGCTGAGAATCGAGTTGTGGGTGATTCAACAACCCTCGCCGATCCGAATGTCATGAAACTTATTTCAGAAGGTTTGAGCTCGGCAAAGAGTGAAGATTAAAACTGATCTTTGGGGCTGACTTCTCAATCTTGGTAAAGAGGGCAGATTTCGGAATCTCATTGTGACCGATGCCCCATGGCATCGCGATCAAGAGTTTGCCGATGATCAAGATAAAGATCAGGCTACGAAGTACTGAGAGCGCTGCCCCCAGAATTGAATCAAGCCATCTAAATGGGCCAAAGAGAATTTTGCCGTGAAAGAACTTTGCAAAGCGATGAAAGATCGCTTCACCGATCGATGCCCCAAGAAAGATTGCCCCGATAATGATTGAGAACTTTGTGAGATTGCTTGACCAATGGCTCACATAGTGAAGTGCGGCAAAGAGACCAGCGAAGCCTCCCCCAATAAACCCGAGAACGGTGAACAAGGTCGAGAGCAGACCGGCTCGATACCCGCGAATCAGCGCAGCAACCAACGCTATGAGGATGACCCAATCAACCCAGTTCTTCATAGCGAAATTTTAAAGTACTTCTTCACCAGTGACTTGATCTGGGCGCTGCTAGTGAAGAGCCCGATCTGTTTATAGACCACTTTCCCTTGGGCATCGATAAACCAGGTGACCGGAACGCCAAGACCGAAGATGCCGCGTGTGGCTGCTTTTGCATCATAAAGCTGTGGCCAACTCATCAGATGTTTTGCAACAAATGAGCGACCAGCGCTCATATTGCGTTCTTCGACATCAATCCCGACGATCTGAATTTTATTCTCTTTCGCAATCTCTACGAAGAGAGGCATCTCTTGCTTGCACGGTTCACACCAGGATCCCCATACATTGACCAGAACCGGGCCACGGATGGATTCAAAAGTTGTGCCGGTGCCGCCATTTAAACAAGGCAGAAGAGTTCCTTTACTTACCTTTGCGACTTTTATCGATGCACACGATGGCGTTGTTGGCGCAGCGTTCGCTGGAGTGACCACCCCGAGAAGTAAGGTGAGAACAAGAAGAATCGCGCGCTTCATCTGAAGTCCTCATCTGCCTTCACCAGCGCCATAGCCTTAACTTTATCGCTTTCACCGATTCCAAATGATGGGCAGAGTGCAGCTAATGGACAGGCGCCACACGCAGGTTTGCGGCTATGACAGATACGACGACCATGCCAAATAATTCGCTGGGAGAGGTTGGTCCATTCACTTTCGGGGATTAATTCACCCACTGCTCGTTCGACCTGAACTGGATCTTCAAGATCGGTCCAACCAAAGCGCCGAACCAGTCGACCAAAGTGGGTATCGACAGTGATTCCTGGGATCCCGAAGGCATTGCCGAGAACAACATTTGCCGTCTTACGCCCAACTCCAGGTAACTTCACGAGCTGCGCTAATACTGGTGGCACTTCACCATTGTGATCGTGGATCAAGATCTCACTCAACTCTTTGAGGTAGCGCGCCTTCACATGAAAGAAGCCGAGCGGTTCGATGATCTCCTCTATATCGACGACCGAGGCCTTCGCCATCTTTTTAGGTGTACCAAACTTCTTAAATAATCTAGGAGTAACGGCATTTACCCGTCGATCGGTGCATTGAGCGCTCAATACAGTTGCAACTAAGAGTTCAAAGGGTGTCGTAAAGTCGAGTTCACAGTGAATACTCGGATAACGCTTGATCAAAACCTTGTACATCGCCTGAGCTTGACGAGCGCTCTTCAAGGTTGCTGTCGGGCTCACAGGCTCAAGATTAGTCTGGAGGCTCTCGGTTTGGAGTCACCGCGTGAGTTGAGTAAAGTCGGCTCGTGAGCAAAACTCCTGATGAATCAGTTATTCGGTCAACACCACTCTTCAGCGCGCTCAATGATGAAGAAGCGGCAGCGCTTCGCGCCTCGATGGTTCAGGTAAAAGTTTCTAAGGGCCACACACTCTTTAAAGAGGGCGATGAGGGTGATCGTCTCTACGTAGTCACCGAAGGAAAGCTTAAGCTCGGTACCGCATCGATCGATGGCCGCGAGAATTTGCTCTCAATCCTTGGACCGGGCGAGATGTTTGGCGAGCTCTCACTCTTTGATCCAGAACCTCGTACTGCAACAGCGACAGCTGTTACTGATGCAAAACTTCTTGCACTTGCTCATGATCGAGTAATTGGCCTCGTCACTGCGCATCCACAAACTTCACTCGAACTATTGCGCCGCTTGGCTCAGCGCTTGCGTAAATCAAATGAAATCTTGGCAGATCTTGTCTTTGCAGATGTTCCAGGTCGCGTTGCGAAGGCGCTCATTGACCTTGGTACACGCTTTGGTTCGCAGAAGGATGATGGTTTCTACGTCAACCACGATCTCACCCAGGAAGAACTTGCTCAATTAGTAGGCGCATCTCGTGAGACAGTAAATAAGGCCCTCGCTGATTTTGCTTCACGCGGTTGGGTTCGTCTCGAACCCCGCGCCGTAGTCGTCTTGGACTACGAGCGCCTCGCTAAGCGTGGAAAGTAATTACTTAACTTCTACGACGAGCTCAATCTCAACTGGTGCGTCCAGTGGCAGCTCTGCAACACCAATAGCTGTGCGTGCATGCTTGCCGTTAACATCGCCCCAGATATGAATCAAGGTCTCTGACGCGCCGTTCACAACTCCTGGATGTCCAAGGAACCCTTCAACGCCATTTACGAAGCCACGAACCTGGACGACTCGAACGATGGAATCAACTGGTGCGACAAGTTCGACAGCAGCGAGTGCATTGAGAATACAAATTGTTGCAAGTTCCTTTGCGCGCTCTGGAGTAACAGCTCCGCCTACCTTGCCTGTTTCGGCCATCTTGCCATCAACGAGTGGAAGCTGTCCGGCGGTAAAGACGAGATTGCCAGTACGCACTGATGGGACATATGCAGCAACTGGTAGAGCCGCTACGGGAATTGTTAGACCGATTTCTGCAAGCTTTGCACGAACATCCATTTACTTAGCCTCTCGCTTCATATAAGCAACTAATTGTTCTCCGGTGCCGGGTGCTGGAATAACTTGGACGAGTTCCCAACCTTCAGAACCCCATGTATCAAGAATCTGCTTCGTTGCATGGGAGAGAAGTGGGACAGTGACATATTCAAACTTTGTGTAATCAGACATTAGTTACCTCCGGTAAGTGCTGCTTTGACGAGTGCTGAGACAGTGCCGCCATCGGCCTTGCCGGCGATCTTTGGTGCGATGATCTTCATGACGAGCCCCATACCTGCAGGACCAGTTGCGCCACTTTCCGCGATTGCATCAGTAATCATCTGCTTGATCTCTGCCTCACTGAGTTGGGCGGGAAGGTAGCGGGCAATTACTTCACCCTCTTTTGTCTCGAGCTCTGCGCGATCTGCGCGACCAGCATCGGCAAATGCCTCTGATGCTTCGCGGCGCTTCTTCGCCTCACGTGAAAGTACGGTGATGATCTCGGCATCGCTGAGTTCGCGTGCCTCCTTACCAGCCACTTCTTCCATGGTGATTGCAGTAAGAACCATGCGGATCGTGCCCGAAGTGAGCTCATCGCGGGAGCGAATCGCCTCTGTTAAATCGTTTTGGAGTAACCCTTTAATGCTCATAGAGAGTATCTTCTCACGCCTATGGCCTATTCCCTCCGCGAAGCGACCCTGCCGGTGCTCCCTCCTGGGGCGGCGCCTATTCGAATCCTGCACTTTTCAGACCTACACCTCACGCCAGCACGCAGCCAAGAGATCGCCGATATTAAATCGATGATCAACCTCAAGCCCGACCTTGTTATTAGCACCGGTGACTTTCTTGCACATATAGATGCTGTGCCTATTGCGCTTCATGCACTCGATGAACTTCTTGCGTTACCTGGGTTATTCGTCTTTGGTTCTAATGATTACTTCGCTCCAAGGTTTAAGAATCCGCTCAACTATTTGCGTAAAGATCATGGGCCACGCATTCTGGGTCCAGATCTCCCGACAGAAGATTTAGCACGGGGGCTTGAGCGTCGCGGTTGGAAGAATCTCAATCATTCTCGAGCTTTAATCACGATCAATGGATCGAAGATCGAAGCACGCGGTACTGATGATGCGCACTTGGACCGCGATGATTACAACCTCGTGGCTGGCCCTGCAGCACCATGTGATCTTGCGATCGGTGTTACTCACGCTCCCTACAAACGGGTTCTCGATGCGATGAATCGCGATGACCTTGATGTGATCTTTGCTGGGCATACGCATGGCGGACAAGTTCGCTTGCCATGGCCGGGCGGATCAAAGGCCCTCACAACAAATTGTGATCTCCCGAAGTGGCGCGCGCGGGGTGTGACAGTACAAAAAGGTGAAGCGTGGCTCAATGTTTCGGCTGGAATGGGAACATCCCCATTTGCGCGTATCCGCGTCGCATCACCACCTGAGGTAAGTCTGATTACTCTCGAAAGTAGTTTGTAAAAGCGGCTAAGCGCCGATAGCCAGCCTTCTCATATGCTTTCTGCGCTGCGATGTTTGTATTGATTACGCCAAGCCCAACTTCAGAAATTCCTAATGAGTGTGCGTGTGCCGCAACACCAGCAGAGAGTGCAGTGGCCAATCCTTTGCCACGATCTTCGCTACGTGTGACTACAGAGGCTAATACAAATTGCTTGGACTTCCATTGCACTAGCGCCCCCAATGAGGCGATCTCTCCATCTTCGTTCCGTACTGCACCCCAAAAAATCTCTTCATCGCCACCAGGCCTTACAGATAAATCCGGTGCATGCTCATCCAGGATTGAATTAATGAGGGCATAATCTGTAATAACTTCTAGAGGTGCGCCGGTTGCTGCAGTACTGATGGCCCAAAATTCAAACCCATAACGGGGCTTACATTCTAAAATTGAGGCCGGTTTGATTCCGCTCACCGCAACTTTCTGCCAACGCTCATCCAGGGGTGGGTTATCACCGTAGGTATGCCCATAAAATTGATCATCTTTTACAACGAATGAATATGAGTCTCCATCGCGGTAAGCAGTCAAGAAATTTTGAGGGCTGATGTAATACTTTGGAACGTTTGTGAAGCCAAAGATCTCAGTGGCCCATTGAAGAGCAACTGAGATCTCAGACGTTTCAAGCATTAATTACTTGCTGAACTCTGCTGCCACTAACTCTGCGATTTGAGCGGTATTAAGCGCAGCGCCTTTACGAAGATTGTCCCCACATAAGAAGAGATCGAGTGACTTCTTGTCGTCGAGTGATTGGCGTACGCGACCGACCCAGGTTGGATCAGTTCCAACGACATCATTAGGTGTTGGGAACTTCTTATTCTCAGGGTCATCTTCAAGGATGATTCCAGGTGCCTTTGAAAGAACCTTCTGTGCTTCCTTGCGGGTGACTTCACTCTTAAAGGTTGCATGCACTGCCAATGAGTGGGTTGTCATGACCGGAACACGAACACAAGTGGCAGATACCTTTAGCTTAGGCATTCCCAAGATCTTACGAGATTCATTACGAACCTTGAGCTCTTCCGATGTGTAACCATCTTCTTTGAGCGAGCCAGCCCATGGAATCACATTGAGAGCAAGCGGTGCCGGGAATGGTCCAGAATCTTTAACGATCGAACGAAGATCACTCGTTGATTCACCAGCAGTGGTTCCTGCAACCGCGGCAATCTGTTCACGCAGTGAATCAATACCTAGTTGACCAGCGCCAGATGCGGCTTGGTATGAAGCGACAACAAGTTCTTTGAGACCAAAGGCTTTGTTGAGCGCACCCATCGCGACGATCATTGAGAGGGTCGTGCAATTTGGATTCGAGATAATTCCCTTTGGACGCTTCTTCGCATCTTTTGGATTAACTTCTGGGACAACAAGTGGAACTTTAGGATCCATGCGAAAAGCACCAGAGTTATCAACAACGACTGCGCCACGTGCAGCAGCGATCGGTGCCCACTCTTCTGAGACCTCATCCGGGACATCGAACATTGCAATATCGACGCCATCAAATGCTTCAGGTGAGAGCGCAACGACTGTGAGCTCTTCGCCGCGACACATTAACTTCTTGCCTGCTGATCGTGCCGATGCGATTAATCGAATCTCGCCATAAACATTCTTACGCTCTGTGAGGATGCCGAGCATGACGGTGCCAACAGCGCCGGTAGCGCCAACGACTGCGAGTGTTGGAAGCTTCTTCTTAGCCATTGCTTATCGCCCTGTTCCGCCGTGAACAACGGCTTCATCGTCAGCATCGAGATCAAAGGCGGTGTGTGCCGCTCTTACGCCCTTTTCAAGGTCGCTCTCGCGAACAATGACTGAGATGCGAATCTCTGAAGTCGAGATCATCTCGATATTGAGTCCAGCATCAGCAAGGCATGCGAAGAATGTCGCTGTAACGCCAGGATGTGAACGCATACCAGCGCCAACTAATGAGAGTTTGCCGATCTGATCATCGTATTGAATCGAGTGGAACCCGATCTCGCCTTGAATATCTTTGAGGATGCGAGTTGCTTCAGCGCCATCGCTCTTCGGGAGCGTGAAAGAGATATCGGTAAGTCCTGTCGCTGCAGCAGAGACGTTCTGCACGATCATATCGATATTGATATCGGCATCAGCGATTGTTTGGAAGATACGAGCTGCGACACCAGTGCGGTCAGGGACACCAACGATTGTGATCTTTGCTTCGGTCTTATCGTGTGCGACGCCGGCGATGATTGCTTGTTCCATATTGTCTCCTGATGCTCCCCCTGGATGATCTTTGACCACCCATGTGCCTTCGTTATTTGAAAAAGATGAACGGACATGAATTGGTAAATCAAAGCGACGTGCATATTCAACACAGCGCAGGTGCAAGACCTTTGCGCCGCTTGCAGCAAGCTCAAGCATCTCTTCGTAGGTGATTGAATCTAATTTGCGCGCACTCGGCACAATTCGTGGATCTGCGGTGTAGACACCATCAACATCGGTATAAATTTCGCAGACATCTGCTTCGAGCGCGGCAGCGAGCGCAACAGCAGTTGTATCTGATCCCCCGCGCCCGAGTGTTGTGACATCGTTAGTATCTTGATTGATTCCTTGGAAGCCAGCGACGATTGCGATTGCGCCATCGTTAAGAGCTTCAACAATTCGACCCGGCTTCACATCGATGATGCGAGCCTTTCCATGGGTTGACGTCGTAAGTACGCCAGCTTGTGATCCAGTGAAAGAGCGAGCCTCGTGACCTAAATTGCCGATCGCCATTGCGAGAAGCGCCATCGAGATTCGCTCACCAGCGGTTAGCAACATATCGAGTTCGCGGCCATTAGGCATCGGGGTGACTTGCTCGGCTAAATCGAGAAGTTCATCAGTTGTATCGCCCATCGCTGAGACCACGACTGCGACCTGGTGGCCCGCCTTCTTGGTAGCGACGATCCGGCTCGCAACGCGCTTGAGCCCTTCGGCATCAGCGACTGAGGAGCCACCGAACTTCTGAACGATTAATCCCATAGGTATATGGAAGCAAAGATCTGAGCGTGAGGGGATATTTATCGGAAATATCTCACATAGTGAGAGGCTCTAGCATCCCACATTGCGAGATTACTTAACTTCTACCCGACCATCCATGAAGGCAGCGATACTTTCGTTCAGGAAGATCGCATCTGCAGGGTTCGATGCAGCGCCGGCGGTATGGCCCCAGAGGGATTCAATCGGTAGCAAACTCCCCTGCTTTAAGAAAGCGGCTTCATACTCGGCATCGTTCATGGGGAAGTAGAGATCAGTTCTTGAGGGCATGTATAACACTGGGACTTGGATCGATTTGAGCGCTGCCTCAATATCTCCATTAAATGGTGAGGTTCCCCCTACATCGTGTTCGCGCCAGGTACGCATTTGTAGAATCAAATCATTAGCATCACCAGCGGTAGCAAGGAGGCCCCGGTAGAGCGCGACCGCATCATCAAAGGTTAATTCAGGATTTTCGGGATCTCGCCACAGCTCTTGTCGCCACCATTCCTGTGACATCAACCATCCAGCCCACACCTGACCAAAAGTCTGCAGCCCTTGGAGCGGAGGAGTTAGGTAATCCCCATCGTTGAAATTTTCATCTGAGGTCAAAGCCATGATCTGACCATCGAGTCGAACAATTCCATGACCGTAGGTCTTCGCAGTTCCGGCGGTCGCAACAATTCGATCCATGAAATCAGGGAAACTTACAGCCCACTGAAATGCTTGCTGAGCTCCCATAGAAAATCCAATGACTGCTCGCAGATGATCAATCTGTAATTCTTCTGTTAGTAGCTGGTGGACAGCTTTCACATTATCGCGAGTGCTAATTGCTGGAAAGCGTGGTCCATGCAACGGCTCGGGAGTATTACTTGGAGAAGATGATCGACCATTTCCAAATGCTTCAGTGCTGATGACAAAGTATTTATCGGGATCAAGCGCCTTACCTGCGCCTATTAACCACTCGTAACCTTGATATGGCGCCATATAGCTTGATGGTAAAAGAACGGCGTTTTCATTAGCGGCGTTTAGTGTGCCGTAAGTACCGTAGACGATGCGCGCCTCTGGAAGAACTACACCGCTCTCAGTCTTAAAATCTTTGATAACAAACTCGTGCTCTGTGCTTACTAGATTCTCAGAAGACATTTGATCCCAGTCTCTATTAGTTCTTATTCAACCGTTCGGCGACCTTCAAAGGCACGACCGAGCGTGACTTCATCGGCATATTCAAGATCTCCACCAACAGGTAACCCTGATGCAAGGCGGCTGACCTTGATCCCCATTGGGCGGATCTGGCGGATTAAGTAGGAAGCGGTCGCTTCGCCCTCAAGATTGGGGTCGGTCGCGATGATGATCTCAGCGATGTCGGGGTTAGCGAGGCGAACCATGAGCTCACGAATACGGAGTTGTTCTGGCCCGACGCCATCGATCGGACTAATTGCGCCACCGAGTACGTGGTACTTCCCGCGGAACTCTCGAGTCTTTTCGATCGACATGACATCTTTAGATTCTTCAACGACACATATCAGTGTCGCATCGCGTCTAGGATCGCGACAGATTCGGCAGAGCTCTTCTTCCGAGATATTGCCACATTCAGTACAGAACTTTACTCGCTCTTTTACGGTGCGAAGAACATCGACTAATCGAGTGACATCAACGCGCTCTGATTGAATAATGTGGAAGGCAATACGTTGAGCAGATTTAGGACCAATACCTGGAAGTCTGCCGAGTTCATCGATCAGATCTTGAATCGCGCCTTCATACATCGTTTGTGAATTTCTTGATTACTTGTGCGCCGAGCTCTTTTGCGAGGAGCTCTGCACCACTGAGCTGAGCTGCATCGGATGGATCTTCGACTGTTCGCTCAGGAGTCGTGGTCGAGGCATTAACAGAGGGATCAACGATGCATTCGACTTTGAGATCAAGTCCTACTACTTCAGCGAATGCCTTACGTAGGATCACATCAGATTCAGAACGAATAAATGAATCACGAGCACCGGAGTTAACGATTCCGATAGTGATCGCCTTGTCGTCAACAGATAAGACTTGAGCGCTGGCAGAGAGCAGTGACCAGGTGAGACGACGCTGCTTCTTTACATTCTCAATGACTTCAGGCCAGAACTTTCGGAGCGCTGCAATATCGACAGGGCCAGATGGCTTTGGGGTTGCCGCTTTTACTGCAACGGGTTCTTTTACCGGCGGCTGATCTGGAACCGGTGCTACCTCAGCCTTGGTGACAGGCTGAGCGACTTCATTAACAGGTGATGCCTTCACAACTACTGGCTCTGGTTTTTCAGCAACGAGTGGCTTAGCGATTGGAGCAGTGATTGCAATTCCATTTTCCAAACGCTCAAGGCGAGCAAGGAGACCTTGATCATCGCTGCCTGGGAGCAAGATTCGAGCGCAGATAAGTTCGAGAATGAGCCGTGGGGCGGTCGCGCCACGCATCTGGGTAAGGCCATCTGCAGCGATATCAGCTGAGCGAATCAGCGTTGCAGCACCTATCAATGAGGCTTGGTTCTTCATGCGCTCGAGTTGATCTTCTGGGTACTCATGCAAGATCTGTGCAGCGGCATCCTTTGAAGCGCCAACGATGATGAGATCGCGAAGACGCTCTAAGAAATCTTGAGTGAAACGACGTGGATCATGCCCGGATTCGACGACGCGATTGACGGTGTTGAAGAGAGTAGCGCCGTCGCGCGCAGCGAGCGCATCGACAGCTTCATCAAGTAGCGCACCATCGGTATAGCCAAGGAGCGCTGTTGCGACTTCGTAGGTCACTCCATCTTTACCAGCACCAGCAAGGAGCTGACCTAAGACTGAGAGCGCATCACGGACTGATCCACCAGATGCGCGAACTACTAATGGAATAACTCCCTTTGCAACCTTTACACCTTCGTCTTTGCAGACACCTTCAAGGTGGGTAGCAAGAACTGCTGGTGGAACTAATCGGAATGGGTAGTGGTGAGTGCGTGAGCGAATCGTTGCAATTAACTTATCTGGCTCAGTCGTGGCGAAGATGAAGAGAACATGTGGAGGTGGTTCTTCAACAACTTTAAGCAACGCATTTGCAGCGCCAGGTCCGAGTTGGTGTGCCTCATCAATAATATAAATCTTGTAACGTGATTGAACCGGTGCAAAGAATGCTTTGTCGCGAAGATCGCGAGCATCATCAACTAAACCGTGGGTTGCCGCATCGAGCTCCATGACATCGATTGAACCTGGACCATTTGCTACGAGATCGCGACAGGATTGGCATTCACCGCATGGGTTAGGTGTTGGGCCTTTTTCGCAGTTGAGCGAACGAGCCATGATGCGTGCAGATGATGTCTTACCGCAGCCACGTGGGCCGCTAAAGAGATATGCATGGTGGATTGAATCCGATGTGAGCGCATTCGATAGCGGCTCAGTGACATGGTCTTGGCCGATAACTTCGCCAAATGTGGATGGTCGATACTTGCGATACAACGCTAGTGACATCGCCATCTCCTCTTCTAATCCGCTGCTTATCGAGCCTTGCATTTCACTTCAATTGTGTGGGATCCCCCGCGCACCCGCCAGAGCACACCTACCCTTGCTGCATTCCTGCCCTGGGGGAGTTCAGTGCGGTAGCGCCGCACGGAGGATCTGAGGGTAATCATAGTTTCTAGAGCCGATAGGCTACGACCCGTAGTCAGGGCGGAAATCTCGCCTCTGGCTGCGCGCAGCACAGGAGGATTCGCATAGCGGCCGAGTGCGCACGCTTGGAAAGCGTGTAAAGGGCAACCTTTCGAGGGTTCAAATCCCTCATCCTCCGCTCGTTCCACTTGCTTCGGCTGATTCACTCATCCAGACTTTCAGTGGCTCAGCTGGAACCAATCACTACGATCGATTTTCACTTGCTGGGACATCCTCCGCTCGCTACCTTCGCTCGTTTCACTCGTTTATGTGGATAACTTTCTGCACCTTTTCCATTCTCACGAGATCCTCCTGCCATGAAAAACGTCTTTACAGCTGCGGTTTTAGCCATTCAAATAACTTCCTTTTCATACGTCCCAACATGGGCCTCAACCTCTGAACCCAAGGCACCCTGCCGGATTCAAATCCATAATCCTCATATATCCACTTATTTTTCAAATAAAGTTGGCAAGGCATATGTGAAGATTGATGCCGAGTCAGTTTGTAACATTCCACAAAGCCAGGTGAAGCTGACAGTGGAGTTATACAAGATAGGGAAGTTCGGGGGGCAACTGGTTTCAAGCACAACAACGGATCCTAAAAATCCAAAATCTTCTGGATTACTCGTCAAAAATTACAACACTTTTACTCCCTGCATAGATACAAAATCTACGACCTATTACGGCCTCGCGTATGCTTCTGCTGTAGTTTCAGGGAAACCAGTTTATGCTGGAAAGACTTTCACTCAAGGGTTTTCTAAAATTGCTTGCGGAACTCCGTAGGCTTGATCTATCTTTATCCTTGCAACCAGGAGGCTAAGGATAAGAGAGTTGGTGAACTTGTGACTCGTGTTTATCGTGATGATGAACAGCTCATCCTGAAAGATATCGGAGAATTGATACATCAACATCAAGAAGCCTATCTTGCCAAGGCCAACCTATTACTGGATAAAAAAACAATTCATGAAAATCAATTTCGTTGCTTAGTTGAATATTCTGTCGCAAATGGCTTTGTCCGTTTGAAAATATCACAAGACCAGGGAGCTTCCTTCCAGAATCTGGCTGAACAGTTTTTAGGCTCCGATCGTGCCCTATACGGCGAGATTCTGGTTGAATTCTTTGCACAGTCACAGGCGCGACTAAAAAGAGAATACGACCTGGATTAATCTTTAAGGGAGCGGCTCAGCCATCCGGCGAGTATGAGCGTTGCAACTGGGAAGAACATTGCGACCGGCAAGTTGATCCATTGAGCTAGACCACCAGTGATTGTTGGGCCGATAAAGAAAGCTCCCATACCAATGATTCCAACTCGTGCCATCGCAACTGATGGTGCAATCCCAGGGAGTGCAGCTGCGCCCAACATCATCGCCGGAACCATTGGCCCGATTCCAAGCCCAGCAATAATAAAACCAAGGTTGACGATAGTAAGTGCGATTAATGGGTGGTGATGTGAAAGCGGTACACCGATTGCGATACCAAGACCCATACCAATTCCACCGAGGTAACCTCCAAGTTTGACCGTCTTTACGGGTCCGAGTGCTTCTAAGACTCTGTCACCAAATAATCGAGCCACAATCATGGCGAGTGCAAAAGCTCCAAAGCCAGTTGCGTTAAGCCCCTTGGCAATTCCCATATTCTCTTTGAGGAGAATCGCGCTCCAATCACTTACAGCTCCTTCAGGCAAAAGTGCGCCGATTAATGCCACACCAATTACCCAGAGAGCAATATATTTTTTATCGAAGAGTGGAATCTTTCCTATTGCCTCACCGCTACCTTCATGTCCATCCTCATCGTCACGAAGCGCAAATTGCAGCGCTATCAGGTTGATAATGAGCCCGACGATTCCGACGAAGAATAAGTTCACTTGTGGGGAAATGTAATGCGAGAGGATTCCCCCGATGAGCGTTGCTGTGAATGCACCAACTGACCAAAGACCATGAAAACTCGACATATATCTGCGGTTGAGGTGCTTCTCGATCGCAACCGCTTGGGTATTCACACAGACATCAATTCCGACGTAGCCAAAGGCCATGAAGAAGAGCGAGAAGAAGATTGCAATGACGCTGTGGGTTGAAAGGGAGATAAAAATGACTCCAAGTGACATTTGTATGGTGACAAAGCGCAGAATGGTCTTTGAGCCATAGCGATGAACAAGCCGCCCGCAGATCTGGGTGCCCGAGATAGCGCCGATTGTTGATCCCAGCAGAACCAGGCCAAATTGGCCGTTGTTGATACCAAGTGACCTCTTAATTTCAGGAATTCGTGGAACCCAGGCCATCGAGAGAATTCCCATGACAAAGAAGAGTGTCCAAATCGAGTTACGAGCTTTAGTGGCGCTTATCGCTCTCATTTCATCGAGAGATAAACCAGTTTCGTGCTCCATGGGCCCAGCATAAAGCCCTCATAGTGGATAAAATGATCCTCTCATTAATATTCCTAGCTAGAGGACTGAAAAGTGCCGCAATCATGGAGCGATAACGCCAAAGCACCGCAGGCGTTACAAGATCATGCACATCTCAAGGATTCACTCTCTTATCGAATCAAGAAAGCCTTTCTCGGTGAGCCGCTCAACCGCCACTCGCTTTCACACCAGCGGTTGAGCAAGAAGTTCGCTCTCGGCATCCTCTCCTCTGACTGTATCTCTTCATCGGCATATGGATCTGAGCAAATTCTCTTAGCTCTCCTCCCCGCATTTGGACTAGCAGCATTTAATATTTTGATGCCAATGACGGCAATCGTTCTCGCAGTCCTCATCATCGTGACATTCTCATATCGTGAAGTCGTTCAGGTTTATACAAAATCTGGCGGCGCATATGTCGTCTCTCGCGACAATCTAGGGCCAATCTTCTCTCAGATCGCTGCAGTAGCTCTGATGCTTGATTACGTCGTTACGGTCGCGATTCAATCATCGGCTGGCATTGATGCGATTATTTCTACATTTACTGGATTGCAGTCATACAAGTTATGGATGACCCTTGCTGTCATTGCACTGCTTACTTTCGGAAATCTACGAGGCGTGAAAGAGGCTGGTGCGGCATTTGCACTTCCGACCTATCTCTTTGTGCTCTCACTAGTAACGATCTTCGGTATGGGTATCTATCGCCTGTCAACGGGCACACTCCCAAAGTTTGATCCAACAGCGCTCCATGGGGCGGTCGCGATCGGCCAGGCTAAGGGTCTACTCAACTTTGCGGCGATCTTTATCTTGCTACGAGCCTTTGCCAATGGCGGTTCATCACTCACTGGTCTTGAGGCGATCTCTGATGGTGTCTCCCTCTTTAAATCACCAGAGGGCGTAAACGCCCGTAAGACGCTCGTGATCATGTCGACCATCTTGGGTTCGCTTGTCTTCGGAGTCTCGTACTTCGCTCATCGCACGTGGGCTACGCCGTACGAGACCGGCACCCCAACAGTCATCTCGCAGATCGCGAAAGCAACCCTTGGTTCTGGCGGTTTCGGAACCGTAATGTTCTACGTAGTCCAAGGTGCGACCATGTTGATCTTGATCACTGGCGCTAATACCGCCTTCTCGGGCTTCCCATATCTTGTGAACTTTGTAGCAAACGATGGATTCCTTCCACGCCAATTAACTAAGCGTGGTCACAGACTCGCCTTCTCTAATGGAATCATCGTTCTAGCAACTGGCGCGACCTTCTTAGTCTTAATTACTGGCGGTTCAGTCAATCGCCTTGTTGCCTTCTACGCACTTGGAGTTTTTACTGGATTCGCACTCGTCGGATTCGGTATGGCCAAGCGTGCACTCAAACTCAAGGAAAAAGGTTGGGTCTACAAGGCAGGTATTAACTATGTATCTGGTGTTGTCTCTGCCGCAATCATCGTAATCTTTGCAGTCGTGAAATTCACTGAAGGCGCTTGGGTAATCCTGGCAATCACTCCGATCATCGTCTTTGCTCTGATCAGATTAAATCGCCAATATCGCCTAGAACAAGCTGCGCTTCGAATTAGCAATACCAGCGCACCAGCAACATCAATCTCCCGCCACGATGTCGCGGTACTTGTTGATGCAGTCGACGTCGCCACCATTGGTTCGGTCAGATACGCGCGCTCACTCAAACCGCGCGATTTAACGGCAGTCCACTTTGTTATCGATGATGTCCGCGCAGATATGATCAAGGAAGAGTGGGCTAAAAACCCATCGCTTGCAGATGTTCCGATTGAATTCATCGACTGCCCAGATCGTCGCATTGCTAACGCTGCAGTCGATTACGCAATCAGGGCAACAGCTTCACCGGATGTCGAGCTCACGCTCCTCTTACCGCGTCGCTCTTACTCACCATTCCTTGGTCGACTCTTGCACGACCAGACCGCTGAAGAAATCGCGCGTCCGATCTCACAACTCTCTCGCGTCGTTGCAACTATCGTTCCCTTTGATGTCGAGAAGATCATCTCTGGTGAGACTCAGTTAGTTCACCCAGAAAATTTCAGCACTCCTGAGACAGCGCAGGTTGCACCGAAGCAGGTTCGTCGCATCAACGAGCCAACTCCTGAGCCAACTGGTGAGGTCTCCCATTACGCCGAGAATCGCATGCCGATTAGTCAGGCTACTTGGCGTGAGCGTGCGCATATTCGAGGCACAGTCTCCGCCATTCGAACCGCACCATCTGGTGGCGCTCCTCGAATCGATGTCGAAGTTTGGGATGAGACTGGCGGAATCACGCTCCAATTCATCGGTCGACGCTCAATTGTTGGACTCGATGTCGGAACCACGATCTGTGCTGAAGGTATGGTCGGAGAGGATGAGGGCGCTCTCACGATCCTCAATCCTTCCTACGAACTCATCATCTAACTCCCAGGTATTGGGAGTACTGTGAAAGCAGTAGGCCGAGAGAATCGAGTGGCTCATGACCCAACGTCAGAAGTTTGCAATACTGAAAGAATATGATGGCTTTGAGCTCCGTGAATACGAGCCATGTGTAACTGCTGAGATGACGGTTCGCTCAGATTACAGCTCAGCAAGTGGACGCGCTTTCGGAGCACTCTTTAAATATATCTCTAAGGAAAATAGCACCTCGTCAAAGATTGCTATGACAGCACCAGTGATCGCCTCCACCGATTCAAGCATTGATGCCATGGAATGGAAAGTCTCATTCGTGATGCCCGCTGGATCGCAGCGAAAAGATCTACCAGATCCAAATCATTCCGGTGTCGTGCTTCGTGATCTTGGTCCAGAGAAGTGTGCAGCGCTGCACTTTAAAGGAAGCGCCTCAAAAGCTAAGTGGAAGAGTAAAGAAGATGAATTACGACTCTTGGCAAAGAATCAGGGCCTTGAATTAACAAATGAAACCCGAATCTGTCGTTTTGATCCGCCTTTTAAGCCTGGCTTCTTGCATTACAACGAAGTTGTCATCCCTCTAGCTCGGTAGCGCTTTACTACTGAACTTCGATTCTTGCCCCTGCACTTGGTTCGGCGATAAAACTCTTGGGTGGCGTGTAATTTTTCGCAGCGAAGGCAGATTCGATCTGGGTTACAACCTTTGAAATCTCTGCCTTGGGCAGAAGGAAGATTCCAGAGCCACCAAAACCACCACCCATCATTCGGGCACCTAGCGCTCCATTGTCGAGGGCAACATCTACGGCAAGATCCATCTCTACCCAGCTAATCTCAAAGAGATCTCGTAACGATGCATGGGTCTGACTCATATAACTACCTACGGCGTGAAAGTCATCTACCTTGAGCGCCTGAATAGTCCTCTCAACACGATCCATCTCGCCAACGATATGGCTGACGCGCTTACGGACTAAAGGATCGAGCTCGGCCGACTCAAATAATTCCGGGGTGAGATGGCGCAACGAATCTAATCCAAGTGATGTCCGGGCCGTTTCACAGGCCTTAAATCGGTTGGCGTATCCGCCATCAACTAACTCATGTTTCACGCGAGAATCAACGATGAGAATACTTAGGTCATGGTTATGGAGATTAAATGGCAAGTACTCATGCTCTAACGAGAGGCAGTCGAACTGCAAGATCGAGTTTGCGTGTGAAAACATTGAGGCAGCTTGATCCATGAGGCCACATGGCATTCCTACATATTCATTCTCGGCTTTTCGCGCGATCTTTGCTAATTCAAGTGGTGAGAAGCCAAGATCAAATAGCTCATTAAGTGCCGTTGCTACTGCACACTCAAGTGCAGCGCTCGATGACAACCCTGAGCCTTGTGGGACATCACCATCGACGGAGATATCTAGGCCTGGCAGTTCACGATTAATGGAATGGAGAACTCCTAAGACGTAACGAGCCCACGTTGGCCCCTGCCAGGTCGCAAGATCACTCCATTGAAGTTCAATGAAATCCGAACTCTGTGCTGAACGAATACGGATCGTTTTATCACTGCGTGCTGTGATTCCGACTGATGTTCGATATGAAATCGCGAACGGGAGGACTATTCCGCCAGCGTAATCAATATGTTCACCTAAGAGATTGGCTCTCCCTGGCGCGCTTGCTACTACGGCAGCGTTATGGTCGAACTGATCATGGGGCATTGAAGAGTTAGATGCGTTCAGCAAAGCGATGATATGCAGCGTTCCATTGCAATTCGCGACGGAAATCTCTCATCTTGGTATCTTCATCGATAATGACATGTTCTACTCGAGCGATTCGTGTGAAATCTTCTAGCGTTTCAAGTGAGACCGCATTGGTAAGTACGGTGTGGTGTGACCCACCCGCGAGCATCCACGCTTGCGCACTAATTGGTAGCGATGGCTTTGGCTCCCAGACAGCGTGTGCAACCGGAAGCTTTGGTAGCGCTTCGGTTGGTGCAACCACTGAGATCTCGTTACTAATGATTCTAAAACGCTCACCCATATCGACTAGGCACACTACGCGCGCCTCAGCAGGAGTTGCGGTGAAGACCATTCGTACTGGATCTTCTTTTCCACCGATTCCCAGTGGATGAATCTCAATCTTTGGCTTTGACTTGGTAATTGTTGGACAGACTTCGAGCATATGAGCACCAAGCACCTTCGCAGTGCCAGGTCCAAAGTGGTAGGTGTAATCCTCCATAAAGGATGTTCCGCCGCCTGCAGGAGTCATTGACTTCAAGATTGCGCCAAGTGCTGAAGTCTTCCAGTCGCCCTCGCCGCCAAAGCCATAACCCATCTCCATCAAACGCTGGACTGCAAGGCCAGGCAACTGCTTGAGCGCACCAAGATCTTCAAAGTTGCTGGTGAAAGCATCGAAGCCACCATCGCGCATGACCTTGAGCAGAGCAAGCTCTTGCTTTGCAGCGTAGACGAGTGAATCATGGCGAGCGCCACCGCGTGCTAACTCTGGTGCTACATCGTAAAGACGCTCGTACTCATCGCTGAGCTGCTCGGCATCGCTATCTGAAATAAGTGCGACTGCGTCAACTAAGAAGTTGATGCCGTAGTTCTCAACTGAGATTCCGAATTGAAGCTGAGCTGAGACTTTGTCGCCATCGGTTACTGCGACAAAGCGCATATTGTCACCGAATCTAGCGAGTTTTAAATTCTGAGATTTGGACCAGCCGATAGTTGCCCAGAGCCAGGCATCAATACGGTCGCGGACATCAGATGACCCAGGTGCACCGACAACGATTTTGTGAGGTACGCCAGCGCGTGCTACAGCATGGGCATATTCACGATCGCCATGTGCTGCTTGATTTAAATTCATGAAATCCATGTCAATCGTTGACCATGGCAAAGATTGGTTAGCTTGAGTATGGAGATGTAGGAGCGGCTTACGGAGCAGATCGAGCCCCTGAATCCACATCTTTGCTGGAGAGAAGGTATGCATCCAGGTGATAACTCCAACGCACTCTGGATCACTCGAAGCATCGAGCATTGCCTGCTTAATCGCATCAGTATTCTTCAGTGTTGGTTTCCAGATGATCTCAACCGGCGCTTGTAGCCCTTCAGATATCTTCGCGACTACCTCACGAGATTGAACGGCTACCTGCTCAAGGGTCTCTGGACCGTAAAGGTCCTGACTTCCAGTTAGAAACCAAATCTGCTTTGTCATGAGATCCCTCTTCTTAGTCAATGCGGTGCGCTAATCAATTCTGACGATTTGTGAGATTACTTAGTGCGCTTCTTGCTCCACACATCGAAGGCAACGGCGAGAAGTAGCACAAGGCCCTTGGTTGTCATCTGGTATTCAGTACCGATGGAGTTCAGGTTCATGCCATTTCCAAGGATTCCTTGGATCATGCCACCGACCATCGAACCAGTAACAGTTCCGACGCCGCCTTGCACTGAAGCGCCACCGATGAAGACTGATGAGATTGCTTCGAGTTCGAAGCCATCTCCGGCCTTAGGGACTGCATAGTTCAAACGGGCGACAACGAGAACTCCAGAGAGAGCTGCGAGCGCCCCCATGTTGACGAAGAGCCAGAAGTTAACGCGGCGAACGTTGATTCCTGAAAGAACAGCTGCGTGAAGGTTTCCACCGATCGCATAGATATGGCGGCCAAATGTGGTCTTCTTCATCACGGTTGTGTAAATAATCACGAGGACTACGAGAAGTACGAGCGTCCAAGGGATTCCGTTCGCTTGGCTGAGTTGGAAGCCAACGTAGGCGATCATTGTTGCGAGAATGATGTTCTTCACGAAGAACCAGGTACGAGGCTCAACGGTCTGCTTGTACCTGATGCGACCACGTCGAGTGGTGAATGACTGCAGAAGAAGGGCAACGACACTTACCGCTGTGATTACGAGAGCTGCAGCGTTGTAGTTCTTTACACCGAGCACTCCACCAAGTTCATTCGCCTTATCAACGAATCCATTTCCAATCAGACGGAATGAATCAGGGTATGGCCCAATATTTGTGCTTTGAAGGAGAACAAGAGCCAATCCGCGGAAGAGCAACATGCCCGCTAGAGTCACGATAAATGCGGGGATACCGACATAAGCAATCCAGAAGCCCTGCCACATACCGACTAGCGCGCCGATCAAGATCGCGCCTAGAAGTGCTACATACCAAGGGATCTTAGGAAGCCAAGCCCAACCATGTTGTTCGAGAGGCCGCACTGCCAAGATTCCAGCTGCTGCACCAATGAAACAGGCGACCGAACCAACCGAGAGATCGATGTGACCGGCGATGATCACCATGACCATGCCAATTGCGAGAACTAAAATGTAACCATTCTGTACGACAAGGTTCGACCAGTTATCTGGCGTAATCGAGGTATGCCCTGGAGAGGTAATAGCGAATAAGGCGATGAGCGCCAAGAGGGCGATGAAGATGGCGTTTTGACGAAGGTCAACTCCTGCCAATCTTGCACGAAGATTATCGATTGGGCCGTTTACTTTTTCGCTTACCTTAGACATGGGTCGCTTCCTTTGTCATCGTCATATATTTCATGAGTAGTTCGGGTGAAAAATCTTTACGTTCTACTTCGCCGGTGATCACTCCCTCAGCGATCGCATACACGCGATCACAGATTCCAAGAAGCTCTGAGAGTTCGCTCGAAATCACCAAAACTGCCTTGCCTTGCGCAGCAAGCTCTTGGATGATTGTGTAGATCTCATATTTTGCGCCAACATCGATTCCGCGCGTTGGTTCATCAAGGATAAGAATGTCAGGGTTGACGTTAATCCATTGACTCAAAACAACTTTCTGCTGGTTTCCACCAGAGAGTTTTCCAACAATTGAGTTAGGAGATGGCGCCTTGATATTCATTGAGGTGCGGTATTCGCTCGCTACTTTGTACTCTTCATTGGCGTTGACTAGCCCGCGCTTCGTGAATTGATCTAGTGAAGCAAGTGAAATATTGCGCTTAATGTCATCAATAAGGTTTAACCCAAAGCGCTTGCGATCTTCTGTTGAGTAAGCGATGCCGGCCTTGATCGCATCGCTAACAGTCTTGAGCTGAAGCTCTTTACCCTTGAGAAAGACCTTGCCAGAGATGTCGATACCCCAACTACGGCCGAAGACGCTACGGGCAAACTCAGTGCGACCTGCACCCATGATTCCGGCGAGACCAACGATCTCACCAGCTCTTACATTGAGGGATGCGTGATCCACTACAACTCGAGCCTTGTCATCTGGGTGATGAACGGTCCAATCCTCGACTCTAAAGATCTCTTCACCAATATTTGGTTCACGGCTTGGGTAGCGATTATTCATCTCGCGACCGACCATGCCTTTGATAATCCGCTCTTGGTCGACTGAGTCTTTCTTCATATCAAGCGTTTCGATGACTTGTCCGTCACGAATAATCGTCGTCTTATCTGCGATCGCAGCGATCTCGTTTAATTTGTGAGAGATGATGATCGAAGTCAAGCCTTGACTCTTAAATTGACGGAGCAGGTCAAGGAGATGCTCTGAATCAGCATCGTTGAGCGCAGCTGTTGGTTCATCGAGGATAAGTAGCTTCACTCGCTTAGAGAGAGCCTTTGCGATTTCTACGAGTTGTTGCTTTCCAACTCCAATATTTTTTACTGGCGTATTTGGATCTTCTGAGAGACCAACCTTTGCCATAAGTATTTGCGCCTCTTGATTGGTCTTGTTCCAATTTACGAGGCCATTCTTTTTAATTTCGTTATTTAAGAAGATATTTTCAGCGATAGAAAGGTGGGGGCTAAGTGCGAGCTCTTGGTGGATGATGACGATACCAAGACGCTCACTGTCACGAAGATTATGGAATGCAACTGATTGGTTTTCAAAAACTACATCGCCTTCATATGTGCCGTGTGGGTAGACACCAGAGAGGACCTTCATCAGCGTTGATTTGCCGGCGCCATTTTCGCCACAGATTGCGTGAATCTCACCGCGCTCAACATTCAGGGTTACATCTGAAAGAGCTTTAACACCTGGAAAGGTCATGGTGATGTTCTTCATTTCCAAGATGTTCTCAGTCATTGTCCCTTTACCTTCACTATCGAAACCTGATCAGACCCGAAATACTATCGGAAAACCAACTGGCCAACCCCCACGAGGAGAGTTGGCCAGTTGCTCGGGTGCCGAATTAACCTAGTTCAGCTGCCTTGATGTAACCAGAATCTACAAGTACTGACTTGTAGTTCTTGACTGTTACAACGAAAGGAGTAAGAAGCATTGATGGAACCACCTTTACACCGTTGTTGTATGTCTTTGTATCGTTAAGCATTGGCTTTGTTCCGTTAAGAACTGCTTCTGCCATTCCGACTGCAACCTTTGCAAGTTCACGAGTGTCTTTGAAGATTGTTGAGTACTGGGTTCCAGCGATGATGTTCTTCACTGAAGCTACTTCTGAATCCTGGCCTGTCATGATTGGCTCAGATGCCTTTGAGTATCCAGCTGATGTTAGAGCTGCGAGGATACCGCGGGTTAGACCGTCGTATGGTGAAAGAACTCCGTTGACTTTAGCCTTTGAGTATGAGCTAACAAGGATATCTTCCATACGCTTTTGTGCTACAGCGCCGTCCCAACGAAGTGTTGCGACCTTGCTGAATGATGTCTGTCCTGACTTAACAACAAGAACCTTGCTCTTGATGAGTGGGTTAAGAACTGACATTGCTCCGTTGAAGAAGAATCCAGCATTGTTGTCATCAGGTGATCCTGCGAACAATTCAATGTTGAATGGACCCTTTGCCTTTGGACCATCAGCCTTTGTTGAGTTGATTGACTTGAATACGCCAAGACCTGTCAAAAGTGATGAAGCCTGGAGTACGCCAACCTTGAAGTTATCAAATGTTGCGTAGTAATCAACGTTCTGTGACTTGTTGATCAAACGGTCGTAGGCAATAACTGCAACCTTCTTATCAGCTGCGTGCTGGAGAACGTCTGTGAGCTGTGTTCCATCGATCGAAGCGATGATAAGAGCCTTTGCGCCCTTTGTGAGCATGCCTTCGAGCTGTGCAACCTGTGTTGGAATGTCATCGTTTGCGTACTCGAGATCGACTGTGAAGCCATCCTTCTCAAGTGCTGCCTTGATTGCATTTCCATCGTTAACCCAACGGGTTGATGACTTATTTGGCATTGCAACTCCGACGAGTCCACCAGCAGCGTGTGCTGATGAAGTGAGAGCTACACCTGTTACTACTGAAGCAGACATAGCTACTGCAGCAACAACTGTTGAAATTTTCTTAAACAAGTGTGTTCCTTTCCTAGCGATTATGGACATGAAGTGCACTTCTAACCCCAAACCCTGTCCGAGGGTTGGAACAATGTGAAAGTGGGGTTCCTATAAATAGGAGATGGCCCACATTTCTGCGGGAAATCTATCAAGATTAAAGATTATTTGCCATAAACGGTTTTATAACGATCATGTAACGAATCAATAGCGCTAGGCGAGATTGGGATAGGAGTACCAAGCTGGAGTGCAAGCCAAGCGCTCTTGGCGGCGTCCTCGCACATAACGGCAGCCTTCACAGCCGCCTTAGCCGATTGCCCAATGGTGAAGACCCCGTGGTTCTGCATAATGACCGCAGGCGAGCGATGGTTGTGCAGCGTCTCGACGATTCCACGGCCGATCGAGTCGTCGCCAATTATGGCAAATGGTCCCACTGGAATCGGTCCACCAAATTCATCAGCGATCGCAGTCAAGATGCATGGGATCTCTCGTCCAACAGCGGCGAAGGCGCAGGCGTAATTGCTATGCGTGTGCACTACTCCATGTACATCTGGCATATTTTTATAGACGTACGCATGTGCAGCGGTATCACTCGATGGCGATAATTTTCCTTCAACAACATTTCCATCTAAATCACAGACGACCATTGATTCCGCGGTGAGTTCGTCATAAGAAACTCCCGATGGTTTGATGGCAAAGAGATCTGGTGAGCCATCATCGAATCTCATGCGCGCAGAGACGTTACCGCCAGTCCAGACAACTAAATTGTTACGAACCAGTTCTTGATGGAGACCAACGAGTGACTCTCGGACCTTCTGAATTACTTCAGAGTTCTGGCTCATTTGCTCACCTCACGCTTACGTTGCTTCAATCGCTTCATCACATTATTTGTGCCACGACCGAAGTAGTCATGTAGTTCTACATACTCTTTGTAGAGCTCATCATAAGCGAGTGACCTAGCCTCGTTCGGGAGATATGCGTTCGGAATAACTCTTCCCATCGCTTCAGCTGCCGCATTCACAGTTGGATAGAAACCACTTGCTACTGCTGCATGTATCGCCGACCCGAGCGCAGGTCCTTGCTCAGTATCAATGATCGAGATCGGAAGGCGGGTGACATCTGAGTAAATCTGCATGAGGTGAGCATTCTTGAGAAGCCCGCCTGCAACGATAAATTCCTTGACTGGGACGCCGGATTTGTTGAAGGTTTCGATAATCATGCGGGCACCAAATGCGGTTGATTCAAGGAGTGCGCGATAGATCTCATCTGCTGTCGTGGTCAGGGTTTCTCCGACGATGATGCCGCTTAATTCATGATCAACAAGTACTGATCGATTACCGCTATGCCAATCCAGCACGATCAACCCGTGCTCACCAACAGCTTGCGCCATCGAAAGGTTTGTGAGGTATTGGTGGACGGATAAGCCAGCCTGCTTCGCCTCATCAAAATAACGCGCCGGGACTTGATTATTCACATACCAAGCGAAGATATCGCCTACGCCAGATTGGCCAGCTTCGTAACCAAATAGCCCACTGATAATTCCACCATCAACAACGCCACACATGCCCGGCACTTCTGCGATCTGATCGTGATTCATCACGTGGCAGGTTGAGGTTCCCATGATTGCAACCATCTGGCCTGGCTTCGTTGCCTTCGCTGCAGGCGCAGTTACATGCGCATCAACATTGCCCACTGCAACAGCGATTCCCTCGGGCAGACCTGTCCATGAGGCAGCTTCAGCGGTCAAGCCACCAGCCTTCTCACCAAGTTGGCCGATCGTGTGACGAAGTTTCTCTTCAGCAAAGTTCTCAAAAGCTGGATTGAGATTTTTGAAGAACTCTCGCGATGGGTACTCACCATCTTGAAGATTTCCTTTGTAGCCAGCGGTACATGCGTTGCGAAGGTAGTTTCCGCAGAGCTGCCAGATAATCCAGTCAGCTGCTTCGACAAACTTATCCATGCGCGCATAGATATCTGGTGCTTCTTCTAAAATCTGCAGACCTTTAGCAAGTTCCCATTCAGATGAGATCTGACCGCCGTATCGAGGTAACCACGATTCACCGCGCTCGCGAGCTAACTCGTTGATTCGATCAGCATGCGGCTGCGCTGCATGGTGACGCCAGAGTTTTACATAGGCATGGGGGTTATCTTTATATTCTGGTAGTTGTGAGAGCGGTGTGCCATCTGTAAGTACCGGCACCATGGTGCATGCAGTGAAATCAGTAGCGATACCAATAACATCGCTTGGATTGATTCCTGAGAGTTTTAACGCTTGTGGAACAGCGTTCTTGAGAACATCAACATAATCTTGTGGATCCTGAAGTGCCCAATCAGGTCCGAGTGAAGCGCCACTAGAGTTCAGAACGCGATCCATCACTGCGTTGGGATATTCAAAGACTGCAGAGCCAAGCTCCTGGCCATCTGAGACCCGAACTACTAGCGCTCGGCCAGAGAGGGTGCCGTAATCGACGCCGATGACATATTTCTCACTCATGCGGACTCCATATTGTCTTGGTTAGGGGGTGTTGAGCTACCACGTGAGCTCCTTGAGACGCTGGGCAAAGCTACTGAAGAGCTCTCTCTTCGCTTCGTACTCTTGTGCAAAACATTTTATGTGAAGTTTGATCACTACTTTGGCATCTACTCGTGTGACTCGGCCGATAAATTCACCGAACTGCTCAGAGAGTAATGAGATCTCTCGTCCGGGCGTGTAAGAAGTACAAATTCCTTGAGCAGGTAGGCCGGCTTGATCGATGAAGTGAAGCTTTCCCCCAGGTTTGGATTGAAAAGAGGTGATCTCGTAAAACCATTGCGAGAGATATCGCGCTTCGCCAATCAGTGAAAATGCCTTCTCTTCATCAAAATCACATTCAATATCGATTCGTAGATCAACGAGCTGGCTATCTTCAGGAAGCTCGAAATGCTCTTGAAACCCTACAAAATTAACGCGAGACATGGGCTGAGATTAATTTTTCAAGTACGAAAAGGCGCCAAAGCCAACCGCGAGCGCAAGGGCTGAGTGGGCGAGCATGAACCAACCATCGACGCTATAAAAAACGTTCTGGTTGAAGAGCGGAAGCAGCCATACGAGTGAGAACGCTGCGGTCAAGGCTCCAAGGATAGATCCGGCCGTGAGCGCTTTCTTGGCGATAAGCAAACCAGCGAGAAGGAAAATTACAGCTGTCGCGGGGCTATATCGATGTGCATGGCTTTGGAAAGTTACTGAGGCAATTACTACCGCATAGACGAATCCAAAAGAACTGTTCTTCGCATCGAGCGGATACTGACCCTTAAAGGTCCAACTCTTACTTTCGCTCATGAATTCCCCTTACGCCCTCACGATTAAGGGCAGGTGATGAGTCTATTCGTAAGGAGTTGCG
>JBBAMR010000010.1:52129-53541 GCA_040402375.1 Candidatus Nanopelagicaceae bacterium | reverse complement strand
TTTACTTGCGCGTGCTCTTCTTCTTCGCCGGTGACTTCTTCGCCGGTGACTTCTTAGCTGGGCTCTTCTTCGCCGGCGACTTCTTCACCGCGCCCTTTTTCTTTACGGCAGATGAGTCATCGCCTTCGCTTGCTGTGCTCTCCTTGCGTTCGACCTGAGCAGATCCGCTACGAACAAATTCTTTCGTGATCGGTTGGTTCTCACCATCAAGGTTGCGATCAATATCTTCGGTTAGGCCTGCGAGTCGTTCAAAGGCAGAGGCGAGACGGTGACGTGATTGTTCGATCGCCTGTTGCGCAGCTGAAAGTGACTGAGTTTGGATCTTGTACAGGCGCTCAGATTCTGCAACTGCAGAGGTAAGCCAATTTCGATAATCAGCAATACTCGAGATCGCACCCTTCACGAGCTCTTCCGATTCACTCTTTGCAGCGGCGGTAATTGACGCGGCTTCGCGCTTCTTGCTCGCAAGCATTGACTCGATCTCTTGTGCTGTTGTTGCACGCAATGATTCGACTTCACGTTTAGCTGCCTCGGTGAGCGAGCGAGCCGAGCGCTGCGCAGTCGCGGTGATCTCGCTACCCTCAGACTCTGCTACTTCGAGATACTTTCGACCGCGTGATTCGGCTGCGGCTAATATCGATTTCGCTTTGGCTTCCGCCGCTGCCGTTGCTTCGGTTGCGATACGTGCACTTTCCGCCAGGAGCTTTGCCGCTTGAGCGGTTGCACCCTTCTCACGAGATTGAGCCGTCTTTACTAAGTTCATCGCCGTCTCGGTAGCGAGGATTTCAAACTCTTCGCGCGTGAGCGAGGTAATATCTTTACGAGAGCGAAGATCGGCTAATTGCGCTTCGAGCTCACGAATCCGATCGACGACGCCAGTTGATGGCACTCCACCTTCAGACGCTGAAGTGGATCTCTCAACGTCGAGGGCAGACCCTTCTCCTTTAAACCCAACCCAGGAGAGAAAATTCTTTCGCGCCATGTGATGCCCCCTTTGATGCTGATGCCCCGATGATGCCCCGATGATGCCCCGATGATGCCCCGATGATGCCAACCTGATGCAACCTGAGGTCAAGGCGATGATTCTATGGGAGGCGGCTAGATGGGCGGAAGCGCGCTCTCATCTCACCCCCTCGGTAAGAGGGAAATGAGCGTGAAGGAACAGGGAGGATCACCCAACCACGGGTGTCTTAACTCTCAGCCACCGTTACCCATTCTGAAGGGAAACCCCCACCTTTCTGTGACAAGATCTCAATCGTTCCATAAGAGAGCTACTTTCCCCACTATGAGAGAAGAGAGCACCATGAAGAAGACCTCAATTCTTGCCGGCGCAGTCATCGCGCTTGCATCATTTTCATCTGCTCCAGTGTTTGCAGCAGCAACTCCGACTCCGGCAGCAACAACTGTTGCTA
>JBBAMR010000010.1:0-52029 GCA_040402375.1 Candidatus Nanopelagicaceae bacterium | reverse complement strand
ATGCACCGAAGGCACCTAATGCACCGAAGGCACCTAATGCACCGAAGGCACCTAATGCACCGAAGGCACCTAAGGCAGATGCCACAGCAGTAGCAGCGAAGCAGGCAGCCCGTAAGGCAGCAGCAGCGGTCCGCACGACTGCAGTAGCAGCAGCTCACTCCGCTTATAAGGTGGCAGCGACTGCAGCCACAACAGCGCGCGATGCAGCAATTGCAACCGCGTCAACAGCAGTGAAGTCAAAGACAAAGGCAGCAGATATCAAGGCAGCCCGCGCTACCTACAAGAGCGCAATCACAGCAGCACGAGCAGCAGAGCAGGCAGCCATCAAGGCAGCGCGCGATGCCTATGCAACGGCTACCAAGTAAGCGCAACTCAGAAGTAAGGCAAGGCCCTCGAGGAATCGGGGGCCTTTCTGCTCGGAGTTGGAAGAGTGGGCGCTTTCGCCTAAACTCAACCCACTAGCTAGCTTGTGAAGTTAGTCGCTCGCGGGAGTGGTGAAATGGCAGACACGCAGGTCTTAGGAACCTGTGCTTCGGCGTGTGGGTTCAAGTCCCACCTTCCGCACCAGCATCAGGCGCTGGATCAGACTCTTAACTTTGACAATCGTTCTCTGCAATACGAGTACCCTTTGCATAATGAGCAGCGATTCGAGCATCCAAGAGGTCATTGAGGCGGGAATCCTCCGGGCCTTAGCCGGTCTGGATGCTAACGCTTCGCTTCCAGCATCCACCATTATTCCGAGTGAGATCACCCTCGAACGCCCCAAGAATCGCGACCATGGCGACTACGCCACATCAATCGCACTTGCGCTCGCTAAATCCTCTGGTCTACCTCCGCGCGAAATCGCTGTGCTTCTCCAAGGCGCGCTCTTATCGGATCCAATAATCTCTGGCGCAGTGACAGCAGTTGATATCGCCGGACCAGGGTTCCTCAACCTAACGCTCGCACGGGCAAGCCAAGGGGGAGTCCTCGCCACTATTTTGAACCGTGGAAGTGAATTCGGAAAGAGTTCAACACTTGCTGGAGTGAAGATCAATCTTGAATTCGTCTCAGCAAACCCAACAGGTCCGCTGCACTTAGGACATACACGTTGGGCTGCAGTAGGCGATGCGCTCGGTCGTGTTCTCTCAGCAGCAGGCGCCGATGTCACGCGTGAATTTTATGTCAACGATCGTGGCGTTCAGATGGACCTCTTTGGTGAATCGATACGAACTTCGGCGCTCGGAGTCGAGAGACCTGAGGCTGGTTACCACGGCGCCTATATCGATGATCTCGCGAAGACGATTGTCGCAAGCCATCCAGAATTTGTAACTCTTGAAGAGAGAGAGTCTATTGACGCATTCCGCGACGCCGGGTATGCCCTCCAACTTGCCGATCAAAAGCGAGTGCTCAATGCGATGAATACTCATTTTGATATCTGGTTCTCTGAGAGGTCACTCTACGAAGAGAATTTCTTCAATCACTGCCTCGATCGCTTGAAGAAGCAAGGACATGTCTTCGAGCTAGATGGTGCGATCTGGCTCCGCACAACTGATTTTGGCGATGATAAAGATCGCGTCATGATTAAATCAGATGGCTCCTTCGCCTACTTCGCATCAGACTCTGCTTACTATATTTCCAAGCGCGAGCGTGGCTTTGATGTGCTGATCTATATGCTCGGTGCAGACCATCACGGCTATGTAAATCGCCTCAAGGCACTGGCCTCCTGTGCCGGAGATGATCCAACGAAGAATATTGATATTTTGATTGGCCAGCTTGTTAAGATCCTAGAAAACGGCGAGGAGCTCAAACTCTCTAAGCGCGCCGGCACAATCATTACCTTAGAAGAGCTCATTGAAAAAGTTGGCGTTGATGCTGCGCGCTACACGCTGATTCGATATCCGGTAGATACTCCGATGGTGATGGATGTCGACGTCCTTCGTAGTCGTACAAATGAAAATCCGGTCTACTACGTTCAGTACGCACACGCGCGTATCTGTGGAGTGCTTCGTAACGCTACAGATTTAGGAATCGCCTACGGTGCTGATCAGATCCATGCAGAGTTACTTGAGCACGAACGCGAACGAGAGCTAATCGGGGCGCTCGGCGAGTTCCCTCGTATCGTCGCCTCTGCCGCCGAACTTCGTGAACCACACCGTATTGCGCGTTATCTCGAAGAGCTCGCAGGTGTCTACCATCGCTTCTATGCAGATTGCCGAGTCCTCCCATTGGGAGATGAGCAACCCTCCGCCTTGCATTCAGCACGAGCAACGCTCTGCAAATCCACCGCTCAAGTTATTGCTAACTCGTTGGCGATGCTCGGGGTAAGTGCGCCGGAGAAGATGTAGATGAAACTCTCTGAGCCATATTCAGGTAACTCATCCTTCGATCAAGAGCTAGTGATCGCCGGCGTATCGGCACGCGCACTCGCAAAAGAGTTCGGCACTCCTCTCTTTGTGATCGATGAGCCAGACTTTTTTGAACGTGCGGTGGCGTGGAAGTCTGCTCTCGAGCATCACTTCGGGGTTACTGCCGGAACCGTTTACTACGCGGGCAAATCATTTTTAAATAAGGAAATCGCTCGCTGGATTCATACCATCGGCATTGGACTTGATGTCTGCTCTGGGGGAGAGCTCGCTGTCGCAACCTCCGTCGGATTTCCAATGGATCGCGTGGAGCTGCACGGTAATAACAAATCTGAAGTTGAGATCCGTGCTGCAATTACTGCAGGAGTTGGAATCATCGTGATGGATTCGTTCCACGAGATTGAGCGAGTAGCGCGAATCGCTGCCGAGCTTCAGAAGATCCAACGTGTCTACCTGCGACTAACTCCTGGAGTCGAAGCACATACCCACGAATTTATCTCAACTGCTCATGAAGATCAGAAGTTTGGTTTCTCTATTGCAAGTGGTGCAGCCTGGCGTGCGATCGAGAAGAGTCTCGAACACTCCTCACTGAGCCTTGTAGGACTGCACTCACATATTGGTTCACAGATTCTCATCAACGAAGGTTTTGAGATTGCAGCAACTCGATTAATTGAACTCTTGGCTAAGTACCGAGATCACTTTGATCGCCAGTTGCCAGAGCTTGATCTCGGCGGAGGATATGGAATTGCCTACCTACCTGGTGACTCCTCACTCGTCGCGAGCGATGTGCTTGGTGCGATAGCCGCTGTCGTAAAGAGTGAATGTGAAAAGCATGGATTAACGGTTCCAAAGATATCCATTGAGCCCGGTCGCCATATTGTGGGGCCGACGACGACAACTCTTTACGAGGTAGGGACTACAAAGAGCGTTGAACTTGATGGTGGCGATAGCCGTCGTTACATCTCTATCGATGGTGGCATGTCAGACAATATTCGCCCATCGCTCTACGGCGCGAAATACACCGCACTCATCGCAAACCGACTTTCATCTGCCGATCTGGTGAGCTCTCGAATTGTCGGCAAACATTGTGAGACTGGAGATATCGTCATCCGGGAGATCGATCTCCCAGAAGATGTGGCACCAGGAGATTTACTCGCAGTTCCAGCTACCGGGGCCTACGGCCGTTCGATGGCGAGCAATTACAATCATATGCCGCGGCCGGCGGTCGTCGCAGTACGCGAAGGAAAAGCCCGGATCATTACTCGTCGCGAGAGTATTAATGACCTTCTTGCTCTAGATATCTGAGATACTTCTCTCCTGATCATGGGGAACACCCCCCATGTCGATCGTTACAGATGCAATGATCGCGACAGAGCAATGGGAGTTGATCTCGTGACTGGCCGTACCTTGATAGGTAAGACCCTCAATGTCGGGATGCTCGGCTGCGGAAATGTGGGCAGCGAAGTAGCCCGTCTCCTGGTCGCAAACGCCCCTGACCTCGCATCACGCGCTGGAGTTCCACTTGTGCTCAAGAAGATCGCCGTCCGCGATCTCACGATCGATCGACCTGGGATTCCTCAAGAACTCTTTACTACCGATGTTGATTCGATTATCGACGATCCAGAGATTGATCTCATTATTGAAGTAATGGGAGGAATCGAACCTGCACATCAACTCATCTTGCGAGCGATGAAAAATGGCAAGGCTGTTGTCACTGCAAATAAAGCTCTACTTGCCCACCACGGTGCGGAGCTGTTCCACGCATCCGATGAGGCAGATGTCGATTTCTATTACGAAGCAGCTGTAGCAGGTGCGATTCCAATTTTGCGCCCACTCGCAGAGTCACTGGTGGGTGACCATGTTGAGCGCGTCATGGGAATCATTAACGGAACGACAAATTTTATTCTCACAAAGATGCACGAACATCCTGGCTCCTCCTTCGCTGATGCGCTCAAAGAGGCGCAAGAACTCGGGTACGCCGAGGCTGACCCAACTGCAGATGTAGAGGGTTTTGATGCGGCCGCGAAGGCTGCGATTCTTGCGGGACTTTCATTCCACTCAGTGGTGACTGATGCCGATGTCTATCGCGAAGGAATCACAAAGATCACTGCAGAAGATGTTGCCGTTGTTCAAGATATGGGATTTGTGATTAAGCTCTTAGCAATTGCTGAGGCAAATGAAGCGCATGGTTCGAAGGAAGAGACCATCACAGTTCGCGTGCACCCAACCGCAATTCCCAAGACGCATCCACTTGCATCTGTCCGTGAGGCGTTTAACGCCGTCTTCGTCCAATGCCAATCAGCTGGTGAGTTGATGTTTTACGGCCGTGGTGCCGGTGGAGCTCCTACTGCTTCTGCGATTCTCGGCGACTTAGTTGCCGTTGCGCGTAACCGTAACGAGGGAAGCCTTGGGCCCACAGAGACCGATTATGCCGACTTAGATATTGCTCCAATCGGAGTGGCTCGTACTCGTTATTTGATTCGTCTCCATGTCACAGATCGACCAGGTGTTCTTGCATCCGTAGCTCAAACCTTTGCGGCTCATGATGTCTCCATTATGACGGTGCGACAGAGTGGAGCCGGTAGCAATGCTGAACTCACAGTAATGACACATATCGCCCCAGAATCTTCATTGGCAAAGACAGTAAGCGAACTTGAAAAGCTCGATACCGTCTCTGATGTCGTCAGCGTGATTAGAGTAGAAGGAATCCGTTAATGGGAATCTTTAGCGCTAAGAAGCGTGGAGCACATCAATGGCGCGGAGTTATTGAAGAGTACCGAGATCGTCTGCCAGTCTCATCTAAGACTCCCGTCGTCACACTAGGCGAAGGCGGCACTCCGCTCGTCTATGCGTGCGTGCTCTCTGAGATGCTTGGCAATGAGATCTACCTCAAAGTTGAAGGCACAAACCCAACTGGCTCATTTAAAGACCGTGGAATGACGATGGCGATTTCAAAGGCTGCTGAAGCTGGCGCTAAAGCCGTTATCTGTGCATCTACTGGAAATACATCCGCCGCTGCGGCTGCATATGCAACTAAAGCGGGAATGATTCCAGTTGTTCTCATTCCTCAAGGAAAGATTGCCATGGGCAAGCTTGCGCAGGCGATCGCTCACGGATCTCGCCTTATTCAAGTCGATGGTAATTTCGATGACTGTCTCAACCTAGCTCGCGAACTCTCACAAGAGTATCCCGTTGCACTTGTGAACTCAGTTAATCCATATCGCATCGAAGGCCAGAAGACCGCCTCCTTTGAAGTTGTAGATTTCTTAGGCGATGCACCAGATCTTCATGTACTGCCTGTTGGTAACGCTGGAAATATCACCGCCTATTGGCAGGGCTATAACGAATATTACGCAGATAAGGTTTCTTCAAAGCTTCCGCAGATGTGGGGATTCCAAGCAGCAGGCGCCGCACCGCTAGTTCTGGGCCACCCGGTCCGCGATCCAGAGACCATTGCTACCGCTATCCGTATTGGAAACCCAGCCTCTTGGGATCAAGCCATTGCAGCGCGCGATCACTCTGGCGGATTAATTGATTCAGTTACTGATGAAGAGATTTTGCAGGCCTATCGCCTCGTTGCTGCGAAAGAGGGCATCTTCGTAGAGCCATCGTCGGCATCTGGCATCGCAGGACTCTTCAAAAAAGAACGCGAAGGCTCACTCCCTCGAGGGAAGAAGATTGTCATTACCGTCACCGGTAATGGACTCAAGGATGTTGGACATATTCTCGACGATGCTGGCGCTCCCATCGTTGTCCCGGTTGAATTACATGCAGCTGCGAAGGCAATGGGTCTCTAAGGAATGGGTCTCTAATGGCTACCACGCGACTTACCTTTAAAGCCACGATGGCACAGATCAGCGTTCCCGCCACGTCGGCAAACTTAGGACCTGGTTTTGATGCCTTCGGATTAGCCCTTGAATTGCGAGATCGCTACGCCGCAGCGGTATTGGATGAGGCAAGTTTTGATATCGATGTCTCTGGTGAAGGTGCCGACGAGGTAAAGAAAGATAAAAATAATCTTGTTATTCGAGCCATGCTCCATGGCTTTGAACATATGGGCCAGAAACCTCGTGGAATCGCTTTGCGGGCGCTCAATGTCACACCTCACGGACGTGGTTTAGGTTCTAGCTCGTCGGCGATTGTCGGCGGACTCGCGCTCTCACGCGCGCTTGTGCACGGCGGCGAAAATCTTATGAGCGATGATGAGATGGTCGCCTTAGCGACAGAACTTGAAGGCCACCCAGATAACGTTGCTGCTGCTGTACTTGGCGGGGCGACGATCGCATGGTTAGAGAATGGAATTGGCAAGGCGGTTAACACTGCAGTCAATGAAGCGATCAAGGCCACCGTCTTTGTTCCGCCGTCGACGCTTTCAACATCTAAGGCGCGAAAGATTCTTCCAGAGATGGTTCCTCAAGCAGATGCTGCAATCAACGCCGGCCGAGCTGCGCTCTTGATCCATGCGCTCTCGCTTCGACCTGATCTTCTCTTCACCGCTACCGAGGATCGCATCCATCAGAGTTACCGTGAGAGTGCGATGCCAAAGAGTCTTGATCTTGTTCAACGCTTGCGAAGCGCTGGCGTGGCTGCCGTGATCTCTGGCGCGGGTCCATCAGTGCTCGTACTTCATACTTTGAGCGGAACCGAAGAGCACGAGATGATTGCAGCTGCCGGGAGCGGATTTGCGGCTCAAAGCCTTGAAATCAGTCGAAAAGGTTATATCCAGGCGTAACTTTGGGTTTATCCCATCCCGTGTGCTATCTTTTCGTTGTCAGAAAGCCCGCCGGAAACACCTGAGGCGAAGAACGCTAACGACAACAATCACAATCACTGTAAAAAAAGTACAAAACGCGTCTTATATGCAGAGAAGTTCTCTCGCGAAGGATCGCTCTCGGATACTCCGAAGCTCCTTCACAATAATCAGATTAAGGAAAGTATGTCTTCAGAAGATATTGATAGCACTGAAAAGTCCACACGCGCAGTCAAGGCGAAGAAGGATTCAGGCGAACTATCAGGAATGACCGTCACTGAGCTCAAGAAGGTTGCAGGGCAGCTCGGTATTGATGGCGCCGCAAAGTTAAGCAAGGGTGACCTGGTTCAGGGTATTGCAGACCTGCAGGCAGCTAACCGCGAATCAGCGAAGCAAGAGCGCGAAGAGAAGCGCCTAGCTCGTCAAGAAGCGCGCAACAAGAAGAATTCTGGTTCCAAGTCCACTACCGGCTCATCAAATGATTCGGCCGACGAGGATGAGGCTAGCGAGTCAAATAATTCAGAACCTCGCGAGAGCGACCGCAGCAACGATCGTGTCGACCGTCGTGATCGCAATGATCGCAATGATCGCAATGATCGTAATGATCGTGGCGACCGGAGCGACCGTGGTGACCGTAACGATCGAGGAGATCGTGGTCGTGGCCGTGATCGCAGCCGTTTCCGTGATCGCAATGACCGCCCAGATCGCAGTGAGCGCGGTGAGCGCGGTGAGCGCGAGATTCAACTCAGCGAAGATGATGTGCTTCTGCCAGTAGCAGGTTTGCTTGACATCTTGGATTCCTACGCATTTATCCGCACTACCGGCTACCTTGCTGGACCAAACGATGTCTATGTCTCATTGCAACAGGCCCGTCGTTATGGACTTCGCAAGGGCGATGTCATTACAGGCCAAGTTCGCCAAGCCCGTGAAGGTGAGCGCAAGGAGAAGTTCAATGCACTCGTCAAACTCGATACCGTCAATGGTGCAGATCCAGAAGAGTCACGTAACCGCGTTGAGTTTGCAAAGCTCGTTCCGCTCTATCCGCAGGAACGTCTACGGCTTGAGACTGAACCAGGAATTTTGACCACTCGTGTTATCGATTTGATTTCACCGATTGGTAAAGGCCAACGCGGACTTATTGTTTCACCGCCAAAGGCTGGTAAGACGATGGTCCTACAGGCGATTGCTAATGCGATCACAACAAATAATCCAGAGTGTCACCTCATGGTCGTACTCGTTGATGAGCGTCCCGAAGAAGTGACTGATATGCAGCGCAGCGTTAAGGGTGAAGTTATCGCTTCAACCTTCGATCGCCCAGCAGATGATCACACCTCAGTCGCAGAGCTCGCAATCGAGCGCGCTAAGCGATTGGTCGAACTCGGTCATGATGTAGTTGTGCTCCTGGATTCCATCACACGCCTTGGTCGTGCGTACAACATTTCAGCGCCAGCATCTGGTCGTATCCTTTCGGGTGGTGTCGACTCAGCAGCGCTCTACCCACCAAAGAAGTTCTTCGGAGCAGCCCGTAATATTGAAAACGGTGGATCACTCACCATCCTTGCCACCGCCCTCGTTGAGACTGGTTCAAAGATGGATGAAGTTATCTTCGAAGAGTTCAAGGGCACCGGAAATATGGAACTCAAGCTCGATCGTAAATTTGCTGATAAGCGCATCTTCCCAGCGGTCGATGTCGATGCCTCTGGAACCCGTAAAGAAGAGATTCTCATGGGAACCGAAGAGCTCAGCATCGTCTGGAAACTTCGTCGAGTCCTCCACGCCCTAGATAGCCAGCAGGCGCTCGAGCTCCTGCTCGACAAGATGAAGGGCACCAAGTCGAACGTCGAATTCTTGATGCAGATCCAGAAGACGACCGGCGATGGGGATGGCAAGTAAGCCTGATTTTTGAGATGGGGCCGAGCCTGAGTAGAATCGGTCCATCAGTTCAAGCAGGACCCGTACAACTGGTTCACCGGATCGGTGCTCGCAAGGGCGTGGAATCGGACCCAGTCACTTCCATCTAAAGGATTAACCATGAAGCCAGAGATCCACCCAGAATATATCGAGACAACCGTTACCTGTGGTTGCGGTGAAGTCTTCACCACCAAGTCAACAAAGACGACTGGTTCTATCTATGTTGAAGTTTGTTCAGTCTGCCATCCGTTCTACACCGGCAAGCAACGTATCCTCGATACCGGCGGCCGCGTAGCAGCATTCGAAAAGCGTTTCGGCAAGAAGTAGCTCTCTTTCAAGACCCCACTTCGCACCCTTTCGGGTGCGTGGGGTCTTTTTTATTTCCCTCCCATCTATGAATAGAAAGTAAGGAGTAAGCGATGTCTGAACGTTTCGGAAGTATCCCGGCTCTCCTTGCTGAATATGAAAACCTGGAGAAGGAGCTAGCAGACCCGTCGATCCATGGCGATCAGGGCAAGGCTCGCCAACTAGGTAAGCGATATGCCCAACTCGGTCCTGTTATTGGTGGTTACCGCGCATACAAATCTGCAGAAGATGATCTTGCTGCCGCGAAGGAGCTCGCCGAAGTTGAGCCGGCCTTTGCTGAAGAAATTCCAGCGCTGCAAGCAACTCTTGATGCTGCAGGGGAGAAGATGGAAGAGCTCTTACTTCCACGTGACCCTAATGATGATCGAGATGTGATCCTTGAAATTAAAGCTGGCGTCGGCGGCGATGAGTCTGCACTCTTTGCCGGAGATCTCTTGCGCATGTACCAACGCTACGCAGAGAAGCACAATTGGAAGACTGAGATTATTGATTACGCCGAATCTGAGATGGGCGGCTATAAAGAAATTGCAATGGCTGTGAAATCCAAAGGTGTTGCTGAGCCTGGGCAGTCGCCCTATGCAAAACTTAAATTTGAAGGCGGCGTCCACCGCGTACAACGCGTGCCAGAGACGGAATCTCAAGGAAGGATTCACACATCTGCAGCTGGTGTATTGATCCTTGCTGAAGCTGATGAGGTTGATGTTGAAATTCGTCAGCAAGATCTACGTATCGATGTCTATCGCTCATCTGGTCCAGGTGGTCAATCAGTAAATACCACCGACTCCGCCGTACGTATTACCCATATTCCGACTGGCGTTGTGGTCTCGTGCCAGAACGAGAAATCACAGCTTCAGAATAAAGAGTCTGCCTTACGCATTTTGCGAGCTCGCTTACTGGCCCACGCCCAGGAGCAAGCTGATGCCGAAGCGATGGCTCAGCGTAAATCTCAGGTGAAATCAGTGGATCGCTCTGAACGTATTCGCACATACAACTTTCCAGAGAATCGCCTCTCTGATCACCGCGTGAATTTCAAGGCATCAAACCTTGATGCAGTTCTCAATGGTGAGCTCGATCCAGTAATTGATGCGCTCCTTGATGCAGATAAGGCCGAGCGACTAGCAACTGCAGGCGAATAGCGTTGGATCCAATGAGAAGCCTGCTCGCAACTGGCAAGAAGAACCTTGCCTCGGCAGGTATCTCCGAAGTCGATGCCGAACTCTTACTGGCAGATCTCTTGCAGATCTCTCGCATGGAGCTGCATGCGCGAAATTTCGATATTAATCCAGTGGAGTTAGCACGTATATCGAGCGCTTTTATGGAGGCGATTGCTACACGAATCGAAGGACGTCCGACTCAATACATTATCGGCGAGGCACCCTTCCGATATCTGATGCTTGAAGTTGGTGAAGGCGTACTGATTCCGCGGCCAGAAACAGAATCTCTTGTTGACCTCGCTCTTACAGAGTGCGAAAAGCGAACTGGACCACTCACCATTGTTGATCTTGGTTCAGGCTCTGGCGCAATCGCACTCTCACTCGCGAGCGAACTTGCAGGCAAGCGTGAAGTAGCCATCTATGCCGTTGAGAGAGAGTTGGCAGCGATCGCTTGGCTTGAACGCAATTGCGCAAAGCTAGCTCTGTCGGTGATCGTCATTCATTCCAGTGCCCAGGATGCGTTGCTTGGATTGGAGGCAGATATCGTGATTGCTAATCCGCCATATATCCCTAACAGTCAGTCACTTCCCGATGATGTGCAGCGCGAACCAAGCAGCGCTCTCTTCGGTGGATCAGCAGATGGCATGAGTATTCCGCGTGAGTTTATTGGGGCAGCCACGCGCCTATTAAAAAGCGGAGGGTACTTCGCATGTGAGCATCACGAATCCCAAGGAGTTCTCTTTGTCGATGCGTTGCGTGCAAGCTATACAGAGGTAACACTGCATAAAGATTTAACGGAGCGACCACGGTTTACAACCGCTTATAAAACTCCAAGTAATTGAGCGTAACGACGACCTAGCAAGATTCGAAGATTGTGCGGGCGTGAACCTTCACGCGTGCAATCTAGTTTTATCGCCAAGCGTTTGATAGCGGATTCAACGCCCTTTTCAGTAAGGGCCATGCGCTTTGCGATCTCAACATTGGTGTGTCCGAGTGCGATCAGCAAGAGGAGTGCGACTTGAGATTCTGAGAGTCCGCCAGAATGGAAGAACTTCTCAGTACGGTCACCTGGAAGGCTTGTGAGAGTGCTGAACTGCGCAGCGCCAGTTTCACTCGTGAGATGTTCAACAAATTCTTCATCGGTAATAAAGAGAGTCTGCGCGGGGAAGGAGTCAGAGCGCAGCCCGAGGAAGGTGAGTGTTGGAACTGCAGTGACAAGGTGTTGTGTAACGCCCGGTCGAGATGCGAAATCTTCATTGAGCTGCGCAACGATGCTTTCAAAATTACGTGGAGTGAGGCGATAGAAGTACAGCTCTTCGGCGCTCGATCCACTCAATAAACGTTCAAGGGCTATCGACTGAAGTGGGTCAAAACCAGTTGCAGTAATCGCACCGCTGGTCACAATTGGCTCGCGCTCGAGCACCTGATTTTTCACTCGCTAACAGTAGTGATGACCAGTCAATAACTCTAATGGGAGGGAAAGGGGAGTTAGCGAACGCTCCGTAGAACTGCTGTGACCTTTCCGAGGATCTCTGCATCGTCACCTGGGATCGGTGGATAGTTCGCATTGGCAGGCAGGAGCCAGATATGGCCACCCTTCTTGGAGAAGGTCTTTACCGTTGCTTCGCCATCGATCATGGCGGCGACGATCTCGCCCTTCTCTGCGTTCTTCTGAGCTCGAATCACAACGTAGTCGCCATCGCAGATTGCGAGTTCGATCATCGAATCACCTTTTACCTTGAGCATGAAGAGCTCGCCTTGACCAACAAATTCTTCTGGAAGTGTGTAGAGATCTTCGACCTCTTGTTCGGCCAAGATGGGAGCGCCGGCAGCGATCGAACCGAGGAGGGGGATTGTGGTGCCTTTCGATGGCGCGATCTGATCATCAGGGGTTGAGACCTCAAGGGAGCGGGCGTTGGTCGCCTTCCGCTTGATAAAGCCCTTCTTTGTCAGCTCTTCGAGTTGGTACTTCACTGAAGCAGGGGAGGCGAGGCCAGCTGCCTCACCGATCTCACGCATGCTTGGTGGGAAGCCCTGCTTCTCAACGGCATCCTTGATGACCTTGAGAATCAGCTGCTGACGCTGGCTGAGGCCATGTGGGTCTATTGCTGATGTCAGGGCTGGAGCTAACGCGACTACGGGTGTTAGCGCTGGTGAGGAGATGGGGTTCTTTTTAGCCATGGATTAAGGGTAGCCCGACTTTGGGAAATTGTCGAACATTTGTTCGCTTTTTTCTTGCCTATGTCAGTGGGGTGGGGTATCTTTCTCATTAGAACAACTGTTCGAATCCCCTCGAAGAGTGTTGGAATGAAAGTTGGTACCTCAGATGGCACAGACAGTAATCACACGACGCGGTCGCAATCTCCTCCGCACCGTTGCAGCTGGATCGCTATTAGTAGTGATTGGCGCTGGTTTTAGCGCTGTGGGCCATGCCTCTGAAAATAGGGTTCTTTCAACGCCAACCACATCCGGATATATCCGCGTCATTGTTGCTCCAGGTGAATCACTCTGGTCCGTCGCAGCTATGGTCGCGGGTAACCGCGATGTGAACTCCCTCGTCGACGCAATCGTTGAGGTCAATGCCCTCGCATCGACCGATGTTGCAGTGGGTACTCGCCTCCTCGTTCCCACCAAGTAGCCTCACGCCACCCTCAAAAAGGGTCGCTTTGCGGTATTTCCTCCCTTTTGTCGCCCGCCCCTAGGGGATAGGTAGCTCGAGTTCACTTCGACACGCCGTTTCGCCTTCCCGAAACTCTCAACTCGGGGTGTACGGTTGGCACAAGATGTAGGGGTCGACACGGTTTAATCACCCATAAGTTGTGGTTTTCCGCTAATCTCCTCCTTCCGTCCCAGATTTCAACCACGACACTAGTGAAACGAGTAGATGATGAATTGCCCCTTCTGCCGCCACGATGACTCTCGAGTCGTCGATTCACGGCCAGCTGAAGAAGGCGCCCTCATCCGTCGTCGTCGCGAGTGCACAGCATGTGGCCGTCGTTTCACCACATCTGAGACATCAGTACTTCTCATCATCAAGCGATCAGGGGCTACCGAGCCATTTAGTCGCGAGAAGGTGATCGCTGGCGTCCGTAAGGCCTGCCAGGGTCGCCCGGTCAATGATGACGATCTAGCTCTACTTGCTCAGCGGGTCGAAGAATCCCTTCGCTCCGGTGGACAGGCCGAGGTAGAGGCCCATGAAGTGGGAATGGCGATCCTCGCGCCACTCCGCGAATTAGATGAGGTGGCTTACCTCCGTTATGCCTCGGTATACCGTAACTTTGCCTCCCTCGAAGATTTTGAAGGCGAGATCGCACTTCTCCGCGCCGCTCCTTCACTCGTAAAAGATGTAACAGAAGCACCAAAAAAGACGCTCTCCCCAGCGAGTAACTAACGAATAAAAAAAAGTAATTCACCGACCCATTCAGTCACCAGCATAAGGAGCAGTACGCATGTCTATCGTCAACAAGCCCGCCGCGGAGCGCAAGTCCCATGTAAAGAAGTTGGGTAAGGGTTTAACTATTGAACGTCTCTTCACTACCGCTGGTGTGCATCCATACGATGCAGTGAAGTGGGAGCGCCGCGATGTCGTCCAGACCAACTGGAAGTCAGGCGAAGTCATCTTCGAACAAAAGGGAACTGAGTATCCAGATTTCTGGTCAGTTAATGCTTCGACGATTGTGACAACAAAGTACTTCCGTGGTGCTGTCGGACATGACAACCGCGAAGTCTCACTCAAGCAGGTTATCGATCGTGTAGTTCTCACCTATGTTGCGTCAGGTAAGTTGAATGGTTACTTCGCAACAGATGCAGATGCAGAGATCTTTGAACACGAACTCACACATATGCTCTTGCACCAGGTCTTCTCATTTAACTCACCAGTCTGGTTCAACGTTGGAACCAATGCACCACAGCAAGTATCAGCATGCTTCATCTTGTCGGTAGATGACACCATGGATTCGATTCTTAACTGGTATCGCGAAGAAGGAATGATCTTCAAGGGCGGTTCAGGGGCTGGTCTTAACCTCTCACGTATTCGCTCTGCGAAAGAACTCTTGAAGTCAGGCGGAACCGCTTCAGGTCCAGTCTCATTCATGCGAGGTGCAGATGCATCAGCAGGAACCATCAAATCTGGTGGAGCTACACGTCGTGCAGCGAAGATGGTTGTCTTGGATGTTGATCATCCAGATATCGAAGAGTTCATCGAGACCAAGGTCCGCGAAGAGGACAAGATCCGCGCGCTCCGTGATGCAGGATTCGATATGGATCTCGGCGGCAAGGACATCATCTCTGTTCAATACCAGAACGCAAACAACTCAGTTCGTGTCAGCGATCTCTTCATGCGCGCTTACGAGAATGGTGAGCAGTTCGGTCTCATCGGTCGTGCAAGCGGCGATGTTATCGAGAGCGTCGATGCAAAGCAGCTCTTCCGCAAGATGGCTGAAGCAGCATGGGCATGTGCTGATCCAGGAATTCAGTACGACGACACCATCAACGAGTGGCACACAAACCCAGAGACCGGACGCATCAATGCGTCAAACCCTTGCTCTGAGTACATGTCACTTGATAACTCATCATGTAACTTGGCATCACTCAACCTTATGAAGTTCCTCAACGCTGATGGTTCATTCGAAGCGAAGAAGTTCGTCAAGGCGACAGAGATGATCATTACAGCGATGGATATCTCAATCTGCTTCGCAGATTTCCCAACAGAGCCAATCGGCGAGACAACACGTAACTACCGCCAGCTCGGAATCGGTTACGCAAATCTCGGAGCCCTCCTGATGGCATCAGGCCTTGCCTACGATTCAGATGGTGGACGACAGCTCGCAGGTGCGATCACATCACTCCTGACTGGTACCGCTTACCGTCGCTCTGCAGAGCTTGCAGGCATCGTCGGTGCCTACGAAGGTTATGCTCGTAACGCAGATGCGCACACCAAGGTCATGAAGAAGCATGCAAATGCTTCACACTCAGCGAAGTCAGTATCGACTCTTGATCGTGACGTCTGGACCGAAGCGAATAAGCAATGGGATCTTGGAATCGAGATCGGTGTAAAGAATGGCTGGCGTAACGCGCAGGCATCAGTTCTTGCACCAACTGGCACCATCGGCTTGATGATGGATTGCGATACAACAGGTATCGAGCCAGATCTTGCGCTCGTGAAGTTCAAGAAGCTTGTCGGCGGCGGATCGATGCAGATCGTTAACCAGACAATCCCAATGGCACTTCGCAAGCTCGGTTACACCGAAGAGACCGTTGAAGCGATCGTTGAATATATCGCTGCTAATGGAAATGTTATCGCTGCTCCTGGTCTCAAGACCGAGCACTACGACATCTTCGATTGCGCAATGGGTATCCGCTCAATCAGCGCAATGGGCCACGTCCACATGATGGCTGCATGTCAGCCATTCCTCTCAGGTGCAATCTCCAAGACTGTGAACCTCCCATCGGATGCCACTGTTGAAGAGATCGAAGAGGTCTACTACCAGGGTTGGAAGCTCGGCCTCAAGGCGCTCGCGGTCTATCGCGATAACTGTAAGGTTGGACAGCCACTCTCAGATGGCAAGGGCGATAACAAGGGCACAGATTCAAATGTTGCAGCAACTCTTGCTGCACCTGCACGTAAGCGTCTTCCAAAGTCACGTCCAGCAATGACCACATCATTCTCAGTCGGCGGCGCCGATGGTTACATGACCGCTGGTTCATACGCAGATGGTGCGCTCGCAGAGGTCTTCCTCAAGCTCGGTAAGCAGGGTTCAACACTCGCAGGAGTGATGGATGCCTTCTCTATCGCAGTATCGATCGGACTCCAGTACGGCGTTCCACTCGAGACCTTCGTTGAGAAGTTCACCAACCTCCGCTTCGAGCCAGCAGGCATGACAGATGATGCAGATATCCGCATGGCTCAATCCATGATGGATTACATCTTCCGTCGCCTCGCACTTGATTACCTTCCATATGAGACACGTTCAGCGATGGGTCTCTACACAGCTTCAGAGCGCGCACGCGCACTCGAGACTGGCGAATACACACAGGATGCACCGATTGCGGGGGCACCAGTACTCCCAAAAGCACCGGTTGCAGCTGCGGTGGTTCCTGCGGTTGCAAGTAAGCCAGCTTCAGTCACCATCGAAGCGAAGCCAGTTGATAACTCAGCCGGCGTAGGTTCATCGATGGAGCTCTTCGAGAAGATGACTGGCGTGAAGTCAGATGCACCTCTCTGCATGACCTGCGGAGTGAAGATGCGTATGGCTGGCTCATGCTACGTCTGCGAAGGTTGCGGTAACACCTCAGGTTGTTCATGATCTGAATAAAATAAAAGAGCCGGCTGAGATTACTCAGCCGGCTCTTTTATTTGGAGATTGTGATGTGTTGGAGATTATGAAAGAGAGCTAACGCTTCTTGGCAGCCTTCTCGGCAACCTTCTTCACCCTCTTCTTGGCAGGCGTCTTCTTAGCAACCTTCTTGGCCGTAGCCTTTCTGGCTGGAGCCTTTTTGGCGACCCTCTTCTTCGACCGAGGCTCGCTAGCTGGAGTGCGCAGCGGCACCTCAGGGATCTCGATCATAAATTCCATAGGGTGAAGGGTAGGGGTGATGATAAGGGTTACGGAAATCACACGAGTGGGCAAACCCCGTGTGGATGGGCAGATCTGAGGCCCATAACGCCCATAAGATCCTCATATGAGCACAGATAGACGCATCAAGGAACTCACCGCCACCTATGTCGCCGCCACGCAAGCCTTACTTGCAGCTGTGAGTAGGTTAAAGGCCGAAGACCTTGATCAGGCGCCAGCAGGGGAGTGGACACCACGCATGGTCGTTCATCACTTGGCGCACGCGGATGCTTACTGTCTCACCCGACTTATTCAAGTGCTTTCAGAGCCAGGTACCGAGATCCGCTCCTTCAGTGAGGATGCGCTCGCATCCAGTGAAGTGCTGAGTTATCGCACCGCACCGATCGAACCTGCAGTCGCACTCTTTACAGCAACTCGCGCCGAAGCTGCCAGGCTCTTGCAGTGCGCTACCGATAGTGATTTATCACGGAGCGCCATGCACTCTGAATATGGCGAGATCACTCTTGAAAGAATGATCGACCTCTTCACCAGCCACCCAGTTGGACACATCCAACAGATCTTGGATGCAGTTTAGAATTAAGTGAGCGAATCTAACGAGAACTTTCAGAAGAGAGTTCGATCTGCTCTCAACGCTGCCGTTACCGCCATTGGCGGCGAGCCACGCGAAGGTCAGATCGAGATGGCAGAGGCTGTTGCCAACGCGCTTACTGATCGACACCACTTACTTGTTCAAGCAGGAACTGGCACCGGTAAGTCACTTGCCTACTTAGTACCAGCACTTGTCTATGGGAAGAAAGTTCTCGTTGCAACTGCAACCCTTGCGTTACAACGTCAACTCGTTGAGCGAGATTTGCCGAAGATTAAAGGCGCGCTCGAAAAAGAGTTGAAGCGCGATCTCACCTTTGCCGTTTATAAAGGTGTTGGCAACTATATCTGCCTGCAGAAGATGAATGGCGATGGTATCGATCCAGATGGTGAAGTACTTCTTGAAATTGGCACCCTTGAAAAAGATGCGAAGCGCTTACGGGCGTGGGTAGAGACTCCTGGCGCTTCGGGTGATCGCGATGATGCACCAGATGTAGATCGCAGAGTTTGGATAGCAAATAGCACCTCCGGACGTGAGTGCGTAGGGGCTGAGAATTGCGCCTTTGGTTCCCGATGTTTTGCAGTGGCCGCTAAAGCGAAGGCACAGACTGCCGATGTCGTCGTCACAAATCACACCTTGCTTGCGATCGAGATTGTCGATTCACATCCGATCTTGCCGGAGCGCGATGCCATTATTCTCGATGAGGCGCACGAATTTATGGATCGCACGACACAAGCTGTCACTGAAGAACTCACCGTAGGTCGTGTTGAGCGAGCAGCGAAGATGGCTGCAAAACATCTCCCAGGCAAGGCGTCGCTCGCCTTTGCAAAGGCAGCAGATTCATTTGCAGAAGCACTTACCGACTTTGCGACCGATGTTCGTAACGATCCTACGAAGGCCGGCAGAATGCCTGAGTTGCCATCAGCGCTTGAGGCTCCAACTCGCAAGGTCAAGGAATCAGCCGCTGCGGTAATCGCATTGATCAATGCTGACTCAGAAATTGTTGATCCCGATTCGCTGGCAGAGCGCGCTCGAGTCAAAGGTGCGACGCAAGAGATTCTGACTACAGCCACCAAACTTCTTAAACCTGGCAAGGGTCAAGTAATGTGGTTTGAGCCAAACTTTTCAACACTTTACTTAGCACCACTGCAAGTTTCATCTATGCTACGTGAGAACTTATTGACGCGCACTCCAGTAATCGCAACCTCTGCGACGCTCTCGGTCGGCAACTCCTTTAGCGCTATCGCTTCTTCGATTGGATTTGAAGTCAGTAAGAACTCCTCGGAAGATGAGGAGTCTGAAGAGTTTGACGCTGGCGAGATCGATCCCGCGAATGTGCAGATGCTCGATGTTGGATCACCATTCGATTTCGCTAATCAAGGAATGCTCTATCTACCAAAACATATCCCCGAGCCCGGTCGTGATGGCCCAAGTGTGGAAGCGCTCACTGAACTCGGTGAGTTAGCGGAAGCAGCTGGTGGTCGCACTCTGGCGCTCTTTAGCTCGTGGCGCGGTGTGGAGATGGCTGATGAACATCTCCGAAAAGTCTTGAAAGAGTTGAATTTGCCGATCATTACTCAACGTCGCGGTGACTCAGTCGGACCGCTGGTTGATCGCTTCGCGAAAGATCCACGATCAATTCTCCTTGGCACGATCTCACTCTGGCAGGGAATCGATGTGCCGGGACCATCGTGCACACTCGTCGTGATTGATCGAATTCCATTCCCACGTCCTGATGAACCAGTGATGGCCGCTCGCGCCGCCGAAGCTGATGAGGCAGGTGGTAGTGGCTTCATGCAGGTCTCACTCCCAAGGGCCGCGTTACTTCTAGCCCAGGGAACAGGACGTCTGATTCGTTCGATCGATGATCGGGGAGTGGTGGCGATTTTGGATTCGAGGATCACAACAAAGCGTTACGGCTCTATCCTCTTGAATTCGATGCCGCCATTTTGGCGCACATCGGATGCGAATATCATCAAGGATTCGCTGAAGCGGTTAGATGCTCAATTCACCGAGCAAGGCTTGTAGAGCAGGCCAGGATTTAGCAAAACTTGGATGTAGGTCTTTGGTGAGAACATCTGCAAAGGGAACCCACTCGACCTGCAGCGCTTCATCATTAACGTGATGGGCCTCAACATCTTCTGATGCCTTGCAGATAACGGTCCAGTAGGCCCAGTCGCCATGATCATCAACGAAGGTTTCGATTGGCCTGATCAACTCTTTCTCAATTCCACACTCTTCAAAGCCCTCACGAGCTGCCGCATCAAAGATCTCTTCATGGGAGTCGCGCGCTCCGCCGGGAATGCCCCAGGTATCACCGTTGTGGACCCATGGGGCGCGATGCTGAAGAAGGATGGTTCCATGGCGCACTAAGAGCAAGCCAGCTGCGCCGTTGAGCCCCCAATGACGGTTGCCACACGAGCATTCAACCCAGCCATCACCATCTTTAAGCGCCATGTAGTAAATCTATCGCCTTATCCACAGGGAACATGACTGAGTCGGTGAGGAATTTCGAATACACCTAATCTCGCGGCATGAGATCAAGGAATGTCATCGTGGCAGCAATAGTTGTTGGGATCTTCTCCATGACTTCTGGTGCCATGACTTCTGGTGCCATGACTTCTGGTGCCATGACTTCTGGTGCCATGACTTCTGATGCCATGGGTGCGCAGTGCACGGGGAGCGTCTGTATCGATGTCCATACCGATCCGTTGACGGGCAAGGTCATCATTGATGCCACAAAGATTATTCCTGGGTCGACACCGGCGCCTGTGGCAAAGCCCAAGCCGGTGACGAAGCCAGCACCGAAGGCGGTTCCAAAACCAACAGTGAAGCGCACCGTCAATCCAACGCCGAGACCATATGTGCGACATGTTCCGTATGTGTACCACCCACCGAAGCCAAAGCCCGCGAAGACAATCGCCCAGCCAGTGGTGGCGGCTGTGAATCTCGCAGATCAGATCTCACAGTTACTGCCGCTTCGAAATATTTATGTGCAGCCGGCGCAGGGTGCGGTCGCTTCAATTCCTACCTACTTTTGGACAGATACAAATCCGATCTTCAACACTGCGACAACCATTCTTGGAGTCGGTGTAGGAGTAACACTCAATCCTTCATTTACCTGGAACTTTGGTGATGGATCTTTCATCACAGTAACAGAACCTGGCGCTCCGCTGCCTGATAAGACTGTGGCACACACATATACACGAGCTGGTCGGTATACGGTCACTCTGACTGTCTCGTGGCTCGGTAGTTGGGCCGCAGGAGGATATTCATATCCAGTAGTAGGCGGTGCGATCGTTCAGAATTATTCGACGCTGGTGACAGTTCTCCCGGCGCCAACAAAGTTTCGAAATTAACAGCTTTAACTAATCCACATCTAGCAGAATTTGCAGTGTGGTGGGGAGAGGTGCCCGGGCACTCTGCGCCCATGACAACACTTACTAATCCACATGACTTATTAGCTGCAGTACCGTTCATGATTGGCTATCACCCGCAAGATTCACTGGTGATCGTTGCGATTCGAGAGAACTCCATCGGGCTTGCAATGCGGATCGATTATCCAACCGAGGTGGTACCGGTGCTCATCGATATATTGATTAGACATCTCCACCAAGAAGGTGCAGATTCTGCACTCGTCTCGGCGTATACGAGCGCTGAAAATCCGGGGGCAGAGCGAATCCTTCAAGAAGTCACTGATCAAATATCCGGGGCCGGGCTCGCTGTACGCGAGGCGTTACTTGTTGCGGATGGTCGGTGGCGATCCACACTCTGTCACGATATGCAGTGCTGTCCACCCGAGGGAAATCTCTTACCGGATCCAGCCGATTCACTCGTGACAGTCGAGAGAGTCGTTGAGGGGAGAGCTCTGCCATTTTCAAATCTTGATGAGATGAAATCCTCACTCCATAGCAAAGAGATTAATCCTGACCTCATTCTCGCTATTGCAGGAGTTCAGAAGATCGATTACAGCGACCCAGGCGCTTCGGCTTTGCAGGCATCGGGGGCGATGGCTCTCAACGATCTCGTCCAAGAGTTCTCAGAAAAAGGGATCAGCTCTGACGTAGAACTCACCGCCCACGTATTAGTGCGCTTATGTGATCTACATATTCGTGATTACGGATTAGGAATGGCACATGATGAGAACCGAGAGAAGTTACTGGCGTTGTGGCGCTGGTTGGCGAGTATCGCTCCACACCCGCTAGCGGCAGCCCCGGCAACTTTGTATGCCGAACTGCTTTATGAGGTAGGTGATGGCGCGCTGGCGATGCGAGCGCTCGAACGTGCCTTTGAGGATGATCCTGAGTACTCATTGGCCAAACTCTTACGTCGCGCCTTTGCGGCCGGGTGGCCGCCATCGAGATTTGTCGAGATGCGGGGTGAGTTACACCCCAAGATCTGTGAAGCGCTCTTCCCGGGCTGAGCCTGCTCGCGTAGTTTCACCATTAAGGTAGGCGCATGTCTACCGAAACCAATCCATTCTTTAGCCGCAGTACTCTCGAATACGAGCTGCCACCTTTTGCGTTGATCACAGATAAAGATTATCTACCAGCCTTTTACGCAGGGTGTGAAGAACAGCTGCGCGAGATTGCCGCCATTGTGACGGCGCCTGAGGTAACTTTTGAGAACACCATCGTGGCGATGGAGAAGAGTGGTCAAATTCTTGGTCGCATGTTGCGGGTTTTTTACAATATCTCCTCAAGTGATACCAGCCCCGCGCTCGATGCGATCGAAGAAGAGATCGCTCCAAAGCTTGCTGCACACCAAGATGCAATATCCCTCAACCCTGATCTTTTTGCACGAATCAAGAAGCTCAATGATGAGAAGGATTCACTTCACCTCAACGAGGAAGATGCCTGGTTACTTCACAAGTACTACAACGATTTCGTTCATGCTGGCGCAGATCTCTCTCCATTAGATCGCACAGCGCTCATGGCGCTTAATGAAGAACTCTCCAAGCTCGAGGCGCAGTTTTCAAAGAAATTGCTCGCCGAGTCCAAGGAGTCAGCAGTAATAGTTGACTCACGAGCAGAACTCGATGGACTGACGGACAATCAGATTGCTGCCTGTGAAGCAGCAGCTCGAGATCGAGGGCTCCAAGGAAAATACCTCATCACGGCGGTGAATTTCTCCGGGCATCCACTATTGGCCTCACTTACAAACCGTGCTCTACGAGAGAAGGTCATGGCGGCTTCCCTCAAGAAGTCAGCAAATGGTGATGAGAACGACACCCGGTCGACCCTCGTTGCGATGGCAACTTTGCGCGCCAAGCGCGCCGCACTCTTTGGTTTCACAAACCATGCCGAATATGTCACGAGCGCGCAGACCGCTAAGAATCCAGAAAATATACATGCAATGCTCCGTCCGATTGCAGCAAGCGCGAGAGTGAATGCTGAATTAGAAGCTGTTGACCTTGCGATTCAGATGTCGAATAGTCTGGCCAAAGGCGAAGCGGCTCGTGTTGAAAGCTGGGATTGGGCTTTCTACACCGAGAAGGTTCGACAGGCTAAATACAATCTAGATAGCGCCGCAATGCGTGAATATTTCGAACTCGAGCGAGTGCTCCACGATGGCGTCTTCTTCGCTGCCAACAAATTATTCGGACTCACCTTTAAAGAACGGCCAGACCTCATCACCTATCACCCAGAGGCGCGTGCCTTTGAAGTCTTCAATGAGGACGGCTCAAAGCTCGGTCTCTTTATTGGTGACTTCTATACGCGCGATTCAAAACGCGGTGGCGCATGGATGAATAACCTGGTTGATCAGAACTTCCTCTTCGGTCAGTTGCCGGTAGTCTGCAATAATCTCAACATCTCTAAGCCACCGGCAGGTGAACCAACTCTTCTCACACTCGATGAGACAACAACGCTCTTCCACGAGTTCGGACATGCGCTGCATGGCTTGCTCTCTGATGTCACCTACATTCGTACCTCCGGAACCAGTGTTGAACGTGACTTCGTAGAATTCCCATCTCAAGTAAATGAGATGTGGATTCTCTGGCCAGAAGTCTTGGATAACTACGCTCGTCACTACATCACTGGCGAGAAATTCCCGCAGGCGTGGCGTGAGAGCCTGGATGCAGCCGAGACCTTCAATCAAGGTTTTGAAACAACAAGCTATCTCGCGGCAGCAGTCCTCGACCTTGCTTGGCATGAGCTCGCAGCTGGTGAAGAAGTTGACGATGTGCTCGCATTTGAAAAGGCAACGCTGGAAAATTATGGCCTCCTCTATCCACCGGTTCCGACGAGATATCGATCCACCTACTTCTCACATATCTTCGGCGGGGGATACTCAGCTGGGTATTACGGATATATCTGGTCCGAGGTGCTCGATGCAGATACCGTCGATTGGTTTAAGGAGTCTGGAGGATTGACCCGGGCCAATGGCGACCACTTCCGCAAGGAGCTTCTTGCACGCGGTGGCTCGATCGACAGCATGCAGTTATTCCGTACTTTCCGCGGACGTGATGCTAAGAGTGAGCCCCTTATCAAGCGTCGTGGTCTCTAATATACGATAGCGCCATGTCCTTCCCCAAGCAGAGTCCATCGGGTATGCCGGCGCATCGCTATGCGCCATTTATTCCGGTGGATCTCAAGGATCGGACCTGGCCCACGAAGCAGATCACGCGCGCTCCGCAATGGTGTTCAGTGGATCTGCGTGACGGAAACCAAGCGCTTATTGACCCCATGGATTCACAGCGCAAACTTGCGATGTTCACGCTGCTCGTCTCAATGGGCTACAAAGAGATCGAAGTTGGATTCCCATCGGCATCTCAAATGGACTTCGACTTTGTCCGAAAGATTATTGATGAAGGCCTCATCCCAGATGATGTCGTAATCCAGGTTCTCACCCAAGCGCGCGAACCTCTTATCCGTCGGACCTACGAATCACTCAAGGGTGCGAAGCAAGCGGTCGTTCATCTGTATAACTCGACCTCAACGCTCCAACGCCGCGTCGTCTTTGGCCAAGATAGAGAAGGCATTAAGAAGATAGCGACCGATGCTGCACAACTCTGCATGGATCTTCGCTCGATGGTGCCAGAGACAAAGATCTTCTTCGAATACTCACCAGAGTCATACACCGGCACAGAGTTAGAGTTTGCGCTAGAAGTCTGCGATTCGGTCAACGATATTTTCAAACCTACGCCAGATCATAAAACGATTATTAACCTGCCGGCCACCGTTGAGATGGCTACCCCTAACGTCTACGCCGACTCGATTGAGTGGATGCACCGTCATTTAAAGTATCGCGACAGTATCGTTCTCTCACTTCACCCACATAATGATCGCGGTACCGGTGTGGCAGCTGCTGAGCTTGGCTACCTCGCTGGTGCAGATCGCATTGAAGGAACCCTCTTCGGTAATGGTGAGCGCACTGGAAATGTCTGCCTCATCACCCTTGGGCTCAATCTCTTTAGTCATGGCATCGATCCACATATTAATTTCTCTAATATCGAAGAGATTCGTCGCACCGTTGAGTATTGCAATCAACTTCGCGTACCTGAACGCCATCCATATGGGGGAGATCTCGTATTCACCGCGTTCTCAGGCTCACATCAAGATGCTATTAAGAAGGGCTTTGATCATATGGTGGTTGATTCAGCCGCTGCTGGCGTACATATTGATCAACACACCTGGGCTGTGCCGTATCTACCGATTGATCCCAAGGATATTGGACGCTCTTATGAAGCGGTTATCCGCGTCAACAGTCAATCAGGTAAGGGCGGCGTCGCCTACTTGATGAAGAACGAACATCACCTTGATCTACCGCGTCGACTACAAATTGAATTCAGCCAGGTGGTTCAAGCGAAGACTGATAACGAGGGCGGCGAAGTTACTCCCGATGCGCTTTGGCAGATCTTTGAGGATGAGTACCTTCCTGCTGGCAAGAATACATGGGGAAGATTCCGTCTCAAGGGTCTCTCGCAATCGTCACACCTTGATGAAGATGTACAACTCTCTGTTGAGCTCGCAGACAATGGCGAGATGAAGACGCTCTCTGGCACCGGCAATGGACCGATCGCCGCCTTCGTTACTGCGATCTCTAGCTATTCCGAACGCACCATCCGGGTTTTAGATTATTACGAGCATGCCCTCTCAGCCGGTGGCGATGCGAAAGCTGCTGCCTATCTTGAGTGTGAAGTAGATGGAAAGACATTCTGGGGAGTCGGAATCGATCCATCGACCACGACGGCCGCGCTCAAAGCGGTGATTTCGGCGGTCAATCGCGGCCTTCGAGCCTAATCACGACTACCTTCTGAGGGTGGCGGTTTATCGAGATCAAGCAGTTGTGCTTCGTACCCAAAAATTGGGTGAGGCTGATCGCATCATCACGCTCCTGACTCGCGAACATGGTCGAATAAAAGCTGTTGCTAAAGGTGTTCGTCGTACGAAATCACGATGGGGCGCACGGCTTGAACCAACAAGTCATGTTGACCTTCAACTCTATTCCGGTAGATCACTCGACACTGTGACACAGGCGGTGAGTATCGAGAACTTTGGTGATCGCTTGAGTGAGAATTACCAACACTGGACAGTTGCCAATGCCATCCTTGAATCGGCAGAGCGTTTCACACAGAACGAACACGAACCGGCGCTGCAGCAATATCTACTCCTCACGGGAGCACTCAAGTCGCTTACCTATGAGAGCTACGACCCCTCACTCATTCTTGATGCCTACCTTCTACGATCTCTCTCAGTCGCTGGCTACGCGCCATCACTCTCTCAATGCTCGGTCTGTGATGCTCCTGGTCCTCATAAATTCTTCTCACTCGTTGGTGGTGGCTCGGTTTGTACAACCTGCAAGCCATCGGCCGCTCCGACGCCGGCAGAGCAATCACTCGAACTTATGTCAGCGCTCCTCTCGGGGGATTGGGAGTCAGCGAACCAATCAGAGCTACGTTACCGGCGCGAAGCATCAGGTCTTATCGCTGCCTACCTGCAGTGGCACCTTGAACGAGGTTTACGCTCCCTCCCATTAGTTGAGAGGATGTAGCTATGGCACGAATTCCAATCCGCCCGACGGCTCACCCAACTGGCGCAACGCCGCCGAAGTTAAAACCAGAACAGATTCCGGCTCACGTCGCGATTGTGATGGATGGCAATGGGCGATGGGCCAAACAGCGAGGCTTGCCGCGCACAGCTGGACATGAAGCTGGTGAGGCGTCACTTCTCGATATCGTCCATGGTGCGATTGAGATCGGCGTTAAAGAGATCAGCGCTTATGCATTCTCTACTGAAAATTGGCGCCGCTCTCCCGAAGAGGTGAAATTCCTCATGGGATTTAATCGCGATGTCATCAGACGTCGTCGCGATGAGATGAATGATCTTGGCGTTCGCATTCGCTGGGTCGGAAAAGAGCAGCGACTCTGGAAGTCTGTAATTCACGAGCTCCAAGAGGCAGAGGAGCTCACTGCTAAGAACCGCACCCTCACTCTCAATATGTGTGTGAACTATGGTGGTCGGGCCGAGATTGTCGATGCCACAACAGCGATCGCGCGCGAGATTGCCAAGAAGAAGCTCAAGCCCGAGCAGATCACTGAGAAGTTAGTGGCGAAACATCTTTACAACTCAGAGATGCGAGATGTCGATCTCTTTCTACGCTCTTCCGGCGAGCAACGAACGTCTAACTTCTTACCGTGGCAAACGGTCTATGCAGAGATGGTCTTTATGGATGTCTTGTGGCCAGATGTAGATCGCAGAACTCTCTGGGAAGCGATTGAGATTTACGCTGAGCGAGAGCGCAGATTCGGTAAGGCGTAAAGGAGACCACCGGCAAGGAGACCCCAAAATGGTGAGCCAAGTTGCAGGGGATGAATGCCGCTAATCGTTATTACCATCGTGGCGAGAGCAGCTTCTCTGCTGTGCCCGGGCTCGAGAGCTTCGTGCATTGATGAGGCTAGCGCTGGAAATAGTGCAAGCCCGGCAAGTGCGGCAAGCATGGCTGCAGGGAGGGCATCAAAGAGAGTGAGTATTGAAGCGCCGAATACCCCAGCAATGATGTAGAAAATTCCTGTTACTACTCCAGCGCTATATCGCGTTGAACGATTTGGATCAGCATGTTCGCCAACTGCAATACTTGCAGTGATGGCAGAGGTATTCACGCCGCTGTTCAGGTAACCGGCACTCACGAGCGAGATCAGCCCAGATGTTATGAGCGAAGCGCTATGCGGCGAATTGTAACCATTGCTCTTGAGTACTGCGAAACCAGGAGCAAATTGAGTTGCTAGCGTGAGCAAGAAAATGGGAAAGGCTAAATTTATGATTGAGCCAAAGGTGAAGTGCGGGCTCACCCAGAGCAGATGCGTTATTCCAAACGGTGGTGAGCGAAAAGAAATCTGATGAAGAAGCGCAGATGTTCCAACTCCAACGAGGAGGACTGGGATCACAGGAACGCGAAGTTTCATGACTCTCGCTCCAAAATAGGCAAGGACCATGGCGCCTACGATCCATGGTTGGGAGTCAAAGTTCGTAAAAATTGAGACGCCAAAGGTAAAGAGAATTCCCGCGAGCATTGCCATCACAATCTGGTGGGGAATGAATTTCACGATACGAGGCATAAGCCCAGCAGCTCCAACAACGATAAAGAGGATGGCTACAACCATGTAGGAGGCGACTGCTTCGGCCACGCTGTGACTCTTTAAACTCGTTACAAGCAAGACAATCGCAGCGGTTGAGGTTGAGCCAATCATCGGCATTCGATACCGAAGAGAGAGATAAAGGCCAAAGAGTCCTGAGGTAGCCCATGATGAACAGATCCATGTCGCAGTTTGAGCAGAAGTGAAATGACCAGCCTGCGCTGCTTGAAGCATGATGACAATCGGTCCGGTTGCCGCCACAACGACGATCAGCAGCCCTGAGATAAAAGAGCCAAGAGTCATGGCGCGGGGGAGGTCGAGCAGATTGCGCCACATCGCGCTCAAGGGCGGAAGGTTTTTGGTGCCCTCATAGAGATCTTTACTCATTCATGGATTCTAGGTCCTTGTGGGTGAGTGGAGCTGATGAATGAGGGTAAAATTGTGATCCTTGCAGCCCGCAAGACCAGTACAAGCCGACAGCCAGCCGGAGGAGAAAATCATGGCCGCAGACCGTCTCGAAACAATTGTTAGCCTCGCAAAGCGTCGAGGTTTCGTCTACCCATCATCTGAAATTTATGGCGGATTGCGCGCTTCATGGGATTACGGCCCACTCGGAGTTGAACTCAAGAACAATGTAAAGCGCCAATGGTGGCGTTCAATGGTTCAAGGACGCGAAGATGTTGTTGGGCTTGATTCATGTGTGATCCTCGCTCGTGAAGTCTGGGAAGCATCAGGCCACGTTGAGACATTTACCGATCCACTGACTGAGTGCACCGCCTGTCACAAGCGCTATCGCGCAGACCATCTTGAAGAATCATTTGAATCTAAGAACGGACGCCTCCCAACCTCGATGGAGGAAGTTAACTGTCCAAACTGTGGCAATAAGGGAAAGTTCACAGCGCCTAAGCAGTTCTCAGGTTTGCTCAAGACCTATCTCGGCGCCGTAGAAGATGAGAGTGGTCTTGCTTATCTCCGTCCCGAGACAGCGCAGGGAATCTTTATCAACTTTGATAACGTCGCGCAGACCTCACGTAAGAAGCCACCATTTGGTATCGGTCAGATCGGAAAATCTTTCCGTAATGAAATTACCCCTGGAAACTTCATCTTCCGCACCCGCGAGTTTGAGCAGATGGAGATGGAATTCTTCGTCGTCCCTGGGACAGATGAAGAGTGGCATCAATATTGGATTGATACTCGGTTCGCTTGGTACACCAGCCTAGGTATCAATCCTGAACGCCTTCGCCTCTTTGAGCATCCTAAAGAGAAGCTCTCGCATTACTCAAAGCGAACAGTGGATATTGAGTACAAGTTTGAGTTCAATGGAACTGAATGGGGCGAGCTTGAAGGTATTGCAAGCCGTACCGATTTTGACCTGAAGGCGCATAGCGCGGCATCTGGAAAAGATCTCTCGTGGTTTGATCAAGAGAAGAATGAGCGTTGGGTTCCGTATGTTATTGAACCTGCAGCTGGTGTAGACCGCTGCACACTGACCTTCATGATGGATGCCTTCACAGAAGATGAAGCTCCTAATGCAAAGGGTGAGATGGAGAAGCGTGCGGTCATGAAGCTTGATCACCGACTTGCACCTATTAAGGCTGCAGTCTTGCCACTCTCTCGCAACGCTGATCTCTCGCCCAAGGCGCGCGATCTTGCGGCAGAACTTCGCCAGAATTGGGCGATCGACTTCGATGATGCTGGCGCTATTGGCCGTCGCTACCGTCGTCAGGATGAGATCGGCACTCCGTATTGCATCACGATCGACTTTGAAACTCTTGAAGATAATGCAGTGACAATTCGCGATCGAGACACCATGGCGCAGGAGCGTATTGGTATCGATCAGGTTCAGGCGTGGTTGGCACCGCGCTTGCTCGGGTGTTAACGAAACCTGCGCCACTTCGCCTCCCGATCTCTAACGGAGGGTTCGCAAATAACGAGGTGGTGCTTGAAACACCAGTAGTCCTCGCACCGATGGCAGGTATCACTAACTCAGCATTTCGCACCTTGTGCCGTGAACAAGGTGCTGGCCTCTTCGTCTCCGAAATGGTGACCGCACGCGCTCTCATTGAACGACATCCAGAGACGATGCGACTCATTACTCCAGGCGAAGGTGAGACGCCACGTTCTGTTCAGCTCTACGCAGTTGATCCGGTTGTTGTTGGAAAAGCAGTTGAGATGTTGATGAAAGAGAATTTAGCGGACCATATCGATCTTAACTTTGGCTGCCCGGTACCCAAGGTAACCAGACGTGGCGGGGGAGCGGCGCTTCCTTACAAGCGCAGACTCTTTGAAAACATTGTGAAGGCCTCAGTAGATGCCGCAAAGCCTTATGGCGTCCCGGTAACTGTGAAGATGCGGGTCGGCATCGATAGTGATCACCACACATATCTCGATGCTGCGACCGCAGCCGCTCGCGCTGGTGTCGCCTGGGTGGCACTTCATGCGCGTACTGCAGAGCAGATGTATGACGGTGAAGCAGATTGGTCGAAGATTGCGACTCTGGTCGAGCATTTGAAACCAACGGGTGTCCCGGTACTAGGTAATGGCGATATTTGGAGTGGTGATGATGGCGCCCGAATGATCGCGCAGACTGGTTGTGCGGGAGTTGTAGTCGGACGTGGCTGTTTAGGTCGCCCATGGCTCTTCGCCGATCTCGTCCGATCCATGCACGGCGATAGTACGAAATCAGAGCCAAGCCTTGCCGAAGTGCGCGAGATCATGATTCGCCATGGCGAACTCCTCATTCAATTCTTTGAAGCTGAAGGCCGGGCGATGCGCGATCTTCGCAAACATATGGCCTGGTATCTCAAGGGCTTCACCGTACCTCGCGAGATTCGTTCCTCTCTTGGTATGGTCTCATCGCTCGGTGAGCTTGAATACTTACTCGCACAACTTGATGACCAGCCCTATCCCACTGCAGTCTCTGAAGGTCCGCGCGGCCGCAAGTCCCACGGTCGCCCACCCACTCTGCCGGATGGTTGGCTAAATGACCCAGATGAGATTCCCGCAATCACGATCGATGACTCGGTCTCTGGCGGATGATCTTCCTCTTTCGTCTCTTTCGCAGGCTTCTCACTTTTCTTCTCTTATTAGTGATCGTTATACCTGGGTATTTCGCCTATTCAATTTGGAATGAAGGCCATAACGCGTTTGCGGTGAAGAGCGATGCGATCGTTATTCTTGGAGCAGCGCAATTTAATGGTGTGCCATCAGATATTTTGCAATCACGAATCGACCGTGCGAGAGAGATCTATCGCGCAGGACTTTCACATCGCATCATCACAGTTGGCGGTAATGCCACGGGAGATAATTTTACTGAAGGATCAACAGGTCGCAGGTCACTGATCGCGTCAGGTATTGCTAAAAGCGCAATCTCATCGATCCCGGTTGGTAGAGATACTTTGAGTAGCACCGTTGCTTATGTGAACTTCCTGCGAACCCACCATTACACCTCGATCATCATCGTGACCGATCCGTACCACTGCTACCGAGCAGAGGCAGAGGCGAAGGATCTCGGTATTGCAGCGAGTTGTGCCCCGGCCTTAACTGGTCCAGCCTCGCTAAAAAACGCCGGCTGGCGTTACATCGCACGCGAAACCGGCGCCTACCTGGCTTATAAGACGGTCGGTCAGTTTGGTATACACCTCACAGATCAGATCAAGAAGTAGAGTTACCCCATCATGGTTCTTCGACTAGCAAGTGAGCACAGTGGCTACACCGCGCACGATCGCGAGCGCTTTCTCGATGAACCCGCTAAACGTGGTGGCCGCACTGAATTTGCGCGTGATCGCGCTCGCATCATCCATTCATTCGCGCTACGCCGACTCGCTGCTAAGACACAGGTAGAAGTCCCTTGGGCCTCAGATTTTCCGCGCACCCGGCTTTCGCACTCATTGGAGTGTGCTCAAGTTGGTCGCGAACTTGGTCAGGCACTTGGTGCCGATCCAGATCTTATGGAAGGTGCCTGCCTGGCACATGATTTAGGTCATCCACCATTTGGTCATAATGGCGAAGACGCTCTTAACGAACTCTGCGCGAGCGCTGGTGGGTTTGAAGGAAATGCTCAATCGCTACGTATCTTGATTCGCCTGGAAGCGAAGACCGTTGATGCGAACGGACATTCTGTCGGCCTCAATCTGACACGTGCATCACTCGATGCCGCTACGAAGTATCCGTGGCCACGCACCGGTGAGATTCGTAAATTTGGTGTCTACGATGATGATCTAGAGATTTTTCACTGGCTACGCCAAGGCGCTCCGACTGGTGCGCAATCGATGGAAGCACAGATCATGGATTGGTCTGATGATGTCGCGTACTCAGTGCACGATTTAGAAGATGCCATCGTCTCTGGACAAGTAAAACTTGAAGCACTCGACGGAGATATCGCCAAACTCTTCTCGATGGCAAAGAGTGGATACCTTGAAGATATTACTGAGGAAGAATCTCGAGTTGCACTGACCAATTTGCAGAAGCTCTCGTGTTGGCCAGCCTCGTATGATGGTTCTCAGCGAAATTTGGCACGTCTAAAAGATTTGGCGTCACAACTTGTAGGCCGCTTCGCCCTCGCCGCCGAGTCTGCGACCCGCGATCAATATGGTGATGGCGATCTCACTCGATACTCTGCCAGCCTCGTCGTGCCGCGCGAACAACGGGTAGAAGTTGCGATCTTAAAAGCGATGGCCGGACATTATGTGATTGGCGCCGAATCTTCGCAGAAGCGCTATGCCGAGCAACAGATCGTGATTAAAGAGCTCGTTGAGATGGTCTATGCCGGAGGAGAAGCGGCGCTCGAGAGCTTCTTTATCGATGATTGGCGTGCAGCCGGGAGTGATAGCGAGCGCCTTCGCGTCGCGATTGACCAGATTGCCTCGCTTACTGACCCTGGGGCCTATGTGCTTCATGCGAAGCTGCTCGCTCAATTTGCCTCTCATCTAAGCAAGCGCTGACCCCGATAAGATCGACCCATGGCCGGACGAATTAGGGATGAAGATGTTGCGTATGTGCGCGAGCACAGCCACATCGATGATGTCGTCGGCGATTATGTTCAACTAAAAGGCGCTGGCGGAGGGCAGAAGAAGGGCCTCTGTCCCTTCCATGATGAGAAATCTCCTTCCTTCCACGTAACTCCTTCCAAGGGTTACTTCCATTGCTTCGGTTGCCAGACAGGTGGCGATGTCATCGCCTTCCTCATGAAGTTGGAGCACCTCACCTTTACCGAGACGGTTGAGCGGTTAGCTGAACGCATCGGCTATCAACTCACCTACGACTCGAGCGGACCATCCACTCCTGGTATCAACCGTTCTCGTCTGGTCGCAGCGAATACCGCAGCAGCGAAGTTCTACCAAGAAGAGCTCGGGAAGCCAGGTCCAGCACAGGTGGGAAGAGAGTTCCTGACAGGTCGAGGATTCTCGCGCGAAGCAGCTGAAACTTTTGGAGTGGGTTATGCACCCGATGAATGGGATGCGCTCTACAAGCATTTAACTGGACTTGGTTATAGCGAAGTTGAATTAAATACAGCGGGACTCATCAAAGAAGGATCGCGTGGAAATTTCATTGATCGCTTCCGAAACCGTCTTATCTGGCCGGTAAAAGATATCTCAGGTGATGTTGTGGGCTTTGGCGCACGCAAACTCGCTGGCGATGATAAAGATCAAGGACCAAAATATTTAAATACCTCTGAAACTCCTATCTACAAAAAGTCCCAATTACTGTATGGACTTGATATGGCTAAGAAAGAAATTGCTAAGAAGCGACAGGTAGTTATTGTTGAAGGTTATACAGATGTGATGGCAGCCCACCTTGCCGGAGTCACGACAGCGGTCGCAACCTGCGGAACTGCTTTCGGTGATGACCACATTCGAATCATTCGACGACTCCTTATGGATGATGATGCATTCCGCGGTGAGGTGATCTTCACCTTCGATGGCGATGCCGCCGGTCAGAAGGCGGCGCTTCGCGCCTTTGATGATGATCAGAAATTTGTGGCACAGACCTTTGTTGCAGTTGCTGCTAATGGCATGGATCCGTGTGATCTCCGACAGAGTGGTGGGGATGAAGCGGTTCGCGACTTAGTTGCCCGCCGAGTCCCGCTCTTTGAATTCGCAATGAAATCTGTCATCGCGGGTTATGACATCAAGACTCCAGAAGGACGCGTTAGTGCGCTCAATCAAGTCGCACCGTTGATCGGAAAGATCAAGGATGCATCACTACGACCTGAATATGTTCGATCATTTTCAGCTTGGCTTGGCATGGAGATCGATGTCGTGAGTTCGGCGGTAAAGAAGAGTGGTCCGCGAGCGACTTCTCAGAACTACAACCCACAACAAAATCAGAGCGCAGCGCCAGGGCAGACAGTAAATCTGAAAGATCCAATCTTGATGCTCGAGCGTGAGGTTCTGAAGGTGAAGTTGCAGGCACCAGAACTTGCTCACCCTTGGGCTGACCTCGAAATTAAGGCATTCTCCTATGGCCCGTATGCCGAACTTCGCGCGCGGATTGATGATGCACCTGAGATTTCGATCAACGATATGTTGGAGCGCACGGAAGATGATGCAGTTCGTTCGCTCATTACCGAACTCACCGTTGAACCGATTCGCACTGATGGTGAGATCTCAGAGCGTTATATCCAATCGATCTTCGCTCGCCTGCGTGAAGTTGCGATGAGTCGTGAGATCGCTGAAATTAAGTCAGAGTTGCAGCGCCTCAACCCAGTGGAGAATGAGACCGAGTACACAGAGACCTTCACACGCCTCGTGGGACTAGAGGCTGCCCGGCGGATCCAGAAGGAGTTGGCGATCGGGGAGGCCGTTTAGTATCATTCTGTCGTTCATTCCCCTGTAGCTCAGTTGGTAGAGCACTCGACTGTTAATCGAGATGTCACAGGATCGAGGCCTGTCGGGGGAGCAAGTAAGGAAAAGGTATTTTCTGCATTACATTCACAGGTAAATGGGGTTCAATATCCCCATGGCAAAGGTAACCCCCGGATTAGCATCATGGCGTAATCAACCACTCGGCATCACCATTCTTCGACTCTGGCTGGGCGGGACCTGGGTCTATGGTGGTTGGGCCAAGGCAACCGACGCCGCATTCCTCAGTAAATCTGGCGCGAACTCATTTGCCGGCCAGCTCACCAGCTATATCGGCCACTCGCCAATAACTTTTATTCTCAAGCATATGCTCGAGCACGTAACGCTCTTTGCCTGGTTTGTGATGCTCTCTGAATTTGCGATCGGAATTGCGGTTCTCACCGGTGTTGCCATGCAACTTGCAATCTTTGGTGGCTTCTCGGTCTCGATCATCTTGTGGCTCTCGGTTACCTATCACGTGCGCCCATACTTCTTAGGGAGTGATCTCGCCTTTGCCGCTTCATGGCTCGCACTATTCTTTATGTGGAAGGCACATGTAAAGAGCGGAAGTCGCGCTCGCACTGGTGCGCTCGGGGGATTAGTTCCAAACTTGCGTGATCGTCGCGAAGTGATGGGAATCCTCGGTGTTGGAGCCGGAGCTGTCATCGCCTCACTCTTTGGTGGCACCCTCCGTCCAAAGCCGAAGAAGAGCGCCTTTATCGTCCAGGTCGCAAAATTCCCGGTCGGTTCAACGATGCCCTTCGATGCCAATGGTGGCAACCCAGCAATTCTCTTTCGTACCAAGGCTGGCGTCTTTGCTTATAGCGCTGTCTGCACCCACCAAGGATGCACAGTTGCTTACGATGCACTCTCGCACTCCATGAACTGCCCATGTCACGGCGCCAAGTTCGATTCAACCAGCGGAGCTGTTCTCGCTGGCCCAACACAGATACCGCTACCAAAGATCGCCGTTGCGATCTCTGGGCCAAATATCGTTCAGATCTAATTTCATCCGTGTTTGGCCTAGTTCTGAGATGAAGGGTGTACTTTCCTCGTATGGCTCAATTTAAAGTAGAGATTGCCCTTCCGGATCGCCCAGGTTCACTCGGAGCTGTCGCCTCAGCTATCGGCTTTGCTGGTGGAGATATCCGCGGTTTGCAAGTATTAAAGAGTGAAGATGGTCGCGGTTACGACGAGATTATTGTTGCGATTCCAGGTTCTGATACGACCGATCTTGTGAATGTTCTGACAGCTATCGGTGGCGTCGATGTCATCTCGATCAAGCCGCTCTAGGTTTTATTGAAGACTGTTAAAGGTATCAGCGATCATCGCTGTTAGATCTCTTACCGGAGCCCAACCCAAGACTCTTTGAGCTTTTTCGATACTTGCGATTAAGACGGCAGGATCACCAGCCCGACGATCGACTGTAACAGTTGGAATCTCATATCCCACTACCGAGCTTGCAGTATCGATGACTTGGCGTACCGAGTATCCAGTTCCACTTCCGATATTAATGATCTCGTTTTGCCCAGGTGTTAGTGCAGCGAGCGCGCTGATGTGGGCCTGCGCGAGATCGTGCACATGGACATAGTCCCTAATGCATGTGCCATCGGCTGTATCCCAATCATCACCGAAAATCTTTAATGGATTATCTACAGTTGCCTTCAATACATTCGGGATGAGATGTGTCTCTGGATCATGGCGTTCACGGAGCCAACCAGTCGAAGTCTTGAGCGAGCCTGCAACATTAAAGTAGCGAAGGCTGATTGCGGCAAAGTTCTCTTCCGCCGAAAGATCAGCAAGTAGGTTATCTACTGCAAGTTTTGTCTCGCCATAGGGATTTCCAGGCTTAGCTTTAAGGGTTTCAAGAATGGGTTGTTCACGCGTATCGCCATATGTGGCCGCTGATGAGGAGACAACTATGCGAGTAACACCAGCTCCATCCATCTCATCAAAGAGAATCTGGCTGCCATTGATATTGTTATTGCGATAGAGATCAGGCTTCTCGACAGACTCTCCAACGAGGGACTTTGCTGCGAAGTGAATTACCGAGTCGCAGCCTGCCAGCGCCTCGCGTACTACCCTGCCATCGAGAATTGTTCCCTCGATAAATCGAGCTTGTGCTGGAACAGATTCACGATGTCCGGTACTGCAATCATCGAGGACTGTTACCTCAAAACCTTGGTCAAGCAGAAGCGCTGTCGTAATACTTCCGATATAGCCGGCGCCACCCGTGACAAGAACTCTGCTCATTGCTGCACTCTACTCGCTCGCCCTAGTTACGAATCTGACCAGCGCAGGTATCAACACTTGGCGCTTTGCTCTTGGTTGGCTTAGGAGCCGAAGGAGTTGCAGTAGGAGAAGGTGCTTCACTCACCTGAAATTGGATGGGGATGCTGCTGGGAGCATGAGTGCCCGACTGATCGGTGTACTGAACTAATCCAAGATATGTGCCCGCCATGAGGCCCTTCACCGAGAGTGTCCAACGGCCCGTTGCAGAACGCACTGGTGTTTGATCTCCAACTGGCATAAGTGAATCAACTGAGGCGAAGCGCACTGTTCCCGTAACGACAGGGGAGCCATCAGGTCGCATAACATCCACGGTTACAACCATGGGGTCGTTTGTTGTTCCAGAGCTTTGACTTGCAATCTGCATCGTTGTCGCTTCATTCTGAGGCAGAGCATCAATCGCTTCCGGTGTCCAGGTTCCCTTAATCAGAGCGAGGAACTTTGAGGGAGTGCCAGCGAAGACATTGAGATCGACACGAGTTCCGGGAACGCCATACTTTCCAGCGATTCCGCATGATGAGTATTGCCAGAACTGCCATTGGGCTGTGCAATTGGAGTTACTCCACGAGTGTGCGAAACAGCCGATTCCCTTCACATTGGGATGATTGGTTGTGATAGCTGGATCTAATGAGTAGCGCGCCATCCATAATGGATATTGGCGAAGAACTGGATCGAGCGCCATTGCACCTTCCAGGAAAGATGGGTACGAATAGAAGATTGGTTTACGACTTGTCTTCGCTGCCACCGCGGCGAGCCAGCTCTTCGCCCACAATGAAACATTTGCACGAGCCATATATTTGAGACAGGTACCGCCCGATCCCATCCGTTGACAGTTATTCTCTAAATCGAGCGCGACCGGCAGATCGCGTTTGTTATATCCACCGACTTGACCGATTCGCCAGATGACTTTCTGGGCTTGAGCCTGTGCATCTTTGATAATAAAGGCAGGGTCTGTGCTGTCTGGAAGGTAGGCGTAATAGTAGAAGCCCGTATAGAGCGAGGCCTTTTGTGCCGCTTTTCGATCGACGGTTAAATACTTAAGAGCCATCGTATCAGCAGCGGTCTGAGCATCGGCGCCTTTGATCATGACAAAGCGAACACCTGCTGAGTACATCTGTTTGAAATCAATCTGAGCATCACCAGGGTGCTGCCACCGACTGATATCAATTCCCGCGATACGGCCGCCGGGACCGAGGGTTGTTAGCGCTTGCGATGTGGATTTCGCTGGTGCAATAGCAAAAGCACTTGTTGCCACCAAAAGGAGAGAAGAAATCGCTCCTAGAAATGTGAGAGCGCGTCTCATTCTTCCGAGATCTCTAGGTCCACCCCGGTCACTTCGCGAATTGCACTTTGGAGCAGCGCGATGTGCCGTGGGTTGCGAGCCATACTGAAATTGTGGTCGCCACCAAACTTTGTGACATCGGCAAAGCTCAAGGTGAGGGTCTGATGAGAGAGTGCAACTAGGCGAGCGTCGAAGAAGGCTAGCCAGGCGATTCGGTCTTGATCTAAGAGGTGGTCGAGCACCTGGTTCCAGATCCCCTTGAGCGACTCTAAGGAGAATTCATTATTATAGCTCATAGATCTAAGAATATGCGAGGAAGAGTGAGGCCTATGACCGCCTTGCCGAAGGGCTCAGTGTGAAGGTGAAGAGAAATATAGATAAAGTTCGGTTATGGAAAATGAGAGCAAATGTCCTTACCCAGGCGTAAATGTCACCAACGAGCCAATCAGCAATGCCGGCTGGTGGCCACACCAACTTAACCTTAAAGTCCTTCAACAAGGTTCTGAGTTGGTCGATCCGATGGAACCTGACTTTGATTACGCCGCAGAGTTTGCAAAACTCGATTACGACGGGTTGAAGCGCGATCTCCTTACTCTCATGACGGATTCACAAGAGTGGTGGCCAGCAGATTATGGACACTACGGTCCATTCTTTATTCGCATGGCATGGCATAGCGCCGGTACCTATCGAACATTCGATGGACGCGGCGGAGGTGGTGCAGGAATGCAGCGCTTTGCCCCGATTAATAGCTGGCCAGATAATGGCAACCTTGATAAGGCACGTCGCCTGCTCTGGCCAATTAAGCAGAAGTACGGCAAATCTATTTCGTGGGCAGATCTCATGATTCTTACCGGCAACGTTGCTCTCGAGAGCATGGGCTTCAAGACCTTTGGTTTTGGTGGCGGTCGCGCCGATGTCTGGGAGCCAGATGAAACCTATTGGGGTAAAGAAGCGCAGTGGCTCGGTGATGAACGTTATACAGGTGATCGCGTCTTAGATAATCCGCTCGGTGCTGTCCAGATGGGATTGATCTATGTCAATCCTGAAGGACCGAATGGAAATCCAGATCCTGTGCTCTCTGCTAAAGATATTCGCGAGACCTTTGCTCGTATGGCGATGAACGATGAAGAGACAGTCGCGTTGATCGCCGGTGGTCATACCTTTGGTAAGACACATGGCGCTGCCGATCCAGCAGAATATGTTGGTCGCGAACCTGAAGGCGCTCCCCTAGAGGAGATGGGCTTTGGTTGGAAGAACTCATTCCAGACCGGAAGTGGTCCCGATGCAATTACAAGTGGACTCGAAGGCGCATGGAACTCAACTCCGCTTGCGTGGGATAACAACTATCTCACCACACTCTTTGGATATGAGTGGGAGCAGACAAAGAGCCCTGCAGGAGCGACGCAGTGGATTCCCGTTGGTGGAGCCGCGGCAGATCTCGTGCCAGATCCTTTTGATCCAGCAAAGCGTCACGCACCTGTAATGCTCACAACCGATCTCGCACTCCGAGTTGATCCCGCTTATGAGAAGGTCTCGCGTGCATTCTTAGCTGATCCAGATTTCTTTGCCGATGCATTTGGTCGCGCCTGGTTCAAACTTACTCACCGCGACATGGGCCCAATCGTTCGTTATCTCGGCAAAGAAGTTCCAGCTGAGCACCTTATTTGGCAAGATCCAATACCAGCCGCACCAAAGAAGACCATTGGTGGAAAGAAGATTGAGTCACTGAAGAAGGAGATCCTCTCTTCTACTCTCACAACCGCAGACCTCATCAACGTCGCATGGGCATCGGGAGCAAGCTTCCGTGGAACTGATAAGCGCGGTGGTGCAAATGGTGCACGTATCCGTCTTGAGCCACAGCGCAGCTGGGAAGTTAACAAGCCAGCCGAACTCGCGAAGGTTCTCAAGGTTCTTGAGGGAATCCAGAAGAAGTTCAACAAGAAAAACTCAAGAACAGTATCTCTCGCTGATCTCATCGTTCTTGGGGGAGTAGCTGCGCTAGAGAAGGCTGCGAAGAAGGCTGGCGTCTCGGTAAAGGTTCCGTTCACTCCGGGTCGCACTGATGCAACTCAAGCCCAGACGGATGTGGTCTCCTTTGCAGTTCTTGAGCCAACTCATGATGGCTTCCGCAATTACCTCAATAAAGGTCACATTCAACCAGCGGAGCAGTTAATTCTCGAGCGCGCGGCGCTTCTGACACTCACTGCCCCTGAGATGACTGTCCTAGTCGGTGGAATGCGAGTACTCAACGGTGCATTTACCGATAAGCCAGGCGTGCTTACCAACGATTACTTCAAGAATATTCTTGATATGTCGAATACGTGGGCTCCTGTAGTTGGAACTGAACTCTTTGAAGCCCGTGATCGCAAGACCGGTAACGTCACCTGGAGTGCAACACGAGTTGATCTCGTCTTTGGTTCCCACTCACAGCTCCGTGCGCTGTCCGAGGTATACGCCAGCAAGGATGCTCAGAAGAAGTTTGTTAAAGACTTCGTTGCTGCATGGACCAAGGTGATGGAGCTAGATCGCTTCGATCTCGCATAATTCATCAGCGTTAATCAGATTTAACCTAGATTGGGAGTGCCGTGAGCGAAGATCGTTCAGTATTTGAACTCGCGGCACCTCATTCTTTAGAGGCGATCTCCTACGGAAATCATTCCGATCAGTTCATTGAATTTTTTCCTGCTTCTAATGGGAGCGCGAAGAAGCTTGGCATTATTCACGGTGGATATTGGCGCCCGGAATATGATCTCGCGTACTTACGTCCATACGCTGCACGATGTGCTGAAGAAGGTTTTGATACCTACCTGATTGAGTACCGCAGAACGGCTGGTACCCCGGATCAATACATCGATGACATCAGAGCAGCGGTAGAGGTAATTGGGGAGTGCGCCCTTGTAGGCCATTCAGCGGGCGGGCATCTTGCCTTGCTCGCATCAGGGTTCCCATTAGTTAAGAGCGTTGTTGCTCTCGCACCTGTTACTGATTTGGTACGCGGTGCCGAACTCAACCTTGATGATGGTGCGGTCCAGCTTTTTCTTGGGGAAGACGCTACTAATCGCCCCGATCTCAATCCAATAATGATGGAAGCGTTACAGGCAAAGGTCACAGTGATTCACGGCGGCAACGACATACGCGTGCCTGTCGACTTTGCACAGCAGTTCGCCAAAAAGTTCCCGGATGTTGAGTACATCGAGATTGCGGATATTGGTCACTTTGAAGTGATTGATCCAAGGGTAGATTCGATATTTGAGTTAGTTCTACGTGGGGCGGATCGAACGTAAGAGTGAATGGGGAAGCAAAACCTCTCGCTAAAAGAGACCAACGACCTTTCCATCGACATAGTCGATACGTTCTGCCGCAGGAATTTTAGGTAGGCCAGGCATGGTCATGACATCTCCACAAATCATGACGATGAACTCTGCTCCCGCACTGAGTTTCACCTCCCGAATATGAATGGTGTGACCGCTCGGTGCGCCGCGAAGGCTGGCATCGGTACTAAAGGAGTACTGGGTCTTCGCTACACAGATCGGGAAGTGACCATAGCCCACTGCCTCAAACTCTTTTAATTGATTGATTACTTTGGCATCAGCAGTAACTTCTTTGGCTCCATAAATCTTTGTTGCTACGGCAGTGACCTTCTCCCACAGGCTTTCACTATCTTCATACACAAATCTCATTCGATCTGGTTCTTCACAAAGTTCGACCACTGCATGAGCAAGATCTGCTGCACCGGCGCCACCATCGGCCCAGTGCGTTGCAAGAACGATCTTCACACCCAGAGCCTCAACCCGGCTTCGCAACAGCTCGATTTCAGCGCTAGTATCGCTTGTGAAGCGATTGATTGATACGACCAAAGGCAGATTGTAGACCGTCGTAATATTTTTGATATGTCGCTCTAGATTGATGATGCCAGCCTCAAGTGCCTCGAGGTTTTCGGTAGTAATGCTCTTAAGGTCTGCGCCACCGTGAAATTTGAGTGCTCGCACTGTTGCGACAAGGACACAGGCAGATGGGCGAAGTCCCGACTTGCGGCATTTAATATCGATGAATTTTTCAGCACCAAGATCAGCCCCAAAGCCCGCCTCAGTCACGACATAGTCCGCTAGCTTCATAGCTGACGTTGTCGCAACGACTGAGTTGCAGCCATGTGCAATATTTGCAAAGGGTCCACCATGGATAAAGGCTGGAGTATTTTCTAGGCTTTGTACGAGATTGGGTTGAAATGCATCTTTGAGGATAACCGTCATTGCGCCTTGAGCATTGAGATCACTGGCTAGAACTGGCGTCTTATCTCGCTTGTAAGCGACGACTATTCTTCCGATTCTCTCCTTTAAGTCCTCAATGGAAGTTGCCAGACAGAAGATCGCCATAATCTCTGATGCCACAACTATGTCAAAGCCATCACTTCGAGGATAGCCGTTTCCAACACCACCTAAAGATTGGGTAATTTCACGAAGTGCTCGATCATTCACATCAATAACGCGTTTCCATGCGACCCGGCGAATATCGATACCGAGTTCGTTGCCATGGTGAACATGATTATCAAGGAGTGCGGCAAGAAGGTTGTTAGCGAGGGCGATGGCATTGAAATCTCCAGTGAAGTGAAGGTTGATATCTTCCATTGGGACAACCTGAGCTTGGCCGCCGCCGGTTGCCCCACCCTTCATGCCAAAGACTGGACCGAGCGATGGTTCGCGTAGCGCAATCATCGAGTTCTTACCGATATGGCGCAGCGCATCACCCAGTCCGACGGTAGTCGTTGTCTTTCCTTCTCCTGCAGGGGTGGGACTGATTGCGGTGACAAGAATTAATTTCGAGCCTTCACGTTGTGGAAGCGCATTAAGGTATTTCATATTTACCTTGGCCTTGTACTTGCCATAGGCCTCAAGATTCTCACTATCGATTCCAAGTGCGGCGCCAATATCGTTGATGGGTTTCACTCTTGCTTGACCCCTTAATTTACAGATCCGTATACTTCCCCAAGTTCACTAACAGTAGTGGAGAAACCGAGGAATCGCGTGGAGTTACGAAAACTAGGTAAGTCAAATAAGTCGATTCCGGTGGTTGGCCTTGGAACATGGCAGTTAGGTGCCGATTGGGGAGAGGTAACAGAGTCTGATGCTCTAAATGTGCTTGATGCCTCATACGAGAGTGGGGTCCGATTTTTTGATACCGCCGATGCATATGGTGATGGCCGAAGCGAGCAACTTATTTCTACATTCCTCACATCGCGAAAGATTGATGACGTTGTTGTAGGAACCAAAGTTGGCAGGCGCGTGATGCCCCAATCTCCTGAAATTTATAACCTTGAAAATCTTCGAAACTGGATCGATCGTTCTCGTGAGAATCTCAAGGTAGATACCTTGGATCTTGTTCAACTTCATTGTCCACCAAGCTCCGTTTATCACGATGATAAGCTATTTGATATCTTAGATTCCTTCATCGAAGACGGCCGAGTTTCACGTTATGGCTTTAGCGTGGAAACCAGAGCAGAGGCGCTGGCTGCGATATCGAGACCAAATGTTGCGAGCGTTCAGATCGTATTTAACGCGCTCAGGCAAGCTCCATCATCAGAGGTACTGCCTGCAGCGCTGGCTGCGGATGTGAGCATCATTGCAAGAGTTCCATTAGCAAGTGGAATTCTCTCTGGAAAATATGATGAAAATACTACATTTCCAGAGAATGACCACAGAAACTATAACCGTGAGGGCAAGGCCTTCGACATTGGGGAAACTTTTGCTGGAGTAGATTTCACTATTGGACTTGAAGCAGTTCGTCGAATTTCCAAGATGATTCCAGAGGGCGTAACAATGGCTGAATTCGCTCTGCGTTGGATAATCGATCAGGCAGGCATCACAGCGGTAATTCCTGGTGCCAGAAGCGGAGATCAAGCGAAGGCAAATGCCAGAGCCGCTCACATCTCACCTTTGAGTGCCGAATTGAAATCCGAAATAAAAGAAATTTACGATGAGTTAATTTCTCCACAAATTGGGGGAAAGTGGTGACCAAGAAGAATGAAGGCCACCTAGAACATCAAGATATTGAGAATATTGCTAAAGAGGAAACCAGCCTGACATTTCAAAAATTCGATATAGACGATGCATGGAATCTTGGTAGCTTATTACGTACTGAGGCTACCAACCGAGGTCACTCGATTGCGATCGAAATTTCACTGGGTGAGCAGCGCGTCTTTCATACTTCACTAAGAGGGACCTCCGCTCATAACAACAAATGGATAGAACGAAAAAAGGCTACTGCTCGTGAATGGGGATGTAGTAGTTACTTGGTCGGACTCCGGTTTCCAATCTTTGATCCGCCATATTCGCTTGAGACCGCTCCCTGGATGGATGTCGAGCGCTTTTCAGGAAGTGGCGGTAGTGTCCCGATCTTAATTTCTGAAACAGGAATGGTAGGTACTGTGACGGTTTCAGGACTTCGACACGACATCGATCATGCATTTGTGGTGGAAGTGTTGAAGAAATATCTAGAGATTCAAGAGAAGATCGATACTTCAAAAGATATTACGTGATGAGTCAATCCGAGCTCATTCTGCTAAGAAATGAGAATTTTGAGTTAGAAATTCTCACCTTGGGCGCGACTATGCGCAGATTTAACGTACGTCTTCCAGACGATACTTGGCGCAACGTAATTCTAGGATCAGATCAGATAAGTGATTACCTGACTACCAATTTATATGTTGGAATGACTGTCGGTAGAGTTGCTAATCGCCTCGGAAAGGGAAAATTTGAATTAGACGGTGAGTCATATCCTTTAGATATAAATGAAGCACCGAATCAACTCCACGGTGGTAGTGGTGGGTTTCATTCACAATATTGGCGTATAGAGGATCAATCCGATGAATTTGTTGAATTGTCTATCGTTAGTCCTGACGGTGATCAAGGCTTTCCCGGCGAGGTAAGAGCGAGTGCGCGTTATGAACTATTAGCAAATGGTGCGCAAGTTACCTATAAGGCAGCTACAAATAAGCCAACCGTAATAAACATTACAACACACCCCTACTTCAACCTTTTAGGCGAGACTTCGGGTTCTGTAGATGAACATACGCTCAAAATCAATGCATCACGTTATACACCAAACCACCCTGATGGGATTCCCACAGGTGAGATTCGTGATGTCATTAATACGGCGGCAGATTTTAGAAGTGGAAAAAAGTTTGGAATCGCACACGCTGATTGTTTCAGAGATGGAATAGACCGGAATGGCGGGTTTGACCATAACTTTGTCATTGATGGTGTGGGATTTCGAGAGCATTGCCAATTGACCGCACCTGATGGCCTGACTCTAAGCATTGAAAGTGATCAACCAGCTTTTCAACTGTATGGAGGCAATCACTTCAATGGGACACAGATTGGTACTTCGGGATTGGGATACGTTCAGCGGGCGGGATTAGCCCTCGAATGTCAGGGTTTTCCTGACGCACCCAATCGTGAAAATTTCCCATCAATAATGCTTAATCCTGGTGAAGTTTATAGTGCAAATACAAGATGGATAATTTCGAACGCTCAAAAAATTGGTGAGTGAGCGATAAATCCCGAGTTCGAGGCATCTGCATAAAGTGGGGCGGGTCGGGCTCGAACCGACGACGACGGAATTATGAGTTCCGGGCTCTAACCAACTGAGCTACCGCCCCTGGAGACATCTCATTTGATGTAACAGTGGGCGTGAGTTTACTAGTTGCGAGCCACCCCTAAGACCCCGAGGCACATCTCATCTGACGAGCCTTCGCCCCACGTGACATAACGAGGAGGGAGCTTCTTGGTCTGAGGCAAGATCGCTCGCAGCGTTGGATCAAAGGTGCATTGGACGCGAACGGTATCGCCGATTTTTAAGGAGATGGGCTTTGCCAAAACAGTGGGGGATTGATCATCAAAATTATATTTCGGACGGTCAAGTAATATTTTTTCCCCAGGAGTCCCTGGATTGAGCGTCAACCTCATCGATCGACCCAGCAAGTGCATGTGAGGGGTAGCCTTGATGACAATTTCGCTCTGTGTGATTTTTCGGTCGCAGGTAGAGGTACTACTTGGAGTTGGGTTGAATGCACTTTGCCCACAGAGGAGATTAAGACCAGCGGCCTCAATCGCACTCGCACTACTTGTCCGTCGGGCTAGATCGATCAGTGATTTGCCTCGGTCGCAGAGATTCCCAGTTACTCCGGTTGGACAAGCCAGCTCTACAGGTGCCGGGAAGAGATCTGCATAGAGCGGTTTCAAAGATGAACCAGCCTCTGGGACGGTAGTAAGTAGAACACTTGAGCGATCCTTTGGGGTTGTACCAAAGTCAATCGCTAATAAGTTGTAATGAATCTGGATAACCAAGAGGTCACCTTTTGCAATGGAAGTTCCATAGCCACTCGGCATTACATCGGTATTGCGCCCTGGGGCCCATGATGAGAGCCACGGAGTGGTGAGGAATGAGGAGAAAGATGAGCCCATGCCAGTGCCACCAAAACAAGACCACCCAGCTCCATTGTTATCAAGAGCAAGTGCAGAAGCACGATCTTTTTGAGTTACTTGGAAGAGGATCATGTGATGAACAATCAATTTTTGCTGTGGCTTAAATGAGACAGCAGTGATCATGGAGTTCGCCGCTACATGTGGATCGATGACAAAGCAGTGGTAGTCGTCAGTTCCACCATTGGTAGGCGTTGGTTGATAAGCCTTATTCATCGTTGCGCTGTATACAGTCGACAGAGTTGAGGGGGTAGCCGCATGCGCTGCTGGGCTTATTACTCCTACTGTGGTGATCAGAAGTGATAGGAGTGCCGCGAAAGCTAATGGGCTTATCTTCTTCACCTTCCTATTCTACCGAGGATTTCACATGACATCTCGGCCAGATGGCCGATAACGTAGGGTCGTGAAGAGATATGCGATAGTGGTGCTCACGCTTTTATTCAGCGGACTCTCAGTACCATCCATCGCTCATGCATCAGAGAATGTCAAGGTTCTGGAACAGCGCATCGACGGTACTGGCGGAATCACTCTCGATACTTCAATCTATCTTCCTGCGAAAGTTCCAGCCCCAGCAATCCTCCTCGCTCACGGATTCACCGGCGATAAGAATTCTGTTGCAGCCCAAGCAAACTCTCTCTCAAAGCATGGTTATGTTGTCCTCACCTGGACAGCACGTGGATTTGGTAAGTCAACTGGTGAAATCTCGATGAATGCACCAACGGGCGAGGTCGCTGATGTCTCGAAGCTCATCGACTATCTCAGCAGTCGAACTGAAGTCATCCAGCAGAGAAAGAATGATCCATTGGTTGGAATCGCCGGTGATTCTTACGGAGGAGCGATCTCACTCATGACTGCAGGCCTAGACCATCGCATTGATGCCGTCGCGGCAAATATCACGTGGAATAATTTGAGCAACTCCCTCTTCCCGCAGAATTCAAATGATTCAAGTTATGGACCATATAAGAAGTTCTGGGCTGGGACCTTCTTCTCACTGGCATCACTTCCCAATGCATTTGGGGGAGAGTGTGGAACTTTCGCGCCAGATTGGTGCCAAGCCTTTAAAGATGCGGTTGCGACAGGAGTGCCTACCGCAGCGGATCAGAAGTTATTGACGGCCTCATCCCCATCAACAGTTGCTTCGATGATTTCAGCACCGACTCTATTGATGCAAGGTGAAGCAGACTCTCTCTTCCCTCTGAGTGAATCCATCGCTAATGCCCGGGCTATTCATCGGGGGCATCCAAATCTTCCATTAGCGATGATCTGGCACAGTGGAGGACACGACGGTGGCACGGATGAGTCTAAGCGTCTGCAAAAAGCCACAAGTGATTGGTTTGATAAATACCTTTTCAAGAAGCCGATCGTATTCCCGACCTTCCAAGTCACCGATACCAATGGATCAATTTCACTGATCGACTCTTCGGTAATTCCAAAGCTACTTGAGAGCAAGACTTTGCCAACGAGCATCTCATACGCCTCATTACCTATCACTACCCCCTTTACCGCTTTGATTGCACCCATTGGTGGAATCCCTGGTGCCATCTCCTCATTGCCGGGCGTGGGTTCTGCTTTATCGCTCGCTGGCAACCTGGGAGGAATTTCAGCCGCATTTTTACCTGGCCAGAGCGGGTTCCTGGAATCTGAGCCACTCAAAAAGCCTTTGACAATTGTCGGGCCGTCAGAGGTGCAGGTAAAAGTTTCATCGAATAAAGCCGATGCAACACTCTTCTTCTCTCTCGTGATTCGAACAGCATCTGGACAGACCAAGCAGCCAAATGGAATTGTTGCACCAGTCCACCTCACACATATGTCCACGACCGGAACAATTTTTACTATTCATCTGCCGTCTGTCGTCATGGATGCTGCCGTGGGGGACAAGATTGCAGTGGCGATATCTACAACCGATCAAGGGTATTCGATGCCTGCCGATGGTCGCCTGTACTCCGTTGCGATTGCAAGTCCACTGAAATATGCGAACCTAGTTTTCACATCTCCTAGCAGTAGTGGGGCGCTTGCTACCTGGCCAATCGCAGCCTTAATTCTCCTTCTACTCTCTGCCTTCTTGGTGCACCTCCGACGACCACGGCATAATCTCATCTCAAGTAAGAGCATCGATGCTCTCGTGAGCGTTCATAATCTCTCTAAAACATACAAGGATGGCTATAAGGCAGTTGATGGAATTACTTTTGAAGTAAAGCGCGGGCAAGTGCTCGGTCTGCTCGGTCCAAATGGCGCCGGCAAGACCACCACCCTGCGCATGATGATGGGGTTGATCTATCCAACTGAAGGAGAGATCAGTATCGGCGGCAAGCCGATCTACCCAGGGTCACCGACTCTCGCCGAACTTGGCTCCTTCGTAGAAGGTTCTGGCTTCTTGCCTCATCTATCTGGACGTGAGAATCTCGAGCTTTACTGGAAATCGATCGGTCGCACTGATGAGCCATTCTTTGATGAGGCGATCAAGATCACTGACCTTGGAAACGCCTTGGAGAAGAAGGTGCGCTCATATTCTCAAGGCATGCGGCAACGCCTAGCGATCGCCCAAGCAATGCTTGGCATGCCCGATTTACTGGTCCTCGATGAGCCGACAAATGGACTCGATCCACAACAGATTAAGGCGATGCGAGAAGTCCTTAAGAGTTATGCGAAGACTGGACGAACAGTCATCGTCTCTTCTCACTTACTTTCAGAGGTTGAGCAGACATGTACCCATGTGGTTCTCATGCACCGCGGCAAACTCATCGCTTCTGGCACAATGAAGAAGATCCTGACTAAGGCTGGTAAGAAGGTCGGTTCGCTCGAAGAGATCTTCATTGAGCTCATTGGCGACGATCTCACAATTGGCAAGGAGTCCTGAGATGTATCTACCAAATAAGACCCTTCCGTACCGCATTGAGATGTATCGACAACTTAAAAGAAAGCGGACCCTCTTCGCATATCTTTTTGTCGTATCACTCCCTGTCATCGTGTCGTTAGCCGTTAAATTTGGAACCTCTGGAAATAGCACTGGCCCAACACGATTCGGCGCAGGCTCTGCTGATCTGATTGGGCTAGCCACAAAGGGAGCCGCGAACTTCACTGCAACGATGTTCTATTTCGCAACACCATTCTTACTCATCGCAGTCGTTGCTCTCTTTAATGGTGACACCGTAGCCTCAGAAGCTTCATGGTCTACCCTTCGTTATCTACTTGCTGCGCCAATTCCGCGGACACGTCTACTCATACAAAAATTGAAGGTGAGTTTGACCCTCTCGGCTCTGGGAATCGCACTCTTAGCGATCACCTCATGGAGCGTTGGTTCTCTCGCTTTTGGTACTGCACCACTTCAAACACCGCTTGGAGTAACGATGGTCAATCAACTTGCCATCGAGCGTCTTCTTATCGTTGCCGCGTATCTAGCGATCACGCTGCTGGTGGTCGCTTCAATCGCTTTCTATTTCAGCGTTACAACGGATATTCCGCTGGGAGCGGTTGGTGGCGCGATCGGTATCATGATTCTTTCTAATATTTTAGATGCGATAGGCGGTCTGGGGGCTTTGAGGAATTGGCTTCCAACTCACTTCTCCTTCTCCTGGTTTGATGCACTCTCCAGCCAGATTAATTGGAGTCAAATGGTACGAGGGGCTTCATATAGCGTAATTCTTGCAAGTTTCCTCTTTGCCATCGCATTTATTCGCTTTGCAAAGAAAGATGTAACCTCCTAGCTATATCCTTCGCGAATGAGAAAGTTATTCTGCATCGCATTACTGTTTTTAACTTCTCTTGCTCCAATTTCTGTTCACGCCTCTCCTTACTACATCTTTCCAATTAGCGGCTGCAGCTATACATATGCCCGCGCCCACCACAATTATCCGGCGACCGATATTTTGACGGACATCGGGTGCAGCTTCGTTGCTCCAACGTCTGGTGTGATTGATGAAGTGAACCGTGTAGACCGCTTCTCATGGAAGACGAATAAGGGCGGAGATCGTGGCGGACTCTCTATCTCGATGATCGGTGATGATGGAGTTCGTTATTACGGATCGCACCTTTCGGCGATCCCAACAAATATTGCTTCTGGCTTTCGAGTGGGGCCAGGTGATCTCCTCGGCAAGACCGGAAATTCTGGTGATGCACGTGGGACGACTCCCCATCTTCACTTTGGGATCAGTTGGCCGACACCCTCTGCCACAAATATCTGGTGGGTGCGCCGGGGCGAACTTTATCCGTGGCCATTCCTAGATGCTTGGAAGTCCGGGAAGGATCTCTCACCGGCGTTATCTGTTGCAAAGCTTAAGAAGAAGCTCGGTGAGATTCCGAAGCAGAGTGGGTACTGATAAAAGTTTCTATCGTGAAAATTTATGACATAAAAAAAGTCCCACTCTTTCGAGTGGGACTTTTTAACTGTTAGCGATTATTACGCAGGGTTAACTGCATCAGCCTGAGGACCCTTAGGACCCTGTACGACTTCGAAAGTCACAGCCTGACCCTCTTCGAGAGACTTGTAACCATTGCCTTGGATAGCTGAGTAGTGAACGAAGACATCTTGTCCGCCACCATCAACAGCAATGAAACCAAAACCCTTTTCAGAGTTGAACCACTTAACTGTACCTGTTGCCATGTAACTTTTTTCCTTACGGTAAATGTGACTCTTAAGAATTCCTTAAGAACCGGTCTTCCTCTGTACAGCTTTACCGGGGAAAGCACTGATTACTCAATAGCTAAAACGGGTACTGCCAAGCGTCGGACTAGTCGTAAGTGTAACCCCAATCACTCAAAGTAGGAACCTGGAACTGGGCTCAATTGAGCGTGGCCCACTGGTCATTCAGGTGCTAGATAGGGGTAAAGAGGGTAAAGAGGGTAAAGAGGGTAAAGAGGGTAAAGAGGGTAAAGAGGG
>JBBAMR010000009.1:37749-61529 GCA_040402375.1 Candidatus Nanopelagicaceae bacterium | reverse complement strand
GGATCGATATCTTCGGTGGTGCGGACTTGATCGAGTAATTTGATCTGCAAGAGATGCAATGGGGCGAGGTATTGGTCGCGGATAGCGAGTGTGCGGGCCAAGCGTGGTTGGTCTTGTAAGAGCTCGCTCTTTGTGGTGAGCAGCAGGATCTCTTGCTTGGTGAGCTCAAACTCTTCTTTAATGAGATCTAAGAAATGCCGTAATTCTTTCGGGACCAGGGTCTCGACGTACTTTTGTGAGATCGCAAGGTCGGTCTTGGCGAGAGTCATCTCGACGTTCGATATGAATGTGCTGAAGAAGTGCCAATCTTTGAGCATCGCTGCCGTTGTGACTTCGTGGCCCGCGGTGCGCGCTGCTTTGAGCCCCGACCCGACCCCGAACCAACCTGGGACGATCTGGCGGGACTGGGTCCAACCAAATACCCATGGAATCGCGCGAAGACTTCCGAGCCCTCCTGATGCATCGGGGCGGCGCGACGGACGTGATCCTAAGAATAAGTTGCCGAGTTGCTCTACCGGGGTTGATGCATAGAAATATGCAGGCAGATCTGGGTGATCCACGAGTGAGCGATAGCGTGCGAATGCCGCGTCGCTGATGATGTCCATCGTGGAGTTCCATTGGGCAAGATCTTCGGGGGACTGGCGTGGTGCGCGATTTAAGACGGTTGCTTCAAGGGCAGCGGCCATTGAGAGTTCGACATTCTCACGGGCCAGTGCTGGCAGTGAATATTTATCCGAGATGACTTCACCTTGCTCTGTCATCTTGATCTGGCCATCGATCGATCCCCATGGGAGCGCGATGAGTGCGTCGTATGTGGGACCACCACCGCGGCCTACTGAACCACCGCGACCGTGGAAGAGACGAAGTGTCACGCCGTGTTTGATTGCGATATCGCGGAGTTTGCGTTGGGCTTTATGGATCTCCCATTGCGATGTTGCGATACCGGCATCTTTATTGGAGTCTGAGTAGCCAAGCATCACTTCTTGGACATCACCACGAAGCCTTACAAGATCTCTGTAGCTTGGGGTTGAGAGCAAAGCATCGAGGATGGTGTCTGCTGCGCGAAGTTCTGCGACGGTTTCAAGTAGCGGTGCGAAGCCGACTTTGGCGAATTTCTCTTCTTTGAGTGAGATGAGCCCTGCGATATCAGCTAAGAGCACAGCGGCTAGGACATCTATGTGGCTTTTAGTCATCGAGATGATGTAGGTCTCGATAACTTCTGGTCCGAATTTTTCGATGAGCTCGTTGATCGCCACAAAGGTATCGACTGTTTTGCGGGGAAGTGGCTCAAGGTTATGGATCGAAGGTCGTGATGGGTTAAACAGTTGGTTGTTGATTAGCGTGCTTTTGTCGTTGTATTGGTCACCGAATAATTGGGACAACACTTCATGGTGGGCATCGGAATGTTCGCGGACATCCATGGTTGCGTGGGTGATGCCAAAGCTTGCGACGGTGCGGATGATTCGCTCAAGTAAGCCGGTAGCAATGAGTTCACCGCGGTGGGCGAGCAATGATGTGCGCATGAGCATGAGATCTGCGATCAGCTCTGCCGTGCTCTCGTAATCGCGGCCAGGCATATGTTCGGTGCCGTCAGCGTGGCGGCGCTGGGTGAGCGCGAGGCGGTGGCGGATAGCGGTCGCTTTGAGGCGGTATGGCTCTTCGACATTCTGGCGGCGATAGCGGTCTTCGATCTCAGGTAAGAGCTCTAGATCGTGTGCCACCGATACTTTGAGTTCATCGCTTGCGCCGGCGATCCGGCTAGAGACAGAGAGTGTCTGACGGAGTTGATCCATCGATGCGATCATCGTGCGAACAAAGTGTCCGGTCTGGAGCAAGATCGCGGCTTTCGTGACTTCAGGTGTGATGTGTGGATTGCCGTCGCGATCGCCACCGATCCAGGTACCAAAACTCAGTGGCCGTGATGTTGGATCAACGGTTACGCCGATTCTCTCTAGCTCGTGGGCGAAATCATCTAATACTTCTGGCACCGTATTAGTGAAGAGATCATCTAGGTAATAGAGCGCATTGGTTGCTTCATCGAGTGGCTCTGGGCGACCAAGACGTAACTCATCGGTCTGCCAGAGAAGATCGACTGCTTCTGCGAGGCGACGATCACGGGTGGTGGTTGGTGTTTCATCGAGCAAATCAGCAATCGTGCCAAGTTTGCTCAGGACTGAACGTCGTGAAGCTTCAGTGGGGTGGGCGGTAAATACTGGGCGGACTGAGAAGTCGTTGATCCATTGCTGAACATCAGCGAAGGTAAATTCTTTGGTCTCAGATTCTCTTTCGACGATGCGATCAACGGCGCGAGATAACCATGAGCCACCACTAGATCGCTCTGCGGCGAGTTCACGTGCGCGGTGGACTTGCTCTGCAACATTTGCAAGGTGGAAGTAGGTGCTAAAGGCGCGTACTAACTGAATCTCTTGGGCATCACTTAAATCAGCGAGCGCTTGGGCGCCGGTACCTTCACGGACTGCCTTACGAATCTCTTCGACGAGCTCTACAAGCTCTTCACCTTCTTGGCGGACCAGACTCTCACCTAAGAGGTCGCCAAGGGTGCGAACATCTCTGCGGAGATCTAAATCATCAGTTGCCACTGGCCAATCATTACAGGTTTAATGGGGCACTCCACCCCCCATTCTTTGAGTGCGGGGGTATCAGTGCGTTCTAGCGCGGTTCTATGAGCTTTATCGAAAGGAGTTGATATGTCATTACTACCTGCTTTCTCACATATTGAACTCCCGGCGATCAAGGGCGACTCCTATATCTCGATTCCATCGACTCAAGGGCTCTTGGTCTCGATCGCATCGACCACTAAGCCAATCGTGGTTGTGACGGCATCATCGCGCAGGGCTGATGAACTCATGGAAGAGATTCGTACCTATATCGGCCATGACGTGGTCGAGAGCTTCCCGCCGTGGGAGACGCTGCCGCACGAGAGATTGAGTCCAAAGAGTGACACGGTCGCTGCGCGCTTCAAGGCGCTACATAGATTGGCATCGGATAATCCACCACGAGTATTGGTCACATCGATTCGTGGCTTGATCCAACCGATCATGGCGAATCTGCTTGAGGCTAGCTTGCCGGTATTAGAACTTGATGGCGCGGTATCGATGTCGGGGCTCATCTCATCGCTGGCATTTCTTGGATATGTGCGGACTGATTTGGTCGAAAGGCGCGGAGACTTTGCAGTGCGCGGTGGCATTATCGATCTCTTCCCACCAGATCTTGAACATCCGATCCGCGTAGATTTCTTCGGCGATGATATAGAAGAAATCGCATACTTCACGGTCGCAGATCAGCGCACCTTTGAACCAGTAGTAGGTGCGGTCACGATCTACCCATGTCGTGAGTTACTACTGACTGATGATGTGAAGGATCGTGCACGGTATTTAGCGGCAGAGTTTCCAGCGCTCACTGAGATCTGTCACAAGATTAGTGAAGGCATCAGTGTCGATGGCATGGAGTCCTTGATCGGAATTCTTAATACCGAGATCGAATCGTTGATTCACTTTATGCCAAAGGGCTATGAAGTGATTTTGATCGATGAACCACGGATCGCATCACGAGCAGTCGATCTGATCGAAACCAATAAAGAGTTCTTGGATGCTTCGTGGTCAAACGCTGCCGTGGGTGGCAAAGCCCCGATTGATATTGCTGGCGGATTGGAATCTGGCGGGTACTTCCATCTCGATGCGTTGCGGGCGATGGCCCGTGAAAGTGGCATCTCGTGGCGATCGATGAACTTATATGCATCAGATATCGAGGATGAAGCGACGCCATTTATGGCGCTGCCGGTTTATCGCAATGACCTTGATCATCTCGAGAGTGATCTACGTAAGTGGCTATCTGATGGTTATCTGATCATCTTTAGTGCAGCAGGTCCTGGCATCGTCGAACGCTTTAATAACTTATTTATTGAGGCTGATCTGCCGACTCGGATGTCGAAGAGTATTGATAGCGCGCTTACCCGCGATGTCATCCACCTGACCACCACACCGATCGAGCATGGATTCATTGCAGATTTTGCAAAGACGGTATTGATTACTGAGAAAGATATCTCTGGTCAGCGCAGTTCGAATAAGGATCAAGCCCGTATGCCATCACGGCGCAAGAAGGCAGTCGATCCGATCGAGCTCAAGCCCGGTGATTATGTGGTGCATGAGCAGCATGGTGTTGGTCGATATGTCGAACTTGTGCAGCGCACTGTCGGTAAGAGTTCACGTGAATATGTGGTGATCGAGTACGCCTCATCAAAGCGTGGCCAACCCGGGGATCGACTCTTTGTCCCGACCGATTCACTCGAACAAGTAACTCGTTATGTCGGCGGTGAAGCACCTGCGGTGCATCGCATCGGCGGAGCTGATTGGCAGAACGCTAAGCGCCGTGCTCGTAAGGCTGTGAAGCAGATCGCAGCAGAGTTGATCCAACTCTATGCGGCACGGATGGCAGCACCGGGCTACGCCTTCTCAGCCGATACGCCGTGGCAACGTGAATTAGAGGATGCCTTTCCGTACGTCGAGACGACCGATCAACTCTCGACGATCGAAGAAGTAAAGCGCGATATGGAAGCCTCGCATCCAATGGATCGCATTATTTGTGGCGATGTGGGGTATGGCAAGACCGAGATCGCAATACGCGCAGCCTTCAAAGCGGTCCAAGATGGCAAACAGGTAGCAGTACTTGTGCCGACCACTCTGCTTGTGCAGCAGCATCTATCAACATTCTTGAATCGTTACACCGGCTTCCCACTGAAAGTCGCTGGGCTATCGCGCTTTAATACACCGAAAGAGGGTAAAGAGATTATCTCTGGGCTCGCTGACGGTTCGATCGATATCGTGATCGGAACCCACAGATTGCTCTCCAAGGATGTGCAGTTCAGGGACCTTGGGCTAGTTATTGTTGATGAAGAACAGCGCTTTGGTGTCGAACATAAAGAAGAGCTGAAGAAGGCTCGCACCAATATCGATGTCCTGTCGATGTCTGCGACGCCGATCCCACGCACACTCGAGATGGCGATTACCGGAATCCGCGAGATGTCGAACATTACGACGCCACCCGAAGAGCGCCACCCGGTGCTTACCTATGTAGGTTTTTATGATGATAAGCAGGTGATGGCTGCAATCCACCGCGAGCTACTGCGCGATGGTCAGATCTTCTTTGTTCATAACCGAGTCGAAGATATCGATCAAGTAGCAGAGCGACTAAAGACTCTTGTACCTGCGGCGCGAATCCGAGTAGCGCATGGTCAGATGAGTGAGCGCGAACTCGAAGATGTGATCCTTGGGTTCTGGGAGAAAGATTTCGATGTCTTGGTATCTACCACGATCATCGAGAGCGGTATCGATATTCCTAATGCGAATACTTTGATCGTGGATCGCGCCGATAAATTTGGTCTCTCACAGTTGCACCAGTTACGTGGTCGCGTGGGTCGCGGGCGAGAGCGGGCCTACGCATACTTCCTCTATTCAGCCGATAAGCCCCTGACTGAGATCGCGCACGATCGCCTCACAACAATTGCGACAAATACTGATCTTGGGTCGGGCATGCAGGTTGCTCTGAAGGATCTTGAGATTCGCGGCGCCGGCAACTTATTGGGCGGTGAGCAATCAGGCCATATCGCTGAAGTTGGCTTTGATTTATATATGCGCATGGTGGGTGAAGCGGTTGAAGAGTTTAAGACTGGCTACGTCGATGTCGAACCACGGGTAAAAGAGTGCAAGGTAGAGCTACCACTTATTGCACACCTGCCGACTGAATACTTACCGTCCGAGCGGCTTCGTCTTGATCTCTATCGCCGGATGGCTGATGCAAGTGGAAATAAAGATCTCGATGCGATCGTCGAGGAGTTGGTCGATAGATTCGGTGAACTCCCAGAACCGGCCAGCACCTTGATCGATGTTGCCCGGCTTCGGGTCAGGGCGAAAGAGCTCGGGCTAACAGAAGTTGTCTTGCAAGGAAAGTTCTTGAAGCTCGCTCCTGTGACCCTGCCAGAGTCACTTCAAATCAGGCTTGCTCGGATGTATCCGGGGTCGCTGATCAAGAGCGCAACCCAATCGCTCTTAGTCGCACGCTCTGCTGCGCCAAACTGGCAGGTAGGTGAAGATGTAGGAGATACTTCAATCCTGCCGTGGACGATGGAAGTGATTAACTCCATTCTCAAGTAGGTGAACGCTTTTTATGGTGTGTCGGTGGCCAAGAGGGGAGAACGAGATGTCAGAGCTCAATCGCTTACGCGAAACAATGGATCGACTCCGTTCACCTGGTGGGTGTCCATGGGATGCTGAGCAGACCCATGAATCTCTTCTGAAGTATCTGCTCGAAGAGAGCTATGAGTATGTCGAAGCAGTCGAGATGAACGATCGTGAGTCAATGCGCGAAGAGCTCGGTGATCTGCTCTTGCAGGTCTACTTCCATGCCCGGGTCGCCGAGGATGATCCCACCGATCCCTTCGATGTCGAAGAGGTTGCAGGCGCAGTCGCCGATAAATTGATCCGTCGCCACCCACATGTCTTTAGTGATGCAGTGGCTGATACGAGTGAAGATGTGATGAAGAGTTGGGAAGCGCTGAAAGTCGCCGAAAAGGGTCGAACTTCAGCCCTCGATGGGGTCCCAATTGCGCAGCCGGCGCTCATGTTGGCGAATAAACTAGCCTACAGAGTTGATAAATTTGGGTATGAGTTCAGTGCGGAACAGCCGGTAAAGATCGATCTCGGAACTACTCAAGAAGGGCTTGGCGAGATTCTCTTTGGAATCGTCGAGCAGGCACAGAAGCAAGGTTTAGATGCCGAAGCAGCGTTGCGCGGTGCGGTAACGAAGTACATCCGAATGATCGAAGACTATGAAAGCAAGGAAAAGGAGAACGCCCGTGGCACTCATTGATGCAGTTCACGCCCGTGAAATTTTGGACTCTCGCGGAAATCCCACCGTTGAGGTCGAAGTAATTCTTGAAGATGGTACAACTGCTCGTGCTGGAGTCCCAAGTGGTGCCTCAACCGGCGCCTTTGAAGCGGTAGAGCTTCGCGATGGTGGCAAGCGCTACCTCGGGAAGGGCGTTGAGAAGGCTGTCTACTTCGTCAACGATGAACTCGCTCCAGCCGTGATCGGTTACGACGCACAAGATCAGCGCATGATCGATGCGGAGATGCTCGAGATCGATGGCACCAAGAACAAGGGCCGCGTTGGCGCGAACTCAATCCTCGGCGTATCACTTGCAGTCGCTCGTGCTGCTGCAGATTCTGCTGATCTCTCACTCTTCCGTTATATCGGTGGACCAACCGCGCGCACTTTGCCAGTACCTATGATGAATATCCTCAACGGTGGTGCACATGCTGATACCAATGTTGATATCCAAGAATTTATGGTTGCACCGATCGGTGCCGAATCATTTAAAGAGTCACTTCGCTGGGGCGCCGAGATCTATCACAGCCTCAAATCAGTATTGAAGCAGAAGGGCCTTGCTACATCGATCGGTGATGAGGGTGGCTTCGCGCCAAACCTTGAGAGCAACCGCGCTGCACTTGATTTGATCCTCGTTGCGATCGAAGCTGCTGGCTTCAAGCCTGGTAAAGATATTGCACTTGCGATGGATGTTGCGGCAACAGAGTTCCATGAAAAGGGTAAGTACAAGTTCGAGGGTTCAGAGCGCACATCAGATCAGATGATCGCCTACTACTCAGAGCTCGTAGCTTCTTATCCAATCGTTTCGATCGAAGATCCATTGGATGAAGATGACTGGGATGGCTGGGCAAAGATGACAGCTGATCTTGGTCAGAAGATCCAGATCGTCGGTGATGACCTCTTTGTGACGAACCCAGAGCGTCTTGCTAAGGGAATCTCGCTCAATACCGCTAATGCGCTGCTCGTAAAGGTCAATCAGATCGGCACACTCACCGAGACAATCGATGCAGTATCTATGGCACACCGTGCTGGCTATCGCTCGATGATGTCACACCGTTCAGGTGAGACTGAAGATACAACGATCGCAGATCTCGCAGTTGCGCTCGAATGTGGTCAGATCAAGACTGGTGCGCCTGCTCGATCAGAGCGCGTTGCTAAGTACAACCAACTCCTTCGTATTGAAGAAGAGCTTGCTGACAGCGCTTTCTATGCTGGTCGCAGCGCCTTCCCACGATTCAAGGCGTAATTACTCGTAATCGTATGAAGTGGCTTCGGGGAGTATCTGGTCGCAACCTTGCGGTGGCATCAGTGCTCTTCGTTGTCGCAATCACGCTAGCGCCGCCGATGCAGCGATATTGTGCGCAGCGCGCGCAGATCAATGCGCTCAAAGTTCAGCTCCACGATTCGCAGGCAACACTTGATGCTGCGACTAATGAGCTCGCAAAGTGGAACGACCCGGCCTATGTCGCTTCACAGGCGCGCACCAGGCTGCATTACATCTTTCCGGGGGAGCATCAGTACATCGTGATCGGTGCGACCGTAGAGAATTCAACACAAGGAAAACCTGCAGGCGTAATCTCTACTGATATTCCATCGGGCTTACCGTGGTATTCCAAGGTGATCTCATCTATTACGAGTACGAATGTGAATCCATAATTTATGTCTACTGATAAACCCACTCAAGATGATCTCGATGCGATCGGCCGCCAACTCGGTCGTACACCACGTGATGTCCATGCGATTGCTTATCGTTGCCCCTGTGGCAAGCCAGCAGTAGTCGAGACACCACCACGTTTATCTGATGGGACACCCTTCCCAACTTTTTATTATGCAACCTGCCCCAAGCTCACCGGTGCAATCTCTACGCTCGAGACAACCGGCATGATGGCGCAGATGGAGGCACGACTCGGCACTGATCCTGATGTCGCTGGTCAATATCTTGCTGCGCACGAGGATTATTTGGTTGCTCGCGGCGCACTCGGTATGGATGTCCCTGAAGTTGAGGGAATCACCGCTGGTGGCATGCCGACCCGTGTGAAATGTTTGCACTCATTAGTCGCACATTCATTGGGTGCTGGGCCTGGCGTTAATCCCTTTGGTGATGAAGCACTTGCTGCACTGCCTCAGTGGTGGGAGGGTGAACCATGCGTGTAGCAGCGATCGATTGCGGTACTAACTCGATCAGACTTCTTGTTGCAGATATTCACGACGGATCCTTCAAAGAGGTAGATCGTCGCATGGAGGTCGTAAGACTTGGCCAGGGCGTAGATCAGTACAAGGCCTTCGATCCAGCCGCGATTGAGCGCACCCTCAAGGTAACTCAAGAGTATGCATCGATCATCGCCTCCAAGGGTGTCGAACGAGTTCGCTTCTGCGCGACCAGCGCTACCCGTGATGCGACCAACCGCGATCTCTTCATCGATGGCGTACGAAATATTCTTGGAATCGAACCAGAAGTTATCCCTGGGGTCGAAGAAGCAGCACTCTCCTTTATGGGCGCAACGAAAGAGTTACAAGAAGCTGACGGACCATTCTTAGTCGTAGATATCGGTGGGGGATCGACAGAGTTTGTCTTAGGCCGCACCAGTGTTGAATCTGCGAAGTCAGTCAATATTGGATGCGTACGTATGTCTGAGCGCCACTTGAATCACCAGCCACCCACAGCAGATGCGATTGCGGCAGCAATTGCAGATATCGATGCGGCGATCGCATCGGCGGCAGAAGATGTTGCTATTACTAGCGCTAAGACCCTCGTCTGCGTTGCCGGTACCGCCACCACGGCTGCCGCGGCTGCGCTTGGCTTAGATGAATACGATCGTTATGCAATTCACTTGGCATATATTCCAGCAGCAAAGGTCCATGAAGTCGCGTTAATGTTCCAATCAATGACTCGTGATGAGATCGCTGCGCTTGGTTATATGCACCCGGGCCGGGTCGATGTCATCACCGCTGGATCACTTGTTCTCTCACGAGTTTTGCATGCAACCGGCGCCGCAGGATTCATCGCATCAGAGTCAGATATTCTCGATGGAATCGCATGGGGCTTATCTATCGATGCCCGCTAAATCTCTACTCCTTTTAGATACGGCGATCATCGCCTGCACGCTCTGCCCACGATTAGTGGAGTGGCGTGAAGAGGTTGCAGTGGTAAAACGAAAGTCCTATCAAGAAGAGAAGTATTGGGGTAAGCCAGTCCCGGGCTTTGGTCCAGTAGATGCGAGTTTTATCGTGCTGGGACTTGCTCCTGGTGCACATGGCGCTAATCGCACGGGTCGAGTATTTACCGGTGATTCATCAGGGGATTGGCTCTATCGTGCGCTGCATAAAGCTGGGCTAGCAAAACTGCCTACGAGTGAATCACGCGATGATGGTCAAGAGTTATTTAATACCCGCATCCTGTGTGCGGTTCGATGTGCACCACCTGATAACAAACCAACGACAGAGGAGAAGACAGCCTGCGCACCCTTCTTCCACAATGAGATTGCTCTTCTTATGCCGACGGCGAGAACTTTCTTAGCGCTCGGCAACCTCGCGTGGACCCAGATCTATTCAACGCTTACTGAGATGGGAGAGGTGCTGCCAAAGCCTCGTCCAAAGTTTGGCCACGGCGAATCATTTACATTTGTTGGTAATGATGGCGTGAAGCGATTGGTGATCGGTAGTTATCACCCTAGCCAGCAGAATACCTTCACGGGTAAATTAACCGAGAAGATGCTCGATGCGGTGATCAGGAAGGGCGCTTCCTTTAGCGGATAGCAAGGAGTAGCCTGTCGAAATGTTTAATCGACGGATTCGAGTACTCGCACCTAGAGCTATCGATGCTAATAAATATACCCATGGCGTTGTAGGCGTCATAGCCGGCAGCGATGAATACCCGGGTGCCGGTCTGCTCTGCGTAGGTGGCGCACGTCGCGGTGGCGCTGGATATATCAACTACCTGATGACGGAGAAGCGAGTCGCAGATTTAGTCATCGGCTCATATCCGGATGTAGTTCTACTTAATTCGATCAGTGAGAGTAAGGCAAATGCTTGGGTCATTGGGCCCGGTGCGCCAAAGTTACCTAAGAGATTCTCATTACCCACTACTAAATTTGTGGTACTCGATGCTGATGCTGTGAAGATGGCATCGAAGAGCAAGGCAAAGTTCACGGTGATTACCCCACACGAAGGTGAATTCAAATCAATGGGGTTTGAAGTAGAACATCCCAATGATCGAATCCCTCTTGCACTTAAGGCGGCACGTGAATTAGGAGTCTTTGTTCTCCTAAAAGGTTTCAATACCGTCATTGCAACACCAGGTGGGCTCTCACTTGTCGAGAGCAGTGGTGGGTCAGAACTCGCTACCGCTGGAACCGGAGATATTCTCGCGGGCTTTATTGGATCGATGTTAGCTTCGTGGAATCCAGATAACGAAGGTGCCGTTCTTGAAGTCCTCATTAAATCTGCGAGGGCACATGCCTTTGCTGGCAAACGTGCTTATCGCGCGAAGCGATCATTGGTTGCTACAGATTTACTCGACTCCTTAGCAAGAGTCGTTCTTTAAAGTTACTTCTTGCCAACTAGCTTGAGTCCTGTGGCAAAGGTTGTGAGTTGTTTCAAGGTAAATCCGCCTTGGGTTCCGAGTCGAATATAAGTTGCAGCAAGTGTCTTTGTCTTAGAAGTAGTCCACGTAATCTCGCCGCCGTACTGTGAGAACTTACTTGCCGGACAGCTCTTGCTCGCGCAATAAATACCGACCTGGGCCTTGATGCCGTTGATCATTGTGGTGCCTAGGGAGACTGGGTTATCGACCCCGGTGCAGTTGAAGGCCGCTGCGGTTTCAACGAGTGCGATACCGCGGTCCATTCCACCAAAGCCTGCGAGCAGGTACATATCTTTCTTAGGAAACAATCGACATGGCCGGACTTCAAAGTTAAGTACCGGCAAACCGAGAGTATTTGTGGGCTGATAGATCCCATAGGTCACACCGGTCTGCAGGTCTGAGTACTTGTTGCCGCTGCCCATCGCCTGTGATGCCGGTACGCTCGAAATGAGTGCGAGGGCTGCGATACCGAGAGCGATGACCTTTTTCATGGCTCTACTTTAACTCGACTATCTGTGGGTTTCACGAGAATCGAGAAACTTAGAGATACTTAAGCCATGTGCGGACGCTTTACTCTGACCGTGAGTGCTGATGAGCTCGCCCGCCAGTTCCGTACCGCAAATCCAACGATCGACTCAGTGGCACCTAATTACAATGTCTCACCCACTACACCGATCTATTTCATCAAAGGTGAAGATGACTCTGGTACGCAGCGCTGCTTGCAGATCGCAAAGTGGGGATTGATTCCTGCGTGGAGTAAAGATGCATCACGTGCCTCTAATGCGATCAATGCCCGGGTCGAATCGATTGCAGAGAAGCCAAGTTTCCGGGAAGCCTTTAAATCTCGCCGTGCCTTGATTCCAGTCACCGGATATTACGAATGGGCGACAGAGCTTGGTCCATATCCACCGAAGCAGCCGTTCTATATTCACAATGCCGATCAGAGCCCACTGGCGATCGCTGGATTGTATGAGCACTGGGTTAATCCAACCAATGGTGAGTTCATTACTACGGCAGCAATCATTACGCGCGAAGCGGTTGGTCAACTAGCAACGATCCATCACCGGATGCCGGTCATCTTGCCGGAAGATCGATGGAGTCAATGGTTATCATCAAAATCGATTCACAGTAGTGAAGAAGAGCGAACTCTCAAGCTCTTGGATCTACTGAACCCAGAAGTTGGGCTCGCATTCCACCCAGTCTCATCACGAGTAAATAGCGCAATGAACTCTGGAAGTGATTTGCCTAAACCGATCGTCTTAGGTGAGCCTGAGACCTTATTCTGAGTGAGAGATCACGGATAAAGACCGCGAAGGTGGTGCGCTTCAGCAACACGACCGACACCGATCATCAGAGCTGCATCACGCCAGGTAACACTCTTGTTATTGGATACTGATTCAACTTCGTGGAGAGCGCGCATCATGATTGAAGAGAGATTCTCACGGACTTCATCAGCTGACCAGAAGTAGTTCTGCTTATCTTGAACCCATTCGAAGTACGAGACGATTACGCCGCCAGAGTTAGCCAAGATATCTGGGACCACGAGTACGCCTTTATCTTGCAGGATTGCATCGCCCTGCGGAGTTGTTGGACCATTTGCACCCTCGACAACGATCTTTGCCTTGATTCCAGGAGCAGTCGCCCCAGTGATTGCATCTGCGAGAGCGGCAGGAATAAGGACATCAACGTCGAGATGAAGAAGTTCTTGATTAGTGAGGCGATCAGAGCCGGGGATATCGAGGTTGCCATTAGCTAGGAAGTAATTCCATAGATCTGCAACTGACGAGAATCCGGTAACTGCGCCATTAACATCAGATACTGCGACGACCTTCATGCCCATATTCTCAAGAGCAACAGCGGTCCAATATCCAACTTTTCCGAATCCTTGAATCGCAACGGTGGCGCCATTGATATCGATGCCGCGTGCACGAAGTGCTTCACGGGTTGCGATGGCAACTCCATCACCGGTTGCTGAGGTGCGACCAAGTGACCCACCGAGAACGATCGGCTTACCTGTGACAACACCTGGGACTGAGAAGCCAGCATTAACAGAGTAGGTATCCATCATCCAGGCCATATTGCGCTCATCGGTTCCGACATCAGGAGCGGGGATGTCACGCTCTGGTCCGATGATCGGCAAGATTTCGGATGTGTAGCGACGAGTGAGGCGTTCATTTTCGCGGGCCGAAAGTTTGCTGGGATCGATTGCGATTCCACCCTTGGCGCCGCCGTACGGAAGATTTGTGAGTGCGCACTTCCAGGTCATGAGCATTGCTAGTGAGATTGTCTCGTCGAGGTCTACATCGGGGTGATAGCGAACGCCACCTTTAGATGGACCGCGGGTGGTCGAGTACTGCACCCGATAACCGTCATACATTTCAACATCGCCGTTATCACGGCGGAGAGGGACGGCGACCTGTAATACGCGCCGTGGGGTAGAGAGGGTCTGCCAGTCGTTCTCTGAGAGGCCTAGTTTGTCGACTGTGCCTCGAAGTTGTGCCAAGGCGGTATTAAGTGGTGACTCCGTTGTCATGGCTCAATCTTATGGCTTTCGGGAGCCTGCTCCAGATCCGGCCACATAATTCGATGTGATTCTGATCAAACGGAGCCACTTTCTCGGGTCGCGATACCCGGTCACTAGGCGTACTGTGAAAAAATGAAAACATTCGATGTTGTTGTGCTTGGTGCAGGCTCTGCCGGTGAATTAATAGCTACAGAACTTGCTCTGGCGGGCAAGAGTGTCGCCCTGATTGAGAAACTCCGAGTCGGAGGTGAATGCGCCTACGTTTCCTGTATGCCCAGTAAGGCGATGCTGCGAAGCGCTTCAGTGAGAAACCTTGCAAAGAACCTCGTTCAGTATGGTGCAACCAGTAAGCCGGTTGAGTTGGATGAAGTTGAGAAGGCGTACACCCGCGCCATCGAGCGACGTAACACAATCGCTGAGAATCAAGATGATGCAAAAGCAGCGGAGGCTGCGATAAAAGCGGGAGTTCATCTCATCCGGGGGATCGGCACCTTTACCGCTGTTGATCGAATTACCGTTGGTTTTGAAGAATTCAGCTGGACTGATCTAGTTATATCCACGGGATCAACGGGCACGATCCCAAAGATCGAAGGCTTAGAACGTGTTGATTACTGGACAAGTGATGTAGCGCTCTCGAATTCTGAGTACCCCCAGTCTGTCTTGATTATTGGCGGTGGTCCGGTGGCATGTGAGCTATCCCAGATCTATTCTCGATTTGGTGTGAACACAACTCTGGTTGAGGTGGGACCTCAGATTGCAGGAAGAGAGGCGCCAGAGATCGCAGAGCGATTAGCGAAGAATCTTCGCGCTGAAGGTGTGAAGATTCTACTCAACACCGAAGTGGTGAAACTTGAGAAGGAAGGTAACGGTCAAACATGCGCTCACCTGCTGGGCGGGAAGACTCTCATCGTTGATCGCGTAATTATCGCCACTGGTCGCCACCCAAATACCTCAACACTTGGCCTACCTGTCTTAGGCGTAACTCCAGATGAACATGGTGCAATTCTGATTGATGCACAGTGCCGCGTAGTTGGAGAGGAACATATCTGGGCAGCTGGCGATGTCACAGGATTAGCTCCTTACACGCATACCTCTAACTATCAGGGCCGGGTCGTCCTCAATAATATTTTAGGGATCAAAACTAGTGCGGATTACACCGCAATCCCACGCGCGATCTATACCGACCCACCGATAGCGAGCGTGGGCAAGATGCATGTAGTGGGATCGACAGATGGATTGCTCAGTGCGCAGATCGACCTTTCAGAATTGGCGCGAAACGATACCGATGGAGAGTCCGGGGGACTCCTTATTCTTTATGCTGATCCGGTGCAGAAAGTATTGGTCGGAGCAGCTGCTATCGGTGCGCATGCTGATGAGTGGCTTGCTGAGGCGAGCCTTGCGATTCGTGCTCAGGTGAAACTAGAAGTTCTCTGCGATGTTGTTCATGCATTCCCAACTTACGGACAGGCATTTGAAGGACCGCTACGGGAGTTGGCAAAGCTGGTATGACGCAGCAATACACCAGAGCGGGAAGAGTCAGAGGCTTTATTGAAGCTACCCACTTTGGTCCGACAGTTCTTGTCGTTGCTATAACTTTTTTGCTCTCGCTTACTCAGTTCTCAGTTCTTGGATCTCTTGAGGTCGCAGCCGCAATCTTTGCTGGCCAATGTGTGGTGGGGTGGAGTAACGATCTCATCGACTATCCACTCGATGCGCAAGCAACCCGGATGAATAAGCCACTCGTTGCAGGGAAGGTCCTGCCGTCTCAACTCAAGCCTGCGATAGCTACAGCGCTTCTTACCGCAATAGTGCTCTCACTTGCTGGCCCGTTAGGTTTTAAGGGGAGTGCGATCCACGCACTTGGATTACTGAGTGCAACTGCATATAACTTTAGATTGAAGAAGACTCGACTTTCGGTCGCACCTTATGTGATCTCTTTCGGTGCTCTACCGTGGGCAATCTTTCTTGGTGCAGGGAGAGAACCGTCAGTCTGGCTCTACTTAGCCTTTATTCTCTTCGCCTCAGCCTTTCATTTCCTCAACGTCATGAAAGATCTGGATTGGGATATCTCACAAGGCATTCTTGGGCTACCTCAACTCTTAGGTCGAAAGCGCTCGATTACCGTAGCCGCAGTGCTTCTATTCTGTGGCGTTCTTGTTCTGATCTTCAAGTGGCGAACTGTGTTGGGTAAGTAATGAAGCGCTTCTTACTTGTCATGGTCTTCGCGCTTGCCTTTCCTGTAACCGGCGCACATGCGGGCGCCGTAGGTCCGGTCTTGCCTAATTCAGCGGTGACGCCTGGGGCGATCAATCCGGCGGTAACGCAAGAAAATATCGGGTCAACAATCTGCACGATTGGTTACACCAAGAAAATTAGGCCACCGTCGTCTTACACGACAAAACTGAAGATCCAACAGCTCAATTCACTTCCATATTCTTCATTTGGAAGCACGAAGACATCGCTCTTCGAAGAAGACCATCTCATATCGTTAGAACTAGGTGGTAGTCCAACCAGTCCAAAGAACTTATGGCCAGAGCCTTATGCTGGATCGACTGGTGCGAGAAAGAAGGACCAGTTAGAGAACAAGCTCCACCTACTAGTTTGCTCGCATCAGATCTCGTTAAAGAAAGCGCAGGTTGCTATCGCAACGAATTGGTACGCCGCATATCAAACCTATGTTCTGGGAATAGCGCCAACGCTTCCGTAAGGGTTACTTGCCTGTCGTCATGATTCGTCGCATCTGAGCGATCTCAGCCTTTTGGCCCGAGATGATCGCCTTGCAGAGTGCGAGGACTTCTGGATTTTTGGAATTAAGCATGGCCTGCGCCATCGCTATTGCACCCTGGTGATGCATCGTCATATTCACAAGATAGAGACCATCAAATTTCTTTCCAGTTGCTGCTCTCATCTTAGCTAAATCAGTTTCACTGACAATCCCTGGCATATTGATACTCATATGCATCATCTCGGTCGATGGCAGCCACTTTGTCATCTGGGCTATCTCTGGACTCTGCTCTGCGATGATTTTCGTGGCAAGTTTCTTCGTTGCAGAATTACTGCCCTGCTTTAGTTCCCATTGAGAGATTAGGAGCGCCTGCTGATGGTGTGGAATCATCATTTGGGCGAGTTTAACTTCTTCGGCTGTATATGGACCAGCTGCATGAGCGCCAACTACTGGAATAAGTGCCGCGCTGACAAGTACCGAGACGAGGAAAGGGCGAAGTTTCAAGGAGCAAGTTTTGCACTATCCAAAACGGATTTCTCGTTGAATGTAGCCATTTAAATCGTCTAGGAGAGAGCGGGTAGCGCTTTGGTGCGCGATTCTCAGGTTACTATGAGGCAACCATTAGAGAAGAGAGAATTTCATGGGCAGTTGCCAATGTGGTTACAGCACAGATCCAGAGAAAAATTGCAACGGAACACATAAAGTTGTTCAGGCTGTGAAGGCTGATATCGCTGAGAAGCTGGCAGCGAATGGGTTTCCCCACGCATCTGAGTATGTGAAGAATAACTAGTCAATGCGTTGAAACGCTCTTAGTAATTGCATGAAGTCTACCCAAGCGATTCTTATTTATGACGGGCAGTGTCGTTTTTGTGAGGCATCGGTCAATTGGATACAGATCAAGCTAGAGATCACAGCTCTTTCTTATTACGATGCACCGCTTGATAAGTATGGTCTAACGAAGGATCGTTGCTCTCAAGAGTTCGTCGTAGTGACGAATCAGCAAAAAATGAGAGGAATATGATTGAGACCAAACGGGAGGTAAGTGCAGTTCCTTCGGCCTTGGTCCAGGGTTGAGGATCCTTGCTTCATTCATGCTTAAGCAGATGAGCACTACTCTCTCTGAGAAGCGGGGCGAAACGTTCTTTGCTAGATTCTCCGCATGCGTTTGCGGGCACTGCTTGGGGCAGTCACATTGTTATGTGTGACCGGTGTTCTCCCTGCCCACGCAACTGTCAACGGAAAATCGGCTGAGGGAAATGATTTCGTAGTTCCACTCTCTATTATTTTCAGGGATTCAAATCTGGGATACGTCTGCACAGGAACACTCCTGTCCGCGACCGTAGTTGTTACCGCGGCACATTGTGTTCAAGGTCGTGATGGAAAGATTGCCAGTATTCGAGTCGGTCCAGCTGGAAGCCAGAACTTACCTGGAGCTACCTGGACTTCTGTCGTCGGAACCTTCTTGCCCTCGAGTTATTTCTTATCAGCAACAGATGTACAACCAGATGACATTGCCTTCTTACAACTTGCACATCCAGTTCCGTTCTTCAACGATATTCATCTCGCAACCGAGAACGAATTGAAAAGTGCAGAAGGGAGTGCAGATCAATCTTCCTTCAAGGCCCATGCCTACGGATACGGACCAGTTGACTTGGCTGCTTGGAATATCTTCCCGGGTGAAATTGATGGTTTCATCGAACCAGTTGTTGCATCAAGCAATGTAGATCAGCGTTTTAACAACGTTCGATCATTCAATGGCATTCGTTCTGGAGTCTGTGGCGGCGATAGCGGTGGCCCAGTCACGTACGAAGAGAATGGATCAATCTTTCTTATTGGAGTCATTGCAGGATCGGCTAAAGATGGTAACTGTGCTGCCAACCGAAGTTCACGGAGCCAGCAATTAAAAGCATCAGCTTTAACGGTTTTAGCTGCTCCGTTCGCTGATCTCTACCAAGCGGCTGTAGCTAAATCAGCAGCGCCAACAAGCGCTCGTACTCTGCGGTTAAACCCACCTGCTCGCCTCTAGTAGGCTTCGCGCTGCGCTCAAAAAGCGTTCGCCCTGGTATCCCAAAGGTAGAGGAAGAGGACTTAAAATCCTTTCAGTGTCGGTTCGAGTCCGACCCGGGGCACAAAAAAAATGAGCCGACCTGCACCAACGGCAAACTCGGTCTCAGTCGCCTGCAATAAAGGTGGCGGCGCCTATTCCGGCCGTAGCTTCGGTGATGACGATTACTTGGTCTTTTAAATCTCTGAGTTGATATGTCATAGCGGGAATATTGAGCAGGTCCAAGCAACGACGTAAGCAACCACATCGCGACCGGGAAAACCCTAGTAAAACCGGACATAAGGGCCTACGTTACAAAGTGAAAGTGAAAGTGAAAGTTTAAGTCGAACGAAGAGAGAAGCCCATGAGCTCACAATCCCGCTCACCCCGCCCATTCAGATCCCTCATAGCCAAATTAGCAGTGATTGCAGCCATGCTCGGTTCCATTGTCGGGATAACCCAACCGGCACACGCCGGAGGAATGTCGTGGCAACCGGGGCCGCTCACTGGCTGTGTTGGCCATGCGATTACCTACCCTGATTGGGTGCTGACCAATGATGCAAACTCTGGATTCACAGTCTCTTCAGGAGCACTGCCTCGTGGACTTTCACTTGCCGATTCTGGTGAGATCACTGGAACTCCGACGACTGCAGGCTCTGACACATTCACCATTACAACTGGTGACGCATCAAACACTTTTGCATGGACGATTACTCCCAGCTGTTTAGTTCCTGGCGCTCCAACAGGAGTAACCGTCAATAGCGTCGCTTCGGGACGCGTTCAGATTGGCTGGACACTGCCTGCCGATAATGGCGGAGCTGGAATCGATATTCAAACTATTCAATACTCATCTGATAGCGGAGCGACGTGGACGACACACAATGACACCGCACCAATCTCTGATCAATTTATGACGGTTACTGGACTGACAAATGGAAGAACTTATATCTTCCGAGTCAGCGCTCATAACTTTGTCGGCTCTGGTTCCTTCTCTGCGCCAAGTGCTGCTGCAACACCCGTGGCTGCTCCAACAATCACCAGTGTGACAAATCCAATTGGTATGTCGAGTGGTGCCACGCATACTCAACAGAACCGTCACCTCTATGGAACGGGCTTCCAGACCGGAGTTACGGTAACTGTCGGGGGAGTCTCAGTTACCACTGAGTCTGTGATGTCGACCGCTCTTGATTTCTACTACCCAAATCACGCCGCAGGTCCAGTTGATATCACCGTGACCAATCCCGATGGTCAATCTGCGACACTCACCGATGGATTTACTTATGTGAATCCAACAGCAGCCATTTATTCCGCAAACCCATGTTGCTCCGCGCCAGTGAGTTCAATTTCGACGACTCAATACACTGGTACAAAAGGCTTTGTAGTGGCCTTTACCGGACTCAATCCAGCTGGTTTTAGCAATAATTACATCTCATTGTCCTCAACTGGCACGAGCCCAACTCCATTCGGGCCTCCGGTAGCCTGTGATACGAGCGCGAATATTTATATCTGTGACGTTTCACTAGCGGATACACCTTCACCTGTGACGGGCACGATTTTCAAAGAGATCTTTGTGAACAATGGAACCGGACCAACCGATCAAAAGATCGCAGCTGGTACCTACTCGATGACCCTCAGGGCTATCGACAGTAATCAAAGTTTTGCGCAGACTAGTTTCACACTGAATGTCACAGCTGGCGCCACACCACCCCCTGGTGCTGCGACCCCTGCAACCACAGTCGTCATCTCCCGCGAAGCTACAACTCTCGGCACAATGACAGTTGGTGTACCGATTGGTGTCCCAGATCTTGGGCCAGGACTTGATGTATCTGGTGATGGAACAACTCCGGTCTACACATTGAACCCAACATCAGCAACCGCTGCACTCTTCTCACCTGATGATCAACTTCGCATTGATCAACAGGGCGGCGGCATGCTTCGTGCAGCTTCTTCACCATCGACGAAGGGGCTGATCGCCGTTGTTCCACGTCGAGTTGGTGCTAACGGCGGAGGAGGCGGTGGCGGGGGCGCGCCTTCGTACATGTATGTTCTTAATGGAACTCCAATCAAATCTGGCATCTACACCTTCACAGTTACAGCAACGGTGGCAGGTGCTACTCCCGAAATTTATCGCCAGGTCTTTACCGGATATATTCGTTACGCACTTCCTTCGGTCGTAACGTTCAACGGAAATGGATCAACATCCGGAACGATGTCGACTCAGATAAGTGATATCGCAGCCTTGCTCACTCCGCATACATTCCTGCGGACTGGCTACACCTTTAATGGATGGAATACGGCGGCAAATGGCAGCGGGACTTCTTATGATGAGAACGCGCTCTATGAATTTGCTACACCGACGACCTTGTACGCGAAGTGGACTCTGACTCCCGTTGTTACTCCACCTGCTCCACCACCAGGACCTGTTGTCATCGCGGTCAATAGCGTGACCTTCCTCGGTAATGGAGCAACAGGAGGAACAACGCCAATCCAATACGGATCAAGCCCAACTGTATTAGCGAAGAATGGCTTCATCCGCGATGGATATACCTTCGATGAATGGAGCACCACAACAGATGCAAATGGCACGCTCTTTGATGAAGGTGATCGATTCTCCTTTGCTTACAGCGTGACCCTGTACGCACTCTGGTCTAAGGCTGCACCAGTAGCCGCTCCAGTAGCAGTCGCTCACACAGTTACCTTTAATGGCAATGGCGCAACCGGAGGCGCTACCGCACCACAGGTTGGTCTCGGACCTACCGCGATGGTTCCTAATGGTTTCATCCGTCCTGGTTATAAATTCGAGGATTGGGCTTCAACCCCAGACCACACAGGGTGGGAAGTTGGACCAGGAGAGTTCTATAGTTTCGAAACGGATATCACGCTCTATGCTGAATGGACACTCATCCCGCCAGCTCCGGTCTTGATTACCGAAACCACACCACTTCAAACGAGCATTCTTGCGGCCTCACCAACCTCGCTCAATATCGAGGTTTTGGGTTCCGATGGTGCGCATATCCCAGTGATGGTCGAAGTTCCTACAGGTACGCTCGCACTCGATGGCGTAATTCGAATCGCCATGGCCTCAACGCCAGCCCTCAATAGTGCCGGTCAAATCTCGCTGAATGTGCAGATGCTCGATTCTTTTGGCGCTGTAATCCCACAGATAAATAAGGCGCTGATCCTGCATTTCAAGAATCGACTTGGTGAAAATGTCGTGGCCTCATCAACGGATGGTTTCACTTGGCGAGAGATCCCATTGATCACCAATGGCGCAAACACACTTTCCCCGACAGATCTCGATGGCTACTATCTTGATAGCGATGGAAATATCGTCGTTGTTACCAACCACTTAACCTACTTTGGTTTCAAGAAGCCTCAAGCCTCTCGCGTCCTCGCTACGGTCTCGGCAAAGACTCTTGCCGTTAACAGCACTCTTATGATCACAGCCAAAGGCGGAGTAGGGAGAGCTGGTCTTGGTTATGACACGACAACCCCGGCCATCTGTTCAGTGACACAGTTGGGAGTTGTGCGTGGTCTTAAGCCTGGAAAGTGTTCGCTCATTGCGATCCGCGGCGGTGATACTCAATACCTCAGTCTCAACTCACCGGCCGCAGTTATCACGGTGGTTTCGGCGAAACTCTCCGCCATGGGATCTACTGATCTGAAGCAGATCACAGTAAATCTCGGGACCGCATATGCCAATAGATTTATAACAATCCAGTCTGCACCACCAGGAATCAACCGGTATGACCTCATTGCTCAACTCACCTTGAATTCAAAGGGAGCTCTTTCGACAGCTCGTAAGGTCCGTACCGGCTCAACACTTCGCCTAATTGTTTCAGGCAAAGTTGTGGCGACACTGACGGTGACAGGCAAGAGTTAGTGACCAGTAGTCGTCTACAAAAAATAGCGCTCCTTACTGGAGCGCTCGTTATCGTTGCCGCAATCAGTGCTGCCGTGAGTTCGCAATCAGCTGTCTCACCTGGCAGCGGTTCGTTTAAAGCACTCTCTATTTGCGGTCTCGATGGAAAGAGTCTCTGCAAAGTCGGCGCTGTGGGGCCAGGAGGGGGAACGATCTTCTACATTGATTCAAGCGATATCTATAACTCCTTCAATTACCTCGAAGCTGCGCCTGCTGCCTGGGCGGGAGATAAGGGCATTGATCCAACTACCACCTGGTGTTCGAGCACCACGGTAAAAATTGAGAAGATTTCCACTGCGTGGAGTTCACGAGCTGTGGGCCTGGGGTCTGACAATACGCGCGCGATGCTTGATAACTGTTCGAGCGGTGCTTCGACTTTGATCACTTCGTACAATGCAAGTAGCTCTGCCAAGAAGAGGGATTGGTTCCTACCTTCCCTTGGCGAGATGATGCTGATGTCAGAGAATCTGCAGGGCTTAGCAGGTCTGATCGATAGCGATTACTGGTCATCATCGGAATATTCTGCGATCGGTGGTTGGGTCCAAGCAGTTGGTCATGGTTATCAGGGAAATGCCACAAAAGATACAACGTTCCACGTTCGCCCCGTGAGATCGTTTTAAAAGAAGGTAGAGAGATGGATCAGAGTATAAAAAATCAGGGGATGCGAACATCCGCTCTTGTCGTGTTGGCTCTTTTACTGAGCGCAACAACAGGATATATCGTCTCTGAAAAGACCTTTGTCACGCGACATTCTTCAGCGACAGTGATCGCCGGATCCCTTCTTCCTTCGAAAGATAATTTTTACACTCTTGGAAGTTCGACGTTAAGGTGGAAGGGGCTGCAACTTGGACCTGGAACGTTATATATTCAAGACTCATTGACGGGCAAGCAGGCTGGTTTAACAGTTGCTGGTGGAAGCTTGCTGATTAATGGCGCTAATTCAATAAAAATTGGTCAGACACAACTGACTGCGCAAGGTTTACGTTTCCCAGATGGCACGATTCAAACAAGTGCTTATTCTACGAGCGCTACCGGCGCTACCGGCGCTACCGGCGCTACCGGCGCTACCGGCGCTACCGG
>JBBAMR010000009.1:2005-37649 GCA_040402375.1 Candidatus Nanopelagicaceae bacterium | reverse complement strand
GCGCTACCGGCGCTACCGGCGCTACCGGCGCTACCGGCGCTACCGGCGCTACCGGCGCTACCGGTCTTTCAGGAGGTGTCCAAGGATTCACTGGGGCTACCGGGGCAACTGGCGCATCTGGTACCTCTGGTTACAGCGCTAAACCAGTCTGCGTCACGAGCGCAACGCGAGCCATGATCTTCTCAACCTGCAAAGCCGCCGGTGAGATTGGTAAAGATATCGTCGTATTGGTGAAGTAAATCGGCTCTCTCATGCCCGATATACTTCGAGGGTAGTTTCCGGGGTCGGTGTAATTCCGAACCGGCAGTAAAGTCTGCGACCCGTTGGCAGCCAGCGAACGGTGGATCTGGTGAGATTCCAGAACCGACGGTGAAAGTCCGGATGAGAGGGAGCTATCAAGGTACTTGTCGTACCTTCTTTTGCCGTTCGCTGGGCTAAATCCATGCCTTGTCGGTGATCCCACCCCGGATTTTTTAGAACGGGGGATCTATGAGCACACACTATGACGAAGCAATGCGTCGCGCGCTCTCCCTTGCTCTGCGAGGTGAAGGTCGAACTGGTTCAAACCCGATTGTGGGCGCAGTGATTCTGGATGCCGACGGCTTACCTCTCGCAGAGGGATTTCATGCTGGTGGTGATCATGCCGAGGTAGTCGCGATTAAGTCTCTTGGTCAAGTACCAGCTGGCGCAACAATTGTCGTAACGCTCGAACCGTGCAATCACACCGGCAAGACCGGTCCCTGCACCCAAGCGATCATTGATGCCGGAATCTCTCGAGTTGTCTATGCCGTGAGTGATCCCAATCCAATCGCCTCGGGTGGTGCAGATCGACTTCGTGCCGCGGGGATTGAGGTTGTTTCAGGGGTGCTTGATGCCGCCTCCCGTTTCTTTAATCGTGCGTGGCTAAGTGTGATTGAGAAGGGTCGCCCACTCTTTATTTGGAAGATCGCCGCAACACTTGACGGCAAAACCGCAGCAGCGGATGGCACGTCAAAATGGATAACTAGTGAGAGTTCACGGGAGTTTGTCTCCTTACTTCGACGAAATAGTGATGCGATCTTGGTCGGCACCGGAACAGTGATCGCAGATAACCCGGCCTTGATTCCCCATGATGGTGATGATGTGAAGAATCCTTTGCGAGTAGTGATGGGGAATCGTGAAATTCCTGCAGGCTCACAAGTTTTCGATGGCCAGGCTGAACTCCTGCAGATCAAGAGCCATGATTTTGACGAACTAATTCAAGGTCTACTGGGTAAGGGCATCAAGCAGGTCTTTGTCGAAGCAGGAAGTGAGCTTGGAACTGCAATGCTCTCAGCCAATCTGATCGATGAAATCATGCTATTTCAGGCTTCGACAATCCTCGGATCTGGGCGGAATTTTGTCGGCGATCTTGGGGTTAGCACTCTTGACGATCGTATAGATCTTGAAATCTTGGCACACAGACAGATAGGTACCGATCTCTTCACCCACTTTAAGGTAGGTAAGTAATGTTCACTGGACTTATTCAAGCTATCGGCGATGTTGTATCGATCAAGCGCGGCGCCGATAGTGCAATCTTCGAATTCGCCGTCAACGATTTCTTGGCAGATGTGAAGATTGGTGACTCAATTGCGGTTAATGGCACCTGCCTCACCGCAGTTTCACTGAGCCCGGGTACATTCGAAGTCGACGTGATGGTTCAGACCCTTAACCTCACCGCGCTAGATACCCTTGAAGTCGGATCTCATGTCAACCTGGAGCTCGCCGCCAAGGTATCGGATCGACTCGGTGGCCATATAGTCCAAGGCCATGTTGATGGAGTCGCAACGGTGACAGGTATCGAGCCGGGCGAGAAATGGCAACGAGTCGATGTCGAGATTCCAGGCCACCTTATGAAATACCTCCAGCCGCAAGGTTCGATTTGTATCAATGGCACATCGCTGACTGTGGGAAAACTCGATGATGCAAAGAATCAGATTTCGGTCTGGCTCATCCCCGAAACTCTGCGCAAAACCAATCTCGGAGATCTACTCATTGGCTCAAAGGTAAATATTGAAGTCGATGTCTTAGCTAAGTATGTCGAGCGCCTCATGAAGCGAGGAGATGAATGAGTATCGAGAGATCGTTACAAGATTTCGCCAATGGTAAGTTTGTGATCATTACCGATGATGAGTCGCGTGAAAATGAAGGCGATCTGATGTTGCTCGCTGAGAAGGCGACGACCGAAGCACTTGGATTTATGGTCCGCCACACATCAGGAGTTATTTGCGCAACAATCACTGAAGAGATCGCTCGAAAGCTCTCCCTGCCTGCGATGGTAAAGCGCAATCAAGATGAGAAGCGCACTGCATTTACCGTCTCTGTCGATCTTTTAGAGGGACAGACAACTGGCATCAGCGCGCAAGAGCGGGCTAACACGATCCGCCATTTGGCGAGCCCAACTGCGCGATCCTCAGATTTCATGCGCCCAGGACATATCTTTCCGCTCGTAGCCCATAGAGATCTCTTCAAATCTCGACAGGGTCATACCGAAGCGGGCGTCGTAATGGCAGCCCTCGTTGGCGCCTATCCAGTTACTGCGATCAGCGAGATCGTTAATGACGATGGCTCAATGGCACGAGGCGAAGCGCTTCGAAATTTTGCAGCGCAATATCAGATCCCGATTCACACGATGCACGAGCTCCAAGAGTATGCCGATCAACATTTGAAGCCGCTGACACAAGACCAACTCTCTTACACCTGGGCGAAGTTGCCTCGCGAGAACGCTGATTGGGAGATCACTACACATGTGGCCGCCGGTGGCGCCGAACATGCAATTCTTCGCTTTGGTACACCTACTACTAATCCGCTCATCAGATTGCATTCAGAATGTCTCACAGGCGATGCGCTCGGTAGCAATCGTTGTGATTGTGGCGATCAACTTCAGGCAGCATTTACTGCGATCGAAGCAACAGGCTCTGGATACATTATCTACTTATGCGATCATGAGGGCCGAGGTATTGGCCTCCACCAGAAGATTGCGGCCTACGTTCTGCAAGATCAAGGTCTCGACACCGTCGATGCAAATATTGCACTCGGCCACGAAGCTGATGAGCGTGACTGGAGTGACTCAGTTGAGATCATCAAGAATCTTGGCATCACCGAGCTCACACTATTGACCAATAATCCGATTAAATCTGATGCACTTCGAAGCTCAGGATTTACAGTCGGACTCCAAGAGATTGAGACCACCTCGCATGATGCAAATCGTGAGTACTTATTAACAAAGAAGAAGCGTATGTCCCACACACTCGAGATCAAGTAAGGAACCCATCATGGCCGGTAGCGCACCTCAATTCACAGTGACTCCACCCGTAGAGACAAAAGTTGCAATCATCAGCGCCTCGTGGCACACAGATATATGCGCTTCACTCATCGCCGGTGCTGTGAAAGCGATGGATGAGTACAACGTCGGATATGAAGTCTCGTATGTTCCGGGTTCATTTGAATTGCCGCTTGCTGCCCAGAAGGCGCTTGATAATGGCTTTGATGCCGCTGTGATTCTCGGATTAGTACTCAAGGGGGAGACCCCGCACTTTGAATATGTCTGTAATGGCGTGACGCAAGGAGTGATGGATGTCCAGCTCTCTCGCTCAAAACCAGTCGGATTTGGTGTGCTCATGTGCCTAGATCTCGCACAGGCGATAGCTCGAATCGGCGGAGCAGGCGCAAAAGAGGATAAAGGCTACGACGCAGGAATCGCAGCGCTCGCACTCTTATAGACTGAACTCACTCCCATTTCTTAGGAAGGCACCACTGTGAAGCGCATACTTGTCACCGGAGCATCTGGTTATGTCGGTGGTCGCCTGGTTCAAGAATTACTGGCGAAGAATTTCACAGTTCGTGTGATGGTGCGTGATCCGCGGAAGATCTCTACCCATCCTTGGTTCGAAAAGGTCGAAGTAGTCGTTGCAAGTGCCGAGAATCCAGCTGAGCTAGATGCCGCCCTCAATGGCGTAGATACCGCCTACTACCTCATTCATTCTATTAACACTGGCGCCTACTTCGATGTCACTGAAGCTCGAATCGCGCAGAACTTTGGCGAAGCTGCAGCGCGCCAAGATGTGAAGCAGATTATTTATCTGGGTGGTATCGCTAATGATAAAAATATTAGTAAACACCTAAAATCTCGCGCACAGACCGGAGTATCTCTCGCATCCACCCATGTACCTGTGATGGAACTTCGCGCTGGAATTATTATTGGATCAGGATCTGCAAGCTTTGAAATGTTGCGTCATCTGACTCATCGACTTCCGGTCATGACAACTCCAAAGTGGGTATCAAATCGCACCCAGCCCATCGCTATTCGCGATGTGCTCTGGTATCTCGTTCAAGCTGGCTCACTCGAAAAGCCAGTGCGCGGCATCTTCGATATCGGAGGACCAGAAGTCCTTACCTATGAAGAGATGATGCAGACCTTCGCGCGGGTTGCAGGGCTTCCAAAGAGATTGATCGTGAAAATTCCGGTTCTAACACCGAACCTTTCATCCAGGTGGATTGGCCTCGTGACGCCAGTACCAACCTCAATTGCTCGTCCACTTGTAAGTTCCCTGATCAGCGAAGTAGTTGCTGATCCGAAGAAGTCGATTGATGCAGTGATTCCTAAGCCAGAACACGGCCTGATTCCACTCGCAACCGCGATTGAGTTAGCACTCTCAAAGATTTCTACTCATACGGTTGAGACCAGATGGTCGGATGCAAAGTCGTTGACCGCGCCATGGGCAAAGGCGCAGAGCGATCCTGATTGGTCTGGTGAGAAGACCTTTGAAGATCGCCGCGAGCTTGAAACCGATATCTCGGCAGCTTCAGTATGGGCTGCGATCGAGAAGATCGGTGGCGAACAAGGCTGGTATGGCGCAGATTTCTTATGGTTCCTGCGCGGACTCGGTGATCGAGTAATCGGTGGAGTTGGATTACGTCGTGGTCGTCGCCACCCTGAACATCTGCATGTCGGAGATGCTCTTGATTTCTGGCGGGTAGAAGAGTTGATTCCGAATCAGAAGCTCCGACTCTATGCCGAGATGATTCTGCCTGGTAAGGCTTGGCTTGAATTTCTAGTCGAGGAACGTAACGGGAAAACCTTTGTTTCGCAGATTGCAACCTTCTCACCGAAGGGACTTGGCGGACAGATGTACTGGTACTCGGTCGCACCGTTCCATACCTTTATCTTCCCAACGATGCTTCGTAATATTATTCGTGAGGCAGAATCAATTGAGAGCAAGCAGGGTTAGTGGTTAGAAACGCCTTGCTGCCACGAATTTGTGGCTACCGAAATATGAAGAGAAGGATTCGATCCGAACGCGTGCTCCTGTATGCGGGGCATCGAGCATTCGACCGCTTCCATAATAGATTCCGACGTGCGAGATTGGTCGTCCAAAGAAGACTAAGTCGCCGGGTTGAAGTTTGTTGAGCGGGACATATTTTCCATAGCTTGCTTGGGCTGCAGCAGAGTGCGGCAATGAGACACCAGCTTGCTTGAAGGCTTGCATCGTTAAACCTGAGCAATCCCAATACACGATGCCAGCAGCACCAAATCGGTAACGAGACCCTAGCTGCTTCAGGGCGTAACGAATTGCGATACCTGAGCGGCCACTTACCTTGAGAGCTTGACCCGCCAGTGCGAGAGACGATTGTTGATCTGAGGCATCTTGGCTTGCTTGTAGCTTTGCTAAAGCATCGCGCTGATCCTTTGTCAGTTTAGCGAGCAGCGCCTCTACTTCTGCGAGCTTTGATTGAGCGAGAGCTTCTTGCTTGGTGAATCGCGCCTTTGCCGCAGCAACCTGAGCTAACTTGTCATTAAGCGTTAACGATGTTGCGCGAAGTCGTTGTTCGGCGGTCGCATAGCGAGCGAGCTGAAGTGACTTCTTAGAGGTAACAAGGCTCAGAGTCCCGGCAGTTTGTAAATAGAGTGATGGATCTGATGAGAAGAGTAAAGACATACTCTCGCTCAGCCCATTGTTCTGATATTGCTGATTAGCAATCTGACCGAGTGATTTCTTCAGACCAGCGATCGATGTGGATTGCTGGGCATCTTGCTGCTGCACAGATTTCAGTGAGCGAGTGAGTCGACCAAGTTCTACTTGTGCCTGCTGCCCACCTTCGGCAGCGGCCGTTGCCTGAATCTGCAAGCGAGTGACTTGCGCACGCACTTCGGCGATTGATTGCGCAGCCAGTGCAGGGTTTACGGCGCTTAATAGCGATCCACCCAGCACAAGCGCAGCTAATAGCGCCTTGCTCTTCGTATGCACCTAGGTAGGTTAGCGGGTCTAAGCAGAGCTACTCAAATATTTCTGCTCATTCACGCTCACATTTAATTGCGCTGAGCGTACGCTGGGATAACTCTCACTCTTCTTTAAAGGAGGCCTCAAAGAGAGTGCGCGTCTCCTTCAGTTTAAAGGCGAGGAAGATTGCAAAGAGAAAGAGAAGAGTCGATACTTCAAAGGCGACTTGATACGAGAATCGATCGACAAGGTATCCAACAATAATGGGACAGGCGATCATTCCAGCATCACCGGCCATTTGATAGAGCGCAATAACTCGACCACCGCGACCACCAAAGAGATCTCCAACAACTGAAACCGGTGCGGTTCCGATAAAAGCTCCACCGAGTCCAAAGAGAATCATTAATACAAAATAGGACCAGAGATGAGTTGCGGTAATCAGAACGATCATTCCTGCTAAGAGAAGAAATGAGCCAGCAAGCATTCCAAATTTACGACCGCGAGTATCGATTAACTTTCCGGCAGTGACTAAGAGTGAAGCCTGTGCAATCGCAGCAAAGGTAAAACCAAATCCGAGCAGCGCTGTTGAAACGTGAAGCTTGCTCGTAACGAAGAGTGGCAAGATCGAAGAGCGTAGACCGAAGAGGATCCAGTTGGCGAGGAAGGTTACGACGAGAGCAATTTGATAGGCCGGCAACTTAATCGCATCGCGCAGCAGGATTCGATCCTCAGTGCCCTGATTATTCTTAATCGACTTTCCGAGCCGTTTCTCATGGAGATAGAGAAGTGAGGTGAGCGAGGCAAGGACGAGGGTGATGGAGTAGACGAAAAACGGGGCGCGCAGAGAGATGGCGGAGAGGATGCCACCGAAGGCTGGGCCAACCACTCCACCAATCAAGAATCCTGAGTTGTAAATAGATTGGGCATGGGCACGTTGGGTATTGCTTACTGATCGCATCAAGAGTGCACTAGCTGATACCGAGAACATGGAAGAGCCGAGCCCACCCGCTGCTCGAAAGACGAGAAGTTGCCAATATGAGTGAGCGAGACCGCAGAGTAAAGATGAGACTGAGACCATCGCGAGGCCAAAGCCGAGCGTCAGTCGTTCACCGATCGCATCGACAAACTTGCCAGAGATGAGCCCTGAGCCAAAACGTGCCAAGGCGAAGCTTGAGATGATCAACCCAACTTGGGTCGCATTGGCATGGAAGGTCTTCGCGAAGAGTGGGATCGCCGGAACTATGAGGCCGTAACCGATGGCAACAAAGAAGCCAACTGCCGAGAGGACAAATACTTCCTTCGGTAGTTGGCTCTTTTTGATTTTAATTAGGCTAGCGCTTCCCCGGCAGCTTCAGTCTTCGCTGCATGGTGTTCGGCGCTGCTGCGTAGAGGCGTCTCCTTCAGCATAAATGCGAAGAAGAGACCAACTGCGGTTACCGGTGCTGCTGCTAAGAAGACCACATGGAACGATTGCACAAATGCATGGAGCACATTGTGCTGAAGTGTTGGGGAGAAGGTCTTTAAGATTGCAGAGTTGTTCTGAATCTGAGCGAACTTCTGTGGCGTAGATCCGACCATCGCGGCTGGATCAGTGGCAGAAGTCTTCTGAATCGCTTGTGGCAGGTAATGCGCCAGGCGACTGGCATAGATTGAACCAAAGATTGCAACTCCGATTGTTGAACCGACCGATCGGAAGAAGGTATTGGATGAGGTAGCCACACCCATATCTTTGAAGTCAACAGCGTTCTGGAGCGCGATGACGATTGTCTGCATTGAAAGGCCAAGTCCGGCACCAATCAAAATTGCAAAGATCGATAAGCGCCAGAAAGGCGTCGACTCATTGAGAGTAGACATCAGCGCGATTCCGATCGTTATCAAGGTAAGACCCATAATTGGGTAGCGCTTGTAGTGACCGTGCTTGGAGATGAGCTTTCCAGAGGTGATCGACATGAAGACGATACCGAGCATAAATGGAATCAACTTAAGCCCTGATGTCGTTGCAGAATCACCCTTAACAAGCTGGAGATAGAGCGGAAGCATCACGATCGCACCGAACATGCCTGCACCGATAATGAAGCCCAAGATCGATGTGGTGCGGAAGGTGTGATTCTTAAAGAGATAGAGCGGAAGGATCGGTTCAGAAGCACGAGTCTCTTGAACGAGGAAGGCAACGATGAGACCGAGCGCGACGCCAAAGGCGATGAGCGTCTTTGTTGCAGTCCAGCCCTTTTCAGGCCCATATACCGAGATCGCAACGAGCAGCGCAGATACTCCTAGAACTAAGAGAACAGCACCTAGGTAATCGATCTTATGCTTCTTAACGACCTTCGGAATGTGAAGTGATGCAGTGGTGATGACAAGTGCTGCAATTCCAAATGGAATGTTGATGTAGAAGATCCAGCGCCAGCCAGCGACACCAAAGATATGTGCGCGATCTGAGAAGAATCCGCCAAGGAGTGGGCCAGCAACTGAGGAGAGTCCCCAGACGCCGCCGAAGTAACCCTGATACTTGCCGCGATCACGCGGACTGACGATGTCGCCAATGATCACGAAGGTGAGAGCCATTAAGCCACCAGCTCCGAGACCTTGGATCGCGCGGAAGGCAATGAGTTGGTTCATCGATGTCGCTGCACCTGCTGCGACTGAACCGATTAAGAATGTCACGATCGCAAATTGAAATACTGGACGACGGCCATAAAGATCAGAGATCTTTCCGTAGAGCGGTGTCGATGCGGTCGATGTGAGGAGATATGCGGTCACAACCCAGGTGTAGTGGGAGAGACCATTGAAATCTTCGACAATCTTTTTGAGAGCTGTTGAGACGATCGTCTGATCGAGGGCGGCGAGGAGCATGCCGACCATAAGGCCAGAGAGTACGAACATGATCTCTTTGTGGGTCAATTGACCCTTCGGTTGAGCAGGAGCTTTTTCAGCAGTCATGAGAACCCTTCGTAACGGTGAGCTATATAAATCGTAAGTTCGCAGCGACTCAGTGGAGTGCCTGGAGCCGGTTGAGAGGGCTCGTGCGATCTTGGAGATCTGAGCTAAGTTGTTGAACTTTCAATCGTAGGCTACTCGCAAATTTTCCCTCGCGCTCGCATACACTGTGGATATGAAGTCAGTTATTGCTGAGAATTTGGTAAAGAGCTATCGCAACGGCGCCGTCAAGGCCCTTGATGGGCTGAGCCTGGATGTGGAAGAGGGCACTGTCTTAGGCGTCTTAGGCCCCAATGGCGCTGGCAAGACTACAACTGTCCGAGTCCTCGCTACCTTGTTGAAGCCAGACTCTGGCCGAGCGATGGTCGGCGGAATCGATGTCATCAAAAACCCCAAGGCAGTTCGCGAAATTATCGGGCTCTCTGGCCAATATGCCGCGGTCGATGAGACGCTCACTGGTTGGGATAACTTGGTGATGTTTGGAAGGCTTTATCACCTCAGCTCTCACGCTGCGAATACACGAGCACGAGAACTTCTTGAGCAATTTTCACTCACTGATTCAGCGAAGCGGCCGATCAAAACATATTCAGGTGGAATGCGGCGTCGATTAGACCTAGCAGCATCTCTCATTATCCGCCCAAAGGTCCTCTTCTTAGATGAACCCACAACTGGGCTCGATCCTCGTGGTCGCATGGAGATGTGGAAGGTCATCGAGAATCTTGTCGATGAAGGCGTCACTCTCTTGCTTACGACGCAATATTTAGAAGAGGCTGATCAACTTGCCGATGATATTGCGGTGATCGACCAAGGCAAGGTGATCGCGCGTGGCACATCAGATCAACTCAAAACTCAAGTCGGCGGTGAGCGGTTAGAGCTCATTGTCGCTGAATCGGATATGAGTCGCGCGAAAGAGATTGCCGATCGTGTCGGTGGTGGACCATCAACTGTTGATGCCGGCCTTCGAAAGATCTCAACGCCAGTAAGTACCGGTGGCGATGCGCTCGTCGAACTCCTCCGCGAACTCGACCTTGCAAAGATTCGCCCGCTCGATATCGCTTTAAAGCGTCCATCCCTTGATGATGTCTTTATGTCACTCACCGGCCATGCAGCAGAAGATAACGTTCTTGAAACCACATCGAAGAAGAAGGGTGGCCGCAAGTGAGAGCGTTAAGCGATTCCCTCATCATTATGAAGCGACAGTTACTTCAGCTCGCTCGCGTCCCAGAAGTACTGATTTTTAACACGATTCAACCAGTGATGTTTGTTCTGCTCTTTCGCTATGTCTTTGCTGGGCTTGGCGCAGGTATCAAGGGTGGCTATGTACAGCTCTTGATGCCGGGAATCTTTGTTCAGACCGTCACCTTTACCTTGGCGGCAACTGCGCAAGGAATGGCTTCTGATATGGAGAAGGGCTTGATTGATCGTTTTAGATCACTGCCAATCTCGCGTGCAGCGGTTGTGACTGGGCGAACTCTTGGCGATGGTCTTCTCAATATTGTTGTGATCGCAGTGATGGGTACCGCTGGTTACCTCGTTGGCTGGCGTCCGACTTCAGGATTACTCAAGATCAGCCTCGGCTTCCTCATGCTACTTCTCTTCGGGTATGCGTTGAGCTGGGCGGGAATCTTCGCTGGCTTAGTCGCGAAGGATGCCAGAGTTGTTGCAAATATCAGCTTCCTCTTTACCTTCCCGTTGACCTTCCTATCGAATGCCTTTGCATCAACAACATCAATGCCAAAGCCACTTCAGTATGTTGCTGAGTGGAATCCGGTATCGACGATGGTGGCAGGTGTTCGACAGCTCTTTGGCTTCCAGAACAAGTTTGGCGTTACGAAGAACTCATTCCCAAGTACGCATCCAATTCAGAGCTCATTGATCTATATGGTGATTATCATGGCGATCTTTGTGCCACTGAGTGTCCGTACATACAAGAACGCCAGCAAGTAAAAGCACGCCATCTAGAAAAAGGTGAGAGCTTTAAAGGTACTCGGCGGCCTTAATGGTGACTGAGATTTCGCGACCATTGGGAGCGGTGTAAGTAACGGTTGCTCCGATGCTCTGCCCGTGAACAGCGCCACCTAGTGGTGATTTTTCAGAGTAGACATCGAGATCATCAACTGCGATTTCACGTGAGCCAAGCAGGAAGATCACCTCATCACCCATGAGATCAATAGTGACCTTCATGCCTTGACCAACGACTCCATCGGCAGATGCTGGTGGTTCACCGATGTGAGCGTTCTCCAACATATGTTTTAACTGGCGGATGCGAGCTTCAATCTTTCCTTGCTCATCCTTTGCGGCGTGATACCCACCGTTCTCCTTGAGATCTCCTTCAGCACGTGCCGCTTCAATCTTCTTCACGATATCGGCGCGACGTGGACCTTCGAGGTCTACCAATTCAGCGCGAAGTCGATCGGCGGCCTCGTGGGTTAGCCAGGTCTGTGGTTTATCGGATGTACTCATAAGAGATCAAAGTTTACTCGAGTTAGGGCTTGATCTACTCACTTAGCCAAGAGCGCATCGAGCGATCGCGGCATTGACCGCTGCTACACGCGTGGGAATCGTGCGCACGAGCGTGACGGGAGTGAAGGTGCCGGCAGGGAAGCGATCGGTCATCTCACCCACTGTATTTGCGGCTAAATCTCGCGCGATCAGCTGACAGAGATGAGCCTTACTCGATGTACGAAAATCGACGGAGTAGCGGATCTGCATGTGAGATGCATCGAGTGCAGTGAAGGAGATGAGCGTCGAGCGAATCTCTGGCCGGCTGTAGTGATTGGCTGACCAGGCAAGCCACGAACCGCCGACAAGCGCCACGATGAGCGCCGGGAGAAACCATTTCTTCAGAGGTGATCTGGTCGGTTCGGGGATGCCGTAGCGCTTCCTGAGATTGGGATCATCTTCACGCCGCATAGTTCTGAGTCTACGACGCAAGGCGAGATGGGGGATACTTGAGCCATGAACGACACAACGCAGAATGTGAATGTAGGTATCGCGGGCTCGCTCACGATGGTCTTCTTGACCCTTGCCGTCGTCATCTTATGTATCAGCTTTTACCGTCGCTATAAGCGAGTACAACGTTCGCAGGACGAGAATACAAAGAAATGACTCAACCCAATAAGGTGGTGAAGAGCGTACTTTCGCTCTTGCTCATACTTATTCTCTCTGCTGGTTTTGTTGAACTCGGACTTTGGCAGTTGCATCGCGCGCAGAGCGTGTCGCACCAATCTCAGACTCCACCCGAGCGAGCGATCATCAATCTTGAGAACGTCGCAGTCGCTGGCCACAACCTACGAGATGCTGCCTATAACCGACTCGTGACCTTCACCGGTACCTATGTGAAGTTTTATAGCGCACCTCGCCAAGTGCTCACCGCAAAACAGTTGGTGGATCTCAATGTCGGTCTGATGTCACTCTCAGATGGTCGCGCCATCTTGGTGGTTCGGGGAATCAACGATCATTCCTTGCCGGATCGAAGTGATGCGGTCACTGTTGTTGGTCGTCTCTACCCACATCAGAATGAAGACCATGCAAATGGCAGCGCCACTGTCCTGTCGCGATTAGATCCAGCACTTGTTGCCGGCATCGGGGAGTATCAACTTTACGATGGCTATGTCAGCGCCTTGCGGGAGAGCGATGCAGCCGGTGCTGCGATTGTGGGCAATCGAATCCCAGCGCCACAGCTGATCAACCCCATCGGTGGCTTCTATTGGCAACATATTGCCTATGTGATCACCTGGTGGTTTATGGCGATCCTTGTTCTCCTCCTCCCGCTCTATAGTCGGGGAGTTAAGCGCAAGGATGATCAATCAAAAGGATGATCAATCACAGGGTTAATTCTTCACAAGAAAGTCCAAGAGACCCAAGAGAGGAGGTACAGTAAATCTATGAAGATCTTTCAAGCCAATAAAGCTGGAGCCCTCGCCCGTTTTCGGGTCATGGCCAATATCGCTGGCGTCATGTCACTGCTGCTTTGGTTGGTTTATCTTCCGATCAAAATTACCGCGACCAATGACAATGTTCCGAACGCCATCCGCGCAATCGCAGTGGTTCATGGCTTCGCCTACATGGTCTATCTCTTAACGACCTTTAACTACTGCTTTGCGGTCCGCAAGCCACTCAAGGTTGCCTTCTTTTACATGCTCGCCGGCACATTCCCGGTAGCCTCCTTTGTTGCAGATCGTCGCGCTGTTGCAGAGTTTTCAGCACTGAACCAAAAGTAATTCACTACTGCTGCATAGGTAACTCTGATGGCTCTTGATTTAATGCGAGATCACATCAAACCTGTCGTAAAGTCACTGATCTATCCGATCTATGAGAAGCGGCTACTTCGCCAACTCAAAGATGCGAAGACTCCACAACATGTAGGCGTCATCCTCGATGGCAATCGCCGATGGGCGAAGAGCAATTTTGGACGACCCGAAGATGGGCATCGCCGTGGCGCTGAGAAGATCGTGGAGCTCCTCGATTGGTGTGAAGAGTCTGATGTTCGCATTATTACTTTGTGGCTCTTAAGCACAGATAATCTCGCACGTGATCCAGAAGAGCTAGATCTCTTGCTGAAAATTATTGCGGGAGCTGTTGATTACCTCGCCGCCCAGAAGCGATGGGAGATTCGCGCCTTAGGAGCGCTCGATCTCTTGCCAGCGTGGTTGCAGAAGAGCCTCAAAGCTGCGGAGGAATCGTCTAAGGGTTGCTCACCTATCATCCTCAACGTTGCGATCGGTTATGGCGGGCGTCGCGAGATCGTCGATGCAGTCAGGGGCTACATCAAGGATGGCATTGAAGCGCATCGATCAGCCGATGAGATTGCAGAAAATCTCACGATCACCGAAATCGACAAGCATCTCTATACCAAGGGAGCGCCAGATCCAGAGCTGGTGATCAGAACGTCAGGGGAGCAGCGCCTCTCGGGCTTCTTACTCTGGCAATCTGCTCACTCAGAGTTCTACTTCTGTGAGGCCTATTGGCCAGATTTTCGCCGGGTTGATTTCTTACGTGCGCTGCGCGCCTATGCCCAGCGCAATCGGCGCTTTGGTCATTAGGTAGCCCCGCGACCAACGTAGCGTTGTCACCTAAATTTAACTTTTGGCGGCTGCGTGTCGCCGACCCCCGCGCCCTGGCGAGTTCTACCTTGTGAACCATAAGTCCGATTCCCCCGGAACCGAATACTTAGCGCGGAAATGCGAGATATCCACTTTGGCCCCTGCAAAAAGCCATAAAGGTCGCACGACTTATGTATTAGATACCAGCGTCTTGCTCGCAGATCCGGCGGCAATTGCACGCTTCGCTGAGCATGAGGTGGTAATTCCGATCATCGTGATTGGTGAACTCGAGATTAAACGCGATCACCCAGAGCTTGGGTACTTCGCCCGGTCAGCGCTTCGGATGCTCGACGATATTCGGATTAAACACGGTCGCCTCGATGAGTCGATCGATATTAACGATGAGGGCGGCTCGCTTCGGGTCGAGCTCAATCACTCAGATCTCTCCACGCTGCCATCTGGATTTATGCGCGATGGCTCAAATGACACCCGCATCCTCGCGATCGCCAAAAATCTCATGGCTGAGGGTCGCAACGTTGTCCTCGTGACCAAGGATCTCCCACTTCGCGTCAAAGCATCATCGTGCGGTGTTGAGGCTGAGGAGTACCGAGCCGAGTTGGCATCAACTGCCGGTTGGACTGGAATCGTTGAGGCAAGTGTTGGTGGGACTGTTATTGATTCACTCTACGAGAACGATCGGACTGCCCACGAACTTGGCAACGAGTATCCAGTTCATACCGGACTCGTTCTCCACTCTGAAAAGGGGAGCGCGCTCGCTCGCGTTACTGCCGATAAGCGGATCCAGTTAGTGCGTGGTGATCGTTCTGCCTTTGGACTCCACGGTCGCTCAGCAGAACAACGCGTCGCACTCGATCTGCTCCTAGATAATGAGATTGGCATCGTCTCGCTCGGCGGTCGCGCTGGAACCGGAAAATCTGCGCTCGCGCTCTGCGCCGGGCTAGAGGCTGTCCTTGAACGACGCCACCACAAGAAGGTCGTCATCTTCCGTCCGCTCTATGCAGTGGGTGGCCAAGAGCTTGGCTACCTCCCGGGATCTGAGAACGAGAAGATGTCACCGTGGGCCCAAGCGGTCTTCGATACTTTAGGCGCTCTCGTCAGCCAGAGCGTGATCGATGAGATCATCGATCGAGGCCTGATTGAGGTTCTCCCGCTCACCCATATCCGCGGTCGCTCTCTCCACGATAGTTTTGTGATCGTCGATGAAGCGCAATCGTTAGAGCGCGGTGTTCTTCTGACCGTCCTCTCCAGAATTGGCCAAGGCTCTCGAGTGATCTTGACTCACGACATCGCCCAGCGAGATAACTTGCGGGTCGGCCGCCACGACGGAATCGCCGCAGTGGTCGAAGCGTTGAAGGGCCACTCACTCTTCGCCCACGTTACCTTGACACGGTCAGAGCGGTCGGCGATCGCAGCCCTTGTCACTGAGATGTTGGAAGAGCCACTCAACTTCAGCGCCTAACTTCTCACCCCACGCTCTAGCCCACTCAAGCCCACTCAAGCCCGCTGTAACCCGATTGGTGGAGCGGCCGAAAAGAGAGCGAAAATTCTCGCTGTGAGGACAAAACGGACATTTGCCACTCTTTAAGGGCTGACCTGCCCTTTTACAGAGCCCCAAAACTGTGAATAAAAAGTTTTACCCAGTACACGCGGGTTTGAATTTGCCGTCTCTTCACATCGCTGTAACTCTTTAGCCAGTCGGGGAAGTTCCCCTTGGGAGATTAACGAGTGAAGTGAGAGGAGGGTAGCGATGGAGAATTGGATTCCACGGCTTCGTAGGCCGCTCTTCGCCTTCGCCCTCGCCTTTGCGACCTCGATCCTCGGTAGCGTCGATACCACTTTTGCTCAGGTCAGCTTCCATCGCGACCTCACCCTGCTAGACCTTTCCATCGTCACAAGCCCCGGCCGTCCTGGCCCCGCCCTCACCGGCGATCAGGCGATGATGGTTCCGACCACAACTCCACCGATGGCCCCAGGCCTCATGGATCTTGGTGCAATCCCAACCGTCAGTGCCCACCAGATGTCACTCGTAGCCCTCGCCTCAGAGCAGGTCGAACTCGCCAAGAGTCCGATTGGCGCCCAGGCGGTCGCCCAGAGCTTGGTCGATGCGACCTACAAATGGAACGCTAGCGAAAGCTCGTGCCTCAATACGCTCTGGAACAAAGAGAGCCATTGGAACTTCAAGGCTCACAACTACCGAAGTGGCGCGCATGGAATTCCGCAGGCGCTACCTGCTGACAAGATGGAGATCGTCGCCATGGATTGGCGTACCAACCCGATCACTCAGATCAAGTGGGGTCTTCGCTACATCAGCATTCGATACGGCACGCCATGTAAGGCGCTCGCCAAGCACAACCGCTCTGGCAGTTATTAATTTAGGTTAGTTAGGCCCCTTGCCAATCGAGATCGGCTTGCTCGTCTCGGCGAAGAAATCATTTCCCTTATCATCCACGACGATGAAGGCCGGGAAGTTCTGAACCTCAATCTTCCAGATCGCCTCCATGCCGAGTTCGGCATAATCCAGAACCTCGACCTTGGTGATGCAATCTTGGGCAAGCCTCGCCGCTGGTCCGCCAATGGAACCGAGATAAAACCCACCATGATTTTTGCAGGCATCAGTAACAGCCTTTGATCGATTTCCCTTTGCCAACATCACCATTGAGCCACCGGCAGCTTGGAACTGATCAACATAAGAATCCATTCGACCTGCGGTCGTTGGTCCAAATGAACCCGAGGCATATCCAACTGGCGTCTTCGCAGGACCTGCGTAATAGACGGCATGCTCTTTAAAGTAATCGGGGAGTTCTTTTCCAGAGTCCAAGAGCTCTTTGATCTTGGCGTGGGCAAGATCGCGGGCAACAATCAAGGTGCCATTGAGTGAGAGTCGAGTCTTAATCGGGTGCTGCGAGAGGATTTTTAGAACATCGGCCATTGGCTGATTGAGATCGATCTCGACCACATTGTCATCGAGGTGCTCATCTGTCGTCTCTGGCATGAATCTGGCTGGATCGCGCTCAAGTTTTTCTAGGAAGATGCCATCCTTGGTGATCTTGCCCTTGGCTTGGCGGTCAGCTGAACATGAGACTGCGATGGCGATCGGTAGAGATGCACCGTGGCGGGGGAGTCGGACAACTCGAACATCGTGGCAGAAGTATTTTCCGCCAAATTGAGCGCCGATTCCCAGGGTTCGTGTGAGCTCAAGGACTTGTTGCTCCAGATCGAGATCGCGGAAGGCGCGACCAGTGGCAGCATCACCCGTTGTCGGCAAGGAATCCAGGTAATGAGTCGAGGCGAGTTTTGCACTCTTGAGAGTGAACTCAGCGCTCGTTCCGCCGATCACAATTGCTAAGTGATAGGGCGGGCAGGCGGCAGTGCCGAGGGAGCGAAGTTTCTCATCGAGCCAATTCATAAATGATGTGGGGTTTAAGACCGCCTTCGTCTCTTGGTAGAGGAAGGATTTGTTCGCACTGCCACCACCCTTGGCGATAAAGAGGAAGTTGTATTCATCGGCGTGCTCAGAGTCAGAGTAGATCTCAACTTGGGCGGGGAGATTATTGCCGGTGTTCTTCTCATCCCATGTCGTTACCGCTGCCATCTGTGAGTAGCGCAGGTTAAGAGTGGTGAAGGCATCGTAAACACCGCGCGAGATTGATTTCTCATCTTTCTCAGATGTGAGAACGCGTTGGCCTTTCTTTCCCATAACGAGGGCGGTACCAGTGTCTTGACACATCGGCAGAACTCCGCCGGCTGCGATATTTGCATTCTTTAAGAGATCGAGGGCAACGAAGCGATCATTCGGAGATGCTTCATCATCGGTCATGATATTTGCCAACTGCTGGAGATGGTCATCGCGTAGATAGTGTGAGATATCGTGGATCGCTTCAGAGGTTAACTGTGCGATCGCTTCAGGAGTTACTTTGAGGAACTCCATACCTTCAGCCTGAAAGGTGGATACGCCTTCCGTTGAGATAAGTCGATACTCAGTTGTATCTGGCCCAATCGGGAGGAGATCTTCGTAATTAAATTCAGGCATCAGGTGATGCAGCTTTCTCATCGCGTGCGCTCTTCGCTGCCTCTAACTTTGATTTAGCGCCATCGAGCCACTCTTGGCAGATCTTGGCGAGCACTTCACCGCGCTCCCAGAGCTTGAGCGAATCTTCGAGTGAGGATTGACCAGATTCGAGTTCGGCGACGACCTCTGTGAGTTCATCTCGCGCTGCTTCATAGGAAAGTTTCTTCTCGCTCATGAGGATAAATCTACTCCTTCCGGGAAGTGGCTACAGAGCGGCATCCGTTGTGGCAGCGACCACGCCTTCGGCGACTTTGATGCTGATGTGATCGCCGGCCTTAAGCGCCGATGCCTTACGGACGATCTCTCCCTTGGCGGTCAGCACCACGGCGTAGCCGCGATCGAGGGTCGATTGGGGCGAGAGGGTTCGAATTCCGACCTTGAGTGATTCAAGTTCTTCGGCGCCGATTGCGAGCTCATTCTCCATTGCGCGAAAGGCGCGCGATTGCAGGTTCAGAATTTGTTCGAGCCGTGCATCGACGATGACCCGCGGATCTTTAAAGATCGGCCGGCTCTTCACCTGAGCGATGATTCCGAGCTCGTGGCTGATCATTGAGGTCAGGTAACGAAGTGAACGGTCTTGGAGGTTCCCGATCTTGGTGAGCTCTTCATGGAGATCTGGGACAACGCGTTTCCCGGCATCGGTCGGAGTAGATGCGCGCCAATCTGCAACGAGATCAAGCAGTGGTGCATCCTTCTCGTGCCCGATAGCACTGACGATTGGCGTCTGTGAGCCAGCGACCAATCGCACTAAGGATTCATCGCTAAATGGGAGGAGATCTTCAAAGGATCCGCCGCCGCGAGTAATAATGATGACATCGACATCAGGGTTGGCATCGAGCTCTTTGAGAGCGGCACTTACCTCGGTGACCGCTGCGCCACCTTGCACTGCAACCTCGCGGATCTCAAAGCGAACCGCTGGCCAACGACGCTTTGCATTCTCCACAACATCTTTCTCGGCATCTGAATTTCGGCCACAAATGAGACCGACAACTTTTGGCAAGAAGGGAAGTGGCTGCTTTCGCTCTGCAGCAAATAGCCCCTCAGAGGCTAATAGGTTCTTTAACTCTTCGAGGCGAGCAAGGAGTTCTCCGACGCCGACCTGACGAATCTCTTTCACGCTCATGCTGAGCGAACCACTCTTCGCGTACCACGAGACCTTTGCATGCATCACGACGCGGGCATTAGGTGGGAGTGGGGCGGTCGCCGCTAAGACTGATTTATGACACATGATCGAGAGGCTCATATCGGCGCTTGCATCACGTAGACGCATGAAGACCATCTGGGCGCCGGGGCGGACGGTAACTTCAGAGAGTTCGCCCTCGATCCAGACGGGACCTAATTTGCCGAGATATTCACCGATCGCTTCAGAGATAACCCTGACCGGTAGCGGTTCTTCAGCTGAAGTTTCGAGCACGAGCGAACTCTATTAGGCTAAGGCCATGAGTAAGCGAATTCTGCTAGCCGCTCCACGTGGATACTGCGCCGGCGTTGACCGTGCGGTCGTCGCTGTCGAAAAGGCGCTCGATCTCTATGGCGCACCGGTCTATGTTCGCAAGCAGATCGTCCACAATAAGCATGTCGTTGCCAGCCTTGAAGCGCGTGGCGCAATCTTCGTTGAAGAGACCTCCGAAGTTCCGGTCGGTGCGACCGTTGTCTTCTCAGCGCATGGCGTCTCACCTGCAGTTCACGAAGAGGCGGCGCAACGGAGCCTCAAAACTATCGATGCCACCTGTCCGCTCGTCACCAAAGTTCACCACGAGGTAAAGCGTTTTGCCGAAGATGATCTCGATATCTTATTAATTGGCCACGAAGGTCATGAAGAGGTTGAAGGAACAGCTGGCGAAGCACCAGATCGTATTCAGTTGGTCGATGGCCTTGATGGAATCCATGCCTTACAAGTTCGCGATGAGTCAAAGGTCGCCTGGCTCTCACAGACAACACTTTCAGTCGATGAGACTCTACAGACTGTTGCAGCGCTGAAGAAGCGTTTCCCCAATCTTATTGATCCACCTTCTGATGACATCTGTTATGCAACGCAGAATCGTCAGGTCGCTATTAAGCAGATCGCACCAAACTCAGATCTCGTTCTTGTGGTCGGCTCAACGAACTCATCAAATTCAGTTCGTCTCGTTGAAGTATCGAAGGAGTATGGCGCGAAGGCGGCCTACCTCATCGATTATGCAGCTGAGGTTAAAGATGAATGGTTTGAAGGCGTAGAAACGATCGGAGTCTCAAGTGGTGCATCAGTGCCAGAGATTCTTGTCGATGATCTACTCAAGGAGTTAGCTCGCCGCGGCTTCACAGATATTGAGACAGTGACTGCGATGGAAGAACATCTCCTCTTCGCTATGCCACCAGAGCTACGTAAAGATTTAAAGGCGGCAGGTAAGAAGTAATTACGCCTATGTACTGCGCGCTTTCTTAGCGCGGTAGAGATAGTTACCCCACGATATGGCAGCAGAGATCGCGAGATATGGTGCAACTGCTGCAAGTGATGTGATGATATTTAAGCCAAGGCGTGCGATGTGAAGGCCTGCCCCACCTACGGTGCAGAGCACAATAATTGTTGAGAAGAGAAATGCGAGCGGTGGATTTACCGCATTGACGAACTCTGTTCCCTTACGACCTAGATGGATGCCAGCTGCAGTTGCAGCGATGAGCGCGAGCCCAGTGATTGTGCCGATCTTTCCGACTGCATACTCAAAGGTCTCGATCATCAGGAGAAAGAGGGTCTGAAGAATGACGACTCCTGGCGCGGTGAGGCCAGCGCCTTTAATAGGTTTCTTTGCAAGGGCTGCCATCGCTTGAGTACTCATATTAGTCATTATCCTCTTCTTCTTCGAGATCGTCGCTCTCATCAGCAATATCTGTGAGCTCAAACTGCTTGCTCTTGATCTGGCGAACTTCTTCTTCGATTCCATCATGGGCGCCGATCTTGCCTGATGAAGGAACGCCGAGTGCGACCATCTTGCGCGCTGGCCGAAGCATATTCTCTTCAGCTGATTGTACGAGATCATTAAATGCACGCTCACTTGTCTTAATACTCTTACCGAGCGCGGCAATCTTGGTATGTACCTTTCCGATGCGCTTCAAGAGTTGACCGGCAAGTTCGGTAATAGCAGAGGCGTTCTTCGCCATATCTGATTGGCTAAAGACATAGGCGACGGTTCGTAGGAGCGCCATCATCGTTGTGGGGGTTGCAATCGTGATGCCCTTTTCGAAGGCTTTATTCAAAAGGTTTGGATCTACCTCGAGCGCTTCGGTAAGAATCGATTCAAAGGGAGCGAAGAGCACGACGTAGTCGGGGGAGTTGCCTTCATGTTGGTAACCCTTCTTCGCAAGGTCGTTGACATGGCCCATCAAATCTTTTGCATGGGACTCCATCAAGGTGCGGCGAGCGGCAGGATCGACTTCACCGACCGCTTCAAGGAAGCGATCAAAGGGAAACTTTGAATCGATAAAGATCTCTGATCCACCAGGGATCGCGATCCGAATATCTGGACGGGCAGATGAGGTGACAGATGAAGTGCGGGTATCTTGTTTAAAGAAGTGGATCCCTTCAATCAACCCGGAAGATTCAAGGATCATCTCAAGTTGGGCCTCACCATAACGACCGCGACTCTGGGAGTTTGAGAGCGCACCCGCGAGTTTGGTTGTCTCGCGCAAGAGATGCTCGTTCCCATTCTTCATATTCTCGATCGTCGTCTTGATTGAGGCCTCAGCGCTCGCACGCTTTACCTCTGCTTCTTGTGCCTGCTGGGTAAGAGTGGCGATCGTCAGTTTTACCTCTTTGAGAGATTGATCGAGGCTCTTCTTCTCATCGGATTCAGTGCGGAGAGCTGCGAGTTGGGCGGTGAGGAGCTCACCCTTGCTCCGTTCGGCGGTGAGGAGTTCGGTGAGTGATTGGGAACTTTGGCCGCTGAGGGCTGATTTCTTGCGGGCGAGGAGGCCACCGCCGAGAAATCCGAGAAGGAGGCCGATGGCGAGCCCCGAAAGGCCGAAGATCACTGTGCTCATATCCGCATCTTGGCAGGGAAGACTGACAAAGACGCGTAGGCTCTACTCCTCGTGAGCCTCTCAATTGGAATCGTCGGTCTGCCCAATGTGGGAAAGTCGACCCTTTTTAATGCCCTGACTAAGAACAATGTCTTAGCGGCGAACTACCCCTTCGCCACGATCGAGCCAAATATCGGCGTTGTCGGAGTCCCGGACCCGCGCTTAGCGCAGCTCGCAGAGATCTACGGCTCAGAGAAGCTCCTCCCAGCCGCAGTCTCCTTCGTTGATATCGCCGGAATCGTTAAAGGCGCATCTGAAGGTGCTGGACTTGGAAATAAATTCCTCGCCAATATTCGTGAGACAGATGCGATCTGCCAAGTGATCCGCGTCTTCACCGATGAGAATGTCACCCGTGAAGGTGAACGCACATCTGCCTTTGTTGATCCAGCATCTGATATCGAAGTGATCAATACCGAACTTGCGCTCGCTGATCTCCAAACTCTTGAGAAGGCGCTCCCACGTCTTGAGAAAGAGGCGCGTGTTCAGAAAGAGAAGGCCGCTGTTGTTGTAGCGGTGAAGGAAGCGCAACTCATTCTCAATGAAGGAAAGCTCCTCATCGGATCGAAGGTAGATCTCGCTGCGATCGCTGAACTTCAATTGATGACAACGAAGCCTTTCCTCTATGTCTTTAACGTTGATGCCTCTGAACTCAATGATCAGGCGCTGCGCGCAAAGTTGCAGGCGCTCGTTGCACCTTCAGAAGCGATCTTCCTCGATGCAAAGACTGAAGCAGAACTTGCTGAACTCGATGATGCAGATGCGCTCGAACTTTTGAACGAGATCGGAATGGAAGAGCCTGGCCTTGCAACACTTGCACGTGTCGGCTTTGAAACTCTCGGACTTCAGACATATCTCACCGCTGGCCCGAAAGAGGCGCGCGCGTGGACGATTCATAAAGGAGATACCGCTCCCGTTGCGGCAGGTGTGATTCACACCGATTTCCAAAAAGGTTTCATCAAGGCTGAAATTGTGGCATTTGATGATTTGATAGAAGCAGGTTCAATGACAGAGGCCCGTGCTCGCGGAAAAGTCCGCATGGAAGGTAAAGAGTATGTAATGGCCGATGGTGATGTAGTGGAATTTAGGTTCAATGTCTAAGATCAAATATGAGAAGAGCCCATACATAACTGGCGAACTCAAGAAGCGCGATGACCTCCGAAATGTGGCGATTATTGCCCACGTTGACCATGGAAAGACAACACTCGTTGATGCGATGTTGACCCAATCTGGCGCCTTCTCTGAGCACCAGAAAGAGGGCGAGAACCGTGACCGCGTCATGGACTCAATGGATCTTGAACGCGAAAAGGGAATTACTATCCTTGCCAAGAACACCTCGATCCGTCGTGGTGCACAGACTGTCAACATCATTGATACACCAGGCCACGCCGACTTCGGTGGCGAAGTTGAACGCGGACTTGAAATGGTCGATGGCGTGATCTTGCTCGTCGATGCATCTGAAGGCCCACTACCTCAGACACGTTTCGTATTGCGCAAGGCGCTTAGCAAGAATCTTCCTGTCATCTTGGTCATCAACAAGGTTGACCGTCCCGATTCACGTATCCCAGAAGTTGTCGATGAGGCTTATGGTCTCTTCCTAGATCTTGATGCAACTGAAGAGCAGATTGAATTCCCGATCGTCTACGCATCAGCGAAGGCTGGTCGCTCATCGCTGAACCGTCCAGAGAATGGCGTGATGCCAGATCTCGAGAACTTGGATTCACTCTTTGAAGTCATCTTCAATACGATCCCAGCTCCGGTTTATCATGAGAATGCACCACTTCAAGCCCACGTCACAAACCTCGACTCATCTCCATACCTTGGTCGTCTCGCACTCTGTCGTATCCGCGAAGGCGTTATCAAAAAGGGCGAGAACGTCATGTGGATGAAGTCCGATGGAACAAGTGAGCGAGTAAAGATCTCTGAGCTCCTCATCACCAATGGACTTGAGCGCGTATCAGCACTTGAAGCTGGTCCTGGAGATATCGTCGCTATAGCTGGTATCGAAACGATCACACTCGGCGAAACCCTCGCTGATCTCGAGCGTCCACACGCACTCCCACCAATCATCGTTGATGAACCATCGATCTCGATGACCATCGGTATTAATACCTCACCTATCGCCGGACAAGAAGGAAAACTTCTTACTGCGCGCCAGGTGAAGAATCGTCTCGATGCAGAGTTGATCGGTAACGTCTCACTTCGCGTTGTAAACACTGATCGCCCAGATACCTGGGAAGTACAAGGTCGCGGTGAGCTTCAGCTCGCAGTCCTTGTTGAAATCATGCGCCGTGAAGGTTTCGAACTTACCGTTGGTAAGCCACAAGTGGTTGTGAAGACCGTTGATGGCAAGTTACAAGAACCGATGGAACGTTTGACGATTGATATTCCAGATGAGTTCCTTGGAGTTGTTACACAGCTCATGGCACTTCGCAAGGGTCGCATGGAGCAGATGGTTAACCACGGTACTGGTTGGATCCGTATGGATTACAAGGTCCCATCACGTGGACTTATCGGATTCCGTACTGAGTTCCTCACTGAAACTCGTGGAACCGGTCTTCTCCACCACGTCTTCGATGGCTACGAGAACTGGAATGGTGAGATCCGTACTCGTTTGAGTGGATCACTCGTTGCAGATCGTCGCGGAATCATCACTGCCTATGCAGTCGGTGGTATCCAAGAGCGCGGTGCAATCTTCCTTGAAGTTGGAACCGAGGTCTATGAAGGTATGGTCGTCGGCGAGAACTCTCGCACCGAAGATATGGATGTCAATATTGTCCGCGAGAAGAAGCTGACCAATATGCGTTCATCCGGTGCCGATGATGCTGAGCGAATCATTCCGCCACGCCTCATGAATATGGAGCAGGCGCTTGAATTCTGTCGCGAAGATGAGTGCGTTGAAGTCACGCCAAAGCATGTTCGCGTCCGTAAGGTGATCTTGGATCAGAACGAGCGCGGTCGCGCGACTTCTCGTACCAAGCGTCAAAATGAAGGTGCTGATAAGTAGGCCGAAGAATTATCCGCAGGATCTGGGTGGGGTAACACAACTGTGTCAGCCCCATTCGCTTAGATAGGGGTTATGAAAGTCGGGCGCAAACTTCAGCTACTCCGCCGCCCTCTGCCGACCCGTTCCTTTGAGCTTGATCCAATTCAAAGTAGCGTCGCAACAACCTTCGGAAGGGTCGCCATCTATGGCGGACCTGGGACCGGGAAAACCACAACTCTCATCGAGACGGTGCTCGCGCGGGTTGGCGCTGGCGCTGATCCGAGTTCACTATTGATCCTCACCTATAGTCGTGAACGTGCATCTGATCTACGCGATGCGATCGCACTCGGCGCAGGCTCAACATCCTTCGAAGCGCTAGCCCGAACCTTCCACTCACTCGCCTTCTCCATCCTTAATGAGAAGCTCCGACCTGAAGATCCTTCCTATGTCTTAGTCTCCGGCGCCGAGCAAGATGCATTCATAAAAGATCTCCTACAGAATGATCTAGCACCTATCGATTGGCATCCCGATCTGCGCGATGCGCAGAAGAGTCGCGGCTTTATCCGAGAAGTTCGAGATCTCATCTCACGCGCCACTGAACTCAACCTCACGCCAAAAGATCTTCAGAAGCTTGGTGAAGAGTTGGGTGAGAAATATTGGGATGGTGGCGCAAAGTTCTGGGCCTCGTACTACCAGAGCATGCAACTTCGAAACTTCACCGTCTCAGATTCGCAGATCCGTATCGATCCCTCATCAGTGATAGTTGAAGCGATCGATCGCCTGAAGAGTGACCCCGATCTGCTCGCGACCTACCGGGCTCGCTTTACCACTATTGCGACCGATGAGTTCCACGAGAGTGATCCGGCGCAACGCGAACTCCTTCGATTGATCGCACCTCGCGATGTACTTTTATTCGCTGATCCTGATTCAACCGTTGGCCGTTTTCGTGGCGCCGATCCCGATGGGCTCGTTGCCTGGATGGATGAGTTCACGACCACGAAGATTGCGCTCTCAAAGATCTATCGAAGCGCTCCCTCCATCTCCAATCTCGGCGTAGCTACCGCATCTCACTTTCGCTCACGAAACCCTGCGCGTGCTCGAACCACGGTCGATCTTGATATCCCCGACTATGGGGTGAAGTTAGCCAAGTTACGTAACGCCACAGAATCAGCGAATTACATCGCCTTTGCGCTGCGAAAGGCCCATCTTGAAGATGGAATTGCCTGGTCTGATATGGCGATCCTGGTGCGCACACCGGGTCATCATGTCAGTGCACTTCAACGAGCATGTGCACTCGATGGCATTCCATTGAGTATCGATTCGCAAGCGGCGGCGCTCGCCCAGAATCCAGCGGTTCGCCCAATCCTTGATATCGCTCAGCTCATTATTAAACCTGAGCTCTTGATTACCTCTCATTGGCCAAAGATTGAAGAGCTCTTGCTTTCGGAGTTTGGTGGAGCAGAAGCGATCGAGCTCCGTCAGATTCGGTTAGCCCTCAGCAAAGCTCGTAAAGAGGGCGATGATCGATCAACGACCCACATGATGCTCGATGCGATTACCGATCCCATCGCTGAGATCGAGGATCATCAGATTGCACCACTTGTCCGGTTACGCACATTGATTCGCGCGGGATCGAAGGTACGAGGTGAGACATCAGAGCTCCTATGGGCGATCTGGTCGAACGCGAAGAATTATCGAGGTGAGTCGATTCCGGGATCATGGCGAGAGCGCGCACTTGCTGGCGGGTCACGTGGAGCGGCTGCTGATCGCGATCTAGATTCAGTAATCCAACTCTTTGAAGCGGCGAGACGCTTCTCTGAGCGGAGCACTCATTCGACTCCGCAACTCTTTATCGATCAGATGATGGATGAGCGCATCCTCGGCGATGCAATCTCATCACGTGCACAACGCGAAGATGTCGTCACGCTCACAACTGTGCATGGCGCTAAAGGGTTGGAGTGGTCGCTCGTCGCCCTCGCAGGGCTTCAAGAAGGTAGCTGGCCCAATCTGGCAGAGCGCGGATCACTCCTTGGATCAGAGCGACTCGTTGAGGCGATACGTACAGGATTCACCGCTCGCGATCAGATCGCAGCGACTGCAAGTTTTGCACTCGTAGAAGATGAACGTCGATTGCTCCATGTCGCTCTGACGCGAGCTAAATCCGGGCTTATTCTTACTGCCTCCCAAGAGGAGGATTCCTATCCTTCGCGCTACTTCGAAGAGATCTATGAAGCGGTACATGGCGATTCAGCCGATCAGATGGAATTTACAGTCGCACCTCGTGCGCTGACCCAACAAGCGCTCGTCGCATCGCTTCGACGAGACCTACTCTCACCAACATCAGATGAGAGTGAGCGAGAGTTTGCAGCATCGTTACTGCGTACCCTCGCAGATGCCGGAGTCCGAAGTGCTGATCCAACACAGTGGCTTGGTACCCGAGAGCTCAGCGTTGATCTCCCACTTATTCCCGATGGCGCAGATGTCAACATCTCACCAAGTAGCCTGCAAAACTTTGTTGATTGTGGATTGAAATGGTTCCTCGAAAAGAGTGGTGCCAAGGATGGCGATTCCACCGCGCAACTCTTAGGCGTTGCAATCCACGCACTCGCAGCTCTTGTGATGAAAGAGCCAGATCTGACAGCAGAGAGAGCAATTCAATCGCTCACCGATGCCTGGGGGATCGTTGATCAAAATGTCGGTTGGTATAAGAGCGCACAACTTGAGTCAGCATCTGAGATGTTACGTCGCTTCTTCCGTTGGAACGCAGCAAATGATCGAACCTTGCTTGGAGTAGAGCGCGACTTCTTTATGCAGGTAGGGCGCGCCGTCATTCGTGGTCAGGTGGATCGCATCGAAGCAGATGCGAGCGGTACCCAGATTCATATCGTCGATCTCAAGACCGGTAAGAGTGGCGCAACGAAGGCTGAGACCGCCGAACATCGACAACTTAAGGCCTACCAACTCGCGGTAATCATGGATGGATTCGCTCTGCCCGATAAAGAGCCGCTCACCGATATCACTGTCACTGGTGGCGCAGAGCTCCTCTTCCTTGCAAAAGATACGGAGAAGGTGGAGTCACAACCACAAGCACCAATCGATCGAGCTGAGGTTGAAGCAGATATCGCCTCTATCGCTGAAGGCATGGCGGCGGCAACATTTACCGCCAGGGCCAATAAGCGTTGTTCTTCCTGTCAGGTTGCCGCTCTCTGCCCAATCCAGAGCGTTGGTCGGAGCGTGATCGAATGAGCCATCAGATCATCAACAATAGGATCGTTCTCGAGAACGAGATCACTGCTATTCAGATAGCAAAGGCACTGGCAGAAGCTGGTGGCAGGTACTTAGAGCCAACCCCCGAACAGCGCGCGATTATTGAATCAAAGCATTGGGGGCCAACTGTCGTCATCGCTGGCGCAGGATCTGGCAAGACTGAAACGATGACACAACGTGTTCTCTGGCTGGTAGTAAACGGCATCGTCCGCCCAGATGAGATCTTAGGACTTACCTTTACACGTAAAGCCGCTGGTGAGCTCTCTTCGCGTATGCGCCATCGTTTACGACAGCTGCGCAAGGCTGGCAGGATCCCATCTGACTCCTTCGGTCCACTCGATATCGCGGTAGATATCTCGACCTACCACTCCTATGCGGGACGAGTTCTCTCGCAACATGGAATCAGATTAGGCATTGATGCTGATACTGAACCGCTGGGCGAGGCTGCGGCATGGCAACTCTTTAGCAACGTTGTCGCCGAATTCCCAGAGACGCTCTATCCACTCGAGCACTCACCAAACTCAGTTACTGATGCAGTGATCTCGCTCAGCTCACAGATCTCAGAACATGGCCAATCGATCGAAGCAGTTCGCGCTCTGACGCAAAAACTTCTTGATCAATTAGAGAGTATTGATCCCGCAAAAAGTAATCCCGATACTCGCCAAGCGCTCACCACGGCGAAGGAGCGGTTATCAATCTTGGCAATGGTGGAGATCGCGGATCAGAAGCGCTTAGATGAAGGATTACTCACCTTCGATGACCATATGAGCCTAGCGGCGAAGTTAGTCGCGGCAATTCCTGAAGTCGCAGAAAATGAGCGAGGCAAATATAAGGTCGTCCTCTTGGATGAGTATCAAGATACCTCGCAATCTCAAGTGCGCTTTCTCGCATCACTCTTCGGAAGTACCTCGGAATCTTCCTTCCCGATCACAGCAGTGGGGGATCCCTATCAGGCGATCTATGGCTGGCGTGGAGCAAGCGCGGGGACGCTCGATCGTTTCGCAGGTGATTTCGTCCGGCCTTCAGCGGAAGAAGCCCCAACCCAAGTGGCTTTAACCGGTGGCGCAACGAGCCCGCATTGTGAGCGTTTTACGCTCCTTACATCGTGGCGCAACGACCGTAAGGTCTTAGATTTTGCCAACCATGTTGTTGATCAACTCTCTCTCCGCATGGGGAGCGTGGGTCAGAGCGTTACTGTCGATCGCTTACTCCTCAACCCGAGAGCAGAGGAAGGATCGCTCTACGCTGGACGCTATCTCACCGCTCGCGATGAAGCGGTCGCTATCGCTACCCATTTTGCAACGCTCTGGAACGATCCAGCACGTCTTGCTCTTGCTGAGAGTGAACGATCGACCTTCGCAGTCTTGATCCGTGCCAAGTCATATATTCCAGAGATTGAAGAGGCGTTACGCGAAGCAGGAGTTGATGTTGAAGTAGTCGGCCTCGGTGGTCTCATTCATATCCCGGAGATCGCTGACATCATCGCCTTGCTGCGCACCTTAACGCTGCCAGATTCTGGAACATCACTCGCCAGGCTTCTGACCGGACCGCGACTGGCGCTCGGCGCAAAAGATCTTATGGCGCTTGGTCGTTATGCACGTGATATCACCGATGGTTCTGCCCAAGGTAAATCTAAGCGGTTAGAAGAGATTCTCGAGTTTGGAACTTCTGCGACGTTGGAGAGCGATGACTTTGCGATTGGCTCCATCATCGAAGCGATTGATCGGATCTCCGATGCGTCGCGCGAATATTTCTCGCCTACTGGGTTGGCGCGACTGACAGAGTTCTCATCAGAGCTTGCAGCTCTTCGCCGTGAATTACAGGGGTCAATCACAGATGCACTGATTGAGGCGGAGCGATTCCTTCGCTTAGATACCGAACTCTTAGTCCGCGATGGCTGGGAGAGTGGTCGCCGCCATCTCGATAAATTTATGGATGAGGCTGCCTCTTTCGCGCGAAGTGGTGGCACTCTGCAGAGCTTCTTACGCTGGTTAGAATTTGCAGAAAGTCGAGAGGGTGGACTCAAGCCTGCATCAGTGACCGCCTCAACATCTGCCGTTCAAATTCTCACTATTCACACGGCAAAAGGCGCTGAATGGGATCACGTTGCGATCCCGGGCTTAGTCAAAGGAAACTTCCCCAGTGCTGGCAAGAAGAGTGATAGTTGGCTTAAGAACTCAGGCTCAATCCCACTCGATCTTCGCGCCGATCATCTTCAATTCGGTTTCTCCTTTGAATTCCCCCAAACCCCAGATCGACCAAAGGCGGCTGAAGTCGGCAATGCGCTGAAGAAGTTTGATGCTTCATGGAAAGAGTTGCGCCTGCATGAGGAGTATCGCCTCGCTTATGTTGCATTTACGAGAGCGCGCCATTCGGTGATCGCTACCTCTTCAATCTACCGTGATGGCGCTCGCGAAAAAGGCGCCTCAGATATCTATACCTGGATTTCGGAGTATCTCACTGCACGTGATCCTGAATCTATTCTGATGGCCGCGGTCGATGATGAAGGAATCAACCCTGTCATTGCCAATCCTCGTAGCGCTAGTTGGCCGATACGTAGCGAACGAGCTGAGGCGATCGCGACGAGTGCACGATATCTTCGCGAGAAGAGAGCATTTGATAAGAGTGAACTGGCAGAGTTCACCAGCGATAAGGCTCGTGACGCTCTCTCCATCATCGCTGAGATAGAAGCGCGGCGAAGTGATGACCCGATCTATCTGCCCAATCGCCTCTCTGTCTCAGCACTCGTCGCATTGAAGAGTGATCCCGATCAACTTGCGATGACGATTCGTCGTCCGATGCCTAATCACAGCGATCCATTCGCAGCTCGTGGTACTGAGTTCCATCGATGGATAGAGCGGTACTTACAGAGCTCAACCCTCTTCGATGATGATCTCTTCGATCCAGCTCCGATTGCAGAAGTTTCGATTAAAGATCTTCAGGATAAGTGGCTCGCATCCGAGTGGGCCCATCGAGTGCCGGTTGCGGTCGAACTTGGCTTTGAGACAGTGATCGCAGGCATCGTGGTCAAGGGTCGAATCGATGCGATTTATGCAGCCGGAGATGGCTCTTATGAGGTCATCGACTGGAAGACCGGGCGAGAGAAGTCAGGGGAGGATCTTGGCCAGGCGGCGATACAGCTCGCAATCTATCGCCTTGCCTATGCGAAGTTACAGAACCTCTCGCCTGATTTGGTCCGTGCCGGTTTTCATTACATCAACGAAGGCACGACGATCCACCCAGCTGATCTGCTCAATGAGGAGCAATTAATCGCACTGATTCAATCAGTTGATTCGGTTACTTAATCTCGACACCAATCGGAAGATGATCACTGATCCCGAGACCAGGAACCTCAATGGGGTGCACGAAACGTTCACCAAAATGTGGGATATGGGCGGTGATGTAATCGAATTGAATCTTAGGGTTCCACGAAGGATATGAATTCTTCACAACAAGTGATCGCCAATGAGTCCCGCGAACCGGGAGCCCCCACCCAAGATTGAGATCTCCCATAATGATGTGGATACCAGGAAGCTTCGCAACCCAGCGCTTGATCTTCATGAGTTGGAAGTAATTGACGACTGGGACAAAGGAGAGGTGAGTAACAACAACGGTGTAGCCATTCTCTAACTCAGCTGCGAGAGCAACTCGTGGTTCATCACGCACATAGATGAATCGGATTGAGCTCTTCTTCTTATCAGAGTCACTGCCAGAGTCACTGCCAGAGTCACCGCCCGGAATCGCAAGAGGGAGTCCAATGAGGCTGCGACCAAGATCGAGTTTGTGCCACTTCGTCACTGGAATCTTTGAGATCAGACCGATTCCATAACTTGCATGGTCCGATGTGTGCGCACCGATCCGCAGATCAGCATCTCCCGCGCCTAGCGCTCGCCATTTTTCACCGGGAGTTCCGATCACTGTCGGGGCAAAGGCCCAATCAGCAGCGCCGATTGATTTCGCTATCGCAGTAATCTGCGAGAGATCACTCGACCTCGATTGGCCATCATCAACTTCCTGCAGCCCAATAACATCAACTCCGATATCTCGAAGCCGGATCGCTGCCTGATCGAGCAGCTGATGGGCGAGTTCTGCGCTCATGGGCTTTGCCGGCGGGGGAACGGGCTGGCCATGCAAGATATTCCAGGAGATGACCTTCATGTGTACAGGCTAGTAGGGTCACCTCGTGGAGAGCAGCGTGAATGACCCAGGCAAGAGTAAACAGGGCATGAAGATCCTCGACCTCCCCTTGGCTCGCAGCGTGGTTGACCGCGCCGAGTACCTCCGAAAGGATCCAGTTGCGCTTGAAGCGCTCTGGGATCGCGCCAAGATTATTCACTCCGATGGCGAGAAGTTTCTCGTTGATCAGGAGAGCGGGAAGCTCGCTTACCTCAAAAATTTTGAAGCTCCCGATAATGGCGATGAATTCTTCCTCGGCCTAGATAGCGGCGATCCATACTTTCTCTTTCTCTCACCTCAACTTGCCGGCGAAGAGGCGAACTACAAGACGCTTCGTGAAGTCGGTGGATTACTCGATCATCTGCAGATCGGCTTAGCTGTCCACGCGCAAGGCTTAGCTCACTGGCATAAGCGTCATCCACGGTGCTCGATGTGTGGTGCTCTCACCACACCAGCACTTGGTGGTTCAGTCAGGCATTGTCCGCAGTGCGAGACCGATCATTACCCACGGACCGACCCAGCGATTATCGTCCTGGTAAAAGATCGTGATGATCGCATCCTGCTCGGCCGGCAGAAGGTCTGGCCAGAACATCGCTTCTCAACCTTCGCAGGCTTTGTCGAGACCGGTGAGTCTTTCGAACAATGTGTCGCGCGTGAAGTTGCGGAAGAGGCTGGCGTCTTAGTGAGCGATGTGAAATATCTTGGCTCACAACCATGGCCATTCCCAGCATCGTTGATGGTCGCTTTTGAAGCAACAATTATCGATCCTGAGAATGCAAGGCCCGATGGTGAAGAGATTGAAGAGATCAGATGGTTTGATCGAGATTCAATCATTGAAGAGATCCAGGTAGGTGAGCTCTTGCTTCCACCAAAGATTAGCGTTGCACGTGCAATGATCGAGGCTTGGTACAACCAAGTCCCGGCTGCAGATGGTGCTGCACGAACTCCCTTTGATTCGATTGAAATGATCGAGAGCTGGCGCAAGTAGCGCATCATGAAGCTGGAAGAGATTTTAGATGGGCTCGATCCTGAGCAACAGGAGGCGGTCACTGCAATCCGTGGACCAGTCTGCGTCATCGCAGGTGCAGGTACCGGTAAAACTCGAGTTATTACACATCGCATCGCCTATGCCGTTGCTGCAGGAGTTACAGATCAAAGTAAAACACTTGCACTGACCTTTACGGCGCGCGCTGCCGGTGAGATGCGAGCCCGGTTACGTGCTTTAGGCGTCCCCAACGCAGCAGCTCGTACATTTCACGCTGCAGCGCTCAAGCAGTTGATGTATTTCTGGCCCTACTCATTTGGTGGCGCCTTTCCAAAGCTGCTCACAAGTAAAGCTGGCTTTATGTCAGAGGCGATGGGTCGAAGTGACACCTTCTTAGCACCAGGTGCAACAACTCTGCGTGAAATTTCTAGTGAGATTGAGTGGGCGAAGGCGGGGGAGTTTGCTCCCGATCAATATGCCGAATCTGCGATCGCCGCATCACGATCACTTCGAATTCCAAATGGGAAATCTGATCGAGAGAACTTTGCTGAGATTGCGAAGGTCTACGACGCGTACGAGACTTTGAAGCGCCAAGAGCGTGTCATTGATTTCGAAGATGTCTTGCTGTTGACGGTGGGAATGCTCGAAGAAGATCGGGCGGTCTGTGAGCGCATTCGGGATCAATACCGTTACTTCACAGTCGATGAGTACCAAGATGTCTCACCGCTGCAGCAGCGATTACTTAATCTCTGGCTTGGTAACCGAAACGATATTTGTGTTGTCGGTGATGCAGCTCAGACGATCTACTCATTCGCCGGTGCGACCTCATCTTTCCTCTTAGGATTTACCGGTCGCTTCCCAGATGCGAAGGTGGTCAAACTGACTCGTGGCTATCGATCGACCCCAGAGATTATTCAGATGGCCAACCGTGTCTTAAGTGAGAGCGCAACGCACGGAGATCAGCAGCTCGTATCGATGAATACGCATGGTGCAAACTTTGAACTCCAGACCTTTACGACATCTGCTGGCGAGGCGGCCCACGTCGGCAAGCGCATTACCGAGTTAGACCTCACCGAGAGCAGCGTTGCGATCTTGGCACGCACGAATCAGCAGTTAGATATCTTCGAACGTGAACTCTCATCACGAAAGATCGAATCACAGTTAAAGAACGCTGAACGATTCTTCGATCGGGTCGATGTGAGAGATGCCATGAAGGTCATACGTAGCGCTTCAGTCCTGCCAAATGATGAGAATTGGCTCCGCGACTTAGAGTCAGTGCTGCGCCCATTTGGCGAGGCTGATTACATCAGAGCGCTCATGTCGCTTGCCAGAACGATCTTTGCCGAAGGGGCGCCATCACTTCGTGCCTACCTTCGAGAACTTGAAGATCGCGCTGAACAGAACAACCCGCCAGCTCTGCCCGGCGTAGTGCTCTCCACGTTGCACGCTGCCAAGGGACTTGAGTGGGATCACGTATTTTTGGTGGGGGTTAATGACGGCACCCTTCCTCTCACTGTAAAAGATGGTTCGCAACCTTCACCTTCACTTCTTGAAGAGGAGCGGCGCCTCTTCTACGTTGGACTCACCCGCGCAAAGCGTCAGGTTCATATCAGCACATCGGGTGAGCCGAGTCCTTTTCTATCCGCTCTTGGAGCTGCCATTTAAATGAAGTTGCGTCGCCTCGCTGATCTGCCCTACGCTCAAGCCGTGGAGAGAATCATGGCCAATCAAGCACTCACAGGAGCAGGCTCTCACGAGCAGCGCTCTGTGATGACCGCTGCTTGGTCTACATTTACAGCACCCGCAACCACCTTCGCAGATGCTCATGCCTATGCACATGCAAATACACATGCAAATACACATGCA
>JBBAMR010000009.1:0-1905 GCA_040402375.1 Candidatus Nanopelagicaceae bacterium | reverse complement strand
CACATGCAAATACACATGCAAATACACATGCATATGCACATGCACATGCCCTTGCACATCGCCACGGAGCGAGCGGGACCTGGAGGAGTATCGGATAACCGATATCAAACCCCCAGGGCCGCAGATCCGTAACCGGATATGCGGTCCTTTTTTATTTCTACCCCAAAACTCACCAGAATAAATGACCAGAATAAGTAACTAGAAAAGTTAAATGAGAGGAAGTGAGAGAGATGAGTATTCTCTTGAGCGATTTGTTGATCCCAGGTTGGGCAGAAGGTAGTGAGGCGGTGATCGGGCTCGACGGCGTCACCTCGGTAACCGGTACCGGGGATGAGTTCTCACTTCCATGTCACACCGCCGATCCCGAACTCTTCTTCTCAGAGGATTCGATGCGGATCATGAGTGCGAAGCAACTCTGCCGTAGCTGTCCGATGGTGGCGGCTTGCTTAGAGGGAGCCCTCTCACGTGGTGAACCAGTAGGCGTATGGGGTGGCGAGCTCTTCGAAGGTGGCCTCGTCATCGCGGCGAAGCGCGGCGTTGGACGTCCACGCACCCGCACTCTGGGTGAAAGTTCCACTTCCGATCTTCGTGGTGAAGAGTTGGTTCGAGCAAGTTAATGACTCGCGAAGATCTGCTTACCGGACGATTGGCTTGGTAGAAGTTCTCAACTGCGCTGGCGAGTAGCGCTGCGATCAGCGCCGCCGCAGTAGCCGGAAGCTCGACACCACCAGTAGCAATTGAGAGCGTCGAGAGTTTGGGAGGGAGAGCATCGCGCCGATGTAGAGAAATACAGTGCAGACATGGGGTAGCGCCAGGCTGGATGAAGTACGAGATCTCGATCTCGGTTCGAATCGGCTCACTCACAGCGATATGAGCGATCCCCTCACTCTGCCACTCTTGAATCTGATCAGGTTGGGGTGGAGTAGTAGCGATCACTAGGTCACTTTCACGCGACGTCACAGGTTGAGTTGATGTAGAGATGTGAGAGTGGCGAATAAGTTCGCGATGGTGCAGGGCTTTATTTTTGCCAAGGTGTTCGAGCGTCACAGATAAGCCATTGATATCTCGAGCGCTGAGTAATACTGGATCACGCGACGAAGTGAGTATTGAACTTCTGATAAATCCACTTGATATTAATAACGGGAGTAAGTTTCGAGCAATCCGATTATCTCCAACGATGCTTATCGTCTGTCTAGCTCGAGCATCCCACTCACTCACTCCGCCATCCACACTTCGATAGGTGATGAGAGATCTCTCGATAGATAAGCGCGCCTGATTATTGATCTCACCTTGGCTGATATTTTCACGGCGAGTGATTGTTGAGTAGATCGGCGTGGGCAAGAGTTCAATGAGACCCCAGTCGGTGAGATCGAGCAGAGCGCCTCTCACCTGATCGAGCGGTAGTGAATTCTCTCGGGCAACGTCTTCCACGATCGTTGACCCTTTGATCAGACCACTCGACCGTTTCATCAGCCAGAGGTAAGGAGTTGTGGGAAGGGTGTACCCGCCGCGGCCATCTCCGGCGAAAAACTCTTCTTCGTTTACGCCGACCGACTCACCTGATTCAGGTGAACCAGATGGTCCAAGTGGAACCACGGAGGTCGCACCCTTCACCTTGGGGTAGCAGCGGTCCAATTGATGAGTGGGATGAGTGGCATTACCTGGATAGAAGAGCATCACGGGGTGATCGTTACCTAGGCGTCGTAAGAGCGAGCGCAGCGATCAGAGATTGTGGGTGAGCGCGGAGAAAATATTCGATCGAGTGTTCAGATGAAAACACCCCGCCTATCTCACCGATTGAAGAGTGAGGTAGACGGGGTGGATAAAGCTAGTTCGGGAATTAAGCCTTGCCCAAAATGCGGTTGACCTTGGTGCCACACACTGGGCAGATGCCCTGTGCCATGC
>JBBAMR010000008.1:0-62701 GCA_040402375.1 Candidatus Nanopelagicaceae bacterium | reverse complement strand
GAGAGGATTTGAACCTCCGATACCTTTTAAAGGGTATACCTCATTAGCAGTGAGGCGCACTCGACCGGGCTATGCGACGTCTCCGAGTTACAGGTGGAGTTTACAGGGTTTGCTCACGATTGATTCCACCCCAAGGTAGGCGAGGTTAGGCGCTGGGCGGCCTGCAGTGCGAGAGATTTAAGGCTTAACGGCCGAAATCATCTTCGATGCGGATGATGTCATCTTCACCAAAGTATGTGCCGGTCTGCACCTCGACAAATATGAGCACTTCACTACCGGTGTTATGCATGCGGTGTGCGATACCAATTCCAAAGCTCACTTCATCACCAGGTGCAACCTTGCGCACCACGCCATCAATAGTGACTTCACCACTGCCAGAGACAATAAACCAATGCTCGGCGCGCTTTTCGTGACGCTGGTACGACAGACGTTGACCAGGATTAACCCAGATTGTCTTTACCTTATGCGTCGGATACTCAGCAAGAACTTCGTAACGCCCCCATGGGCGTTCTGAACTCTCCTCGGTTGAACTCATGCGCAGATTCTACGCGAGAGTAAGCATGGTTTTCTTTGCCTTCCCGCAGGCGGAATTGGGCGTTACGCTTAGATCATGAGTAAAAAAGCTAAGACGAACTCGTACGACGCACCATCGGCTCTCGCCTGGAGCAGATTTATGGGCACTGGCTGGTCACCATCTCCACTTCAGGGGATTACCGCAGCGCCATCAAATCCTTACTGCGCGAAGCGGATCGAGGTGCTCTCAAAGGAATTCGCTGGAGTCCGAATAGTTATTCCAGCCGGCTCACTCAAAGTCCGAAGCAACGACACTGATTACCGCTTCCGTGCTCACTCGGCATTCTCGCACCTCACCGGTATCACCGCTTTGGATGCAGTCCCTGATTCAGTCTTAGTGCTTGAGCCAAAGAAGAAGGGCCACGAAGCAATTCTCTTTGTGCACCCACGTTCACCTCGCGATACCGAGGAGTTCTATCGTGATCGCGTGCATGGTGAATTCTGGATCGGTCGCCGCATGACTCTTGATGAGACCACTGCTAAATATAGCATTAAGACAAAACATATCGACTCGCTCAAAAAGTTTTTAGCTGACGATAGCGATGCGCTCTGCCTCCGCGGTGAGGATAAGCTCGTTGATAAGGCAGTTACCACGCATAAGAAGAGAGAGGCCGAACTCGAGACTTTCCTCTCCGAGATGCGATTGATCAAAGATGCCTTTGAGATCCAAGAGATGCAGGCAGCAGTTGATGCTACCAGTCGCGGTTTTAGCGACATGATCAAGACTTTTGGCGCTGCTGTATCGACGACTCGTGGTGAGAGAATCATTGAGAGCGCATTCTTTGGACGTGCACGTCTTGAAGGTAACGATCTTGGCTATGACTCAATTATTGCGAGTGGTTCTCATGCTTGTGTCCTTCATTGGGTCCGCAACGATGGTGATGTCCATAATGGCGATCTCATCTTGATTGATGCCGGAGTTGAACTCGATACTCTCTACACCGCAGATATCACTCGCACACTTCCAGTCAATGGAAAATTTACAAAGACACAACGCGATGTTTATGACCTCGTCTGGAAGGCGCAACAAGCTGGTTTTGCAATATGTAAGCCTGGAATAAAGTTTTCAGATATCAATCGCGCCTGTCAGCAAGTTCTTGCTGAAGGCCTTGCGGCACTTGGCGTATTACCGATCTCTGCTGAAGAATCAATGAAGCCAGATGTTGGTCTCCACCGTCGTTGGACGATTCATGGCGTGAGCCACATGCTCGGTATCGATGTCCATGATTGCGGTGCAGCTCGCGACAGTGAATATAGCGACGGTGTTCTCAAGGTTGGAATGGTGCTTACTGTAGAGCCAGGGCTTTATTTCCACCCAGATGATCTACTCGCTCCCGAGCACCTGCGTGGAATCGGTGTCCGCATCGAAGATGATGTCCTGATTACCGAGACTGGCTGTGAAGTCTTGAGTAAAGGAATCCCGAGCCAAGCTGATGATGTTGAAGCCTGGATGCGATCACTCACATGAGTCGTAGCTCTGCTCTAAAGAATATTTCCTAGCGCGGCGGCTCCGATTCCCAAAACCAGGGTCAACGCCAGGTAGAGATAGGCTTTCTTTACATGGCTCTTCTTAATCATGTGGTGCGCCTCTAAAGCAAAGGCTGACCAGGTTGTAAAGGCCCCTGCAAAACCAATTCCAAGAATAAGAACCAGGCTCTGATTTTTATGTGCAGTCAGACCCAGGATGAAAGAACCAACGGTATTAATTGCCAGAGTCTCTACTGGAATCAATGACCTGTGCCATTTTTTTATCGTCTGATCCACCAGATATCTGGCAGGTGCCCCTACACCCGCACCGAGTGCGATCAAGAGTTCTTTATTCATTTGAGCAACTTTCGCTCAAGAGTTTCATGGGTAGCAAAGACCAAGATATAGGTACCAAGTAATGATGCAACCGCGTAGGTGATCGCTGTGGTGGTATTTCCTGTCTCAAAGTATTGATCCATCTTCAAGGCAAATGCTGAATATGTCGTGAATCCGCCACAGAATCCAGCACCGAGTGCAGGTCGCCACCACCACTTCGCTGATTTATGGTGGCGCGAGTAGAGAACAACCGCCACCAATACGACAGAGCCGAAGTAATTAACGAGCAAGGTCCCCCAAGGAAATCCTTTCTCGGTAAATGGCAGTGATATCGCCCAACGAGAGAGGGAACCTACAATTCCCCCAAGTGAGACAACTGCAATATTTTTCAGTTCTTACCCACTCGACGTACGGTGCGATTAAGCAGGGTTGAAACGAGCGAGATGATTACGGCCGCGAAGAGCGCCGCCCAGAAACTACTAATCGTCAGCGTTGTTGACCAGCGTGCAGTGAGTTCGAGCATCGCAGCATTAATGACAACAATAAAGAGACCAGCCGAGAGAATGACTGCTGGGAAGGTGAGGAACTTCAAGAGAGTTCCGATCGTGACGTTGATCAATGAGAAGATCAGCGCAACCCAGAGATAACTCCAAGCGCCACCATGGACTTTGATTCCAGGAATAAGCGCTGTTGAAGCCCAGACCGCGAGTGCCTGAGCTGCCCACCTAACTAATAGCTTCATACCCAAGAGGGTACTGGATTACCGCAAATTAGGGTTTAAAGAATGCCTTCACGCTTACGAATCTTGCTTCCGAGCCAGCGTACTGGGTCGTACTTCTCATCGACGACGCGCTCCTTCATTGGGATGATCGCGTTATCTGTGATTCGAATATGTTCTGGGCAGACCTCAGTACAGCACTTGGTGATGTTACACATTCCAAGGCCATGCTCTTCTTGCGCACTCTTCTTGCGGTTGCGGAGCATATCGAGTGGGTGCATATCAAGCTCAGCGATGCGAATAAAGAAGCGAGGTCCGGCAAAGGACTTCTTATTCTCTTCGTGATCGCGAATAACGTGGCAGGTATCTTGGCATAGGAAACATTCGATGCACTTGCGGAATTCTTGTGAACGCTCGACATCGATCTGCTGCATACGTGGTTCGCCCGGCTTCATTCCAGCCGGCATCTCGATAGATGGAATCTCCATCGCCTTCTTGTAGTTGAAGGAGACATCGGTGACGAGATCTTTAATAACTGGGAAGGCGCGAAGTGGTGTGATGGTGATTGTCTCTTCTTCGCCATATGAAGCAACTTGAGTCATGCAGGCAAGACGTGGCTTACCGTTGATCTCCATTGAACATGATCCACACTTACCGGCTTTACAGTTCCAGCGAACAGCCAAGTCACCCATCTGGGTTGCTTGAACGCGATGGATGATGTCGAGTACTACTTCACCAGGGTTCGCTTCGACTGAGACATCTTGAAGCGCGCCAGTCTTATCATCGCCGCGCCAGATGCGTAATTTGAGAGTGCGTGCCATTAGTTGGAACCGCCTTTCGAAATTTCTGCCGGTGTCATGTACTTCTCTAGTTCGTGGATATCAAAGAGATCAAAGAGCTCTTTTGGAATAGCTGGAAGTGGCTGCTTCTTAACATCAACCTTAGTGCCATCAAAGCTTGAGATGAGGTTCACCTGACGCCAGGTTGTATCCATGCCAGGGTAATCATCACGAGTGTGACCACCACGAGACTCTTCGCGTGCGATTGCAGATTTTGCGGTGCTCTCTGCAACGAGCAACATATTGTCGAGATCGAAGGCTAAGTGGAAGCCAGGGTTGAACTTACGATCGCCAGTAACAGAGATATTGCCGCTGCGCTTACGAAGGTCTGCGATCTCCTTGATCGCTTCTTCGAGTTCAGCTCCGGTACGGATGATTCCGACTAAGTTCTGAGTGACTTCTTGTAGCTCTTGGTGGAGTGTGTAAGCATTTTCGCCACCCGTACGGGTAAATGGTGCCTCGATGCGGGCAGCAGCAGCTGCGATCGTCGCTTCACTCACTGGGTTTTTACCGTGTGACTTCACATATTCGACTGCGCCCATGCCAGCGCGACGTCCGAAGACGAGCAAGTCGGTGAGTGAGTTACCACCCAAACGATTCGAGCCATGCATTCCGCCAGCAACTTCACCTGCGGCAAAGAGACCATCGACTCCGACCGCTGCTGCAGTATCTGGCTCAACTTCAACGCCACCCATTACATAGTGACAGGTTGGGCCAACTTCCATCGCCTCTTTGGTGATATCTACACCTGCGAGCTCATAGAACTGGTGCCACATAGATGGCAGACGCTTCTTAATAACATCAGCTGGGATTCGCTTTGAGACATCGAGGAACACTCCACCGTGCTCACTGCCGCGACCGGCCTTTACCTCAGTATTAATTGCGCGGGCAACTTCATCGCGCGGGAGCAACTCAGGTGGGCGGCGGTTGTTATCTTGATCGAGATACCAACGATCTGCCTCGGCTTCGTTATCTGCATACTTATCTTTGAAGACATCTGGGATGTACTTGAACATAAAACGCTCGCCAAGTGAGTTGGTAAGAATTCCACCCTCACCGCGAACAGATTCAGTTACGAGGATTCCCTTAACAGAGAGCGGCCAGACCATTCCAGTTGGGTGGAATTGCAAGAACTCCATATCAACAAGATTTGCACCGGCTTTGAGAGCGAGCGCATGGCCATCGCCAGTGCCCTCCCATGAGTTCGAAGTAATTTTGAAGGTCTTACCGACGCCACCAGTTGCGATAACAACCGCAGGTGCTTCAAAGAGAATCTCTTCACCGGTTTCACGGCGATATCCGTGAGCGCCAGCGATCTTGCCATTCTCTTTGAGAATTTCAGTGATCGTTACTTCAGCAAATACTTTGAGGTTCTTCTCGGCATCGCCGAACTCTGCGCGATCCTTCTGTTGAAGAGCAACGATACGTTGCTGCATCGTACGAATAAGTTCTAGACCGGTACGGTCACCGACGTGAGCAAGGCGTGGATATTCATGGCCACCGAAGTTGCGCTGTGAAATCTTTCCTTCTTTGGTGCGATCAAAGAGTGCGCCCCACATTTCGAGCTCCCAGATGCGATCTGGTGCTTCTTTGGCGTGGAGTTCTGCCATACGGAAATGGTTAAGGAACTTACCGCCACGCATCGTGTCACGGAAGTGAACCTTCCAGCTGTCATTCTCGTTGACGTTACCCATAGAAGCGGCGGCGCCACCTTCGGCCATAACGGTATGGGCCTTACCAAATAATGACTTACAGACGATTGCTACTGATAAGCCAGATTCGCGCGCTTCAACAGCGGCACGCAAACCTGCTCCACCAGCGCCAATGATGATGACGTCGTATGAGTACTTTTCGAGTTGTGACATGTTTTACGATCCCCCGACTTAGAAGAAATACCAGTTAGTGATCGCGTGGGTCGCGACTTCACGTACATACACATCAGCAAGCGCAACGCCGATCAGAGAGACCCAAGCGAAGTTTTGGTGATAGTGATTGAGCTTTGAGACAAAGGTCCAAGCCTTGTAACGAATCGGGTGCTTCGAGAAGTTACGAAGTCGTCCACCGACTGTATGGCGGCAGGTGTGACATGAGAGCGAGTAGAGCCAAAGGAATGTCGAGTTAGCAATGAGCACGAGTGTGCCGACTGACATGTGGCCCCATTGCTTCTCAGAGTTTCTGAATGCCAAGACTGCGTCGGTTGTCAGCAGGAAGTTGAAGACAAGACCTGCGTAGAAGAACCAACGGTGAGCGTTCTGGAAGAGAAGTGGAGCGCGAGTTTCACCGGTGTACTTGGAATGTGGCTCAGCAACTGCACATGCAGGCGGTGACATCCAGAATGAACGGTAATAGGCCTTACGGTAGTAATAACAGGTCATACGGAATCCCAATGGGAAGATCAAAATCAGAAGCGATGGTGACAAGACCATGCCAAAGATATGAATAATTCCAAATGGAGTTCCGAGTAGCGATGCACCAGCTACACACGCAGTCGAAAGACATGGTGAGTAGAACGGTGAGATCAACGGTTCGGCGAAGTAATTGCCATTCTCAAATGCACGGAAGGTCGCATAGACAATGAATGCGAGGAGTACGAGAACGGTGATGAGCGGTTGAATCCACCATTTATCGGTGCGCAGTGTGCGCTCGGAAATCTTTGCTCGCCCTTGAGAAAATACGCCAGTAGCCATGGCAGAAGTTTGCTCTCCTTGCGAACTCTTTGCCATGTTTATCTGTGCACAGAGTTTGTGAAGTGAGCCACCCGGCTATGCGGGTGAGATCCACGGAATGTGGTGAAAAGATGGCGGAGGGCGTGGGATTTGAACCCACGAAGGTTTCCCTTGCCGGTTTTCAAGACCGGTGCACTCGGCCGCTATGCGAGCCCTCCGTGGGCAAACTTACCCTTTCGATCCGAACCCTCAAAATTGAGTGCGAAGGTAGGGCTATTAGGCAGGTAGTTCGAGCAGCTCTTCGATAATCCGAGCGACGCTATCGGTGTGATGAGCTTCGGCGACAAATTTTGCATAGTTGATGCCATCACGATGGCCATCGCCCATAATCCATGATCGTCCAGCCCAATCGAGCATCGAGAAGTCGTTGGGGTTATCACCAAAGCAGACGCAATCATCTGCAGTTAATCCGAGCCTCGTCGCAATCTTTGCCAGCGTCTCGCCCTTGCTCACGCCAAGTGCTGAAATTTCTAGAAGTGACTCACTTGGGTTGGAATGTGTGATGGTCGCAAGGTGTCCCACTTCGCGGATCGCAATCTCAAGCATCTCATCAGAGGACATTTCGTAATCACTGCAGCGAGCAAGCATCTTGAAAGCTGGGTGAGTCATTCGGCTTTCAATCTTATCGACCGGTTGCATATCGACCCCGATATCCCAACGCGGTACGTAGGCAACCTCATGATGGAACTCATCGCCAAACTCCACTGCGAAGGAGATATTAGGAATATGTGCACGAAGTATTGAGGCGATCTCTAATTGATTGGCGATTGGAATCCCAAACTCTTCCAAGATCTCATCATTCATAAAGTCATAGAGCATCGCGCCATTTGCACAGATGGAATTTCCGAATCCAAAGGCATCGCGGATCTCTGGCATCCAGCGCGGAGGTCTTCCGGTGACAAAGTAGATATGAATTCCTAGATCGCGTGCTTTAGTAAAGGCATCAATTGTGCGTTGACGGATGTGGCTCTCGTTGTAGCCAGCACCATGAACAACGATCGTGCCATCAAGATCAGTTGCAATAAGTTTCGGACGCTTGCCCGGGATCGTCACGCCTGTGGCAACAATCTATCTACTCCCAAGAATGGACGAAGTGCTTGTGGAACATTGACTGAGCCATCGGCGTTCTGGTGATTCTCGAGGATCGCAACGATCATGCGTGGGATTGCTACCAAAGTGCCATTTAACGTTGCTACAGGCTTAGTTCCGCTCTCTTCGCGATAGCGAATATTTAATCTGCGAGCCTGGAATTCAGTGCAGTTCGAGGTTGAGGTTACTTCGCGATAGGCGTTCTGAGTTGGGATCCATGCTTCGATATCAAATTTACGAATTGCAGATGCGCCGAGATCTCCTGATGCCACATCGATCACGCGGTAAGGAATCTCCATCGCATTCATAAAGTCTTTCTCCCATTGCAAGAGCCGCAAGTGCTCAGCCTTCGCATCTTCTGGCTTACAGAAGGTAAACATTTCGACCTTATCGAATTGATGAACGCGAATAATTCCACGGGTATCTTTGCCATAGGTTCCAGCTTCACGGCGGAAGCAAGATGAGTAACCGGCGTAACGAAGTGGAAGTTGATCAACGATCTCATCCATGTGATACGCAGCAAGTGGGACTTCAGATGTGCCGACAAGATAGAAATCATCTTCTTCTAAGTGAAAGACATTCTCGGCAGCTTGTCCTAAGAAACCGGTTCCTTCCATCGCATGTGGCTTCACAAGCACGGGTGGAATCACTGGAGTAAATCCAGCCTTGGTTGCAGATGAGATCGCATAATTCACAAGGGCAAACTCAAGGAGCGCACCCATTCCAGTTAAGTAATAGAACCGTGAACCAGATACCTTCGCACCGCGTTCAGTATCGATTGCCTTGAGAATCTTTCCAATTTCTACGTGATCTTTCGCTTCAAAGCCATCAGCTGCAAAGTCGCGTGGGGTACCAACATGTTCAATAATTTTAAAATCTTCTTCGCCTCCCACTGGTGCTTCTGGATCAATCAGGTTGTGAATCTGACGAAGGATCGAATCTGCCTTTTCGGCGAGCTCTGATGAGAGGGCTTCAGCCGCCTTTACCTGAGTAGATAGCGCCTTTGCGCTCTCAAGAAGTGCTGCTTTCTCATCGCCTTTGGCTGCACCAACACTCTTAGAGAGGGTGTTCTGCTCTGCGCGGATACCTTCGAAGGCGGTGAGTGCGGTACGACGAGCGTCATCAGCTGCAATAAAGAGGTCGATGAGGGCAGGATCTTCGCCCCGAACCTTCTGTGAGGTGCGAGCTGCATCTGGATTTTCGCGAAGTACCTTGATATCGATCACGGGTTCACTCTACCGAACTCTTGGATATGAACCGAGGAAGCGAATATCTTCACAAATCGCACGAAGCCCCTGTACTGCAGATTCGACCGCTCGCTCTTTGATATGGCCTTCGACATCGATTATGAAGTGATAGTGGCCGAGCTCGCGTCCAGTTGGGCGGCTCTGAATAAAGGTGAGGTTCACATCATTCTTAGCAAATTCAGTCAAGATCTCTAGAAGCGCTCCGGCATGGTCGATAGCGATATAGGCAACCAACGATGTGCGGTCATTTCCAGTTGGTTCTGAGACCTCAGTAGGAAGTTGTGCAACGACAAAACGCGTAATCGCACCAGTGTTCTCACCAATATCCTCAGCGATCACGACTCGATCATATTTTTCAGCGGCCCAGGTAGCGGCAATTGCGGCATCGTATGCACCATCGCTGAGACCTTTCGCGGCAGCAGCAGTCGAAGCAGTCTCGATAACTTCAGCGTCTGGCAGTTCGCGCGCAATATATGTACGACATTGTGATTCGGCATGTGGATGCGTTGCAACCTTAGTAATTTTCTTACCGACGTGATCTTTAGCAACCATCAAAGCAAAGGATACTGGCAACGTTGTCTCAGCAGTAATAACGAGCGGCACCCCGGTAGCAAGTTCATCAAGGGTCCGAGCGACAACTCCCTCAACTGAGTTCTCAATCGGGACAAGCGCCTTCGCTACATCACCGGCACGAACAGCGTCCAAGGCCGCGGTGACATTTGCATAAGGAATGAGCTCATCATCAGATCGCGTAATCTGGCGGAGCGCAGCCTCAGTAAATGTACCTTCGGGTCCAAGGTAGGCATATCGAGTCGGATTACTGGTCACGAAGTAAGGGTAACTTGTTAGGCTCAGGGCTTGTAATCCACCTACTTATTAAGCGATCTACCAGCGGAAGGGGCAGTGATGAATCCAGCCTTTCGCGTTCTCGGTGCCACAGATCGTGGATTAGTTCGTGATGGAAACGAAGATGCCGCTTTCTATTCACCACGGCTCATCGCTGTTGCAGATGGCATGGGTGGTCACGCCGCTGGTGAAGTCGCCTCCAAGATCGCCATTACCTCACTCGCTGAGATCGGTACCGTTCTTGAAAATGGCGCAGTTGATGATGAATCCCGCGAAGATCTCTTACTTAATATTTGTTACACCATCGATCAAGAGATACTCAATCAGAGCGCAGCAAACCCAGCGTTAAGTGGAATGGGTACCACCCTCACAGCGCTGCACCTTACTGATCGCACCATTGAGCTACTCCATGTTGGTGACTCTCGCGCATATCGTTGGAACGGAAAGAAACTCTCACAAATCAGTGTTGATCACACAGTGATGCAAGAACTTATTGATCAAGGTCGCCTCACACCTGATGAAGTTCATAACCATCCGCAACGATCACTCCTTACTCAAGCTTTGATGGGTGACTCAGGTATTGATCCAGTCTTGGTTGTATTAGAAGCAAAAGTTGGAGATAAGTTCTTACTCTGTAGCGATGGGCTTACATCGGTCTTATCTGATCACGAGATCACGCAAATTGTTAAGAAGAGTAATGAATCAGAGCTACTGAATATCTTGATTGAAGAGACGAAGGCGAAGGGTGCGCCAGATAACATCACCATCCTCTGGGCTGAGATCGTTGATCAACCGGTAACAGAGCGCGGCTTCCTTGGTGCTGCAGATGAGTAAAGTTTTAGGTGGCCGTTACACAGTAGGCCCAATGATCGGAACCGGTGGAATGGCCGATGTTTATTCTGCTCATGATGATCGCCTCAATCGCGACGTTGCCATCAAGATACTTCGGAGCGATCTCGCCCGCGATCCAGCTTTTGTCGCACGCTTTCGTAAAGAAGCGCTCGCTGCTGCCGGTCTCAATCATCCAGGAATTGTTGCAGTCTATGACTCAGGAGAAGATGGCACTGATTCATATATTGTGATGGAGCTTGTGAAAGGTCATACCCTGCGTGAGCTACTTCAAGAACATTCATCGATCGATCCTGATACTGCACTCAAGCTGACTGCCGGAATTCTTGAAGCGCTTGAATACTCACACTCGCAAGGCATTATTCATCGCGATATAAAGCCTGGAAATATCATGATCACTACTGATGGTGAGATCAAGGTGATGGACTTTGGTATCGCTAGAGCGCTTGCCGATATTGGCGCCACGATGACAAACACGTGGAACGTTGTCGGAACTGCACAATACCTATCGCCAGAGCAAGCAACTGGTGAGACCGCTGATGCACGAAGTGATATCTACTCTGTCGGCTGCGTCCTCTACGAAATCTTATCTGGTCAGCCACCTTTCACAGGTGACACCCCAGTCTCGATCGCATTCCAGCATGTTTCGGGTGAACTAGTTCCACTCACCCAGCGTGCTCCTGGCGTTGACCCTGCACTCAGCACAATCTGCGCCGTCGCGCTCTCAAAAGATCCAGCCCATAGATATCAGAGCGCCTATGCAATGCTCGCAGACCTTCGCCGGGCGATCAAAGGTGAGCCAGTCACCACAAAGATTCGCCGCATCAAGCCGCGGAAAAACTTCTTGCTCGCAGCCTTTGTCGCCTTTATTTTTCTCGTCGGTGGCGCCGGTATCTTCTTTGTCGTCCAAGGAAACACTGCGACGATTCAAGTACCAAGTGTTGTGGGCCTGACGCAAGATGAAGCGAAACGCCTCTTACATAATTTCACGGTCAACATCACGCAAGGTCCTGATGGAAGAATTCCTGTTGGTCGCGTTGCAAGTCAATTACCACTTGCAACCTCACGAGTTCCATCTGGATCATCTGTCTCAATTGTGATCTCCGTGGGTCCTGGTCAGACATTGGTTCCGGTTGATTTACTTGGCAAAACGCTCAGCGATGCTCGAAACGTATTGTTAGCAGCAGGTCTCACCGTTGCTCAAGTATTGCCAGTTGATTCCAATCAGAACCCCGGCACTGTTCTACAAGTAACACCAATGCCTGGTACTGCTTTAGCTGCAGGTAGTAGTGTTGTATTACAAATTGCTAGCGGTAGTGCGGCTGTCCCAGCTGTTCTCGGTACTAGCGAGATTGAAGCCCAAACAATCCTGACCCAAGCTGGCTTCTTATTTAAAATTATTTATGCCTACGATGCGACCCAGACATTAGGTAACGTATTGGCTCAGGCTCCGAGTGCAGGCGCATCACAACCGATTGGTTCTTCTGTAACGATTACGGTCAATAAGCAGAACTAGAATTTATTATTCTTTCAGTACGACCGGACTTAATCCCTCGGATCGTTCACGAGCAGTTGAATCACCACACACAACTAACCAATTACCGAGCATCTTGTGGCCATGCTCAGTAAGCACTGACTCAGGGTGGAATTGAACTCCAGAGATCGGTAGCGTCTTATGTTCGATCGACATCACAATTCCAGTATCGGTTGTGCTTGTTACTTCAAGCTCTGCTGGCAGAGTCTCTGGCTCAATCGCAAGTGAGTGATATCGCGTCACGGTAAGTGGGGTTGGAATATTCGCCATCACGCCACGATTGTTGTGTGTAATCAGAGATGTCTTGCCATGAAGTAACTCGGGAGCGCGCGAGACACTTGCACCAAATGCAGTAGCAATTGCTTGATGTCCAAGACAGACACCAAAGAGTGGAATTCCTTGCGCTGCGCAGAACTTCACCATCTCTATTGAGATTCCGGCAGCCTCAGGAGTTCCAGGTCCTGGGGAGATTAAGACGCCATCAAAATCACGGGCACGCTCGACGGCAATCTCATCGTTCCGCACGACGGTGCATTCGGCACCGATCTGCCCAAGATATTGCACCAAGTTATAGACAAAGGAGTCGTAGTTATCGACGACCAGAATTCTGGATTGATTGGCGCTCACCTCCTTATTCTCGCTCAATCTGTAGTAATCTTCGACCATGCCTAAATCCAAGGTCCGCAAGAAGGTTAAAGAGCAGCATCACCACGACCAGATCGTGGAGCAGAAAGAACACGCTGCGCTGATCAAAGAGTCGCCATCATGGCTCGCTCCTACGATGATCTCCGCCTTTCTCGCTGGCCTCATCTGGATCGTTATCTTCTACGTCTCAGGCACCAGTTACCCGGTTCCACATATCGGATCCTGGAATATGATCATCGGCTTCGGCTTTATCGGAGCTGGATTCACGCTCGCCACTCGCTGGCATTGACTCTTTAACTCGCACTTAATTACACCGTTGTAACTCTTCCACACCTGTTGATATCTCTGTGGATACCCAGAACTCAGGGGCGGGGCTAGGCTGGTTCTCAGGAAACCCCCAGCCAGCAAGAGGATCCTTCGGAGCGAGGTGAAAACTATGACAATTCTTCAACACTCCACCGGAGTGCCCAACCAAGGTAGCCAAACCACTCAACGGATCCTCGTCGTCGATGACGAATCGAGCATCTCTGACCTCATCGCCACAAGTCTGAAATTTGTCGGCTTCGATGTTCGCACCGCCGCTACTGGCTCAGAGGCGCTTCGCGTAGCAGAAGAGTTCAAACCCCACGCGTTGATTCTCGATGTCATGCTCCCAGATCAAAATGGTTTCGAGGTCTGTCGCCAACTTCGCCAAGATGGCCACTCTGTTGGTGTTCTCTTCTTAACAGCGAAAGATACGACCGAAGATAAAATTGCTGGACTCACCATCGGTGGCGATGATTATGTCACCAAGCCTTTTAGCTTAGAAGAACTCGTTGCACGTCTGCGCGCTCTCTTGCGTCGCATCGGTGCAGTTGAATCCGAAGTGGATGATGAGAAAGTTCGCTTTGCAGATCTCGAGCTCAATGAAGCCACTCACGAAGTCAGACGAGCTGGCCAGATCATCGAACTCTCCCCTACCGAATTTACTCTGCTCCGTTATCTGATGATCAACGCCGATCGAGTAGTCAGCAAGTCACAGATCTTGGATCATGTCTGGCAGTACGACTTCCGTGGTGATGCTGGCATCGTAGAAACCTATGTCTCATACCTTCGCAAGAAGATCGATATCTACGAACCTGCACTGATCCATACTGTGCGAGGCGTTGGCTATCGCATGAGAATGCCTGCTGCGAAGTAGTTATCTAGGTATGTCACTGTCGCGCTGGAGTCTTCGCAACCGCTTACTTGTCTCAGTTATCTTGGTGACAACGATCGGTATTGCAGCATCAGACTTTGGCGCGATTCAATCGCTACGACACTTCTTAGTCAACCAATTAGATACTCAACTCGTAACAATCTCCAGTACTACACAGATACAACTCGATCGTGCCGGTATCGAGATTCCACAACAATCTATTGATGAGATGCAATACCAACCAATTAGGCCGCTCCGAGGTGTCCCGACCACAACTACGGTTACTCTCTTAAACCCTGCTGGTGTGGTGATTGGCCAAATTGGTGGCGATCTCGAAGAGGGCGGGGCAACCACGGCTTTCAATGGTTTTACGGTTCAGAAGGTCCTGGCCCGACACGGCAAGCCATTTACAATTCGGAGCTCGAATGAATATAGCTACCGGGTAATTGCAACAGTTCTGCCGTCACAACAAGGATCAGTACTCGTCTCCTCCTCCCTCAGCAACGTTAACAAAACTTTAAATGAACTCTCCTTCCTCTTCTTCCTGATAACGCTCATTGTTCTAGCGCTCATTGGATTTATCGCCCGATCCTTTATTCGTATTAGTTTGAAACCGCTCGACAAAGTCGAAGCTACCGCTGCGGCAATTGCCGGCGGTGATCTCTCTGCTCGTCTACCAGAAGCGAAACCAACCACTGAAGTTGGGAAGTTAACAACCTCACTCAACCGAATGCTCGGTCGAATCGAAGAGTCATTCGCTGTTCGCGTTGAATCTGAATCCAAGCTCCGCCGCTTTGTTGCCGATGCATCACACGAGCTACGCACTCCACTTACCGCAATCCGTGGCTTCGCTGAACTCCATCGACAAGGCGCTGTGACTGGTACCGAAGAGACGAAAGAATTGATCGGTCGAATCGAGAAAGAGTCGATTCGTATGGGTACTCTCGTCGAAGATCTCTTGCTTCTCGCTCGCCTCGATCAACAACCAGAACTCGCAAAAGAGCCAGTAGATCTCACCCATCTCATCCAAGAAGTCGTCGCATCCGCGAGCGCCGCTGGACCAGAACATCTGATCACAGTGAACCTCGCAGATGAGGAGAACTTTGTTCTGGGTAATGCCACTCGAATTCATCAAGCGGTTGCAAACCTATTAGCAAATGCCCGCACGCATACCCCCGCAGGTACTCCGATTTCGATCTCTGTTGCTCACCTACCTGATGAGCTCGTGCTAACAGTCGCTGATAAGGGCCCTGGTATCTCGGCCACCGATCAAGAGCGAATCTTTGAACGCTTCTACCGCGCTGATACCTCGCGAGCCCGTACCAAGGGTGAGGGCTCAGGCCTTGGTTTATCTATCGTTGATGCGGTGATGAAGGCCCACGGTGGTTCTGTAACGCTGTCTTCAGAGCTTGGCCAGGGCTGCGAATTCGCCCTGCACTTTCCTATAAAGGGTTAGCTTCCATATTCCGCAAGATTGCGATCCGCTCTTCTAGCGGTGGGTGGGTACTAAATAACTTCGATACGCCCTTGCCATCAAGTGGTGATTCAATCCAGATATGAGCAACAGCATTGGATTTCTGATGAACAACCGTTGTATCTAATTGCAACGTCTCAAGCGCACGACGAAGCCCAGTTGGGTTACGTGTAAAGGCGACCGCTGTCGCATCAGCGAGTGATTCGCGTTTGCGCGAGATCGCGCTCTTTAACAAGATCGCAGCGATCGGTGCCAAGATCAAAACAACGAGTGAGATCACAATCGCGAATGGATTCTGATCGTTCTCGCGATCATCACGACGTCCACCTCCGAAGATCATCATCCGCATCAACATATCGCTTAAAATTGCAATTGCACCGGCAGTTGTTGCAGCTACCGCTGAGACGAGAGTGTCGCGGTTTGCGACATGTGACATCTCATGTGCGATAACTCCTTGAAGTTGATCGCGATCCATCACCTGCAAAATTCTCGTTGTAAATGCAATGAGTGCGTGCTCAGGGTTACGACCTGTGGCAAAGGCATTAGGAGCACTATCTTCAACGATCGCAACTTTTGGCATCTTTAATCCCGATGCTAGACAGACTTCTTCAATTAAGTTAAAGAGTCCTGGATTATCTTCGCGTTCAATCACACGTGCACCAGTCATCGTCAAGACAAGTGAGTCAGAGAGGTAATACGAACCCCAGACTGAGATGAGCGCGATACCAACAGCAACTGGAACAATCAACGTTGTTGATTTTCCGAGATATGTCATCGCTGCAAAGACAACAGCCCAGACGAGAACTCCCATTCCCGCCAAGAGACCAAAGGTCTTGCGACGGTTAGAGCCTTGAAGCGCGCGAAAATCTATTGGGGATTGCGACATCGCTACTAAGTACTAGAACTTAACGTTGGGAACGTTGCGATCTGTCGGGTTTTCAACCTCATAAAAGGCACGAGTGCTCACCTTTGCCATACCTACAAAGAGGCTGGAAGGGAAGGTCTTGATCGCAGTATTGAGTTGACGCACTTTGTCGTTATAGAACTGGCGTGCAAAGGAAACTTTATTCTCAGTAGTTGAGAGCTCTTCTTGAAGTGCAAGAAAGTTTGATGATGCTTTGAGATCAGGGTAACTCTCGGCAACGGCGAGCAGACCACGAAGTGCGGTAGTGAGCTGACCATCGGCGGCAGCGACATCAGCAACACCTGTTGCAGAAGTTGCCTTTGCGCGTGCAGTGATCACAGCATCGAGGGTTGACTTCTCGTGGGTTGCATAACCCTTGACCGTCTCAACGAGATTTGGAATCAAATCTGCGCGGCGCTTGAGCTGAACCTCGATCTGAGCGAAGGCTTCATCGACAGCGATATTGGTCTTTACGAGCGCGTTGTAATTAACAACGACCCAGATGATAAGAAGAAGTACTAGCGGAATAATCAAGACGGCGATTTTCATACTCTAACCTTACGCTCCTTTTTGTGGATGCTGCTGGGTGAATTACTTGATCTCAGATTTATGGAAGTTCAGCCATGACTTTGATGGCGTTGGTCCACGTTGTCCTTGATATCTCGAACCATAGAGCGCAGAACCGTAAGGATGCTCAGCAGGAGATGAGAGTTTGATGAGACAGAGTTGGCCGATCTTCATCCCTGGAAATAGCTTCACCGGGAGATTTGCGACATTGGAAAGTTCGAGCGTGATGTGTCCGCTAAAACCTGGATCGATAAAGCCAGCAGTTGAATGGGTAAGGAGCCCAAGGCGACCGAGTGATGACTTTCCCTCTAACCGACCTGCGATGTCATCGGGAAGTGTGATGACCTCATAGGTGCTTGCGAGTACAAACTCACCTGGGTGGAGGATGAAGTGATCATCGGGCTCAACGGCGATCTCACGAGTGAGGTCGGGCTGCTCGATCGACGGATCGATCACTGAATATTTGTGATTCTCGAATACTCGGAAGAATCGATCGAGACGGACATCCACGCTTGATGGCTGGATCATCGCCTCGGTAAATGGCTCAACCTTGACTCGGCCAAGCTCGACTTCGGAACGGATATCGCGGTCACTTAGTAGCACTCGCCGACCCTATAGCCTCGAAACCTCTTGCATAAGTTACTGGTGGGTAGCATTATTGCGCCATGGGCCATTACATAGCGAATCTGCGAGATATTGAATTCTGCCTCTTCGATCTTCTGGGTCGAGAGTCAATCCTGGGTCAATCCCTTTATAAAGAGCTCGACCGCGAGACGGTCATGGGCATGCTCGATGAAGTGAAGAGAATGGCCGAGAACGATCTCGCTGCCAGCTTCGTCGATGGCGATCGCATCGGCACAACTTTCGATAAGGCGACTGGCTCAGTCACGCTACCGCCATCATTTAAGAAGTCATATCGCACCTTTATTGATAACGAGTGGTGGCGCATTGATGCGCCTGCCGAACTCGGCGGAACAATCATTCCTTACTCAGTGCGTTGGGCGATCGCCGAGATGGTCTTGGGTTCAAATCCTGCGGTACATCTCTATACAACCGGTGCATCGATGGCGAATGTTTCTTACAACCTTGGTAGTGAAGAGCAGAAGAAGTGGTCGAGATTTATTGTCGAGCGTGAATGGGGCGCAACGATGGTCCTCACCGAACCTGAAGCTGGTTCCGATGTTGGCGCTGGTCGTAGCAAGGCTGTGAAGCAAGAAGATGGTTCGTGGCATCTCACCGGAACAAAGCGCTTCATCACATCAGGTGACTCTGATCTTCAAGAAAATATTTTGCACTATGTCTTAGCTCGCCCTGAAGGTGCTGGACCTGGAACAAAGGGTCTCTCCCTATTCTTGGTTCCGAAGTTCCACTTCGATAAAGAGACTGGTGCACCACTTGAGCGCAATGGTGTCTATGTCACCAATGTCGAACACAAGATGGGTCTTAACGTCTCAGCAACATGCGAACTCAGTATGGGTGAGAAAGAGCCATGTGTTGGTTACCTCTTAGGTGAAGTCCACAATGGAATCTTCCAGATGTTCAAGGTTATTGAATTCGCTCGCATGATGGTTGGTACCAAGGCGATTGCAACACTATCGACTGGTTACCAGCAAGCACTCAAGTATGCGAAAGAGCGCGTACAAGGCGGGGATATGAAGGTGATGAACGATAAGACCTCACCACGTGTCACGATCATTCATCATCCTGATGTTCGCCGTTCACTCATGGTGCAGAAGTCATACTCTGAAGGAATGCGTGCACTCGTGCTCTACACCGCATCAATTCAGGATGCTATTGCGCTCGCGAAGGCCGAGGGTAAGGATTCTGAAGACCTCGAGCATCTCAACGATCTCCTCCTTCCAATCGTCAAGGGATATGGATCAGAGAAGTCATACACGCTCCTTGGTACTGAATCACTTCAGACCTTTGGCGGCTCTGGCTTCACAAAGGATTGGCCACTCGAGCAATATGTCCGTGATGCCAAGATCGATACCTTGTATGAAGGCACTACCGCGATTCAAGGGCTCGACTTCTTCTTCCGTAAGATCGTAAAAGATGGCGGTCGTGCAATCGGTCTTCTCGGTAAAGAGATCGGAACCTTCGCGGCATCTGGTGGAGAGTTAGCTGCTGAGAAGGAAGAGCTCGGCAAGGCGCTCGAGACCGTTAACTCCATGATCGGCACGATGGTTGGCTATGCGATGGAGTCACAAGAGAATCCAGAAGAGATTTACAAGACTGGCCTCAACACCACTCGCGTCTTGATGAGCGTCGGTGAAATCATCATCGCCTGGTTGCTCTTACGTCAAGCAGATATCGCTACTGCAAAACTACCGACTGCAACTGGTAAAGATAAAGATTTCTATACCGGCAAGGTAGCGAGCGCAAAGTTCTTCGTGCGTACAGTGCTTCCACACCTTCGCTCTGAACTCAAGATCATCGCCTCTGAAGATGGCGCGATCATGAACCTCCCTGAAGGCGCTTACTAACTCAGATTCCTTCTCTCGGGGCTACTCATTAGATAGGCTCACCGCTGTGTTGACCAAATACCGCGGTGAGCTTCTTCTTGCACTAGGTGCGCTCTTCTTCTCGGCAAATGGCACAGTCTCTAAATGGGTCCTTGAATCTGGAATGCCGCCGTGGCGCCTGACTGAGATTCGTTCCACTGGCGCATTCATTGTTCTCTTCACTATCGCTTTAATTCGTACCGGTAATCCGCTCAGAGCAAAGCTCAATGAGATTCCAAAGCTGCTCTTATTTGGCATCATCGGGTTTGCAGGTGTGCAGACGACCTATTTCTATTCGATTCAGAGGTTGCCGGTAAGTATCGCCCTCATCATTGAATTCACCTCTCCTTTATGGATCGCGCTCTGGCTTCGCTTTGTTAGAAAGCGCGAGGTCGCCAAGACGATGTGGATTGGTCTCGCCTTCGCCTTTGTTGGGCTAATCCTCTTAGCTCAGGTGTGGAAGGGTTTAACGCTCAACGGCCTCGGATTACTTGGTGCGCTCGCTTCGGCCTTCGCTCTGACCGTCTACTTTCTGCAATCAAAGGGGATGTCGGCAACTCGAACATCGAGTGAGATCCTCACGTGGGGGCTCGGAGTCACCGCACTTTTCTATGCAGTCATCATGCCGTGGTGGAGCTTTCCGGTTCATCACCTCACAAAGCGGGTTGAGCTACTCGGCAGATTTCATGGCCACCACGCCCCTGGGTGGCTATTAGTTCTCTCAGTGATCATCTTTGGAACTGTTATTCCATACTCATGCGTGATGGCGGGCATTATCCATACGACAGCATCAACCGGGAGTGTGATCGGAATGCTTGAGCCAGTACTCGCCGGCGCCTTCGCTTGGGTGCTTCTTGGTGAGCGCTTCAACCTTATTCAACTCATGGGAGCAGTGGTCGTACTCGTGGGTATCGCCGTTGCAGACCGCGCATCTGCGACGACAGAGTAAATTACCGCTCATGGAGACCTTCAAAGATCTACTTGACGCTAATCAAAATTTTGCTGACCATTTCACTGACCCAGGCCTGAGTGGTGAAGCTCGCAAAGGTTTAGCGATCGTAACCTGTATGGATTCACGTATCGATCCACTCCGTATTGTTGGCATGGAGGCTGGTGATGCCAAGATCTTGCGTAACGCTGGAGCTCGCGTCACTGATGACGTGCTACGTACCTTGATTCTTGCCACGCACTTGCTCAATGTGAACCGAGTCCTGGTTATGCCACATACCGATTGTCGAATGGCTTCAGCGACTGAAGATGAGATGCATGCACTGATTCAAGAGCGATCAGGGATTGATACTCGTGGCATTGAGATTCGTACCGTCAAAGATCAGCAAGCAGCTCTTGTAAAAGATATCCAACGGATCGAAAGTTATCCGTTACTCAAGGGCGGTATTACTGTGATGGGTGCGGTCTATGATGTGAAGAGCGGAAAGCTCAACCCGATTTAAAAATACTTGTTAGTTAAAGCCACCGGTAAATGAATCGCTTGGCCCAGATTGTTGTGGTGCCTGCGATGCAAAGTTCGAGCTTGCAGCCATATCGCTAAATCGTGCGAAGTGAAGTTGGGATGCGACTGTGATGGTGCGAGTCGGACCATTACGGTGCTTAGCAATAATGAGATCGGCCTCGCCTTGGCGCATCTGTGAATCATAGAGATCATCGCGGTGGAGCAAGATCACGACGTCAGCATCTTGCTCAATAGAACCAGATTCACGAAGGTCAGAGAGCATCGGCTTCTTATCGGCGCGTTGTTCTGGTCCACGGTTGAGCTGCGAGATAGCGATAACAGGGACTTCGAGCTCTTTTGCAAGGAGCTTGAGATTACGTGAGAACTCCGAGACCTCTTGTTGACGGTTCTCAACTTTTTTACCTGAGGTCATGAGCTGCAAGTAATCGATGACGATGAGTTTGAGGTTGTGCTTCTGCTTGAGTCGACGCGCCTTTGCGCGGATCTCCATCAGTGAGAGGTTCGGTGAATCATCGATAAAGAGCGGTGCTTGGCTGATCTCACCCATACGTTTTGCAAGACGGCCCCACTCTTCATCAGAGAGTGAACCAGAGCGAATATTGTTAAGACCTACGCGCGCTTCAGCCGAGAGCATACGCATCGTGATCTCTGAGCGAGACATTTCAAGTGAGAAGATTACGGATGCATCACCGTTGTGGATCGATGCATAGCGCGCAATATCGAGTCCGAGTGTTGACTTACCAACAGCTGGACGCGCAGCGAGAACAACCATATTGCCGGCATGTAAACCACCGGTGAGCGCATCGAGATCTTTAAATCCAGTCTTAACGCCGTGCTCAACCATTCCCTTAGAGAGCGCTTCGATCTCATCGAGGGCTGCCGGGAGGAGCTCAGAGAGTTGAATGTAATCTTCAGAGGCGTTGGTATCAGTTACTGCATAGACCTCAGCTTGTGCCTGGTTTACTGCATCTTCAATATCACCCTCTTCGGAGTAACCGATCTGAACGATCTTTGTTCCGGCTTCAACGAGGCGACGTAAGATTGCGCGATCCGCGACGATACGTGCGTAGTAACCGGCGTTAGCAGCGGTCGGTACAGAGTTGATGAGAGTATGAAGATATGGAGCGCCACCTGCGCGTGCGATATCACCGCGCTTTGTGAGCTCTGCGGCGACAGTCACTGCATCAGCAGGATCACCGCGACCATAGAGATCAAGAATTGCATCGTAGATAAGTTCGTGCGCTGGGCGATAGAAGTCGCGCGCTTTGATCACTTCAACGACATCTGCGATCGCATCTTTACTGAGAAGCATTCCGCCGAGGACGCCCTGCTCTGCAATGAGATCTTGCGGCGGGTTACGCTCAAATTCACCAGGGCCCGATGCGCGAATGGGACGGGGCGCTGAATTATTTGCGGGAGGTACCTCTGCCAAGCTCATGGCGCAATCTTGGCCGTTGCCACTGACATTCCCAAGATTACGCTCGGCGCGCTGTGCGCCACACTGTGCAGTACTCGTGAATATCGGTGGAGAAGGTGTGGGTAACCCTCATTTATCTGTGGGTAAGTAGGGGTTAATCGGGTGAATTGAGCGTAAAAGGCTGTGGGTAAAACTTTCTGGGATCGTCTCACTATATGAAAAAGACCCGCCCTTCGCACTGAGCGAAGAGACGGGTCTTTAGTGATGCAGGGTGATTAAGCAGCTACAACGTTCAGTGTGACGTTTGCAGTAACGGCGCTATGAAGGCTGACCTTGATTGCGTGGCTACCGAGCTTCTTAATATGTCCAACAGGCTTGATGCGGTGACGGTCGATATCGATACCTGTTGTGCTCTTGATTGCTGTAACGATGTCCTTATCTGTAACAGATCCGAACATTGAACCAGTTGCGCCAACTTTGACCTTCACAACGATCTCGCTCTTTTCGAGTGTTGCTTTGATCTCTGCTGCGTGATCGCGATCGCGGATCTCACGTGCTGAACGAGCGCGCTTGATACCTTCGATCTGCTTCTCGCCACCAACGCTCCACGCAATTGCGCGGCCGTTTGGTACGAGGAAATTACGTGCGTAGCCATCTTTAACAACGACAACATCGCCTGCGTGGCCGAGACCTGTTACTTCTTGAGTAAGGATGAGTTTCATAATAGGTACCTGTCCTTATCGAGCTGTAGAGGTGTAAGGCAAGAGCGCCATTTCGCGGGAATTCTTGACCGCTGCGGCGATTGCGCGTTGATGTTCGGTGCATGCACCTGTGACACGACGAGCGCGGATCTTGCCGCGATCAGAGATGTACTTGCGAAGCGTGGCGATATCTTTGTAATCGATATAGCTCACCTTGTCGCGACAGAATGAACATGGCTTCTTCTTAAACTTCTTGAGCGCTGCAGCTGAAAGTTTTGGTGCAACCTTCTTTGGCTTCAGCGTCTTATTACTTCTTGCTCCCACTGTGGTGCTCCTTAATTGGATGCCTCGCCATTAGACGAGAATGGTTATCTGGTTAATTAATGATTAAAACGGAGGCTGATCATCTGCAGCTGTCGTTGCCCATCCGCCACCAACTGGTGAGGCTGACCAAGGATCTTCTGAAGAAGAGCTTTCAGGAGCGGTAGAGAATCCACCGGCACCCTTGCCTGATGTCTTAGTGACTTTGGCGGTTGCGTTACGAAGTGATGGACCTACTTCATCAACTTCAACCTCAAAGACAGTGCGCTTTTCGCCTTCTTTAGTTTCGTAAGAGCGCTGCTTGAGACGACCAGAGACAATAACGCGCATTCCGCGAGTTAAAGATTCTGCAACATTCTCTGCAGCTTGACGCCAGATCTGGCATTGAAGGAAGAGGCTGTCGCCATCTTTCCATTCGTTTGTTGCCTTATCTAAATAACGTGGAGTTGATGCAACGGTGAACTTTGCAACTGCAGCACCTGATGGTGTGAAGCGCAGTTCAGGATCGTTGACCAAGTTACCGATCATTGTGATGTTTGTATCTCCAGCAGCCATTTTCTTCTCTTATCTCTACTTAATGGGCTTATTCGGGGCGGACGACTTTGGTACGAAGCACTGCTTCGTTCAAATTGAGTTGGCGATCGAGTTCTTTAATCGCTTCTGGTGCACAGTGCAGATCTGCAACAGCGTAGATACCTTCAGCTTTTTTGTTGATTTCGAAGGTCATACGACGACGACCCCAGATATCGAGCTTGTCGACGGTTCCACCGCTATCTTTGATGATCTTGAGATATGTCTCAAGACTCGGTGCGACTGTACGTTCTTCTAATTCAGGATCGAGAATGACCATGATTTCATAGTGACGCATTGTTAACCCAACCTCCTCTGGACTAAAGCGGTCGCAGGATTTCTGCGACAGGAGGGTTACCCTCGAACTACAGATCCGGCAGGTGCCAGGCCTTGTTCAAGGAAGGTTAAGCGTAACCCTCGCTCTGCGAGATGAGAAATTCGAGGTTCTGTGGGGCTTTTGAGCGTGTGGATACCCGGGCCAAGAAGTACAAAGTTGCAACAATTCGGACCAGAGTCGCCACCGCATAGGCCCTCGCCGGGATCCCAAAGTGGCTGCCTGAATAGGTGGCTAGGTACTCCCAAATCGCTACGTGATAGAGCAGCTCCGCTCCCTGCCAGATCCAGAAGCTAGAACGATCTCGCCTACCTCTCATCGCCAAAATCGCGAGTGGGGTAAGCCAGAGAACATATTGTGGTGAGTAGACCTTGCTAGAGGTCGTAAAGATCGCAACAACAATAAATGAGACGGTTGCCAGGCTCGGAAGTTCGGCGAGACCAAAGAAGTAGACGGCAAATCCCGTGATGCCGATCAAAAAGAGGAGGATCGAAAGTAGATTCACATTCTTAGTGGTGATTCCCAAGAGATTGAGGGCGTACCAGAGTGAACCAAAATCAACTCCGCGCTCACTATTCATCTTAAAGAAGCGCCACCAGCCAGTGCGGTTAAGGGCGATGAACGGTGCATTGATAAGAAGCCATGCACCAGCAGTAATAAGAAAGTATCTGATGAACTCTTTTAATTGCCTGCGGCGATAGAAGATCAATGCAATTGGTGCCAGTAGAACTATTGGGAAGAATTTTGTCGCAACCGACAAGCCAAGTAGTAGCGCACTGTGATCATATTTACCTCGATCAAAGTAATAGACCGCTGCGATCGCTGATGCCACTGCCCAGAGATCCCAATTTATGTAGAGCGAGGCGATCACTGCTGGCGATAGCGGAAGTAGATACCAGAGCTCTGGTTTCATCTTCGCCACCAAAAGCGCGATACCCATGAAGAGTAGAGCGATCAGCCCTGCATTGATCAGAAAGTAAATCTTGTCGTTATGTGTCGGAAGCGAAGTTGCCCACATAATCACGCCAGTTACTGGTGGATACTCAACCGCATTTGTTGCGCTGGAGTATGGCCAAACGTGGCGCATTAAATCTCGTGTACCAAAGAGCGCTGGTAGATCTGAATAGCAGGCGTGGGTATAGACATCGGGTGTAGCAAAGTTGGTATTGAGGCAGTGATCAAATTTTCCAAAGGAAAGTAAGGCGCTGAAGAAGGCCACAATCAAGAGGGACTTTGTCGCAAATTTCATCCCTTAAAGTCCCTACGAATTACTTCTTTTTAGGCTTTTTAGGCGTCGGTGTTGGCTTAAAGGCGGTAGCTGCCGGAGTTGGCTTCTCCGCAAGCGCTGGGTCAAGTGTTGGAACTGCTTGTGTCATATCTACTGGTGCAGTACCACCAATATTTGATGGAGCAGGGAAGTCAACGACTGGCAGCTTTGCCAGAGTTGCCTTCATAAATAAGTTCCAGATACTTGCTGGGTATGAACCACCGGTAACAGCGTTAAGACCGCCGATTCCATTGAGCGATTGGGTTGCATCATCACGGAACATCGCAACGGATGCTGCCATCTGTGGTGTGTAACCATTGAACCAGGCAGAGGCGTTATCAGTAGTGGTTCCGGTCTTACCTGCCGACGGGCGACCGAATCCAGCGAGCGCACCTGACGCGGTACCAAATTTTGTTACACCCTCGAGCGCTGCAGTTGTGTCAGCCATTACATCAGCGGCAAAGACTTGATTTGCTTGGATATGGGATTCATAGAGGACTCCTTGATTAGCGCCAAGGACTTCCTTCACGATAAATGGCTTTGCGTACACACCTTGTGCTGCAAAGGTGGCATACGCTGCTGCAACATCGATCACATGTGGACTTGAGACACCGAGTGTGACTGATGGGGTTGCGAGCATCGTCACAGATTCAGGAATTCCAGCTCTGCGAGCAACATCGATGACCTTATCTGGTCCGACCTTGATGCCGAGCGGAACAAAGACGGTATTTACTGAGTGCGCAGTTGCATCAGCGAGTGTGACATGCGGGAACTGTTCGTTACCGTAGTTAAAGACCGAGTAATTCTTCTGTGCACCAGCATCATAAAAGACCGCTGGCGATTTTCCATTCCATACTGATTGAAGAGAGATGCCTTGTTCAAGAGCTGCGACGATAGCGAATGGTTTAAAGGATGAACCTGCTTGAGCGGTCGCTTGGGTCGCGTTATTGAGCTGTTGTTTGATGTAATCCTGACCGCCGTAGAGCGCGGTGATCTCACCGGTTCCGGGGCGTAGCGCAACCAGTGCAATACGTAGGTTTGCGGGTGCATTTGCTGGGGTGCGCTTAGCGACAGCATCGACAGCGGCTTGCTGAGCAGTCTTTTCGATCGTGGTCTTTACTACCAAGCCACCGACTTGGATCTGTGAATCAGTAAAGCCTAAATTCAAGAGTTCGTGCTGAACCCACGAGATGACATAACCCTTCGGTCCACCGAGTGCGCCACCGAGGGTGCGCGGTTCAATAAATGGGAACTTCGCGCGAGCAGCCTTTGCTGGTGTTAACCACTTCGCCTTCACCATCTCATTAATGACATATGCGTAACGCGCCTTAAGGCGGCGCAAGCCATTGACACTCTGTGGATCGTAATAACCCGGTGAATTCAAGATCGCGGCGATTACTGCATCTTGAGCAACAGTGAGTTGATCAACTGATCGATTGAAGTAGACCTGCGCTGCGGTTGATACACCATATGAACCTCGACCGAAATAAATGGTGTTGAGATAATTTTCAAAGATCTGATCTTTAGATTGCTGACTCTCAAGCTTTGTCGCGATCACCAACTCTTTGATCTTTCGAGTCACGGTTCGGCTCTGATTTAAAAATGCTGTCTTCGCATATTGCTGGGTGATCGTAGATCCACCTTGCAGGGTTCCACCAGAGAGATTGTGATAAATCGCGCGCAAGATACCAGTTGGACTAAATGCTGATTCAGAGTAGAAGTTCTTATCTTCTGCGGCAAGAACTGCATGGCGAAGATTGATGGGGATATTCGCTAATTTAATAATTGTTCGGTTCTCAGAGCCGATTCGACCAATCTCACTGCCATCGGCATATTGAATAATCGTTGATTGGCTATTTACAAAGGAGTTTGGGTCCGGAATCTTCACTGTGAAGTAGGCGGCGCCAAAGGCGAGCGCGCCGACGACAAATCCGCCGCCGATCGTAAATATCGCGCCGCGAATGAGCCAACTCTTCCAATTCGCCATAAGTGGAAGGTTACCGCGTAAAAGATCCCTGAGAGTGGGGTTATCTCGTCTTACGCGGCGCCTTACGCACCTGACCATCCCCTAATTTGAATGAGTAGATGAGGTGGTGCCAATCGCATCCGCGGCAGACCTCAACAACATAGACGCGAAACTCACCGTATTCGCTCTGCATCTCATCGAGCTCAGTAATCGACTTAATGCGACCTGTGTATTGCCCGAGTTGATCACCGAAGGCGTAGTGGAGAACAACCATCTCAACTTTGCGACAGATCGGACATGGTCGCTCAACCGGCTCACCATGATGCTTCGCCGCTAACCGAAGATATGGATCGGCATCGCAGATATCGACCTTCGCCTGCGCCCCTTTGAAATAGGAGACTAATGTGGCTCGACGCTTCAATGAATAATCGATTGAATCGCGCCTTGACCACATAAGTAAAAGGATAATCGGTTAGTTCTAACTACGCTGAGCACTGTGCATGATAACCAGCAGAAGCAGAGCCATTATTGGCCATTCCACCCAGGTAGTCGCCTGCCGGTACTGCTTCAAATTCGCTGGTTAGGTCAATTTACTGATGGACTCTTCCAATCATCGCTCGCCTCATTTGTACTCTTCTCACCAGAGCGTCAGCCCAATGCGGTAGCAGCAGCGCTCGCATTTGCAGTCGTCTTACTTCCCTACTCACTTGTTGGTCCCTATGCCGGAATCTTCCTTGATCGCTTCTCGCGGCAGAAGATAGTTCAGATCTCTAATCTGATCCGCGCATTCGACCTTGTACTGATTGCGATTGCAATCAAGAGTGGGCTCACTGGTGTTCCTCTCACATTGTTAGTGCTTGTTGCATTTGGAATCAATCGACTTATTCTCGCCGGTTTATCTGCCGGTCTACCGTTAGTTGTAAAAAAGGGTGAGTTGATTGCCGCGAATGCGCTTGCTGTTACGGGTGGCACTATCGGTGTTGTTATTGGTGGCGGTGCGGGAATCGGTCTTAAGAAGATTCTTGATCACTCGAACAAGAGTGATTTCAGTGATGCAGTTGTTATTACACTCGCTGCACTTCTGTATTTAGTCGCTGCCTCACTCGCTCAACGCTTAAAACATCGTGAAATTGGCCCTCTTGATCATGAGATCACAAAGGAGATTCGTGGTTGGCGCGAAATGCTTGAAGGGTTTCATATCCTCCGAGAACATAGCGATGCGCTCCGTGGAATCTTCGCCACAGCAGTTCAACGCGGCGGACTTACTGCTCTTACGTTAATGGGACTCTTATTAGAGCGAAATACCTACCATCCTTCGAATAATCCTGATGCAGGACTATCTGGTTTTGCAATTGCACTAGGAATAGCTGGCGTCGGAATCGGTGTTGGATCTCTTATTACTCCTTACTTTGTTGCACGAGTTGGTCGACACAAGTGGATCCGTCTTATGATGGTGAGTTCGATTCCATTCCTCTTCATCTTTCTCTTCTCCCAGAAGCAGTGGTCACTCATTCTCGCCGCATTCTTCGTTGGGCTCTGCGGACAAGCTGTGAAGGTAACAAATGATGCCCTTGTTCAATCAAAGATCGATGATGGCTTCCGTGGTCGCGTCTTCGCTTTCTACGATGTCTGTGTAAATGGTGCGATCGTGAGCGGCGCATTAGTTGCTGCACTTGTTTTACCTACGAGTGGAAAATCGCTCATACTGCCAGCACTTATATCTGTGGCTTATTTAGCGACGAGCGGTGTATTACTTCGAAGCGTTCGCTTCCCACCACGTCAATAACTCTTGACGTGCGGCATCTTCACCCAGCGGTCCGCGATCGAGTCGTAGCTCAAGAAGGTGCGCATATGCCTTGCCGATCAACGGTGAAGGCTTAACACCCAGGATCTCCATAATCTGATTGCCATCGAGATCCGGGCGAATCTTGTTAAGTTCTTCCTCTTCTTGCAGCACCGCAATGCGAGATTCAAGTGAGTCATATGTAGCACCAAGCATCGCCGCCTTCTTCGCATTACGTGTTGTGCAATCTGCACGCGTTAAGACATGGAGATGATCGAGTAGGTGATCGGCATCGCGGACATATCTACGCACCGCTGAATCAGTCCATTCTCCGCTCCCATAACCATGGAATCGCAGGTGGAGAAAGACCAAGGCGTAGACATCATCGATTGTGTGATTATCAAAGCGGAGCGCCTTTAAGCGAGCCTTCGCCATGCGAGCTCCGACAACTTCGTGATGATGGAATGACACTCCACCGCCAGGAATTAACTCACGTGTCTTTGGTTTACCAATGTCGTGCAAGAGCGCTGCTAACCGAATGACAAGATTTGGACCACCTAAGCGCTCTTCTTGTGAAATAGCTTGTTCAAGAACTGTGAGGGTGTGCTCATAAACATCTTTATGGTGGTGATGTTCGTCGATCTCGAGTTTAAGAAGCGGTAGCTCAGGTAAGACCTTTGCTGCGAGTCCAGTCTCTACCAGTAGTGAAAGTCCAAGGCGTGGACGATCCGACATAATTGTTTTGATGAGTTCATCCCGAACGCGCTCTGCAGAAATAATTGAGATGCGGTCCGCCATTGAACTCATCGCTGCAGAAACGTCTGGATCTACTGAAAAATCTAATTGGCTCATAAATCGTGCAGCCCGAAGCATGCGCAGTGGATCATCACTAAATGAATCGGTTGCCTTTCCTGGCGTACGAAGAATCTGTGACGCTAAGTCAGCAACACCGTTAAATGGATCGATAAATTCTGGTTTCTCTGTTGTTAACTCAAGTGCCATCGCGTTTACAGTAAAGTCACGTCGACCAAGGTCTCCAACGATTGAATCGCCGAAATCAACTTCGGGTTTGCGAGACTCTGGATCATAAACATCACTGCGATAGGTGGTGATTTCGACCGTTACATCACCTTTTTTAGCAGCGATCGTTCCGAAGGCGGCGCCGGTATCCCAGGTTGCATCGCCCCACTGATTGAGAATCTTCTTTGTTGCATCAGGACGCGCACTTGTTGTGAAATCAAGATCATTACCGAGTCGACCCAAGATCGCATCACGGACTGGGCCACCCACTAGGGCGAGGGTAAACCCCGCCTCTTTAAATGCGGCGGCGAGTGAGTCTGTAATCGGAGCCTCTCGGCGCAGGGCTGTGATCGCAAGAGCAATTGCTAGCTCTCTCGGTCCATCGACCTGCTGGCTCACATCACTCATAGGGATAAGGCTAGAGGTTCGTACTCAAAAGCCGAACGCTTGCGCCGTTACAGAGAGCTGTTACATCGAGGGAGAGGAGTATCCTGCCTCTATGACCCCGGCACCTGGTGCGGGTGGCGAAGCGAAGCGAAAGAGACGTCGTCGCAAACGACCTTCTTCTGCAAACCCCGCTACAACCGCATCTTCTACTTCTCAAAATCAAGATCCTTCGATAACCCCTGCCCCAAAACCACCACAGAAGGCGAACTCACAACCTTCATCGAAACGCTCCTCTCGGCCAAACTCGAAGCCATCTTCAAAGCCATATGCAAAGAGAGTTGATGAGGTCAGCGCTGGCGGGCTTGTGATCGATGAGAGTAGAACCAAGGGATTACTGATCGGACGTCGCGATCTCAAAGATCCAACAAAGGAACGTCTTCTCTGGTCGCTACCAAAGGGTCATATCGAAGCTGGGGAGACTCCTGAGATGGCCGCGATCCGTGAAGTTGCTGAAGAGACTGGTATTCAATCCGAAATCTCGCGCGCACTTGGTGTCATTGATTTCTGGTTTATGGCTGGTGGGAAGAGAATTCATAAGACAGTCCATCACTATCTCTTTAAAGAGGTTGGTGGTGTCCTACAAGCGCAGATTGAAGAAGTAGATGAAGTTGGTTGGTTCCCGCTCGATCAAATTATTTCGATGCTCGCCTACCCAGATGAGAAGAAGTTAATCGCAAAAGCTGGCGAGCTCACCCTGTGAAAATAATTAAGCGACTACTCATAATTCTCGCCTCGCTCTCCTCTCTTACTTTTTTGACCCCAGCACCATCACTTGCCGCACAACCTCGATTGATCTTTGTTACTGCACCTGCCCATCAATTACTTGACGGAAGATTTATTGATGATCAACTTGCTACTGAGTTATCACCGGTCGGTTCACTCGGAAAACTCTTGTATCTCAAGGGTGGAGCAGGGCTCCGATGGAGTGTTGACCCTGCCTTGATTGAAGAAGTAACCAGTATGTCTAAGGGTTATCTCCTTCTAGATAAGAGCAATGGAGTAGGGCAAGATTTTGCAAAGAACTTCTTGGCCCAGCTCTCTTATTTAGCATCTACTGGCCGAGTTGATGCGATGGTCTACGCAAACCCATCTCAGTATTGGGTCGGGCGCCTGACTCCGCATGAGAAGAATTACTTACTAATAGCTTCACAAGAGCGGTTGGCGACCCTTCTTCAGAAGCCGGTTGGTATGCCACTGACTTATTTCAGTACTTCTTACTTCACGCTCTCACGGGAGAGTGTGACGATAATCCGCAATAGTTACGCCACAATCCAAAGTCGCGCTATCTATATGGCACCTGCTGATCTCAATAACTCACGGCTCTCGTTGATGCGCTTACTCAACCCTGCACTCAGTGCCGTTCGTCGCTCACTATTACTCGCTGATAACAGTAAATCTATTCAGACCTTGCGAACCAATATTCGATTAGCGCCTGGCAGATTTACGGTCACATCCTCTACACAGAAGTTACCCATCACCATCATCAATGATTTCCCAGTGAGTGCAACAGTTAATCTGCAAATTAACTCACTCAATGAGCGTGTACTTGCTCACGACATCAATCGAATCGTTGTTGCTGGTAAATCAAAGGTTCAAGTACTTGTTCCAGTAAAGGTGCTCACTTCGGGAGATAGCGCTCTAAATATTGGAGTGCAGAACAGTCGTGGTGATGCAATCAGTGAAGAGCAGGTCTACCCGCTCTCGCTGAAGGTGATCAGTCCAATCGCAACCTGGATCACGACCGCCGCCGCAATCACGCTCTTCGTCGCAGCGATTCTGCAATCCTTACGCCGTATCCGTAGAAGGCGAGCGGCATGAGTACAGCACAAGGTGGCCATGATGATCGCGCACTTATGCGCTCATCCACTGTTATGGCTATTGGCACTATCTTCTCGCGAGTCACTGGTTTAGTTCGTGGCCTTCTTACCGTTGCACTCTTAGGTACCGCACTTCTCGGTGATACCTTCAATGTGGCTAATACGATGCCAAATATTCTCTATAACCTGATTATTGGTGGGGCGCTAACCGCGGTCTTCGTTCCACAACTTGTGAGAGCGATCCGTGAACCAGATGGTGGTTCGGCCTTTATTTCACGCTTACTTACCGCAACTGTTGTGGTCTTGGGAGTATTAACTGTTCTGGCAGTTGCCGCAGCACCGCTCTTAGTACGAGTATTCGCGACAAGTTATATCGGTCGCCCAGAATTTAATCTCACCGTACTCATCATGCGCTGGTGTCTCCCGCAGATCTTCTTCATGGGACTCTTTGCTCTCCTTGGTCAGATTGCGAATGCCAAAGAGCGTTTTGGACCAATGATGTGGGCCCCGATCTTTAACAACCTTGTTGGTATTGCAGGTATTGGTTACTTCCTTAGCCAGAAGCCGCATTGGTCTGTGACATCGATAAGTACATCAGAAGCAATCTGGATTGGCGCAATCACTACTTTTGGTTATGTCGTTCAGGCTGCGGTGTTGATTCCAGTCATTGTGAAGACGAAGATCAAGATCACTCCACGCTTTGATTGGCGCGATCCTGAGATTAAGCAATCTATTCATCTTGCGAGTTGGACCTTGGTCTTCGCAGCGATTAGTCAGATTAGTTACCTTGTCACTGTAAATCTCTCTACACATGCAGCGGTACGCGCACTCAAGGAGGGAATCACGACAGGTGTTGGATATACGCCATATAGCAATGCCACATTTATCATGATGCTTCCGCACTCAATTGTGACGATTTCAATCGTCACAGCACTCCTGCCGCAGCTCTCACTCTTTGCTCACGAAAAGCGTGTGAGTGATATCCATGATTCACTGGTACGAACTATTCGATTAGTTGGGATTATCACCGTCCCGGCAGCGATTGGACTCTTACTCTTTGGTCCACTCATAACTCATACTCTCTTCTTTGGAATCTCTGCCGCAGATGGCCAATATCTTGGCGAAGTATTAGCTGGCTTCTCACTCGGACTTCTTCCGTTGAGTGTCAACTTAATTGCGCTACGTGGGTTGAACGCCTTTGAAAATGTGAAACTACAAGTTCTCTCTAACTTCATTATGAATCTTGCAGCTAGCCTCTTAGCCATCATCGCTGCCTTATCCCTGCCGGCAAAGTGGGTCACGGTTGGCTTAGCTGTAGCGCTCTCTATTTCGTACTACATCGGCGCTTACAGCACGATTCGCTTACTTCGTCGCTACGAGATTCGGATTAATACCGGTGAGATTGTGGGGCTCTATGGTCGCCTGGCCGCCATCTTCCTCTGCATCGCCTTGCCACTTCGATTGGTGAGCTCTCATATCCCTGGCGGGAATAGCTTTAGGTTGCTCGTTGTTCTGGGATTAAGTGGGATTGGCTACTTCGGCCTAGCGCACGTATTTAAAATTTCAGAAGTGGGAAGCACATTTCGAGTTCTTCTGGGTCGGAAGATCTAATAGAGATAAGGTGTCGGTATGAGTGAAATTAAAGATATTGTCATTGTTGGATCTGGCCCAGCTGGATATACCGCTGCTATCTACGCCGCACGTGCTGGCCAACGGCCCTTGGTCTACGAAGGCTCTGTAACCGCCGGTGGTGCGCTCATGAACACCACTGAAGTCGAAAATTTTCCTGGTTTCACAGAAGGCATCATGGGTCCAGATCTCATGGATGCAATGCGCAAGCAAGCAAAGCGTTTTGGTGCCGAGCTCATTACTGATGACATTGTTGAAATGGATCTCGCTGGTGAAATTAAAGTTCTTAAGGATGGTTCTGGTAACACCGTCCAAGCAAAGGTTGTCATTCTTGCTATGGGATCTGCTTATAAAGAGATTGGCCTTGAAAATGAGAAGCGTCTCTCTGGTCATGGTGTTTCGTGGTGTGCAACCTGCGATGGCTTCTTCTTTAGAGATCAAGTAGTTGCTGTTGTTGGTGGTGGCGACTCTGCGATGGAGGAGGCAAACTTCCTGACAAAGTTCGCTTCAAAGGTTCTCCTTATCCATCGTCGCGATACTCTGAAGGCATCAAAGATCATGGCTGAGCGCGCGCAAGCTAATCCAAAGATTGAATTCATTTGGAACACAGAAGTCATTGATGTGCTCGGAGAGCAGAAGGTCTCTGGCCTCAAGCTTCGCAATACTGCTGATGGCAGCGAGTCAGAGATTGCACTCACTGGCCTCTTCGTTGCAATCGGACATGATCCACGCTCAGAGTTGGTTCAGGGCAAGGTAGAACTCGATGCTGAGCGCTACGTCACCGTCGGAGGCCACTCAACCCGAACCAGTGTCGAGGGTGTCTTCGCCTGTGGTGACCTCGTCGACCACACCTACCGCCAAGCGATCACCGCTGCTGGCACAGGCTGCCAGGCTGCACTCGACGCTGAGCGCTTTCTCAACCACAAGTAATTAACTAGACCCGATTAAGATCAACCTACCCACTCGAGAGAGAAGAATAAACCATGGCGACCACAGCAGTAACAACCGCAAATTTTGAGGCCGAAGTTCTTAAGAGCACAACACCAGTATTAGTCGATTTCTGGGCAGAGTGGTGTGGTCCATGCCGCGCTGTTGGTCCAATCCTTGAAGAGATCTCTAATGAGTACGGCGCAAAGATCAAGATCGTCAAGCTCAATACTGATGAAGAGGCAGCGATCGCTATGAAGTACGGCATTGTTTCAATTCCAACAATGAATGTCTTTGTTAACGGTGAAGTCGTCAAGACCATCGTAGGTGCAAAGCCAAAGCCTGCACTTCTCAAAGATCTCGAATCTTTCATCGCTTAATACCTAGTACTAGATAAATTTTTTACAGTGAGCAGCGTCCCCCTTCACCTCGGTGATACCGGGGATGCTGTCTCGTTATTGACAAACACGCTCCATCGTCTGGGTTTAGTCTCTCAAACTTCTTCACTCTTCTCGGCAGAGATTGAATCTGCAGTAAAGGCATTCCAACAAAATCGCGGGCTTACCGTTACAGGTATCGTTGATGAAGCGACCGCAGATACGCTCGAAGAAGCTCGTTGGAAACTCGGTGATCGCACACTCTCATTAACCACGCCGCGATTAATGCATGGTGATGATGTCGCAGTTTTGCAATCTCGTTTGATTGAAATTGGATTTAACTGCGGTCGCGTCGATGGCATCTTTGGCCCCCGCACCGAATCAGCAGTAAAAGAGTTTCAAAAATCAGCCGGTATTAAAATTGATGGCCGATGTGGTGCCTCTACGATCATGTCGATCTTGCGATTAACAAAGGTTGTTTCAGGTGGTGCGCCCGCACAACTTCGTGAACAAGTTGCGCGCGAAGGAAAAGGGCCAGCACTTGCTGACAAGGTTATTGTTTTAGATCCATCATCTGAATGCTTTGATCCATCAATTACCTTTGATATTGCTTCGCGATTAGAAGGTCGATTAGTTGCTCTTGGTGTTTCGGTCTTCATTACTCGAGGCGCTACAACTAATCCTTCTCATCAAGAGCGAATCGATAAGGCGAACTCATCTGCCGCTGATTTGGTGATCTCGATTGGGATTGAAAATTACAAGAATGAGAGCGCACATGGCGTTGCGACCTACTATTACGGAGCCGATGCGCATGGGGTCCACTCTGTTGTGGGCGAGCGCTTCGCTCAATTAGTACAACGAGAGATCACGGCTCGTACCGATCTGCTTAATTGTCGGACTCATGCCATGAGTTGGGATTTATTGCGCCGGACTAAAGCCCCGACTGTGAAGGTCGATGTGGGATATTCGAGCAATCCAGGAGATCAAAAGCGCTTACAAGAGCCTGAATTTCGCGAGACGGTGGTCGAATCGCTCATGATCGCGATCCAACGCCTCTATTTATCAGCTGAAGATGATGCAAAGACTGGCACGCTCCGCATCAGTGACCTTCGCCGAGCAGGCATCAGGAAGTAAGATCTGCAGATGAGCCAAGAGATCACGCGCTTCCATACCGGAACACCTGAGAACCTCGAGCTTCGCTTTGCCCAGCGAGCTTCGCTTCTCCAACCATCTGAAATTCGCGCGCTCTTCGCCGTTGCATCACGTCCAGAGATCGTCTCACTCGCTGGTGGTATGCCAAATCTCTCTGCTCTACCAATGGAGATGTTCTCTGATGTTGTATCGAAGTTAGTTCGTGAAAACGGCCAAGAGGCGCTCCAATACGGCAGTGGACAAGGCCACCCAAAACTTCGCGAACAAATCTGCGACATCATGGCGCTCGAAGGTATTCGCGCACATCCAGATGATGTCATTGTCACAACCGGATCACAGCAAGCTCTTGATTTAATCTCTCGTATCTTTATCAACCCTGGTGATGTCGTTTTGGTTGAAGCGCCATCGTATGTTGGTGCGCTCGGCACATTCCAACAATATGAGGCTGACGTGGTGCATGTTGAGATGGATCAAGATGGTTTGGTCCCAGAACGCCTCCGAGAAGCGATCGCTGGCACAAAGGCCCTCGGCAAGCACATTAAGTTCCTCTATTTGATTCCGAATTATCAGAACCCAGGTGGAGTCACGATTCCGGCCGCACGCCGTACTGAGATCCTTGAAATCTGCCGCGCTGAAAAGATCTTCGTTGTTGAAGATAATCCATATGGCCTCCTTGGTTTCGATGGACCAGCACCAGATGCGATGCGTGCTCAAGATTCAGAGAACGTGATCTACCTTGGTTCATTTTCAAAGACGATTGCACCTGGCTTCCGTGTTGGTTGGGCGCTCGTTCCACAAGCGCTCAAAGAGAAGTTAGTGATTGCAGCTGAGTCGTCGATTCTCTGCCCATCAAACTTTGCCCAACTATCGATCAGTGGCTACTTAGCTGATCAACCATGGCGTGAGCAGATCGCCGAATTTTGTAAGTTATATAAAGAGCGTCGCGATGCGATGCTTGAAAGCCTTGAGCAGTACTTCCCGAAGAGCGCTACCTGGACCCACCCAGAAGGTGGCTTCTACTTCTGGGTCACCTTGCCTGAAGGTATTGATACCAAGGCGATGATGCCGAAGGCGATCGCTGCGAAGGTGGCTTTTGTACCAGGCACTGCTTTCTATGCCGATGGTTTTGGTTCGCGCTCGATGCGTCTCTCATATTGCTACCCAACACCAGAGCGAATCCGTGACGGTGTAAAGGCGCTCGGCGCTGTTGTGACCGCCGAGATTGAAGCTTTAAATAAGCAGAGTAAATCGCTTAAATAATTGCTTGGGTGATCCGATTGAGATCATCGAGATCGGCAAATTCAATCGTGATCTTGCCCTTCTCTTTACCTAACTCAACACTGACTCGGGTATCGAGCGCATCACTGAGTTGATCACTAACTTCCTTGAGTCGTGGTGAGATCACTGCAGGCTTTGCAGTCTTCTTGCTCTTCTTGCTCTCACTACCAAGTGCAACTAACTCTTCAACTGCGCGAACGCTGAGTCCTTCGGCAACAATCTTGTTAGCGATAGCTTCGATCTGAGATTCATCGGTCATTGATAGGAGTGCACGAGCGTGACCTGCAGAGAGAACTCCTGCTGCGATGCGACGTTGCACTGATGCTGGCAGATTAAGAAGTCGCAAGGTATTTGTTACAGCCGAGCGAGATTTACCAACTTTGGTTGCAAGCTCTTCGTGGGTATACCCAAAGTCATTGAGAAGGTTTTGATAGGCAGCGCCTTCTTCAAGTGGATTCAATTGTGATCGTTGAATATTTTCAACAAGCGCTTCACGTAATAATTCATTATCTGCAGTCTCGCGAATAATGACAGGAATTGTTTTAAGGCCAGCGAGTTTTGAAGCGCGCAATCTGCGCTCTCCCATAATTAATTCATAACGACCATTACCAAGTGAGCGAACCACAGGGGGTTGCATAACGCCGACTTCTTTAATGGATGCAGATAATTCATTGAGTGCATCTTCATCAAATGTTGTTCGTGGTTGTTTTGGATTGGGTGAGATCGCATTGATATCTACTTCGGCGCGATCGGCGACAACAAGTCCTGAATTATTTTCAATATGTGGCAGTGGTGTTGAAGGAATTAATGAATCGAGTCCGCGACCGAGTCCGCCTTTACGAGTGCTCATGCTGTGATCGCTCCTGATTCTGGATTGTTCTGTGTTAAACCGCCTTCTCGTGGGCCTGCGCCGCGTAGTGCAATCTCACGAGCTACCTGCATATATGCAATTGCTCCTGGTGATGATGCGTCATAGGTCATTACCGTCTGTCTAAAAGATGGTGCTTCACTAATTCGGACGGCACGTGGAATTGGAATATCAATAAGTTCTTTCGGGAAGTGTGCCCGTACATCATTGGCAACATCGTTTGCGAGACGAGTACGCGAATCAAACATTGTTAGAAGGATAGTTGAGATATGTACCGCTGAATTAAGTGCACGTTGAATCTTTGAGAGCGTAGAAACTAATAATGAGATGCCCTCAAGTGAGTAATACTCGCATTGAATCGGCACAAGGACTTCATCTGCTGCAGTAAGTGCATTGATAGTAAGTAGCCCAAGGCTTGGTGGACAATCAATAATGATGTAATCAAGGCGGTTACCTTCATCTTCGCGAGTACGCAGGTAATCTTGGAGTGCGAGCTTTAAGATCGATTCGCGAGCAACCATATTGACCATCGAGATCTCAGCGCCTGCTAACTCTTGGTTAGCGGGTGCGCACTCTAAGTGTGGGAATCCTGCGACTTTTTGAATAATCGATGCGAGTGGGCGCTCATCAAGGAAGACCTCATACATCCCCTCGCCATCTCGGTCGACGCCGAGTGCGGTGCAGGCATTTCCTTGGGGGTCGAGATCAATAACAAGGACCTTGAGTCCACCCATTGCGAGTGCGGCGGCGATATTGACTGCTGAGGTTGTCTTTCCTACCCCACCTTTTTGGTTGGCGACGGTGAAGAGGCGGGTCTTTGATGGGCGAGGCATCGCCTCTTTTAAGCGGCGGACTCCGATGACTGACTTACCTGTTTCACGTGAAACATCAGCTCCGCTCATGGCTTAATCTAAACAGATTTTCTGACCTCAATAATCCGTGCCCTCTCAAGCTCACCGATGGTCAGTGTGTGGAGGGTGGTGATGGTATTCGCCTTGGGGGTAGTTTCATCAATCTCAGCTTGGGCCGACTCCCCTTTGATCGCCAGCAAGGCCCCTTTTGAGGAGATAAGCGGCCAGACCATTGGCAAGAGAACTGGAAGTGGTTTTACAGCTCGCGCAGTAACGATGGCGAAGGCGCTCTTGACCGACTCTGCCTTGCCTCGGATCACCGTGACAGGGATATTGAGGTCAGCGATGACCTCATTGAGGAAATCAACCCGGCGTTGGAGGGGCTCGATTAGGGTTACACGAAGGTCTGGGCGGGCCAAGGCGATCACAATGCCTGGAAGTCCAGCTCCTGATCCAATATCAGCGACGGTGACCCCTTCAGGGATCAAGGTTGAGACCGGAATACAGTTAGCGATATGGCGATCCCAGATTCGATCAGCCTCTCGAGGGCCGATCAGACCGCGCTCAATCCCCCAGCTCGCGAGGAGCTCGGCGTAGCGCTCGACCTCTCTTTGACGCTCTGAGAAGTAGTTCGAGAGCAGTGTTTCACGTGAAACACTCATAGGGCTCCCTTTTTCAACTCCGTTATTCAGGTAGTACGACGACGCAGCGATTAGGTTCTTCACCCTCAGATTCGCTGGTGAGGCCGATCTCTTGGATCGTGTCGTGGATGACCTTACGCTCAAAGGCGTTCATTGGCTTCAATTTAACCGCGGTACCGGTCGACTTCACTTCATCAGCGGTCTCATGGGCGAGCTTTGCTAGCTCTTCCTTCTTATCTGAACGGAAGTTGTCGATATCGAGCATTAGGCGTGAACGCTCGCCGAGGCTGGTCTGGACAGCGAGACGGGTGAGCTCTTGGAGGGCATCGAGAACCTCGCCATTATTGCCCACGAGGTGGCCAAGCTTGCCGCCTGCGATAGAGAGTGCGGCGCGACCATTTTCTACATCGATATCGATATCGCCATCAAGGTCGGTGATGTCGAGGAGCGCTTCGAGGTAATCAGCGGCAGCGTCGCCCTCCTCTTCTAGGCGCTCTACCTGGCTCTTCTTAATAGTCTCGTTTTTAGAACTCTCATTTTTAAGATCTGGAGCTTCATCTTTTACTTCACTCATCGCTGTGCCTCTCTAGTGAGTTTCATTGGGCAGATTGTCTGCTTTAAACCTATTTGTGGGGGTTTGATAATAATTAGACTCTTACTTCTTTGGTTTCCGCTTCTTTGGCTGCTGACGTTGAGCTGGCTTCTCTGGATTGAGAGGCGCTTCGAGAGTCGTTCCAGTTGCCGTGCCAGTGATCGCCTCGGGGTTTGCGATGCCTTTGGCAGCACGCTTCGCCATGAGTTCGATGTAGGCCGGTGACCCTGGTGTGGGATTGCGCTTGATCACGTAGTACTGCTGACCAAAGGTCCATAGGTTTGTTGTGCCCCAATAAATCAACACACCAACTGGGAAGTTCACACCAGATACTGCGAAGATGATTGGAAATACATACAACATAATTTTTTGTTGTGATTGCATCATGTCATTAGCGCCATCTGTCTTTGGCATTCCCTTCACCATCAACTGACGTTGAGTGGTGAATGTTGTTGCTGACATAAAGACGATCAGCCCAATGGTCACAAGTTTTGTTGAAGTGATGTGGGTGTTGAGGAAAGTATCTGACAAACTCGCACCAAAGAATTTTGCTTTCTGCGCTGAGCGAAATGCTGCAGTTGCTAAACCGTCGCCACCTTTAAAGACGCCATGGGGGTGATCGTGTGCAATTCCATTGAGCACTGTAAAGAGTGAGAAGAAGATTGGTGCTTGGGCAATGATGGGTAGACATGATGAGAGTGGATTGGTCTTGTGCTCTTTGTAGAGCTTCATCATCTCTTCAGATTGCTTCTGGCGATCATCTTTATGCTTCTTTTGAATCTCTTTCATCTTTGGTTGAAGAACAGTCAGTGCGCGTTGAGATTTGATCTGCTTCACAAAGAGTGGAATTAAAATAATACGAATTAAAATCACAAGACCAATAATTGCGAGTGACCACTTAAGTGACTCATGTGCGGTCTTGCCTACGAGGAACCCGAGTAGGTCATGAAGGGTGACAATAACCCAGGAAACAGCGAAATATATAGGGTTGAGGATCGTTGACATTAAGCGCTCACCTTCAGGGTATATGTTGTTTCTGTAAGGGATAGATCTTGAGATTTAACAGCATGATCAACGCCGCCATGAGAGAACGGGTTACATCGAAGCAAGCGCCAAGCGGTCATAGCAATACCTTTGATTGATCCAAAGGCACGGATCGCGTCGATGGAGTATTGCGAACAACTTGGGTAGTACTTGCAACGTGGTGCAAAAAATGGAGAGATAAGTTTTTGGTATCCACGGATGAGGCCGATGAAGAGGTGCTTCACTTCTTCGCCTCCTTCTTGGAAAGTTTTCTTATTCCTTCACGCAACTCGTCGCGGTAATTTCCTTCACCTTTGATTACCCGCACAACAAGGTGTGAGTGTGGTGGGATCTCGTGAAGGTACTCGTGGACTGCATGTCGAAGTTGGCGGGCAATTCGGTGACGGGTAACTGATCCGCCAACAACTTTTGAGACGATGAGTCCTACTTGAGGTGCTCTTTGAAGCTGTGCATCAACTCTGAGATAGAGTACAAGTGATGCTGTTGTGGCCCGGTAACCAGTTTTTGTTACAAGGGCAAAATCATTACTGGAGCGAAGACGGTTGAGTGCTGGCAGCACGATCGTGGTTTTTGTGAGGGGTTACGCGGAGATACGTGTGCGGCCCTTGGCGCGACGTGATGCGAGGACTGCGCGTCCGCCACGTGTTGCCATGCGAGCACGGAAGCCATGCTTCTTGGCACGCTTGCGGTTATTAGGTTGGAAGGTGCGCTTTGTCATGATGAACTCCTATTTTCTCCGGTGAGCGGATTAATGCTCTGGACCGGGCCACAGCGGGGGTAGAGGATGAGGGTACAGAGCCCTGTGGATAGGGGTCAAACTGCTCTTCTGCCTCCTGGGTTTGCTTGATAAATGGGAGCGATTCCTGTGGAAAAAAAGTTGCTTTTTTCGGGCTGACCCCATACTTTCTTCCTCTATCCACAGGGTGGCTCTCTCAGGGGAGTCTCAACCTTGGGTTTAGACCACAGGTTGTGGATATCTCTGGGGAAAACCTTCGGGGTTCCCGCCCCTCTTTGGGCCTACCCCGGTCTCATTGAGTTGAATGGGTTCAACGCAGTTGAGCCAGATTGTGAAGCTGATGTCCTTACTAGATAGCCCAGCAGCGAGCGACGCTGCTCTTGATATCACCACCTTATGGCGTGAGGTCATCAATGAGCTCAGCTCTCAAGCACCTCAGAACCGTGGATTCCTCAGCACAACCCAAGCCCTTGGATTGTTACAACGCGATAATGGCGCGACCTTCTTGCTAGAAGCTCCTAATCAATTTACAAAAGATTATTTAGAGGTCAAGATTAAGATTGCGCTTAATGAGATCTTGTCAACCAAACTCAATCAGAATATTACGATCGCAGTTCAAGTAAATGAATCTCTAGAAGTTCCAACAGAAGATCGACTTGAAGTAGATCCCACGGCTCCTGCTCCCGAGGTACATCGCCAAGGAACTGGACGTGGTGCAGATTCTAAAAATTCACAAGAACCCGCTCAATTAAATCCACGCTACATTTTCGAGACATTTGTTATTGGCGCATCAAATCGTTTTGCTCACGCCGCTGCTGTTGCAGTTGCTGAGGCGCCTGCAAAGGCTTACAACCCGCTCTTTATTTATGGTGAGTCTGGTTTAGGTAAAACACACTTGCTTCACGCGATTGGGGCTTATGCAAAAGAGTTATATGGCGCAGTCCGTGTGCGTTATGTTTCATCTGAAGAGTTCACTAATGATTTTATTAACTCGATTCGTGATGATAAAGCAGCGGTTTTCAAGCAGCGTTATCGTGATTTAGATATCTTGCTCGTTGACGATATTCAATTCTTGGAGAACAAAGAGGCGACTCAAGAAGAGTTCTTCCACACCTTTAACACTCTTTACAATGCGAATAAGCAGATTGTTATTTCGAGTGACCGCCCACCAAAGCAGTTAACAACCTTGGAAGATCGACTTCGTTCACGATTTGAGTGGGGTCTTATTACAGATATTCAACCACCAGAACTTGAGACTCGTATTGCGATCCTTCGTAAGAAGGCGGCGCAAGATAAACTCAATGCACCAGATGATGTTCTTGAATATATTGGTTCGAAAATCTCATCCAATATTCGCGAGCTTGAGGGTGCGTTGATTCGCGTCACCGCCTTCGCATCTTTAAATCGCCAACCTGTTGATTTGGGTTTGGCAGAGATTGTTCTAAAGGATTTAATCCCAGATCAGGTTGGGCCAGAGATCACCGCCGGAACCATCATGGCTCAGACCGCCACCTACTTCAGCCTCTCGATCGATGATCTCTGTGGCAGCAACCGAAGTCGGGTTTTAGTGAATGCTAGGCAGATTGCGATGTACCTCTGCCGTGAGCTCACCGAGCTCAGCCTCCCTAAGATCGGCCAGAGTTTTGGTGGTCGCGACCACACCACAGTTATGCATGCTGATCGGAAGATCCGCCAATTAATGGCTGAGCGCCGTTCGATCTATAACCAAGTGACAGAGTTGACCAACCGGATCAAACAACAGACCAAAAACTAAATAGCGTGTGTGAGGGAGTTACCCCCAGTTTCTTGTGGGTAACGTGTGGATAACTGTGGATAAACCGCTTTTAGGTGGGGGTAAAAAGCTCACTTGGGGGGTTTAAAGCTTTCCGCCTTCTGAAAACGGAGCTCTTCCACACCCTTTCCCACAAGCGGTGGGGGGGCGACACCCTTAATGACCTGCATTTATACCTTTTCTCCACAGGAAAGAGCGCTGGTTATTACGAATACCTATATTAAAGAGATTTCGATTGAGGATAGAGAGAACCTGTGAAAGGCTCTCACCAACGTAACGGAGGACAGAATGAAGTTTGTTGTTGAAAGAGAAGAGCTGGTCGATGCCGTCAACTGGGTCGCCCGCAGCCTCTCATCTCGCCCCATCAAACCCGAGCTCCTCGGAATCATGATCGATGTCGATACCTCTATCACCCTCACCGGTTCAGATCTAGAGACCTCAACTAAAGCGATCCTTAAGGCAGATATCTCCAACAAAGGAAAAGTTTTAGTTCCAGGCCGCCTCCTAGCCGAGATCTCACGATCACTCCCTGCAAAACCAATCACCTTCACTTTAGAAGGAACCCGTGTTCTTGTTACTGCAGGCGCAGCGAAGTTCACACTTCCTACCCTCTCCACTCTTGAATACCCAAACCTCCCTGATCTTCCAGAGACCGCCGGTTTAATTGCTAGTGATGTCTTTGCGGCAGCTGTTAACCAAGTTGCTATCGCGGCAGGAAAAGATGACTCACTCCCAACACTTACAGGTGTTCATGTTGAGATTAATAAAAACCAGATCACCCTCGCGGCAACAGACCGCTACCGGTTAGCGGTTCGTGAACTCTCCTGGCAGGCAAAGAACCCAGAGATTGAAGCGACAACTCTTCTACGCGCTCGCACACTCTCCGATGCTGCAAAATCACTTACCGCAACTCACTCCCAAATAACGCTCGCCTTATCACCAACTGGATCAAATGAGCGGCTAGTTGGTTTCGTCTCTGAATTAAAAACAATGACATCTCGAACCCTCGATGGAACCTTCCCACCATTTAGACACCTTCTCCCAACCGAATCAGTTGCTCAAGCAACAATCAGTGTTGCTGACTTCTTAGATTCAGTCCGTCGTGTTGCTTTGGTTACCGACAAGACGGTCCCATTACGTCTTGATTTTGGAAATGGAATCTTGCGCCTTGAAGCAGGCGCTGGCGAAGAGGCACAAGCAACTGAAGAACTCCAGATTGAATATAACGGAGAACCAATTGCAATCGCTTTCAACCCACAATATCTCACGGATGGTCTCCAGGCACTTGGCACACCATTTGTTGAGATTGATTTCACTGGCGCATCTAAACCCGCAGTCTTAGTTGGAAAACATGAAGCGAATGGCGCGAAAGATGAGTCTTATAAGTACTTGCTTATGCCTATGCGCTACAGCTCGTAATTAATTTACTCACACCATGCACCTTAACCATCTCTCGCTCAAGAACTTTCGTTCTTACTCAGAGTTAGAGCTACCACTCAACAAAGGCATCACGATCTTTATTGGGCGAAACGGTGAAGGTAAAACTAATATCGTTGAATCAATTCTTTATTTAGGGTTTCTCTCATCCCACCGAACCAACAGCGATCAACCACTAGTCCAACTCGGAAATACTTCGGCATATATCCGCGCCAAGATCGATAACGGTGAGCGCGAGATTCTCGTCGAGCTCGAGGTCAACGCCGAAAAGGCGAACCGTGCGCGCATCAACCAAAACCCAGTCCGAAGCCAGCGCGAGCTTTATGGAATTCTGCAAGCGATCTACTTCTCCCCTGAAGATCTTGATTTAGTTCGTGGTGATCCATCAGAGCGCCGCCGCTTTATCGATCAACTACTGATTTTGCGCTCACCCCGTATGGCTGGAGTAATTGCTGATTATGAACGAGCGATTAGACAACGGAACTCGCTTTTGAAATCACGATCATCACTAGGCTCATTAGAGTCATGGGATCAACAAGTAGCAACCTTTGGCGGCGAGATTATTACTGCCCGCCTCACCACCCTTAATAAACTTATGCCGATCTTTACGGATGTCTACCGAGAGATTTCCCCAGAGAAGACCGCCTACATTACTTACAAATCAAGTATCGAGAATCCTTCAACACTACCAAGTGAAAATACCACGCTCATGCTCGAAAGATTTAAAGAGGTGCGCAACCAAGAGATCGACCGTGGACTCACATTGGTTGGACCACACCGTGATGATTTACTTCTTATGCTTGGTGATCACTTTGTTAAAGGTTATGCATCCCATGGTGAATCATGGTCGATTGCGCTCTCATTGAAATTATCGAGCTACCAACTTCTTCAAGACGATGGCCTCCAACCAATCCTAATCTTGGATGATGTCTTCTCAGAGCTTGATGAAGAACGTCGTCATCGTTTGATTGCACTCGCAAATAGCGCCGAGCAAACCTTTATTACCGTCGCAGTTCAATCTGATCTACCCCCTGAGCTCACCGGAAAATTCTTCACCGTAAAATCTGGATCAGTGAAGGCTTTGTAAGGTAAAGGCGATATGAGTACCAACCCACCTCGTGATTTAGCCCGAGATATGTATCGCGCCTGGCGCAACCAGATTCGTAAGAGCCGAACGACCCAAGCGAATGAATCGAGAGAGCGAGTGGATGATCCACTCAAACTCAACTCAATCCTTGATGAGATTGTTGTAAAGCGTGAATGGCAACAAGGCATCGCCGAAGGCTCACTCTTCACCGAATGGTCGAGCGTTGTTGGCAGCGATATCGCGAGCCACTGCACCCCACTCTCATTGGTTGATGGCGTGCTCTTAATTCAAACAACCTCAACCGCTTGGGCGGTTCAACTCACCACTATGAAGAGCGCCTTATTGAAGACGATCTCCACCTCAGCTCCCGGCGCCCTTGTCGAAGAGCTCACCATCATTGGACCAGGTGCTCCCTCCTGGAAGAAGGGTCTTCGGACGATCAAAGGCGCCCGCGGCCCTCGCGACACCTACAACTAATTTTCACCCCCTACCTACTACTCACCCACAACTTCTCTTTATTTAACCCCCAGATCCACCCCCTAGCCTTGTTTTCGGCTATCTTGCCCGCCACTTTATGACTAGGATTACCGGTTGTACGAGGGAAATCGGGCCCAGGATCCATTCTGAGCCGATGTAATTGTGAGGAGTTCGGGTGACAACCACCGATTACGACGCCAGTGCGATTACCGTCCTGGAGGGCCTAGATGCCGTTCGTAAGCGCCCCGGCATGTATATCGGCTCCACTGGCGAGCGAGGCCTCCATCACCTCGTCTATGAGGTCGTAGATAACTCTGTTGATGAAGCCCTAGCTGGCTACTGCACTGAGATCCAGGTGACAATGACTGCCACCGGCGGAATCCGCGTCATTGATAACGGCCGCGGAATCCCAGTCGATCTCCACCCGATCGAAAAGCGCCCAGCTCTTGAAATTGTTCTTACCGTTCTCCACGCCGGCGGAAAGTTCGGCGATGGTGGTTACTCAGTCTCTGGTGGATTGCACGGAGTTGGTATCTCTGTTGTGAATGCGCTCTCAACTGATTTAGAAGTAGTCGTTCAACGCGATGGTTTTTATTGGTACCAAGAGTACAAACTCGGAGTTCCACAAGCGCCAGTGCGCAGAGGTGAAGCAACAACCGGCCGCGGCACCCAAGTAACTTTCTGGCCATCTGCTGAAATCTTTGAGACAACAGATTTCTCATTCGAAACACTCTCTGCACGTTTTCGTGAGATGGCATTCCTTAATAAAGGGTTGATCTTGGTTCTCACTGATGAACGCCCAGGCCATGTTGATGAGACAGGTAATCCAATATCAGCTCGGTACCACTATCAAGGTGGCATTATCGATTTTGTTAAACACCTCAATCAAACAAAGGGCGAGCACCACAAATCCATTATTGATATTCATGCCGAAGATACAAAACAGAAGATGTCGCTCGAGATTGCGATGCAGTGGAACTCAACATTTACTGAATCTGTCTATACCTTCGCCAACACCATTAATACTCACGAGGGCGGAACTCACGAAGAAGGATTCCGTACCGCACTTACATCGATCGTTAATAAATTTGGCGAAGAGTGGGGATTCATTCGCAAGAAGGAAGATCGCCTTACCGGTGAAGATGTCCGTGAAGGATTAACTGCGATCATCTCAATTAAAATCGGCGAACCACAATTTGAAGGTCAGACAAAGACAAAACTTGGTAACACTGAAGCAAAATCTTTCGTCCAGAAATCAATGAATGATGCCCTTACACAATGGTTTGAGAAGAATCCCACTGAAGGCAAAGAGATTGTTCGTAAATCAATTGATGCTGCAGCAGCGCGAACCGCTGCTCGTAAAGCCCGCGACCTCTCCCGCAGCCGCAAAGGTTTACTCGAAGGCCGCGGCATGCCAGGCAAGCTCGCTGATTGCCAATGGACTGATCCCGAAAAATGTGAGCTCTATATCGTTGAGGGTGACTCTGCTGGTGGCTCTACCAAGGGTGGCCGCGACTCACGTTATCAGGCAGTACTTCCGATTCGCGGAAAGATTCTCAATGTTGAGAAGGCTCGTATCGATCGAGTACTTCAAAATAATGAAGTCCAAGCACTCATCACCGCACTTGGCACTGGTATCCATGATGACTTCGATGTAGCAAAACTTCGTTATCACAAAATTATTTTGATGGCCGATGCTGATGTTGATGGTCAACACATCCGCACACTTCTTCTCACACTCCTCTTCCGTTTTATGCGCCCACTCATCGAGAGTGGTTATGTCTATCTCGCCCAACCACCGCTCTATAAACTGAAGTGGTCTGGCAAAGATAATGTGCAATATGTTTTCTCAGATAAAGAGCGCGATGCCTTTATCAAGATTGGCAATGACGCCGGAAAGCGTCTCTCAAAAGAAGATGGTATTCAGCGCTTCAAAGGTCTCGGTGAGATGCCAGCAAAAGAACTCTGGGACACAACCATGGATCCAGCACATCGCGTCTTAATCCGAGTGACTCTTGAGGATGCCGCCGCGGCAGATGATCTCTTCTCGGTCCTTATGGGTGAAGATGTCGAACAACGTCGTAGCTTTATTCAACGCAACGCTAAAGATGTTAGGTTCTTGGATATCTAATGGCTGATCTATCAAATGAGACAACTGGCCACGGCCAGGTCGACCGACAAGAGACCATCGATCTACAAGTTGAGATGGCTAGAAGCTATCTTGATTATGCGATGTCCGTCATTGTGGGACGCGCACTTCCAGATATTCGTGATGGCCTAAAGCCGGTTCACCGCCGCGTCTTATACGCAATGTATGACGCTGGTTATCGCCCAGATAAGGGCTATTACAAATCTTCACGTATCGTCGGTGATGTCATGGGTAATTACCACCCACACGGTGACACTGCGATTTATGACGCTGTCGTGCGGTTAGCTCAGTTCTGGTCACTTCGCTACCCATTGATTGATGGCAACGGTAATTTTGGTAGCCCAGGTAATGATCCAGCCGCTGCAATGCGTTATACCGAAGCACGTTTAGCCCCGCTTGCTATGGAGATGATGCGCGATATCGATGAAGATACCGTCGATTTCATCCCAAATTACGATGGTCGCTCACAAGAGCCAACAGTCTTACCCTCACGCTTCCCAAATCTCTTAGTTAACGGCTCTTCAGGTATCGCAGTAGGTATGGCGACAAACATTCCACCACATAACCTCACTGAAGTTATTGAAGGAACGTGTTGGGCACTTGAGAATCCAGATGCTTCATCACAAGAGACTCTTGAAAAGTTGCTGACAATTGTTAAGGGTCCTGACTTCCCAACCAAGGCGCTCATTGTTGGTCGCGATGGAATCGAACAGGCCTACCGCACTGGTCGTGGCTCAGTCATGATGCGTGCAGTTGTTGAAGTCGAAGAGATCAATAAACGCACCTGTCTAGTTGTAACCGAACTTCCTTACCAAGTAAACCCAGATAATTTAGCTCTCAAGATCGCCGAGCTTGTGAAGGATGGCAAAATCAAGGGCATCGCAGATGTGCGCGATGAAGGTAATGAACGTCTTGGTCAGCGCCTCGTCATTGTTCTTCGACAAGATGCAACCCCAAAGGTTGTTCTCAACAATCTTTATAAGCAGACTCAACTCCAAGATTCCTTTGGTGCCAACATGTTGGCTCTCGTTGATGGCGTCCCACGCACATTACGTCTTGATGAGTTCATTCGTTATTACATCGACCATCAGATCGAAGTCATTGTTCGCCGTACAAAATATCGCCTCGCAGAGCGCGAAAAGCGCGCCCATATCTTGCAAGGCTATCTCAAGGCGCTCGATGCTCTGGACGCCGTGATTGCGTTAATCCGCGCATCCACAACCCCTGAAGAAGCTCGTACCGGTTTAATGAAGTTACTTGATGTTGATGAAGTTCAAGCAAATGCCATCTTAGATATGCAACTTCGTCGTATCGCAGCCCTTGAGCGCCAGAAGATTAACGATGAATATGAAGGCCTTATGGCCGATATCGTCACCTTGAACGAGATCTTGGCTTCCCCTGCAAAGCAGCGCGAGATCATTAAAACCGAGCTCCAAGAGCTTGGTGAGAAGCACGGCAATGTACGTCGAACTCAATTCGTCGCAGCAGATGGTGACTTCTCTGTTGAAGATCTCATTCCAGATCAAGATGTTGTCGTCACTATTACTCGCAGCGGTTACTCCAAGCGAACCCGCGCCGATCTCTATCGCGCACAACGCCGTGGTGGTAAAGGTGTGAAGGGTGCACAACTCAAACAAGATGACCTCGTTGATCACTTCTTTATCGCCTCAACCCATGATTGGTTGTTGTTCTTTACCAACAAGGGTCGCGTATACCGCGCCAAGGTGCACGAGCTGCCAGATGCTGGTCGCGATGCACGGGGTCAACATGTTGCAAATCTTCTCGCCTTCAAACCAGATGAGACGATCGCACAAGTAATTGCGATTGATTCCTATGCATCACATCCAAATCTTGTTATTGCAACTCGTTCTGGAATGGTGAAGAAGTCACCGCTCTCGGAATATGATTCCCCACGCTCTGGTGGATTGATTGCGATCAACCTTAAAGATAGCGATGAAGTTGTTTCAGCTTCACTGGTGAAAGAAGAAGATGAACTTCTTCTCGTCTCCCGCAAAGGAATGTCACTTCGCTTTAGTGCAAGTGATGAATCACTTCGAGCAATGGGCCGTTCAACTGCTGGTGTAATCGGCATGAAGTTCCGCGCAGACGATGAGCTACTCACCATGGCAGCAATCGCTGGTGAATCCCCTGATCAATGTGTCTTCACTGCAACTGATGGTGGTTATGCAAAACGAACACCACTGAATGAGTATCGCCAACAAGGTCGTGGCGGAATTGGTGTGAAGGCGGCGAAGATTGATGAAGGCTCTCGTGGCTCACTTGTTGGAGCGATGATTGTGACCTTAAGCGATGAGATTCTTGCGATCACCACTTCTGGTGTTGTCATGCGCACACCGGTTGAAGAAGTCCGTGAGACCTCTCGAGACACCTTGGGAGTTCGCCTCGTAAACCTCGATGAGGGCGCCTCAGTTGTCTCAATCACCCAGGTACGAGATGTCCCGGCAACCCTTGAGGCTGAGGAAGTAGTCGAATAGTTGGTTTTGGGCTCCTGAGCGCATTCAGGTAACCTTTGCCCTTCACGGTAAGCCTTCAACAGCAGACCATGAGAGATGGGCCTATAGCTCAGCCTGGTTAGAGCGCTTCCCTGATAAGGAAGAGGTCGGTGGTTCGAGTCCACCTAGGCCCACCATCGATGCAGTTCTGGTTTATGAGGATTCCTCAAAAACTATTACTATTCGGTGCTCCGCTAAAAACGGGGACCTAGCTCAATTGGTAGAGCACTGCCTTTGCAAGGCAGGGGTTAGGGGTTCGATTCCCCTGGTCTCCACAACGAAGTGTCGGTGACAGTTAAACTGGTCTCCACAATCATCTCTTACTCACCGGTCCAATCCAAAGAAGTTACAAAACTCAGGAGCGCTCATGTCAACAGCAACACTGCACACCAACCACGGCGACATTATTGTCGAGCTCTTTCCTAACCAAGCTCCAAAGACAGTTGCTAACTTTGTTGAGCTCGCAACCGGAGCGCGCGAATGGGTAGACCCACGCACGGGCGAGAAGACATCTGCAAAGCTCTTTGATGGCACCGTCTTTCACCGTGTTATCTCAAACTTTATGATCCAGGGTGGAGATCCACTTGGTACTGGTACCGGCGGACCTGGTTACCGTTTCGCTGATGAGTTCCACCCAGAACTCAACTTCGATCGCCCATATCTTCTCGCAATGGCAAACTCAGGACCCGGAACAAATGGGTCACAATTCTTTATTACTGTCGCTCCAACAACCTGGTTGAACCGCAAGCACTCAATCTTTGGTGAAGTAACAGATGCAGCTTCACAGGCTGTCGTCGATAAGATCGCAACAACAAAGACTGGTGCTGGCGATCGTCCAGTGCAGGCTGTTGTGATTGAATCAGTAACTATCAGCGAATAGTTCTACCGTGAAGCGCAGTAATTCATTAACAACATCTCTGATTGCTGTTATTACTGGCGCTTTTCTGATAGCAAATTACTTCGCAAATATCATCCCTGGGCTACCGCTTCAACAACGCTTATTCCTCATTAAATATGCGCTCTTAAGCGATGGTCAACCACATGGTATCCAGGCCGGTGAGTGGTACCGCTACTTCACAGTGGCGCTCACACATGCCAACCTCACTCACATCCTCTTCAATATGCTCGCGCTCTACTCATTGGGTATCGCAGTCGAGAGCTACTTTGGCCCCATAAAATACGGCGTCATTCTTGGTGTTTCACTCATCAGCGCTTCTTATTTATCTAATTACTTTGCTGTATCAAATGTCCCAGCAGTCGGCGCATCAGGCATGATCTTTGGTCTCTTCGGTGCGATCTTGGTAACTGGGCGCAGGATGGGTGTTGATTACCGACAAGTTCTCGGCATTGTCATCGTCAATCTTGTTATTACCTTCTTACCTGGCGCCAACATTGATTGGCGAGCACACCTTGGCGGTTTAGCCGGCGGTGCGCTCATCACACTAATTATTGGCGGGCTTAACCGTCCGAAGCAGCGCCTGCGCAACATCTAGTACTTCAATACTGGAGTCACGAGATGTGACGCCATCATCAACCATGATTCGGCAGAACGGGCAGCCCACTGCAACTTCTTCAACACCGGTAGAGATAGCCTCATCAACGCGGTTGAGATTGATACGTGTACCAAGTTTCTCTTCCTGCCACATTCTTGCTCCACCAGCACCGCAACAGAATGAACGCTCTTTATTGCGAGGCATCTCTGTGACGACTGAGCCAGTTGCTTCCAAGAGCTCTCGGGGTGGTGAATAGATCTGATTGTGACGACCCAAATAACAAGGGTCGTGATAAGTGAGCGATTTAGGTTGTGCAGGTGCGACCGGAACTAAGCGCTTCTCACGGACTAATTGATTGAGAAGTTGTGTGTGATGCATCATCTCAAGTTCAAAACCTTGTTGTTTGTAATCCCGACCAATGGTGGTGAAGCAATGGGGACAGGTCACCACGACCTTCTTTGTACCGCGAGTTCCAAAGACTTCAGTTAATGTCTCGATATTTTCACGCGAAAGAATTTGATACAGGAATTCATTTCCAGCACGACGTGCCGGATCGCCAGTACAAGTCTCCTTCTTACCGAGTACCGCAAACTTCACATCGGCCATATATAAGAGTTCAGCGACCGCCTTTGTTGTTTTCTTGGCGCGATCTTCAAAGGCGCCAGCGCAACCAACCCAGAATAAGTACTCGACATCTTCTGGGATCTCACCATCAATCACAGTGACCGGGAAGTCGACCTCACTTATCCAGGCATCGCGGTCAGTGCGATTAGCACCCCATGGATTTCCGGCCTTCTCGAGATTTCGGAAGGTATTGCCAAGCTCTGATGGGAACTCAGATTCCACAAGTACTTGATAGCGGCGCATATTCATAATGTGATCAACGTGCTCAATATCTACGGGGCACTCTTCAACACAAGCACCACATGAGGTGCACGACCATAAAACATCAGGATTAATAGCATTTTCATGGGCGTTACCAACCATTGGCGCATCGCTAGGGACCTGACCAAGTGCGTGATCTCGCATCGCCATAATGAGCATCTTCGGTGAGAGCGGCTTATCAGTGTGCCATGCTGGGCATTGTGATTGGCAGCGACCACATTCGGTACAGCTCGCCATATCGAGCAAGCCCTTCCATGAAATATCAGAAGCTTTACCGATACCGAAGATGTCATCTTCTTGTGGATCTTCAAAGTTAATTGGCTTACCGTGAGAGAGCATCTCAGGGATAGCACCAAGTGAATTGCGACCATCACTAAATCGTTTGAAATAGATATTAAATGGCGCCAAGAATCGATGCCACGCAACACCCATTGTTAAATTCAAGGCAAGGACAATAAACCACACCATTGAGACCGTGATCTTGACTGCAGCGGTCCAACGAATCAACGTCTCGTTGTGACTGAACTGCAGAATAAATACACATGCCACAATTGCGAGAATTGTCGCCTCAACATAAATACCCCGCCACGTAACAGAACCCTCAAAACGATTGGCGCGTCCCTTGCGCAGATACATATTGGTGAAACGAACACCAATCAAAGTCAGAATCCCAAGACCAGTAAGTGCACCAATCAATACGACAAATGCGCGATAGATAATCCAGTGACCAATAATTGGCAGATGATAAGAAGGTGAAAGAATTTCACCGTAGGCTTGAATCAACGACCCGGCGAGTGCAAAAAATCCGATCATCACAAACCAGTGCGCAAAGCCAGATGGTGTGAATCGATTCATCTTGGTGTGCAGCAAGATCTGCGATGTCATTGTCCGAGCGCGCCCTGTCGGGTTACCACCACGAGTTGGATCAGGTTGCCCCGACTTGATGATCTGATAGATCGCCCTAGACTTGAAAGCGATCAAGGTCAACGCAACGGCGGTGGTGCCATAGGCAACGGTGGCTAGCGCGGCAGGCAAGAGTGCAGTCATGCAACAAGGTTAAGGCTTCACTTGCTAATCCGGATGGGAAACCTAAAAGTCTGGCTAAATTTCGCCCGCGCCACCCTCCCAAAAGAGTCGGGCCTATCAAGGCAAGGCGCGTTCTCAACGAACGCCGAGACTTTTGATTTCCCGCCCCAAAGAGGGAGGAACCGGGAATATATGAGGGGTTGACCCTGTTCACTAGATAACTTGAACTTGAGCCGATTGGACTCAATCTTTTGACAAGGTTGGACTCAAGAGCAAGAATTCAGCCATAGCCAGGCTTGATTTCCAGAAATCCTGCTTAAAACGACCCCGAAGAAGGAGCACCACAATGGCCAAGGCCGTAGGAATCGACTTAGGAACCACCAATAGCTGCGTAGCAGTACTCGAAGGCGGCGAAGCAACAGTGATCGCCAACGCCGAAGGAGCTCGCACCACCCCATCAATCGTCGCATTCGCCAAGAATGGCGAAGTGCTTGTCGGAGAAGTCGCTAAGCGCCAATCCGTCACCAACGTCGACCGCACCATCCGCTCAGTAAAGCGCCACATCGGCACCAGCTGGACCATGGATATCGACGATAAGAAGTACACACCACAAGAAATTTCTGCACGTATCTTGATGAAGCTCAAGCGCGATGCTGAGGCCTACCTCGGTGACACTGTCACTGAAGCAGTCATCACCGTTCCTGCTTACTTCAACGATGCTCAGCGTCAAGCAACGAAGGAAGCTGGCGAGATCGCAGGCCTCAAGGTCTTGCGTATCGTCAACGAGCCAACAGCTGCTGCGCTCGCTTACGGATTAGATAAGGGCGATAAAGAACAAACTATCTTGGTCTTTGACTTGGGTGGCGGAACCTTTGACGTATCACTTCTCGAAATCGGTGATGGTGTCGTAGAAGTAAAAGCAACAAATGGAGATAACAATCTCGGTGGCGATGACTGGGATCAGGCAGTTGTTGATTACCTCGTAAAGACATTCCAATCTAAGAATGGAATCGATCTTGCAAAGGACAAGATGGCGATGCAGCGTGTACGCGAAGCTGCTGAAAAGGCGAAGATCGAACTTTCAGCATCTGCATCAACATCAATCAACCTTCCTTACATCACAGTTGATGCCGAGAAGAATCCGTTGTTCTTGGATGAGCAGATCACTCGCGCTCAGTTCCAATCAATGACGGCAGATCTCCTAGAGCGCACCAAGAAGCCTTTCCAGGCAGTACTCAAAGATGCTGGTATCCCAATCGCGGATATCGATCACGTAGTACTCGTTGGTGGATCAACTCGTATGCCAGCAGTCGTTGATCTCGTTCGCGAGCTCACTGGTGGCAAAGAGCCTAACAAGGGCGTAAACCCAGATGAAGTTGTTGCAGTTGGTGCAGCGCTCCAAGCTGGTGTTCTTAAGGGTGAAGTGAAAGATGTTCTTCTCCTTGATGTAACTCCACTCTCACTTGGTATCGAAACCAAGGGTGGCGTTATGACAAAGCTCATCGAACGCAACACCACAATCCCTACAAAGCGCTCAGAAATCTTCACAACCGCTGATGACAATCAGCCGGCAGTGCAGATCGTCGCCTTCCAGGGCGAGCGTGAAATGGCTGCTTATAACAAGCGTCTTGGAATGTTCGAACTCACAGGTATCGCACCAGCACCTCGTGGCGTCCCACAGATCGAAGTCACATTCGATATCGATGCGAACGGAATCGTTCACGTATCAGCGAAGGATCTTGGCACCGGCAAAGAGCAGAAGATGACCATCACTGGTGGATCAGCTCTCTCGAAGGAAGAGATCGATCGCATGATGAAGGATGCTGAAGCACATGCTGATGAAGATAAGCAGCGCCGTGAAGAGGCAGATGTCCGCAATCAGGGTGACTCACTCGTCTATCAGACTGAGAAGTTTGTCAAGGAGAATGAGGATAAGTTCACCGAAGGTGATTCAGCTGCGAAGAAGACAGAAGTCGAGAACGCACTTGGAGAACTCACGGCTGCACTTGCCGGAACTGATACATCTGCGATCAAGTCAGCGACCGAGAAGGTCTCTGAACTATCACAACAACTCGGCGCAGCACTCTATGCAGCAAGCGCTGCGGCAGGTGAGAGCGAAGCTTCAGCGAAGCCAGAAGATGGCGTCGAGGATGCAGAGATCGTCGAGTAATGACTGAGAACAATCAATCCAACTCAGCAGCAGGCTCTGAAGAGGAGCTTGCTGCCGCGGTTGATGAAGCGTTAGATGCAGTTGCATCCGATATTGAAAACATCGCAGATCAAGATCCGGTTGCAGTCCTCACTAACGACTTACAACGATTGCAGGCAGATTTTGCAAACTACCGTAAGCGAGTAGATCGTGAACGCCTAGCGGCACACGAACTCACTACCGCATCGGTCTTAGTTGATCTCTTGCCAGTCTTGGATGATCTCGATCGTGCCGCCCAGCACAATGAACTTACTGGTGGATTTAAAGCTGTCGCTGATCGCCTCAACGCGATAACCGAGAAGCTTGGCCTCACCAAGTTCGTTGACACTGGCGTTGCATTTGATCCCAATATCCATGATGCGATCTCACATGAGACATCTGCCGATGTCACCGAAACTACTGTCACAAAGGTACTTCAACCAGGATATCGCTATAAGGATCGTCCGATCCGCGTAGCCATGGTTGTTGTCGCAGACCCGGAGTAACCCATGGCCGCCAAAGATTTATATGAGAAGGATCTCTATACGATCCTTGGCGTCAAAAAGGGCGATAGCGATGCTGTGATTAAGAAGCAGTATCGAAAGTTATCGAAAGAGTTGCACCCCGATGCCACCAAAGGCGATAAGAAGTTAGAAGAGCGCTTCAAAGAAGTCTCGGAAGCATATGAAGTACTCAGTGATCCAAAGAAGAAAGCTGAATACAACGAGATGCGCGACTTGTATAAGTCTGGTGGCATGCGTGGTGGAGCATCCAATGGGCCACGTGGCCCACAAGGTGGCGCCAACTACCAAGATTACTTTGGCGGCGGCGGTGACCCCCAAGATATTTTCTCTACGCTCTTTGGTGGCGGTCGTCGTGGCCCAAGTAAAGGTGCAGATCTTCAGACCGAAGCAACCATCTCATTCAGAGATTCGATCTTTGGTTCTGAGATTAATCTGCGGTTAGAGCGCGAAACAATTACTACCCGCGTACCAGCAGGTGTAAAAGATGGCTCGAAGATCAAACTTAAGGGCCGTGGCTCACCTGGACAGGCAGGGCCTGGTGATCTTTATGTGATTATCCATGTCACCAAGCACCCAGTCTTTACCCGTGATGAAGAGAATTTACTCATGTCACTTCCTGTCACATTTACTGAAGCTGCACTCGGTGCAGATATTGCAGTTCCTACTCTTGATGGTGAAGAGGTAAAAGTGCGTCTCGCACCCGGAACACCAAATGGCAAGATGCTGCGAGTCAAAGGTCGCGGTATTACTCGCAACCACAAGACCGGTGACCTACTTATTACGATCGAAGTCGTTGTTCCACAACGCGTTGATGGCAAGGCGAAGAAGGCGCTCGAAGATTTCGCTGCCGCAACCGCCGATGAAGATCTACGTGTAGATCTTGCGCAGAGAGCCCGTGCTTAATGTCTACCAATGGAATTCCAGATGATGAAGAAGCGGTCTATGTCATTTCAGTAGCCTCAGAGCTATCAGGGATGCACCCCCAGACTCTTCGCCAATACGACCGCCTTGGATTAGTAACACCAGATCGTGCAAGTGGTCGTGGTCGTCGCTACTCACTGCGCGATATCGCATCACTTCGCAATATCCAACGCTTAGTTGGTGAAGGCGTGAATCTCGCCGGTATTGCTCGGATCATTGAGTTGGAATCTGCTGTCGCCAATATGGCGATCGAGATGGCAAAACTTCGCACCGAAGTTGATGCGTTGATTGAAGCGAATCCACCTAAGGGATTAATGAAGCGTGAAGTACAACCAATCGTGATCTACAAAGAAGAAGAGTAAAAGTAAACTCGATTAAGTTAGGCCTTAAGCATCAAACCACTTATTTTTGAGGACCACCCCGGAATTACTTTTCCAGCCGGCGTACTCAATACATCTTCAACCATAGACCCATAGATATCTCTAAAGTCAGTTGTGACAGCAAGATCACCTTTGACAAGTTTTGAAAGTAATGGTTGATCCCCAAAGAACTGGCCACCATTGACACCTTGCCCCATCACAAATACTGGACCAGATGTCCCGTGATCAGTGCCGCTAGTTCCATTCGCCTTCACCCGGCGACCAAACTCTGAGTAGACCATCACAGTGACATCATTTGCACGATCAGATGCGTGGATCTGAGATAAGAACCTTGTTACTGCTGCAGATACTGTTCCAATTAATAGGCTCTGGGCCTTTACTTCATCAGCATGTGTATCAAAACCACCGAGCGAAACCGACCAGACCTTGGTCGGTGCACCTGCTGCGACAAGCTTTGCCACGATATCGAGTTGTTGAGATAGAGATGTATCTGATCCAAAGTTACCGCCAACCGCTGATGGCAGATCATCTGGGACTGGAGCCGGCTTTGCCAATACTGGTTGTACCTTTGAACTCAAACTAAAGAGATCACCAAACGATGATGCCGCAGCAGCTTGGAGCGGTGTATCACTCGAAGAACTCTTACTTAACGCCATAAATTCTTTTGCAACAAGACCCTTAGGAACTACAAGTCCACCGAGTGGTAAGACCGATCCAGTGTTCTTCACACCAGCAAGCAGTGGCGGCAGGACCGAGCCAAGTCCGATTGCGCGCATCGGATCGTGCGGCTGGGTATCTAACCAACGACCGATCCAGCCAGAGTTCACATGTGAGTGTGGAACACCGGTCTGCCAATAGGTCATCGAACTAAAGTGCGAGTAATCAGGAGTGGGATATCCAACGCCACGAACAATTGCGAGCTGGCCCTGATCCCAGAGCGATTTAAATCCAGTCATGGTGCCATTGAGCGCTAGTCCATCGGTACCAAGTGGAATGACCTCATTAGCGGCGAGTGAGATTCCAGGACGCGATGCTGAATAAATCGGATCCAGGTAAGGGACCAATGTGTTGAGCCCATCATTTCCGCCATACAAAGTCACAACAACCAGGATCGGTGTACCAGTCGGCATCGGCCGGCTCTGCGCAGCTTCGGCGATCTGAGCCAGCGAGAGTTGAGTCGCAGCAGCACCTGCAGCGCCCATGCCGGTGAGCTGCAAGAACTTACGACGCGAGAGAGTATCCATCGTTATCCATTCACCACATATTCAGGGCTGCAGAGTGCAGCGATCACAATCTGAGCACTTGTTAAACCAGGTGAGCGAAGAACAGCTTTAGTACGGGTACTGAACTCTGCAACTCCCAACCAATCTGCGAGTGCGTTCTCCATCGCTAGCCCACTTAATCCTTTGATCGGTGAGAGATCGCCTTGATCTAGTAAGTACGAGGTAAAACCAATCCGATATTGGGTTGATGCAATGTTGAGCCAGGCCTCGTCATAGGGCCAGCCACCCACATTTGGTGGATTAAAGGGAACCTGTCCCATCTTGTCGAGATAATTAATAATCTGCGCTCTATTTTGCGCTGCTGAAGGTCTTATTTTCAATGCGCGAGCGGTCGAGACAAACCAATCAACCGGTGACTTCACCTGGCTCATACCTGGGTCGTCTTTGGTTATATAGGTTGCCATCTTCGCCAATACTGGTGCGATCTCACGGCTGTTGAATGAGCTCTCGATATCACTTGGTTTTGGAAGTCCCGTCGACATAAATCTAAACCAGAGGCGATCGGTGACAAACTTCTTATTATCATCGCGCGCAAGTAAGAGATCAATAATTGAAGAAGCGTCCCACGACTTTGTCACACCGAGAATTGAAAATGATGTCGCATCATGTTTATTTTGATTAAAGGTAAATGTGCCGGCCGCTCGATCGACGCTATACCCAGTTAATCCACGGGCTACCGCCTTTACATCATCTTCGCTGTAGTTACTGACACCGATAGTGAAGAGCTCCATCAACTCTCGAGCTAGGTTCTCATTCGGCGCCTGCTTCACATTTGATCCAGCATCGAGCCAATACATCAGGGCAGGATCGATCACCATCGCCTGCGACATATCTCTAAAGTTAGAGAGAGAATATTTGCGAAGCGTTTCGCTCTGATTCTTCATCGCTAACGCATATTCGACTTTACCCATCGATGTTGCCCAGTGGCCATGCCAGAACCAAGTCATTCGCTCTGTAAGTGCGTGATCAGCGGCGACCATGCGATCTAGCCACCAGAGTTCAACATTGATGCGATCGGATCTCTGCAGCGCGGCAAAGGCAAAACGTTCTGGAGTTCCAGGCGTGGGGAACTTACCGCGATTAGGAAATTGTGGTTCAACAACTGACGCAATACCGGGATCACGTGGCGGAACTGTTAAAACCTTAGATGTTGCTGCCGGGATGCCCATTGCTATAAGGGATGCAAACTCACCAGGCTTTGGCCCAAATCCGAATCGATGGATCAACCGCGAAATTGCGAGGCGATCTGGATTTGATGTCATGCCTAGACGCTACCTGCAGCGAGTGCATTAGATAAGGTACTCACATGAATTCACGCGAAACACTCAGGGAAGAGATCCTCAAGAAGGCTGTTGTCCACGGAAAGGTCATCTTGTCATCAGGCAAAGAGGCCGATTACTACGTCGATCTTCGCCGAATCACTCTCGACTCTGTCGCATCCCCGCTTGTTGGTGAAGTCATGCTCGATCTCACCAAGGATTGGGATTTCGATGCAGTGGGTGGATTAACCCTCGGTGCCGATCCCGTCGCTACTGCGATGATGCATGTTGCCGCATCACAGGGACGAAAGCTCGATGCATTTGTCGTTCGCAAGGCCGAGAAGGCCCATGGTTTACAGCGTCGCATTGAGGGCCCAGATGTAAAAGGTCGTCGCGTTCTCGCCGTCGAAGATACATCGACCACCGGTGGTTCTGTGATGACAGCGGTCGAAGCGTTACGTGAAGCTGGTGCAATTGTTGTCGGAGTTGCCACCATCGTTGAGCGTGGAGCAGCTCCGCTACTTGCCGAAAACAACCTCGACTACAAGTACGCCTACTCCCTCACCGACCTCGGTTTGTAATC
>JBBAMR010000007.1:60310-63062 GCA_040402375.1 Candidatus Nanopelagicaceae bacterium | reverse complement strand
CCCAAAATGCGGTTGACCTTGGTGCCACACACTGGGCAGATGCCCTGTGCCATGCGGCGGCCAGATTCAGAGACCTTGACGTGTCCTTCGAATGAACGCTTCTCTTTGCACTTTACGCAGTAAGCCTCGCCCTTATATTCCTCAGCCATAATGACCCTCCTATCGCCGCAGCAACTCATAAATTCGCCCGGGTGCTTCCCGCGCTGAGCGTGCGTACTTGCTGAGGGTACCCGCGTGTGTGAGCGTAGTGGGGGATCTTGAGCGTCTATTTGTGTGCAAGATTGAACCGGTCGAGCGTGGGTCGAGCGTGGGTCGAGCGTGGGCTAGCGGGGCTAGTCGGCCTAGAGGGGCGGCCCTGGCTCGAGATCCTGCGGAGTGACTGGCTCTGGCGCATTCGCTAGCCCCGCCTCAAAGCCCTCGAGAAAGGCCTCGGCTCGAGCGAGATCTGGGTAGCGGGCGAGAAGGGCGTAGAACTCGGGGCCATGGCCTGGAAGGCGTAGATGGATCAGCTCATGGAGGATGACGCAGTGCAGCGCGTAATCGGGTGCGCTCGCTAGCCGTCCGGCGATACGGATCGTGCCATCGACCGTTGTGCAACTACCCCAACGCCCCTGCATGCTCCGCCAGCGGATTGAGGATGGACGTTCATGAAATTCTGGGAGGTACTGACCAAGCAGTTGACTGGACATTTTCTCTAAGAGCTCATCACCGCGACGTTGGCGCGCTTCGCCTTCTATGACGAGTGCGATCATCTCTGGAATGAGCGCAGCTTCATCACGCCTCGTTGTGCGATCAGGAATATGAATCTCGATGATGCCATTGTTACGAAAGGCGGTGACGCCGCGCTTGCGACGGGTTGAGCGCACGACGCGAAAGTCAGGAAGTGATAGGTGAGGTGCGGTTTTCGTTGGGGTGAGGAGCTGCCTACTCCGGCGCTGCTGAAAGTTCGACGATTGAGGCGCACCAGTCACGGGAGGGAAGATATCTTCGAAGAAACTCTCTTGAATAAAGTTTTCCACCGACATAGTGAGTTATCCCCTCATTCTCCACAACGTTATCAACAGAAAAGAGCGCGTTATCACCCGGATATCAACAAGTTATCAACAGCCCTGGTAGATCGTAGAGAAATTTTCTCCTACTTATGCACAGTTCGGTGGGATCTTGATTGAGAGTCTCATGAAATTTTTTGGCGTATCAGTACAAGAGGTACGCAACTCTCAACAATTTCATCCATCTCATCTTTATCTCGAACGATTGCAGATCGAGCCTCAAATTCACTTGTAAAATCGGCGCTCTCATTTGATTTAGTTGGAAGAAGAGCCTATTTTTCTCACACGAAGTCCTCGGATAACCGTTCATTATCGGCAAGGGGAAGGCTGATAAAGAATTGTGCGACCGGGGGCTTCGCTTTTTTCTGCCCGGTGATATGTGAGTTAAATCAGCCCACTTAAATCATCAGGCACCGTGGTGCTCTTGAGGAATGCGGCTGGATCAGCGAGATCTTCACCACGGGGGAGAAGCGCTGCATCTTCCCATCGATGATCTCGACCATCTGCGCCACCGAGTTCGAAGAGTGCGCCCCAGAAGATCGCAGTCTCTCGCATCTTGCGCGGAGAGACCTCTAAATTAAGAAGTGATTTAAAGAGTTGTTGGGTTGGTGAGTTACTGACGCGCGAACGACGTTGAACTTCTTGAAGAGCGGCGAGTGAAGGAAGTCTTTCATCAGCGGCGAGTGCAACAACATGATCAATCCACCCTTCAATGAGCGCCAGTGCCATCTCTAATTTCTCGAGTGCAGCGTTCTGTTCAGTGGATTGTTCGGGCATAAACATGCCACTTGTGATTGCAAGATTAATTGAATCTGCGTTTTCAATATCGAGTGTGCCCGATGAGATTGCTTCCTCAGCCTGTCGCTGGATAGCTTCCATATCTATTTTTATGCCGCGACCATATGCAGCGATTGTCTCGCGCATGAAGTCAGCGAGCCACGGTGTATGGCGAAAGAGTCGCACAGCTGCAGATTCGCGCAACGCTAAGAAGATCGATATCTCACTCGCGGGAAGATCTAAACCTTCACCCCATGCCGCAATATTTTGCGGAATCAAATGAGTCTGCGCGGTCGAAAAGAGCGGTAGAGCAACATCATTAGCGCCAGTGACCCGAATCGCGAGCGCACCGACTGATTGACCAAGTTGGGTCGCAATCATCGCTCCCATAAAACCGCGCATCATTGGCAGAATTGCACCGGTTGTGAGCGGGCTATCACCCATGATGGAGGTAAAGGCAGGGATAGCTACATCTGGAATCGCATCTAGCCCATCATCGCCTTCGCCAAAGTTCATGCCATTCATTAACTCTGAGAGCGCCGAGGCCATCCCTTCAGCGAGTGGCTCAACGATCTTCTGCCATCCTGGGATAGATGAGTCGATCCAATCTTTGCGACTCCACGCGACATCTCGTGGGGCGCTCACATCCGGAAAGATCGTTGCGTTATCCAGCCAATTATTTGCAATATCAAGTGACTCTTGCACTGAAGCTAGATCGGCTGTTCCCACCGGAACGACTGAGTGGGAGTTGAGAAAAGTCCGAGCGCTATCTCGCAACGCTTGAATTGCGATCATGGGGATATCCCCATTGCCACTACCGGAGTTGGAAGTATTGAAAGCTCCGCCGGGTGTAAATCCAAAGTCACCGCTCATAGGGAGATCTTGCCAATCTTTCTCGCCCTTTTCATGCCAAGTCGCTGATTCAT
>JBBAMR010000007.1:43705-60210 GCA_040402375.1 Candidatus Nanopelagicaceae bacterium | reverse complement strand
TTCATGCCAAGTCGCTGATTCATAGAAGAGAGAACCTCTGACTCAGAAGGAATATTCCTGGAGTGTGATGAGTATTTCAGGGCACACAGATTCTTTTGAGGCGGTGCTTTTGCAGGTAAGCCGTAGAGTGCTCCTATGGATGTAAGAGCCGCTCTGCAGATCGCGAAAGCAACGGGCACCTCATCTGGAAATCCCGCCTTCTCAGCGCTCATTTGGTGGCTCGTTCCCCTCTTTGCCGTGACCGGCGCAATCATTTACGTCATCTGGGTCTCACGTTTTAAAGATAAATATGAGAGCGAGACCAATCGTTCAGTCTCTGCCTTTCAAGCCTTCCAGCGCAGTTTTACCGAGCCCGGTGAGCAGCCTGAAAACGAGCCTAAAAACCCCGCCTAACCCTCCAGGTAGCAGCAAGATCAGAGCGGCAGCGGCAAACCTCTCGCGCTAGAGTGCGGGGTATGAGTTCATTTAACTTTCCTAATAACCCGTTCTCTCAAGGTAATAATCCGATGAGACCTGGTCCGCGAAAGAAGGTTGGACCGCTCCCACTCACCATTGCAGCGCTCGTCGTCATCGCAATTGTGCTCGTCTCACTCAGCGGTTTCTACGCCGATATCCTCTGGTTTAAATCAGTTCACTTCTCATCCGTCTGGCGCACCACACTCGTGACGAAGGCAGAGCTCTTCCTTGCCTTTGGTTTACTCACCTCAGCGATCATCGCCACCAACATTTACCTCGCCCACAGAAGTCGCCCGGTCTATGTCCCGACCTCTCTTGAGGCAGATAACATCGAGCGCTATCGCAGCCAGCTCGATCCCATCAAGCGCCTAATCCTCGTTGGCGTATCCGTTGCGATCTTCTACTTTGCAGGAATGTCTGGCTCACGCCTCTGGCAGGTCTGGTTGCAGTACAAGAATGCAACTCTCTGGGGTACCAAGGATCCACAATTCGGTCTAGATATCTCGTTCTTTGCCTTTAAGTTGCCGTTCTATCAATCGATGATTGGTTGGGCGATCTCAACTCTCCTCCTTACTTTGGTAGCAACTGCCGGAGTGCACTACCTCTATGGCGGCATTCGCCCACAGATCGCGCAGGATCGCACCACAGTCGCAGCTCGAGTTCAGCTCTCAGTCCTTCTTGGAGTTCTCGTCCTTGTGAAGGCCGCCGCGTACTGGTTTGATCGCTACGCCCTCGCTCTTAAATCAGGCAAGTTGATCACCGGACTTTCCTACACCGATGTCAATGCAACGCTTCCAGCTAAATCGATCTTGGCCGGCATCGCCGTGATCTGTGCTCTGCTCTTCTTTGCAAATATCATCCGACGTTCATGGATTCTGCCAGCTGCTGGCGTCTCACTTCTTGTGATCTCATCACTCTTGATTGCTGGCATCTATCCCGCCTTTATCCAGCAGTTCCAGGTCAAACCATCTGAATCTTCAAAAGAGGCGCCATTCATCCAGCGCAATATCAACGCGACGCGTGCTTCCTATGGCCTCGATCAGGTAACGATTAAGGATTATCAAGCAACAACAACAGTTGCCTCTGGCCAGCTTGCAGGCGATGCACTTACCGTTTCAAACGCACGTTTGATTGATCCCAACGTAGTCTCCGCAACCTTCCGCCAGCTTCAGCAGATTAAGCCGTATTACACCTTCCCAGATTCCTTGGATATGGATCGCTACTCCATCAATGGAAAGAGTCGCGATACCGTCGTTGCAGTGCGCGAATTAAATATTGCCGGCAGTCCAGTTCGAAACTGGATTAATGATCACCTGGTCTACACCCACGGCTTCGGCTTCGTTGGAGCATATGCCAATACTGTCGATGCTGATGGAAAGCCATCATTTGCAGTGGGCAATATCCCGCCAACTAATGGTCTCGGAAAGTTTGAACCGCGCGTCTACTTTGGTGAGAGCGTTCCGGATTACTCGATTATCGGTGGCGCCAAGAGCAGCACCCCTACCGAGCTCGACTATCCCGATGACACATCGGCAAATGGCCAGAAGAACTACACCTATACCGGTTCCGGTGGCGTACCAATGGGTTCAGTCTTCTCTCGTCTTCTCTTTGCTATTAAGTACAAAGAACAGCGCATCGTTCTCTCAAACCTGATTAATAAAGATTCAAAGATCCTCTTCAACCGTAATCCGATGGAGCGAGTCCACAAGGTTGCGCCATGGCTCACCCTTGATGGAAATGAATACCCATCGGTCGTTAATGGCCATGTCGTCTGGATTATTGATGGTTACACGACCTCTGCAGGTTATCCATATGCAAAGGTCACGAACCTCAACGCCGCAACTACCAACTCAGTGAGCTCTGCAACCACATCTGTTGCTCCGCTTGCTGATCAGAATGTGAACTACATTCGTAACTCAGTTAAGGCAACTGTTGATGCTTACGATGGCACAGTTCATCTCTACCAATGGGACACCACTGATCCAGTTCTGAAGACCTGGTCTAAGGCTTACCCTGGAACTGTCGAGCCAAAGAGTGCGATCTCACCCGCTCTATTGGCCCACATTCGCTATCCAGAAGATCTCTTCAACGTTCAGCGTGATGTGCTCAGCACGTATCACGTGGAATCTGCGAGTGCCTTTTATGGCGGTCAAGATTTCTGGCGTATCCCAAGTGACCCATCCTCACTCGGTGCGAATGCGGCAACGCAGCCTCCTTATTACCAGACGATGCAATTGCCTGGTGCAAAGAGCGCATCCTTCTCACTCTCAACGAGTTTTGTGCCAAAGGGTGGTCGTCAAAACCTGACAGCCTTTGCAGTAGTGAACTCTGATGCCGGTCCTAACTACGGCAAGATCACTGTTCTGCAATTGCCACGCTCGACAAATATCTCTGGTCCATCACAGGTTGCTTCTAACTTTGAGGCGAAGCCTGAAGTTGCGCAGGCGCTCTCGCTCTTGCGTCAAGGGGGTTCAGATGTCGTCCTTGGTAACTTGTTGACTCTGCCAGTCGGTAATGGCCTGCTCTATGTTCAGCCAGTGTATGTGCGAGCAACTGCAAACTCTGCTGCGTACCCATTGCTTCAGAAAGTACTCATCAGCTTCGGTGATCAGATTGGCTTTGACAGCACACTTCAAGGCGCACTTGATCAGGTCTTCGGCGGAAATGCCGGAACGACTCTGACGAATAATTCTGGTGCACCGTCAACGACCTCATCAGGTGCAACTGGTACAACTGGCTCATCTCTGAAGTCGGCACTTGCCGCAGCTCAATCTGCGATTGCAGATGCGCAGGCTGCTCTCAAGAATGGTGATTTCACTGCATATGGTGCAGCCCAGAATCGTTTGAAATCAGCTATCGCTGCAGCTATTCGGGCCCAAACCGGGAAGTAACTCATACCGGATTGGGCAATCTGAAGGATTTCCTTTAAGATTGAGTTACCGACGCGGGGTGGAGCAGCTCGGTAGCTCGCTGGGCTCATAACCCAGAGGTCATAGGTTCAAATCCTGTCCCCGCTACTAGTACGAAGATCCGGTTCATGAGAAGTTTTCATGAGCCGGATTTTTTTTCGCTCTGAAAAACGAATATCCTTAGACATATGTCCTCGAGCAACTCATCACACCAGAGTGGCTCAGAGTCGACGCGTTTTCAGCAACTCTTCGATCCATCTGCAGAACAACTCATTCAACTCGTTGCAGCTCGCACCGTAGCCGCCATTGTTCACGCCTGGCGTGAAGGTCGCGAAGCTCAGATCGTAATCACCGGAGGTCGTACTGGTCTTGCGATCGCCAGGGGGATTGATGTCGCGCTCTTTCGGACTACTTCACGAGATGAGAACTTTAAGAGTGCCAAGGTAAGGGTCTGGTTTAGCGATGAACGCTTCCTTGGATGGGATGATCCAGAGCGCTCGGATTCGATCTTGATGGCTGGCTTTGAACGATCCTCTCGCCAGATCCACTTTGAGAGAGTCGCCGAACCAAAGTCCTCTACGCTCGAAGAAGCGGCAGAGAGCTACGCCAACGCGCTCGATGCGAAGGTCGGAGATACCTCACGCTTTGATGCCGTCATTCTCAGCATGGGTGAAGATGGCCATATCGCCTCACTCTTTCCTGGCCACACCCGCGAGCTCGATTCCATGAAATCAGCTGTTGCGGTAGATAATTCTCCTAAGCCACCCGCAGAGCGGGTTTCGATCGGTGCAGCTCGATTGGCTAAGGCATCTGCCATCTACATCTTCGCAGTAGGTGAGGGTAAGCGAGTAGCTCTCGAAGAGCTCCTTCGAGGCAGTCAGATCAGTCCAATCTCGAAGCTTCGAGAGAGTTCACCTAGCGCCACGATCAGCATTGTTACGGATCTGAAGATCTAGATTAAATTTTTATCGTTATGCAATTTGTTAAGAGATAGAGGGAGATGAATGAGCACTCAAGGACTTCAATTCACGATGGTCGGTCTTGGCCGAATGGGCGCCAACATTGTCCGCCGCATCTCAACTCATATCGACCCAACAACCCCAGTGCAGATCAGCGTCTTTGATGTGAACGCCGACACTGTGAAGAGCCTCGCTGCGGAGGGTCACACCGGTCTCTCTTCGCTCGCAGATCTTGCGAAGCAAAATAACGAGAGCAATCCGCAGATTGTTTGGGTGATGGTCCCAGCTGAGGTTACCAAGCAGACTATTCACGCCGTCGCAGAACACCTCGCTCCAGGTTCAACCATTATTGATGGCGGAAACACTTTCTATCGCGATGACATTGCTAATGCAGCATTTCTTGCAACTAAGGGAATCAACTTTGTTGATGTCGGAACATCTGGTGGGGTCTACGGATTAGAGCGTGGCTATTCATTAATGATTGGTGGCGATGCCAAGGTCGTCGACCGCCTCAATCCGATCTTTAAGGCGCTCGCACCAGGATTTGAATCTGCCGAACGCACACCAGGTCGCACCGGCGACCCATCTAACTCTGAGTGTGGTTTCTACCATTGCGGCCCAGTTGGTGCGGGACATTTCGTCAAGATGGTCCACAATGGAATTGAGTACGGCGCAATGGCGGCCTACGCAGAGGGTCTCAATATCTTTGAAGCAGCGAAGTCGGGAATCAACCACCCAACAACGGTCGGCGATCACAACCAGACTCAGTACAACTTAGATATGCGCGAGATCACCGAAGTGTGGCGCCGCGGATCTGTAGTTGCATCCTGGCTCTTAGACCTTACAGCGACTGCGTATCAAGAAGATCCAAATCTCGATGGTTACGAGGGCTCGGTCTCAGATTCAGGCGAGGGCCGCTGGACAGTTGCTACCGCTATCGATGCAGGCGTACCAGCGAATGTGTTGAGCGCCTCACTCATGGGTCGCTTTACATCGCGTGGAAATGATCTTTATGCAAATAAGGTTCTCTCGGCCATGCGTAAAAAGTTCGGTGGACATATCGAAGCAAAAAATAGGCAAGCAACGAAGAAGTAGAGGAAATGATGACACCCCGCAAGAAGAAGCTTGAAGATGCAGATGCACTCGTTCTCTTTGGAGCGACTGGGGATTTAGCGAAGAAGAAACTCTTTCCCGCTCTCTACAACATGGCGCGTAGCGGCTTTCTCACAACAGATATTGTCGGCGTCGCCTCTACAAAGTGGAGTGACCAAGAATTTGTGACATATGCCTTTGATTCGATTAAGAATATTGTTAAAGCTCCAGATGATAAAGTTCTAGAGTTTCTTGATAATCATCTCCATCTCGTTGTTGGAAAGTATGAAGAGCAAGATCTCTACGATCGCCTTGCTGCGCGGCTAACAGATAAGAAAAATATCGTGATCTACCTTGCAATCCCACCTTCAGCCTTTGAACAAGTTACCCGTGGACTCGCTGCGGCTGGCCTTATGGATCGCGTGCGCCTCGTCGTTGAGAAGCCATTTGGCCGCGATTTAGCATCTGCAATTCATCTTCAGGATTCACTCGAGGCAGTGCTTCCAGAAGAGCGAATCTTCCGTATCGATCATTACCTCGGCAAAGAAGCGGTCGAAGATATCTTGATCTTCCGCTTTGCGAATTCAATCTGGGAGCCAGTCTGGAATCATCGTTATATTGCAAGCGTTCAGATCACTATGGCTGAAAATTTTGGTATTGATGGACGTGGTGCTTTCTATGACGGAGTTGGCGCGCTGCGCGACGTCCTGCAGAACCACTTATTGCAAGTACTCGCACTCATTGCGATGGAGCCACCTTCAGAGATTAATTCGCACAATATGGAAGATGAGAAGTTAAAGATCTTCCGCGCGATCGCACCGCTGAAGCCTGAGAATGTGGTCCGTGGACAATACGTTGGCTATCTCGATGAACCAGGCGTAAAGCCACACTCAGATACCGAGACCTTTGCGGCAGCGCTCGTGCATATCGATAACTGGCGCTGGGCGGGAGTTCCCTTCTACCTTCGGACTGGCAAAGAGCTCGCGGAAACCACCCTTGAAGTTGTCATCGAGTTCAAGCAACCTCCACGTCTACTCTTCGCCGAATCCCAAATTGGCGCACCAAATATTCTCCGTTTCCGCCTCGGCAAGAACGATGGCGTAGATATCTCACTGCTCGCAAAGTCTCCGGGAGATTCCCTCAGCACTCAACCGGTTCAACTCAACGTAGAATTCTCGGCAGCCCTTGGCGAGCGTCAAGAGGCTTACGAGCGACTTCTTCGCGCGGCAATGTCTGGCGACCATATGCGTTTTACACGCATTGATTCAGTCCTTGAAACATGGCGAATTCTTGAGAACGTTATCTCTGGCGAGCCAGCGCTCTTCCCTTATTTTGTTGGGTCGTGGGGACCAGATCGCGCCTCTGATCTTGTCGGCGGAGCGTGGATTGATCTCTAACGCAGCTCGGAAGTAACCGTAACCGCTGTATAAGAAATACCATCGATAGCGAGTACGAGGGTTCGCGTCGAGTTTTTATCTCGCGCCTCTTGATCTCCTGATGCGCCCGCAAGATTGAGAGAGAGATGCGCCTCGATATCAGCGTGAAATGGCGTGCTTGCCCGCCCAACTGCGACCGGGTCTCCCAGCACGATGGTAAACCGTCTTCCATTGAAGAACGCTCTTGCGCTATATCCTGCACTCTCATGGCCAGATAGCGAAGAAACTTCAACGCTCTCTAATGAAATATCTTCAGCTGCCGCTTTCGCGGTAAGAGCGAGTGAGAGTGCAGAAAAGAGTGAGTGCAACGATTGCTCTTCATTGGTAAGCAGTGAGATCTCTTGGCTCACAGCGACGAGTGAACTCATGATCAGCGTACGGTCGAGATCAGTTCCTCGAGTATCGCCAAGTGGATGGGTTACGACAGTGAGATAAGCAAGGCTGTGGTGCCATTGTTTTTCAATGACTTTAGCGCCAGTACCAGTGGAGAGAGTCTCAGTAACTCCATCATTGCGAAGACGCTTCTTCTTTCGCGAGAAGAATGAGAATAAGCCCATCTGTGAGCGCCCTCCCTTAATTCTCTACCGGGTTGATGGCGTCAAGCAATGGCTGGTGTAATAAACCGTTGGTAGAGAGCCCACTCGGCCCATGTGCACCACGCCCGCCATCGAGATCACCAAAGATCCCACCAGCTTCTTCGACGATTATCGCATTCGCTGCCATATCCCATAAGGCAAGCGATGGCTCGACTGCAATATCAACGGCGCCTTCTGCGACCAGCATATGTGACCAAAAATCTCCCAGCCCACGAGTGCGCCAAATCTTCTCTTGGAGATTAATAAATTCTTGACGTCGATCACCCCACCCCACTAAATCTGAGTACGAGATAGATGCATCGGCGAGAGTAGAAACCTTTGAGACACCAATCTTTCGCGCTGCTCCACCATTTTCACTGACGAATGCTCCGCCGCCTTTGTGGGCATGCCACCGTCGATAGAGAGCAGGGGCGCTGACAACTCCAACGACTACTTCATGCGCAGGGTTAACGAGTGCAATGAGAGTTCCCCAGGTCGGAACCCCGCGAACAAAGTTCTTTGTACCATCGATTGGGTCAATCACCCAGTAGTACTTCTCATTTCCCGTGGCCAGGGCCTGATCCTTTCCACCGAACTCTTCACCGACGACGAGATCGAGGGGGCGTTCTTGGGAGAGAACATCGCGGACCATGAACTCAATGCCCTTATCAACATCAGTCACGGGTGTGAGATCTGGCTTCGTCTCAATAATAAGTTCGCTGCTTTGATATTTTGCAGTCGAGATCGCATCGGCGGCATCAGCTAACCGAAGTGCCAATGATAAATCGAGTGCGTGGTTTCTCATATCCTGATCCTACCTACTGCCAATTACTTAGCGCCCTCAGCGAGGAGGCGTCGCAGGTTCGCTAGCCGGTGGAGTGCGCTCTCTGAGAGCGTTGGCCAGTGATTGAGCGCGCAATTCTCTTCATCGTGGGAGCAGTTGCGCGGACAGTGTTCAATTGCTGCGGCGAACTCTGGAAAAGCGCTAATGACGCGATCTCGCTCCACATGTGCCAAACCGAAGGAGCGGACTCCTGGAGTATCAATAATCCAACCACTCTCATCCGCATCGAGATCGATTTTTAGGGCAACAGCGCTCGATGAAGTGTGTCGACCGCGCCCAGTTGCTGAGTTCACAACACCAGTCGTCCGGCTCTCACTCTGAGTCAGCGCATTCACAAGCGTTGACTTACCTACGCCGGAGTGTCCGAGAAGAACAGTTCGCTTATGTCGGAGCTCCTTGCGAAGTGGATCTAGATCGCCGCCTCGAGCGATCATCAGTGACTTCACGTCAAGCTCGGAGTACATCTCGAGGAATTCTCGAGGATCTGCGAGATCGCATTTCGTCACGATAATGAGAGGCGCAATGCCCTGATCAAAGGCGACTACCAGCGCGCGGTCGACAAAGCCATGACGTGGTTCAGGATCGGCGGCAGCTATCACGATCCCGATCTGATCGACGTTCGAGACGATCATGCGTTCAAATTCGGCGACATCATCGACGGTACGTGTGAGGACATTCTTGCGAGGTGTAACCAGCACAATGCGAGCGAGAGTTCCTTCTGTTCCAGTGAGATCTCCCACGAGACCGACGAGATCTCCAACAACAACTGATTTGCGACCGAGCTCTCGCGATTTCATCGCAGTAATGAGAAGGCCACTCTCTTCGATAAGGCAGGTGGTACGCCCTCTATCTACTGCAATGACACGAGCAATTTGCGAGGCGGAGTAATCTGGACGGTCTTTCGTACGTGGGCGGGTGCGCTCCTTCGGACGGATTCGAACATCATCCTCATCAAACTCGCGTGGTGTCACTACTGATATACCCCTGGGGTTCTCTGCGCTTGCTGGAGAAGATCGGCCCACGCACCAGGAAAGTCAGGGAGAGTCTTCTGCGTAGTTTCAATATTCTCAACCATGATGCCAGGAACGCTTAATCCAAGTATTGCGCCAGCAGTTGCTAATCGATGGTCTTCGTACGTATGGAAGGTCCCGCCGTGTAACGGTGCGGGCGATATATAGAGAGCGCTCTCTTCTTCATCGACATCGCCACCTAGGGCGTTGATCTCCGCGGCGAGCGCTGCCAAGCGATCAGTCTCGTGAAGTCGGAGATGGCCAATGCCACGAAGTGTTGATGGTGAGTCAGCTAATGCGGCGAGCGCTGCAATTGATGGCGTGAGTTCGCCAACGTCGTGCAGATCGATATCGATCCCATGAATTACACCAGTACCGGTGATGGTGAGATCTGATCCTTGCTCTGATTCGGTAAAGCTCACCTTCGCGCCCATCTGCGTAAAGATTGATCGCAACTGATCACCTGGCTGAGTTGTGTGACGAGGCCAATCAGAAATAGTCACTGAGCCACCACAGATCATCGCAGCTGCCATAAATGGGGCTGCATTCGATAAATCTGGTTCGATCGTAATCTCGCGACCAACCATGACGGCGGGGGAGACGCGCCAGATCGTTCCGTCACTTACTTCAACATTCACGCCGACCTCGCGAAGCATCTGCACAGTCATTTCAATATGAGGCATCGAGGGAAGAGTCTTACCAGTGTGGCGAATAGTGATTCCCACCTTCGTTGCAGGAGCAACGAGTAAGAGGGCCGAAATAAATTGACTCGACGATGATGCATCTACATCGACAATGCCACCGCGCAGTTGACCGTGCGCATTGATCGTCAGTGGAAGCGAATAACGGTTGCCATGTTCGATACTCACACCGAGTGATTCAAGGGCTGCGATCACTGGGCCTAGTGGTCGTTCATGAGACCGAGCATCGCCATCAAAGTGAATGAGTCCATTCGCCATTGCGGCAAGAGGCGGCAGAAAGCGCATAACAGTCCCAGCGTTTCCAACATCGACCTGCGCCGGGCCGAACAGTGGAGCCGGGGTAATTGTGAGATCGCCATTCTCCGCACTCTCAATTCCAACGCCAATCGCTTTAAGTCCAGCGATCATCAGCGCGGAATCTCGTGAATGCAGTGGCTTGCGCAGTAGCGATGGGGAGCTGGCGAGGGCGGCCAAGATGAGCGCCCGATTGGTCACTGACTTTGAGCCGGGAATCGTGATGCGCGCATGGACTGGAGTACTCCCACGATGGGGGGCTGGCCAGAGCTGCGTCATATCAGGATTCTACTGGGAATAGATATCTCTCACAGCGCGTTACCAGAATATGGCAGTAGCATTGTTAACTATGAGCACCGAGGTGGATGTAACGTCCTCAACCGGAGTAGCTCCTATTCACGTAGTGGACCGCGCCACTGAGACTCTTACTGAGCGCACCGCACGATTTGAACGTGATGCACTGGTATTTGCTAGCCCCCTTTACTCTGCAGCGCTTCGATATACCCGCAACCAACAAGATGCCGAAGATCTTGTACAAGATACCTTTGCCAAGGCCTTCAACTCTTTCCATCAATTTGAACCAGGCACAAATCTCAAAGCATGGCTCTACCGAATTCTGACAACGACCTTTATCAATACCTATCGTAAGGATCAACGTCGGCCACAGATCTCTGATGGTGAGGTCGAAGATTGGCAGATCTTTGAAGCAGCCTCACATACCGCCGATCAAGGCAAGTCAGCTGAGGATCTTGTCCTAGAAAATATTCCTGATGGCGATGTGAAAGCGGCGCTCTCCGCTATCCCTGAAGATTTTCGGATGGCGGTCTATTACGCCGATGTCGAAGGGTATTCCTATAAAGAGATTGCTGAGATCGTTGGAGTTCCAACTGGGACTGTGATGTCACGGCTTCATCGTGGGCGAAAGCTGCTTCGCGAGTCACTCGCCGAGTATGCACGCACTCGAGGAATTGATCCGAACTCTCCCACTGAGGCGCAAAAGCCTAAGAAGAAGGGAGCGAATTGATGTCCTGCGGCGGAAACCACCAGAACTCCTGCGAAGAGATTTCAACAGTCATTCTCCTCTCCGTTGATAATGAGCTGTTTGATCCAACGCTGGAAAGTGCGCTCACTATTCACTGCGCCGAGTGTCCGCCATGCGGCACAACCCTTGAATCTCATCGCACCAGCGTTGCGCTCCTGAAGAATTTACTGGGGAATTCTCATGTGGATGAGATGCCACCAGAGCTCTACGAGAAGTTAATCGCTCAAACCCAAGCCCTCGCCGCCGCAATGGCAGCCGAACAGTTCAATGGTGGAGCCTTCAGCCATATTGAAACCTTTACGCAGACGACGATCACCGTTGATGGTCAGACGACGATTGAGATCTCCCACACGCAGGAATTTCGCGAGCGTTTTTAATAAATTCTGTCGATTTTTGAGCAGTAAAACCGAAGCTTCACTCTCTTTTTTCAGATAGGTTAATTCCATGACCAGCGAAGAGCATCCACTTCTAGGCTTGGTCGGCATGTCCACCATGATCGTTCGTGGTGGTGACACATCGGTCGCGGCCGGAACAAATGATTTAACGGTGCTATCAACCAGCGCAGCTCAATCACTCGTCGAGAGCGCCTGTAGCGCGGCGCTCGCTGAGCATTTTGCGCCAGGAGAAACCTCGTTTACTGAATCGATCTCGCTAAAAATGTTGACCTCGGTGCCCATTGGCGAAGAGGTAAGAGCTCACGTGCGCGTTATTGATATCGCAGAATCGACGCTGACCTTCGAGGCGACGATAACTCACCTTAATAGAACAATCGCCACTGCAGAAGTGCAGCGGCGATTGGTCGACCGAATCTCTTTCATGGCGCGTATCGCCGCTGAAAAGATTATTTCAGCTTAATTAAAGTTAAGCCTTCTTTGTTGCCCAGAAGATCTCTGAGATCTCTTCGATCTTTGCAAGTAACTTGTCAGCAACTGCGACATCGTTTGTGCCCTTAGTTCCACCAGCACCCGCGAGCTTGGTCGTCTCGTTGAAGAGTGCGTGCAGTTGTGGGTAGGCCTCAAAGTGAGGAGCCTTGAAGTAATCAGTCCAGAGTACCCAGAGGTGATGCTTAACTGCATCAGAGCGCTCTTCCTTGATTGCTACGGCGCGAGATTTAAAATCGAGATCGCTTGATGCAGCATATTTCTCCATCGCAGCCTTGACTGACTGCGCCTCAAGCTTTGCTTGTGCTGGGTCATAAATTCCGCATGGGAGATCGCAATGTGCTGATGCAACGGTGCGAGGGGCAAGTACTGATTCAATAAGTGTTGTAAGTGTGTTCATGCCCGATAGCGTACATCTAGACTTGGGTGCGTGGCATCTGGAGAGCGGGCTCGGAGAGTGCAAATCACGGGTCGATCGATGGAGCCAACCCTGCGAGAAGGTGATTGGACGCTCTTCCGTTATTACCCTGAAGGGATGACCAAGCGAGCCTTAGAGCGCGCGGTGGGCAAAGTCGTTTTAGTGAAACGTGCTGCAGCTCCCGAACTCTTAACGGTGAAGCGACTGACAAAGGTTTTAGATACGGGATATTGGGTTGAGGGCGATAACAAGGAAGCCTCAACCGACTCTCGTCACTATCTGACGCTAGCGCCAGAGGAGATCGTCGGTCTATTCGTGTTGCGCTACCGTCGCGGTTGCGCAAGAGAAATTACAGAGTAAAAGCCGCTTCAAGGAGCGCCTTCTGCTCCTCTTCATGCTGATGATGGCTACCGGTTGCAGGTGATGCTGTTGCTCGGCGCGAGACCAGCGAGAGATCTCTTCCACCGAGTGCATCACGAGTATTGAGAGCGACAAATGGCCATGGACCTTGATTTGCTGGCTCATCCTGAACCCAGCGAAGGGTCGCACTTGGATTCTGCACAGCAATAGCAGCGATCTCTTCTACTGGAAGTGGATAGAGCTGTTCAACGCGGACAATTGCAGTAGAGGAATCGCCACGTTTAGTGCGCTCTGCAAGAAGATCCCAGTAGACCTTTCCAGAGGTATAGATGATGCGCTGTGGGTTACTGACAGTTGTATCAGGGATCAATGGTTGGAAGTGTCCGCTAGTGAAATCAGCGAGACCTGAACCTGCTGCCTTCAAGCGAAGCATCGACTTTGGCTCGAAGACAATGAGAGGGCGACGAGCTGGATTCTTCGCATGCCAACGAAGGAGATGGAAGTAGCTCGCAGGAGTTGAAGGCTGAGCAACTGTCATATTTCCTTCAGCACAGAGCGCGAGATAGCGCTCAATCCGAGCAGAGGAGTGATCAGGTCCTTGGCCTTCATAGCCATGAGGCAGAAGTAGAACTACTGATGATCGCTCGCCCCACTTTTGAAGTGATGATGAGATGAACTCATCGACAATTGTCTGAGCACCATTTCCAAAGTCACCGAACTGCGCTTCCCACATGACGAGTGCGTTTTCGCGCACTAATGAGTAACCGTATTCAAAGCCCATCGCGCCATATTCTGAGAGCAATGAGTTAAAGACGAAGAATTGATTCTCGCCATCAGCAACAAGCTCGCGAAGCGGCGTCCAGAATGAACCATCGTTCTGATTGAGGACAATCGCGTGGCGCTGCGAGAAGGTTCCGCGGCCAACATCTTGACCAGCAAGGCGAACTGGATGACCTTCGAGAAGGAGTGATCCCATGGCGAACATCTCACCCGTTGCCCAATCGACGGTGCCGTCATCGAGCATCTCCACGCGCTTTGCCAGCTGCGGAGCTAAGCGTGGGTGGACGGTAAATCCTTCAGGGGTCGCAACCTGAGTAGCTGCAATCTTTCGCAGAGTCGCTTCATCTACGCTCGTTGCAAGAGCGGATGGATGTGGAACTTCTGGAACCACAAAACCAGATGTGTGATCTGGCTCAACGTTGTGGACTGAGTTAAAGACTGCTTCAAGCTGTGATTGATAATCACGGAGTACTTCTTCAGCCTCTTCGACGGTGATATCACCGCGACCGATCAGTGCTTCGGTATAGAGCTTACGAGTGCTTCGCTTCGCATCGATCAACTTGTACATCATTGGCTGGGTGTAGCTTGGCTCATCACCCTCGTTGTGACCGCGACGGCGGTAACAGACAAGATCAATGACAATATCTTTATTAAATGCTTGGCGATACTCATATGCCAACTTTGAGACCCGAACAACTGACTCTGGGTCATCACCATTCACATGGAAGACCGGTGCCTGAATCATCTTGGCGATATCGGTGCTGTAGGTCGATGAGCGGGCAGCCCATGGTGAGGTCGTAAATCCGATCTGGTTATTTACAACGATATGGATCGTTCCACCTGTGCGATATCCAGAGAGCTGTGACATGCTCAAGACTTCAGAGACGATTCCTTGACCAGCAAATGCCGCATCACCATGAATAAGGATCGGCAACGTTGCGAAGTCGTTCTTAATATTCTTGATATCTTGCTTAGCGCGAACGATTCCCTCAAGAACCGGATTGACCGCCTCTAAGTGGGATGGGTTAGCTGCGAGATAGATCTTGGTGCTCTCTCCTGCAGGTGTAGTGAAGGTTCCTTCGGTACCGAGGTGATATTTCACATCGCCGGTGCCTTGAACTTCATTATCTGCGTAGTGGCCTTCGAACTCTTGGAAGATTTGGCCATAAGACTTGCCAGCGATATTTGCGAGAACATTCAATCGGCCACGGTGTGGCATACCAATACAGACCTCATCGAGTCCATCGACTGCAGCGCCATAGATGATGGCATCGAGCATTGGGATGAGTGACTCTCCGCCTTCGAGGGAGAAGCGCTTCTGACCAACATATTTTGTCTGCAAGAACGATTCAAATGCCTCAGCGCTATTGAGCTTGCGCAAGATACGGAGTTGTTCTTCGCGCTCAGTTACTGGCGCGCCAATCTCAACGTGCTCTTGGATCCAGCGACGCTCTTGCGGGTTCTCGATATACATGTACTCAATACCGATATGACGGCAGTACGAGTCGCGCAATATTCCGAGAATTCGGCGTAACTTCATAAATGGTTTGCCACCGAAGCCACCTGTAGCGAATTCACGATCAAGATCCCATAAGGAGAGGCCATGCGTGACCACATCGAGATCTGGATGTGAGCGTTGTTCGTATCGGAGTGGATCGATATCTGCCATGAGGTGGCCAGATTTACGATATGCCTCGATCAGTTGTTGAACGCGAGCAGTCTTAGAGATCTGATCATCCTTAGAGAACTGCATATCCTGAACCCAGCGAATTGGCTGATATGGAATACGTAGCGCTGCAAAGATCTCGTCGTAGAACTCACCTTCACCAAGCAAGATGCCATGGAGGCGGCTGAGGAAGTCTCCAGATTGTGCGCCTTGAATGATCCGGTGATCGTAGGTGCTGGTCAGTGTGATGACTTTGCTAATTGCAAGATTTGAGAGGGTCTCTTCATTTGCACCTTGGAATTCGGCTGGATAGTCCATCGCGCCGACGCCCAAAATAAGTCCTTGTCCTTGCACCAAGCGCGGAACCGAGTGAACGGTACCGATCGTGCCCGGGTTGGTGAGTGAGACAGTTGTTCCTGCGAAATCTTCAACGGTCAGTGCACCGGTTCGGGCCTTGCGAACGGTCTCTTCATACGATGCCCAGAACTGACCAAAGTCGAGATCTTCGCAACCCTTAATCGAAGGAACGAGGAGTTGGCGCGAGCCATCTGGCTTTGCGAGATCGATCGCGATTCCAATGTTGATATGTTCGGGCTTGCCAATCGCTGGCTTGCCGTCGAGTTCGGTATAGAAAGCGTTCATCGCTGGCATCTGGCGAAGCGCCTTCACCATGGCGTAACCAATGATGTGAGTAAATGAGACCTTGCCGCCACGTCCACGCTTCAGATGGTTATTAATAACGGTGCGATTATCAATCATGAGCTTCGCTGGAATTGCACGAACAGAGGTGGCAGTTGGAACTGCAAGTGAGGCTTCCATGCTTTGAACAACGCGAGCTGCAACACCGCGAATCGGCTCGACAGATGCAGCGCCAGGGGTAGCGAGAGTGGGGATCGGTTTCACGATCGGATCGGCGGGAGTTGAGACCGGCGCCTTCGCAGGATCGGTGCTGCTTGCTGCCACTGGAGTAACGGGAGTAACTGGAGTTACAGGATCATTCACGGGTATCTCATTCGTCGTAGGTGCAGATACAGCTGGAGCAGGAGAAACTGGAGCAGGAGAAACTGGAGCAGGAGAAACTG
>JBBAMR010000007.1:18330-43605 GCA_040402375.1 Candidatus Nanopelagicaceae bacterium | reverse complement strand
CTGGAGCAGGAGAAACTGGAGCAGGAGAAACTGGAGCAGGAGAAACTGCTGACTTTGGCTGAGGTGGGTTTCCACCAAGCGGTGCAGCTGTTAATGGTGGGAGAGTTACTGATGGTGAGCTCTTCGAGGCAGCGGCATAATCAGAGAAGAACTCGTGCCATGCTGAATCTACTGATTGTGGATCGCGGAGGAATTTTTCGTACATCTCATCGACGAGCCACTCATTGGGACCGAATGATCCACCAAAGTGATTCTCAGGAGTGTGTGATCCCGACGACGACACTGGAGCTCCGCTTCTCTCTCGATCATGGCCCAGTGAAATTTCTGGGGCAATTCTTCGTACTATAAGTCTAGTCAAAAAAGAGGCGCTACTTTTCATCTCCAGAGGGGCGATAGCCAAATAGGCAGGCGACGAGGGTCACAGCTGCAAGAGCGAGCAAGGGGATTGCGGTGATGTAGAGCTTGCCGCCGAACATAAAGTAGGAGACGCCGATGGCGAGCAGATTGGCCAAGACGGCGGGGGAGCGACCCCACGAAGTGCCACGCGAATATGAGATCGAGCAGAGGTAGAGCCCCATCGCTCCGAGGATCGCAAAGGCGATCTCAGCACCGAGGGCGCCAGGATGAGTCACAGTTTTTATTGTTGCTGCTACTGCGAGGTAGAGCGCTAGCGCGAGAAGGATTGCTCCTTCCACCCGCAGCAGCGAAACTGCAGCCCGTCGGGCGATGTGATGGAAGGTGCCTTCGTCAGCTCTGCTCATGGGTGTGAGTCTAGCTCCGCATCGAAATATGGCGAGATTTAGATCTGGAATTTAAGAGATTGCCGTTTTACGATGGAGTTGTGAGAAGCGATCGCGGAAGAGCGCAAGCCAATTCTGCACCAAAGAAGCTAGAGCTGCGCAGTGATGGCCTCGTTGACTCATTGACCGGTGCGATGGCGCCAGAGCGTTTTCTCGAAATCCTCACGAATGAGTTACGGATGGCTGCGCGAGAAGATCGGTTGATCACACTCATCTCTATCCGGTTGATCGACCATCACAATTCTGATCATCAACCCAATGAGCAGATTGAGGAGCAAGAGTTACTTCTGACTCGATTAGCTAGTGCGATCCAATCCCAACTGCGGGCTGGCGACCACTGCGCTCGAATCTCGGAGACGGGATTTTGGATCTTGATCAGAGGCGATGGCGACTCTGCGCGAAAGGCAGCGCCACGTTTGATCGGCCAGAGCGGGCTCGGAGTTGGGGATGAGGCGCTCTTGCGAGTTGAGTTCTGCGAAAGTGAAGCGGGTGAAAGCGTGAAAAACTTACTTCGCAGAATGGATGCGATCCACTTCACGAGATTGGGGAGTTAGACTTCAACCATGACCTCGTCTTCTCACTCTGCCTCCGCTGGAAAAGTTCTCGCCTCACTTCCCGTTGGCGAGCGAGTCGGTATCGCATTCTCTGGTGGCCTCGACACCTCTGTTGCTGTGGCCTGGATGCGCGCGAAGGGCGCAGTTCCATTTACCTACACCGCTGACCTTGGACAATACGATGAACCAGATATCGCTTCAGTGCCATCACGCGCACAGGCTTACGGTGCCGAAGGTGCTCGTTTAGTTGATTGCAAATTAGCTCTTGTTGAAGAAGGTCTTGCTGCAATCGCCTGCGGTGCATTTCATATTCGATCGGGTGGAAAACAATATTTCAACACCACTCCTCTTGGTCGCGCAGTAACCGGAACTCTCTTGGTGCGCGCAATGCAAGAAGATGGCGTCTCAATTTGGGGAGATGGATCGACCTATAAAGGAAATGATATTGAGCGCTTCTATCGCTATGGCCTATTAGCAAATCCTTCATTACGTATTTATAAGCCTTGGCTTGATAGCGATTTTGTGAACGAACTCGGCGGTCGTAAAGAGATGTCAGAGTGGCTCGTTGCAAACAAGCTGCCCTATCGCGATAGCGTTGAGAAGGCTTACTCAACTGATGCAAATATTCTTGGTGCAACTCACGAGGCGAAGAAGCTTGAAGAACTCGATGCTTCGCTTGAGCTCGTTGAACCCATTATGGGCGTGAAATTCTGGGATCCGGCAGTTACAATCGCAACCGAAGATGTCACGATTGAATTTAACCAAGGTCGTCCAGTCGCTGTCAACGGCAAGCACTTTGAAGATTCAGTAGCGCTCATGCAAGAAGTGAATCTGATCGGTGGTCGACATGGACTAGGAATGGCAGATCAGATTGAGAATCGAATCATCGAAGCGAAGAGTCGTGGAATTTATGAAGCACCAGGAATGGCGCTGCTCTTCATTGCCTACGAACGATTAATCAGTGCCATTCATAATGAAGATACGATCGCGAATTACCATGCTGAAGGTCGCAGACTCGGACGTTTACTCTACGAGGGTCGCTGGTTTGATCCGCAGGCTTTAATGCTCCGTGAATCGTTGACACGATGGGTCGCCTCAGCAGTAACTGGCACGGTCACCATTCGCTTGCGTCGCGGCGATGATTATTCGATCATCAACACCACAGGTCCCGCACTGAGTTACCACCCAGAGAAGCTCTCGATGGAGCGGACCGAGGATGCGGCATTTGGACCAACCGATCGCATCGGACAATTAACGATGCGCAACCTCGATATTGCAGATACGCGGGCGAAGTTAGAGCTCTACAGCCGACAGGGCCAGCTCACCGGTGAGGGTCAGTTCAAGTTGATCGGCGAGCTCGAGTAGTTTTTCTAAGAACTAAAAGCTCTGCTGCTGCTCTTGCATACGTGCGCGGTTACGTGCTGCGCGACGCTTCATAGCGCGACGTTCATCTTCAGAGAGTCCGCCCCATACGCCAGCATCTTGACCTGATTCAAGCGCCCAAGCGAGACAGGCATCTTTCACAATGCAACGATTGCAGACCTTCTTCGCCTCTTCGATCTGTGCGAGGGCAGGGCCAGTGTTACCGATTGGAAAGAAGAGTTCTGGATCTTCTTCGCGGCAAGCCGATTCGTGTCGCCAATCCATGCGTGGTGAACTCCTTTAGAACGGGGAAGTTGAGTCGTGGAACGGGTTCATTGAGGTGAATCAATGGCCACTTTCGCTGACTTGAATAGATGTATTCTCTCAGCCAGTACCTCTCATAACAAGGATATTGACTGAGACATTCCTCATTGTTTGGGGCGGCTGAGACGCATAAAAGGCGTGGATGGCTGAGACGCATAAAAGGCGTGGGTATAGGTGGGTTTAAAGAGTTGCCATAGTCACCATTGTGCCCCCGACAGGATTCGAACCTGTGCTCCCGCCTCCGGAGGGCGATGCTCTATCCCCTGAGCTACGGGGGCTCGGGTTGTATACGTGTTACGCAAGATTAAGGGTATCAGTGCAAGAATTACCCCATGAGCAGAGAAATTACTCCCGAGATTGACCCTTCGCTTTCCCGCGCATACTTCGCGACTGGCTGCTTCTGGGGAGCCGAGCGACGACTCTGGAAACTCGATGGCGTGATCTCGACATCTGTGGGCTACATGGGTGGAGTTCGCCCCGATCCAAGTTATGAGCAAGTCTGCACCGGCGTCACGGGCCATGCTGAGACGGTCGAAGTGGTCTTCGATCCCGCAGTGATCTCCTATCGCAGGCTTCTCGAAGAGTTCTGGGTGATGCACGATCCAACCTCGCTTAATCAGCAAGGGGGAGATATCGGAACTCAGTATCGCAGCGCGATCTTCACGACGACAGCGCAGCAGTATCAGGATGCGCTCGCTACCCGCGATCTCTATCAAGGAGCGCTCAGTGCTGATGGCATTGGAGCGATCGTTACTCAGATTGAAGATGCGACACCACACCATTACTGGCCCGCTGAGGAGTACCACCAAAAGTATTTGAAGAAGAATCCCAATGGCTATGACTGCCATTCATCTACCGGGGTTGCTTACCCCGCATTGGTCAAGTAACCATGATTAGCACCTTCGCCTGGACGGTAACACTCGTCGGGCTTGCACTCTTTCTCGCCTTCGATTTCTTTATCGCTTATAAAGATCGCCATCAACCGACGACCCTCAAGAGGGCGACGATCTGGGTCTTTGTCTACATTGGTCTCGCGATCGCCTTTGGTGCCTATCTGGGTGTGTGGGCAACGCATCAAGCGCGGACCGAATTCTTCGCTGGCTGGATCACCGAATACTCACTCTCATTCGATAACCTCTTTGTCTTTATCTTGATACTTGCTCGCCTCAAAGTCGCAAAGGAGCGCGAAGAGTTAGTTCTTCTCATTGGAATCGTCTCATCACTCTTCCTTCGAGGAATATTTATTGCAGCAGGTTCAGCGATCGTCAATCGATTTGAGTGGATCTTCTTCTTCTTTGGCGCCTTCCTTATCTATACCGCCATTCAACTCTTCCGCGAGAGCGAAGAAGAGGAGTGGCGAGAGGGACGTGCCATTGCCTTTATGCGAAAGCGTGGCGCTTCAGTATTTGTCCTCGCCCTGACTGCGATTGCGCTGACCAACGTTCTCTTTGCCTTTGATTCGATTCCAGCAATCTTTGGGCTTACTCGTAATCCTTACGTCATCGTGACGGCAAATATCTTCGCCTTAATGGGGCTGCGGCAGCTCTACTTCCTTATCGGCGGATTAATGGCACGCCTGGTCTACCTGACAGAAGGCCTCTCCATCGTTCTTGCCTTTATCGGATTTAAGTTGATCTGCGAGGCTGCGATCTCCACTCACCACGAGCGAGTTCTTGGCGTGAACGTCCCGGTCATCTCACTACGCGTGAGCCTTGGCTTCATTATCGGAACGCTTGTCCTGACCGCGCTCATCAGCTTAATCAAGAGTAAAGATGGAGTGGACTCTTTACCTGACGCGTAAGTTAGGGAAGAGTACCCGGATGGATTCGATTGAGCTCTTAGCCGTTCCACCCCTCTCAGATCTCAAGCAACGCACGAGTGCGAAGTGGCGTGATTTCCCTCAGGATGTACTGCCGCTCCCTGTTGCTGAAATGGATTACGAAGTCGCACTACCTATCCGCGAACGATTAATTGCAATGGTCAGCAGCTCGGATATCGGTTACCTCGGATCTATGCCAGAGCTCGCGCACTCGATGCAAACCTTCATGAAGAAGCGTTGGGATTGGGAGATCACTACCGATTCAATCTTCCCGGCAACTGATGTCGGCGTGGGGATGATTGAGCTGACAAGACTATTAGTGCAATCAGGTGATGGCATCGTTGTAAATCCACCGGTCTATCACAATATGTTCCATTGGATTCATGAGTTGAAGTGTGTGAGTGTCGAAGCTCCACTCAAGCGAGATGGAATGCGCTACAACCTAGATTTTGATGCAATAGAGAAGGCCTACCACACTGGGGCAAAAGTTCACTTCCTCTGCAATCCTGCAAATCCAGTTGGCACAGTCTTTACGAGAGAAGAACTCTCCCAATTAGCAGAACTTGCTAAGAAGTACGGCGTCACAATTTTGAGCGATGAGATTCATGCACCACTTACCTACTCTGATCAAGAGTTTGTTCCCTTCCTTGCAGTGAGTGATACTGCGCGCGAGGTCGGCATCTGCGTGACATCAGCGAGTAAGTCGTGGAACCTTGCGGGACTTAAATGTGCCCAGATCGTCACCGCCTCTTCTCGTGGCTTTGATCTCGCAAAGTCGATGCCAGCGGCAGTCCATTGGCGTTCATCACTCTTCGGAGCGGCAGCAGCTGCCGTTGCGTATCAAGAGACCGATTGGCTTGATGCCGCAATCGCTACCAATAATCACCGCCGCCGTTTCCTCAAGGAGCTCCTTGAAAGCGAACTCCCTGCGATTGGATATCGAATCCCAGATTGCAGCTACCTCGCCTGGCTTGATCTCACTGATCTCAACCTTGGGGATGACCCAAGCGGCAGACTCCTGACCGAGGCGAAGGTCGCCTTCAGCAATGGTGTGACTTTTGCCGCTGATCACCATCAATTTGTTCGACTCAACTTCGCTACCAGTGAAGAGATCCTGGTCGAAGCTGTTTCGCGCATTGCTACCCTTACCTCATGAGCGATGCTAAAAAACTCCACCCCGACTCCCTGATCGTTACCTCGGGACGCCCGGAAGCTAATCCTGGTGCATCTGTAAATACTGGTGTCTCGTTCACCTCTACCTATGTGGCTCCTGATGGAATCGGATACGGCCGCTCTGGCAATGAGACGTGGAGCGCGCTCGAGAGCGCGATCGGTGCTATCGAAGGCGGAAAGACTCTCCTCTTCTCATCCGGAATGGGCGCGATCTCTGCCGTCTTCTCACTCTTGCCACATCGCTCCATCATCGTCGCCTCACGAAATGGTTACACCGGAACGATGTATCTCCTCCAGAAGTTAGAGAGTGAGAACAGTTGCGAGGTCCGCTACGTTGATATTGCAAATACCGCTGAAGTTCTTGCAGCGCTTCAAGGTGCCAACTTCCTCTGGATGGAATCACCAACTAACCCGGCGCTAGAAGTTGCTGACCTGCCGATCATCATTCCTGCCGCAAAAGCGCTCGGTCTCGGCGTCGGCGTCGATAACACATTCGCAACTGCGCTCAATCAACAGCCGCTTGCGATGGGTGCGGATATCTCCATGAACTCAGTGACAAAATTTATTGCAGGTCATAGCGATCTCATTATGGGATCACTCTCGATGAATGATGAAGCGCTCTTCTCGAGATTGACGATGCAGCGCAAACAAGGTGGAGCAATCCCAGGCGCGATGGAGGTCTACCTTGCGCTCCGTGGTATTCGCACCCTCGATGTTCGACTCGAGCGAGCGCAGAAGAATGCGTTAGAGATTGCAACCAGGCTCAGTGCTCATCCGGCGGTTGAGTCGGTCCGTTACCCGGGCCTGCCGTCGCACCCACAGCACGAGCGGGCGGCATCATTCATGAAGGGCTTTGGCGCGATCATCTCCTTCGAGGTGAAAGCAGGGGCTGACGCTGCCGACCAAGCCTGCGCGGCCTCGAAGGTAGTTGTTCATGCGACCTCACTCGGTGGAGTGGAGACGCTCTGGGAGCGTAGACACCGCTGGGTGGGCGAGAGTGAACATATCTCTCAGAGCTTGATCCGCCTCTCGGTCGGTATCGAAAATGTTGAGGATCTCTGGGCTGATATCGATCAGGCGCTCCGTTCAATTCAATAGTCATACCGGCACTCTCGCCCCGGAAGTGTTAGATTCTCCTTATGTTTAAGGCGCTACGCAGACTCTTTGGCTTATTCGCTTTGTTGGCGATGATTTTTGGCGCGCTCAAGACCGCCTTCCAATGGCTAGATAACAATGGTGATGATGACCATGAGATCTTTGCCGAGGAAGAGGAGCACTCAATCTAGTGGCCACTGATATTTCACCTGAGTATGTTTCGGGTCAATGCAATATCGGTCCATCTGAGATTAAAAAACGTCGCACCGTTGCTCTCCTTGGTCTCGTCTTAACTGCATTCGGCATCGCAACGTATCTGCGCCTCCACACTTCACATACAGCTCGCCTTGGAATTTTTCTGCCTCTGCTTGTCTTCAGCGTTGGTTTTGTTCAATCGCGTAAAAAATTCTGTCTCGCCTATGGCTTCATGGGAACATTCAATTTAGGTAAGTCCCGCGATATCGCTCGAGTCGCACTCCCAGAAGATCGGGCTCGCGATCGAGTTACTGCACTCAAAATTCTAGGTGAAGCAGTAGCAATCGCGACTGTACTCACACTGGTAGTTGTTCTTCTTCCGCTCTGATCACAATGACGCCACCTGCAGCTCCAAGAGCGCTCCACATTGTCCTCAATGCCGTGACTGAAGATTCTCGCGTTCTCAAATGTGCTTGGTCGCTTGGAAACGCAGGCTGGGATGTCGTCGTTGCAGGAGCAACGCCATTTACTCATAACGATCAGCTCACCATTGGCTATGCATCCATCAAGCGGTTGCCGTTGAAGGTTGTACTCAAACAAGATTTCATCGCGATAGTTTTGCGCAAGGGCCGTTACTACCAACGTAGATTCCAAGCTCGCTTCCTGGGTGGATATACACCTGGTGTACCAAACTGGGGGAGGGCGGTTAAAGCAATCCTGCCTCTTGCTCTCACTCTAAAGCCTGATGTTGTCCATGCCCACGATTACACCGCGCTCCCAATCGCAGGTGAGATCGTTGCAGCGCTCAAGAAAGCAGGACATCCAGCTCAATTAATCTACGATGCTCATGAATATGTGCCTGGTGTAGCTCACCTCAAAGCCCCACTTATGCGCTCATACACCGAGCAAGAGATTATTTACACGGCGGAATCTGCCGCTGTTCTCTCTGTCAGCGAAGGAATGTCTGAACTTTTAATACCTCACCTCAAGATGGGTGATCGTCGTCCCGAGATTGTCGCTAACGATCCATTGGTCGAGGGTCAGCAACCCTCTGTGCGAAGCCTTCGTCACGATTGTGGAATTACCGCTGACGTTCCGCTGATTGTTTACTCAGGCGCGGTCGCGCCTCAGCGTGGAATCGGAACTGTCATTGAAGGGCTTCGTCAGATGCCGGATGTGCATTGCGCGCTGGTTGCTAATCCTGAAAGCGCATCAGTGCAACAATTTATTCTCGATGCAGCAGATATTGCTGACCGATTCCATGTGCTGCCCTATGTTCCCAATGCCGAGCTCGTTGATTATCTACGCGCCGCAGATTTGGGGTTGATTCCGATCCATCACAAACTCAATCACGAGATCTCATTGATCACAAAGTTTGGTGAATATATGCAGGCAAAGCTTCCGATCGTTGTGAGTGATGTTCGGACTATGGCGGCAGAGGTACGTCGCTTAGGTAACGGTGAGGTCTTTATAGCGCAGGAGACTGCAGACTTCGTGAGTGCGGTACGAAAAGTTCTGAGTGATAAGAGCCGTTATCAAAGCGTCTATACGCCTACTGTCTTGCAAGAGCGCTCATGGGAGCGGCAGGCTGAGAATTTACTTTCGATCTACAATCGAATTGCGAAAGTTAAACCTGTTGCTCGAGAGCATAAGAGTTTTACCCTCTCAGCTCCTACTGCTCTTTCGAATTAGCGCGCCGGGGCTCCGATTACTCGGAAGGCGATTGTGGGGAAGCGTGAGGCATCCAAAGTACGTCGACCATCAACGATCGCTTGAAGACCAGGGAAATCACTCGCACTCAGTGCTTTATATTCACTGTGATCGGCTTGAAGAATGAGACCATCAACAGCAGCGCCAAGGTGATGTGGTGTGAAGCCGAGTCGCTCAGATTCAGCATCGGTATACATCGGATCGTGGACTGTAACGATTGCACCTTCAGCGTTAAGAGCAGCAACAGTTCCAAAAACGCCAGAGAAGGCCGATTCCTTCACGCCGCCACGGTATGAGATACCAAGAACGACAACCTTTTTGCCGGTGAGCGAGCCGAGTTCTGACTTCAGGATGGAGACAGCATGCGCTGGCATTGCAGCATTGGCCTCACGAGCAGCGCGAACAACGGTCGCACTCGGATCGTTCCATAGGTAGAAGCGTGGGTAGATCGGAATACAATGTCCACCCACTGCAATACCTGGTTGGTGGATATGGCTGTAGGGCTGCGAGTTTGAAGCGGTGATGACCTTGGCAATATCGATATTGGCAGTTTCAGCGAAGATCGCAAATTGATTGGCGAGCGCGATATTGACGTCGCGGTAGGTTGTTTCAGCAAGCTTCGCCATCTCAGATGCCTCTGCTGTACCGAGATCCCAAACACCATTTGCTTGTGCGAGATCAGAACGATCATCAAAGTCGAGAACAGCTTCGTAGAACTCAACGCCAGCAGCGGTGCTCTTCGCATCGATTCCACCAACTAGCTTTGGATATTTGCGCAGATCTGCAAAGACGCGGCCAGTGAGTACGCGCTCTGGTGAGAAGACGAGTGAGAAATCTTTACCAGCTGTGAGGCCAGAGATCTTCTCGAGCGCTGGTGCAAAGCGAGTACGAGTGGTTCCGACCGGAAGAGTTGTCTCATATGAGACGAGCGTGCCGGGCTTGAGACCAGCGGCAATCTTGGTTGTGGCCTCATCCATCCAACCAAAATCAGGAATTCCATCGTTATTAACAAAGAGTGGGACTACTACGACCACTGCATCCGATTCTGCAACCGCTGATGTTGTATCGGTTGTGGCAGTGAGATGACCTGAAGCGATAACCTCTTTGAGGTATTCGTCTAGATGAGCCTCGCCCGGGAATGGCTCTTTACCGGCATTGACGAGATCAACGGTCTGCTGATTAACGTCACAACCAATGACGTGGTGGCCCTTCTTCGCGAATTGAACTGCGAGGGGTAGGCCAATCTTTCCAAGAGCAACGACGGCGATCTTCATGGTTTAGCGAGAGCCTTTCACAGATGATGGGTTGAGAAAGATCACTTCATTGCGATCATTGGAGTCAATCATGGCAGCTGCGACAGCAACGGTGGCAAGTCCTTGTTCCATTGTGACGATCCGGTCGATTGCACCAGGTAGACCCAAGACGGCATCGCGGAATGCTTCGTGCTCTGTCTTGAGCGGTTCTGGCTTCGCAAATGCATAGCGAATGACATCGCCTTCACTGACGCCACGAAAAGCGGCAACTGAATCCCATTCGGTCTCAATCGATGCGTTGGCGTAGTACGTGAGGTCTGCGGTCAGAGTATCTGCAACAAATGTGCCGCGCTCGCCAGTAACGATAGTCAGACGTTCTTTAAAGGGAGTCAACCAATTCACCAAGTGATTAGTGATAATCCCATTTTCAAGTTCACCAACCGCAGCGACCATATCTTCATGTGGTCGGCCAGATTTCAGTGCTGTACGCGCGGAGACAGATGCAAAGGAAGAGCGAGCGACCCATGCAGTGAGGTCGATATCGTGTGTAGCGAGATCTTTAATGACACCCACATCAGCGATACGAGCAGGGAAGGGGCCTTGGCGCCTGGTAGCAATTTGATAGACACTTCCAAGTTCGCCAGCATCGAGACGAGCACGAAGTTGTTGAAGCGCTGGGTTGTAGCGCTCGATATGGCCAACTGCACCGACCAGCTTCTTTGCGGCAAATGCTGCGGTAATCCGTTGAGCGGCAGGGGTATCGACAGCGAGTGGCTTTTCGATCAGCGCATGAATTCCAGCTTCAGCGAGTTCGAGAGCGAGATCTTCGTGAAAAGCAGTTGGAGCTGCGACCATCGCATAATCGATACCAGCGTTAATTAACTCTTTAACAGAGGAGAGAACAGGGCGTCCGCCGGCAACGCCATGTGGGTCACCCATCGGATCAGAGACGGCGACAAGTTCGACACCTTCAAGAGAGCTAAGAACGCGTGCGTGGTGACGTCCCATCATGCCTAATCCAACAAGTCCTGCGCGAAGCTTTTCGGCCACTTTTACTCCTGATCGTTTTACTCGTGAAAAATCTGCAATGCCAACCCTTAGAGCCCAGCAGCCACTTCATTCACAACGGTGACGATCTTTTCAAGATCGTGCTTGGACAGTGATGGGTGAACCGGGATTGATACGCACTCCTTGATGACCTTCTCGGTCTCAGGGAGATCAAGATCGAGTTTGAAGGTTGGGAGGCGATGAATAGGAGTTGGGTAGTAGACGCCGCAACCGATGCCGCGTTCACGAATCATCGACATGAAGCGGTCGCGCTTAGCAGCATCTTCGCCTTCAATACGGATGGTGTACTGGTGGAAGGCGTGAGTTGTGTTCGGTGCGATATAGGGAGTGACGACGCCTTTAAGGTGTTCAGTGAGGTAGGCGGCATTCTTCTGACGAGTAGCTGTCCAACCTGGGAGTTTGCGCAATTGGACGCGACCAATGGCAGCATGAATATCGGTCATGCGGTTATTGAAACCAACAACTTCATTCTGATAGATCACTTCTTGGCCTTGGTTACGCAAGAGACGAATCATGCGCGCCATATCAGCGCTATCAGTCGTCACCATTCCGCCTTCGCCGGCGGTCATATTTTTTGTTGGATAGAAGCTAAAGGAGGCGAGAGTTCCCCAGGCGCCAGTTGGGCGGCCATTAAGTGAGGCGAGGTGAGCCTGCGCGGAATCTTCGATGAGAAGGAGGTTGTGCTTCTTGCAGATCGCTTCGAAGCGATCCATGGCAGCGATATGTCCGTAGAGATGGACCGGCATGATCGCCTTGGTGCGAGGAGTAATGAGAGATTCAACGTGCGCTGGATCCATATTAAATGTCTTCGGATCGATATCAGCGAAGATCGGAGTTCCACCGGCGAGTGCGACAGAGTTAGCAGTCGCCGCAAAGGAGAAGGATGGAACGATGACTTCATCGCCAGCTTGAATGCCAGCAGCAAGAAATGCAAGGTGGAGGGCAGAGGTTCCAGAGTTCAGTGCAATGCAGTGGCGACCTTCAACATGGTGTGAGAACTCTTCTTCAAAGGCTTTCACTTCTGGTCCCTGTGCGAGCATGCCGCTACGAAGGACTCGGTCAACAGCTTTGCGCTCTTTCGCACCGATCATCGGCTTCGCGGCAGGAATCATTGTGACAGTGCTCGCAGTTGCTGAACTCTTCTTAAACAATCCCATGAATGACCTAGTTCCTATTCTTATTGATGTAACGCTACTGACTTACTCGAGCTCGAGTTCTCCTTCTGAGACCTCTCGGTAGAGCTGCTCTGTCACTGGGCATCGGAAGAGGTTATCGCCGATTGGTTCCAACGGTACTCCCGCACGTCCCACCCAGCGGATTCTTTTTGCCGGTACGCCTGCCACAAGCGCATAATCAGGGACATCTTTCGTCACAACAGCGCCAGCAGCGATCAGGGCCCATGCTCCGATCTTCACAGGAGCGATACAGACTGCTCGTGCGCCAATCGAGGCGCCATCACCGATCGTGACACCGACGGCATCCCAATCAGAGGCGGCCTTGATACTTCCATCTGGATTTACTGCGCGAGGAAATTGATCATTTGTCAGAACCGCTGCCGGTCCAATGAAGACGCCATTTCCTAATTTCGCTGGTTCATAGACGAGCGCATAATTTTGAATCTTGCAGTTATCGCCGATTTCAACGCCACTGCCAATATAGGCGCCGCGTCCGATGATGCAGTTCTGGCCAATCTTCACCTGATCACGAATCTGTACAAGGTGCCAGATTGAAGAGCCAGCTCCGATCGTCGCTGTGGGATTTACCTCCGCAGAGGCGACAATGCGCGCGGGGAGTGCGGTGCTCATGCGTGAAGTCTAGTCTCTCGACTCGGTTTTTCTCAGCGCTTACTGCGCTAACTGCGGGTGGTGCGCGAGATGAAGGCTTGGATGCGAGAGACCATCGCACCATATTCTGCCTCTGCATCAAGGTTCTTTGCCGACCAGGTCAAGCCATTGGCCCGAAGCTTCTCGAGTTGCGCGGGTTTGATCTCCCACGAGTTGAGCAATTTTGCGACAGAGGCAGGACCATCAGCGAGCGCTCCAGAACGCGAGGCCTCAACAAGTGCGGCGCTTCGCGGTAGCGGTGTTGTAATTGTTGCGAGTCCAACTGACATATATTCATAGATCTTGGATGGGACGGCAGCGATAAATGCAGGTGTTGGTTCTAAGAGTGATAACCCAACCCATGCGCCCTTCGCTAACTTCCACGATTGATCAGGGGAGAGTCGGCCATGGAAGGTAACGCGCGCTGCTGCGCTCTCATGTGAGATCGACCAGAGATGAATCCATGCCGCATCTGCATCCGAGATCGGTCCGACGATATCGAAGTGCCAATTCGGTGCAAGCTCTGCAGATTGGAGCATCGTGTGTAACCCGCGAGATTCGCGTACATCACCGATGTAAATCGCCCGAGGTTTCTTCGCGAGCTTGCCACTCATTGTGAGGTGTGCGGCATCTGGCAAGTTCCGTAGAACAATTCGATCTTTCGCAATAAAGGGTGGGACCTGGATATCGGCAACGGTTGTTAGCGCCGCCTTTGATGAGTGGAAGGTTGCAACCTTCGTGATCGCTGCCCCGACCTTGCCAGGGAGAGTGAGGAATTTCTTAGCCCAGGCTCGATCTTTCAGAAGAGATTGGTAATCCTCATACACATCGGCGCAATAGATGCGACGCTTGAGTAGCGCGACCTTCCAGGTGAAGAGTTGGGCCTCTGGTGCGAGACAGTAGAGAACCCGTCCCTCTGCACGCCACGGAGAGTAGAAGGCTCGATGTGCGCGCCAACGAAAACCTTTACCCGGATGTACGGCGCGAATCATTGCACCGGTAGGAGCATCGACGGCAGCGCCTGGTGCAAATATTTCAACGGTGAGGCCTGCCCTGATGAGGGCGTTAACGATTCGGTGAAGCCGCGCATCAGCGAGCGAGGCGCCAGAGGAGATGATGGAGATATCTACCTTCCGCATTACTTACATATCTTCGAGGTTAGAAGGAAGGGTTCCGACTTCAAGGAACTTCAAATACTCTTCAACGATCGCACCTGGTTCACCGTGTGCAAGTAGCTTTCCTTTGTGCATCCAGATTGCGGTATCGCAGAGATCGCTGATGGTGGCAAGTGCATGCGAGACGATCACGATCGTGCGCGCCTCTTCAACGAGCTCACGCATACGGAGGAATGACTTCTCTTTAAAGGCAGCATCACCAGCGGAGAGCGCTTCATCGAGTAACAAAATATCTGGTGTCATGCTCACTGAGACTGCGAAGGCGACGCGGCCATACATTCCCGAGGAGTAGGTACGCACTGGCATATCGATAAAGCCATCAGGCAGATCGGCAAAGGCGGCGATCTCATCAGTCTTTGATTCAATCTCATCACGAGTTAAACCGGCAGCGAGCCCGCCCAAAATAATATTGTCGCGACCAGAGAGCGCCGGATTGAATCCAACGCCAAGTGCGAGCAGAGTTGAAATCTTTCCGTTGACGATAATGCGACCAGTAGTAGGAGGCATGATGCCTGCAATAGAGCGCATAAGCGTTGATTTACCAGCGCCATTTGCACCGACGATGCCAACAACAGAGCCGTGAGGAATATCGAGTGATACCTTCTTCACCGCTTCGACGGTACGCATGCGAACCTTCTCACCCTTAGATGCGCGCATCACAGCGTTCTTGAGAGTCTTCTTTGTATCGACATTGATCTTGTAGGTGATCGAGAGATCTTCAATTCGAATCGCAAGATCATCTGGAATCGCGATCGGACCGTTGTAGCCCTTTGCCTGCAAGAGCGTTGTCGATGGCGTGCTGTTACCGAGCCTGATGAGCTTGTTATCCATCGCCATCAGATGCGCACCGCAAAATCACGTTCGCGTGAAGTAAAGAAGTAAGTTCCGAGCGCCATCGCAAGAACCATCCAGAGACCCATGCCGATGAATTCAGAGTTTGATGGTCGGACGCCTTCGATCCAGACGTGATAGGTCGCAGCGAGCGCAGGTCCGAGTGGATTGATGTAGAGGAAGCTGCGATGCCAACCATGGAGCATCTCAGGCATCCAGAGCACTGGTGATCCATAGAGCCAGATTCGAGTGGTGTAGGTCAAAAGTTTGCTCGTATCGCGGAAGTAGACATTCATCACGGCGAATACGAGAGAGAGTCCAAAGGCGGTGATTGCGAGCGCGGCGATAATAAAGGGAGCCCAGAGGTAATTGATATCAGCCAGTGGAATGACAGTCTTAGGGTAGAAGATCTTTCCGATGAGAATCACAGCAAAGTAGGTTGGGATCGTCGGCCAGAACTGACCGAAGGCTCGTACCGAAGAAGAGAATGGAAGGAGCGCGCGCGGAAAGGCTTGGTTGAGGATGAGTCGTCCACCAGCGGTGATCGATTGCGCTCCATCGCTGATGATGTTCTGAGCAAAGTAGAACATGAAGATGCCGATCAGGATATGGGCGAGCGTGCTGAGCCCCGTCCCCTTATTTGCACCGCCTCGAAGTACGGTGACGAGGAGGAAGTAGATCAGTGATAAGAAGAGCGGGTTGAGTACAAGCCACGCTTTACCTAACTTCGATTCTAAATATTCGGCCTTATCGGCAAAGCGTGCGAGCTCGAGGGCGAATGCTCTGCGCTCCCAGAATTCTTTTGCATAGGGGATAAGGGGTGGAGTCTGAGCCTTGTGGGGCTCAAAGACTTGAATCAGCGGAGTTGCTGGGCGCTTGGCTGACGCCGACCTCTGATTTGAACCCGCTGCACTCATAGGACATGAGTCTAGTTATATGGGGCGACCCTTTCCACAGCCACGCGTTATGCCCAGCGAGGGAGTTTCCGGCCTCCCACGATCGAGCTTTTCGCCGAAGATCCGCTCATTCGGCCTCATGCCGACCCAACGTTATGACTATAGAAAGGGTCTAATGTGAAAACTCAGAAGTTCAACCACACACGTATCGGACGCGGGCTTATCGCGTCAGCTCTCATCGGTGCGCTCGCTCTTCCGGCCGCTGCCGTTGAGATGACCGCCGCATCTGCTTCAACCGGTGTAGCAACAACCTCGATGAATCCATCAGCTGCTTCACCTGCAACAACGTCTACCTCTGGTTCAACCGTCTCAGCGCCAACCGAAGGATCAGCTGCAACAACGTCTACCTCCGGTTCAACCGCCACCAAGAAGCGCGCTCCAAGGAAGGTGGCAGTCAAGAAGGTTGCCGTGAAGAAAGTTGCAGTCAAGAAAGTTGCAGTCAAGAAAGCAGCAGTCAAGAAAGCAGCAGTCAAGAAAGCAGCAGTCAAGAAAGCAGCAGTGAAGAAAGCAGCAGTGAAGAAGTCCGGGATGAAGCGAACTGGCGTGAAGAAGGCCGCTGCGAAGTCAGCAACCGCAGCAAAGGCTGGCGTGAAGAAGGCCGCTGCGGAGTCAGCAACCGCCGCAAAAGTTGGTGTGAAGAAGGCCGCTCGTGCAAGCACCACTCGCAAAAGCCCGACCCGCAAAAGCACCAAGGGAAAGCGCGCGATGAAGAAGGTACGCGCAGGTCTCTAGTCCGTCACCTATTTCTGCACCCGCCTACCACTTGTGGAGGGGTGGGTGCAGGAGTAGCGTGCGAATGAAAGCTCCGCACCAGTGCGGCTCCAGTTACATACTCGTTTCAGGGAGGCTCTTTTGGAAATTATTCTTCACGCGCGCCATGCAGATCTCGCCGAAGATTTTGAGGGAATCGTTCGAGATAAATTGCTCTCCCTCTCTCGATTCAACATTGTGATCGAATCGATCAAAGTAGAGGTGCAACATGAAGCAAACCCATCACGTGGCAAAAAATCTCACCTCGTCACATTAACCTCCCATGGCGCCGGACCTTTCTTTCGAGCCGAGGGCATCGCTTTCAATGACTTAGCCGCCTTCGACCTCGCCATTGATAACTTCGATCTTCAAATTCGCAAGGCCCATGAACGTTCAAAGGATGTCGATCACGAGAGCGTCATCACACACTTAATTACTGATTAAATCCAGCACAGAGTCACCGAACCAGCGCACCGAACCAGCGCACCGAACCAGCGCACCGAACCAGCGCACCGAACCAGCGCACCGAACTGGCACACTGAAACGCGAAAGAGAGCGCGCCCGTTGTTATAGTTCTACGGTCACTAAAATAATCCTTCAGCGACCAGGAGCGAAGACGTGAACAAAATTGTGAGTGGATTATCTGAAGGCGGCTGGATGCTCTTCGATACCTTCTGGGCTCTGATCTTTGGCTTTGTTCTCTCTGGAGCGATCCAAGCATTTGTTACTAGATCACGGATGCAAGAGTTACTCGGTGATCATCGTCCAGAAACAATCGCCCGCGCATCTTTCTTCGGCGTCATCAGCAGCTCGTGCTCCTACGCTGCGAGCGCACTAGCTCACTCGATCTATCGTAAGGGCGCAGACTTCACCGCATCGATGGTCTTTATGTTTGCAAGTACAAACCTCGTGATTGAACTCGGTATCGTCCTCTGGCTCTTAATTGGTTGGCAATTTGCCGTTGCAGAATTTGTCGGTGGCGCCGTCATGATTATTTTGCTTGCGATACTCACGCCAAAGGTCATCGACACCTCTCGGATTTCACAGCAACTCTCTCAGGCAGACCACGAAGAAGTAGCCGGGAGGAGCAACCCGAATCTTCGATCTCAATTGAGCGCATCCGCTGGTTACACCATGGGAGATTTCCTCATGCTCCGGTGGGAGTTAATCGCAGGATTTATCGTTGCAGGGCTAGCAACAACTCTGGTTCCCCTTCACTGGTGGAAGACCCTCTTTATCTCTGGCCACGGTTTCTGGTCGGCGTTAGAGAATGCGTTCATTGGTCCCGTTCTCGCATCTATATCCTTTGTCTGTTCAGTGGGAAATGTTCCACTCGCCGCCGCACTCTGGGGCGCTGGGATCACATTTGGCGGAGTGATCGCCTTCATCTTCGCTGACCTACTCTCGCTCCCGCTCGTGGTGATCTATCGAAAGTATTACGGAAATGCGATCGCACTACGAATGACACTTCTCTTCTGGTTGATTATGGCGATCAGTGGCTTGGTTACCGAAGGAATCTTTACGCTTCTCAAGCAGGTTCCAGTCCGTCACAATCCTTTGATGGCGAGTAATCACTTCGGCCTCAACGCCACAACAATCCTTAATGGCGTAGCGCTGCTCTTGGCTGGTGTGATCTTCTACCTTTACAAGAATCCCCCGAAGGATAGTGAGAGTGATTTTGCGCAAGACCCCATCTGTGGCATGCAGGTAAGAAAGAGTGATGCACCGGCGACCTACCTTGATGGCGAGAAGATGTATTACTTCTGCATGGAGGGATGTAGAGAGGGATATATCAAGAGAATTTCAGCGGGAAGTTAGAAACGCACCAGATACGAACGAAGTTTCTCGATCAACCTTTATTACAGCTCAACCTTTAATGCAGCTCAGCCCGAATTCACTCTGCACATCGGTGGGCACCTTTCCGCAACCGACAGTGGCGGTGCCGAAATCAATTACCTTCCAACGTCCATTTACAACTGTTGCCCACCCGTAAGCGTTATCGGTGACGGGAAGATATGGAACACTAGTAAAGATTACCCACCGCTTATTCGTAGATGAATATCGAACATCAACGATTGCAGCATAGAAATCATCGCTCCCTAGAACCTGCGTTGCGATGGTGCGCACGACCGCGGTCGGCACCGGAACCCCACCCTTGTAGGTCGCATTCTCGACCGCGAAATGATTTGGGAAGGTACCTGTAAGTGTCCACGGAATATAGACATAGGGCAGTTCGGTGCTCGTTGCATTTGGCCAGGTCAACTTCCATCCAGCAGGGGTCGAGAAACCCTTTGGTAATGGGTGCTGCAATTGCGCATCAAGCGCCTTTACATCCCAGGTGAGACTAGCCGGATGATTAATCTTGAGATCTTTCACGAGCAGTGAGATGCCATCGCGCAGCTTCTGATCATCTGGACGTAGATCAGGGTTTTTCGCACCGCAGGCGGTCAAAATCAGAACTGTAAAGAGAATAATAGCCCCAAGCCGTGCCATCTTCGCTGGAGGAGTTTTACCCATGTCGCCACTCTATTGCCTACGAGGAATACTGTCAGCGATCACTCTCTGCCTGTGGGTAGAGAGAACCAGGGGAGTTGCGCTCTCTTTGTGGATCACGCCTGCTCTTGCGTCAGAGGGATAGTTCTCTTGCGCTGTGAAGATTGAGCGCACAGCAGAGTTCGGCAAGATCGCCGAGCTCATCGAAGATCCATCGGTGGAGGAAGTTTGGATCAATTCACCAAACCGAATCTTTGTGGCGAAGGCTGGGGTGAGTGAGTTAACGAACCTAGTAATGAGCCCAGAGGAGGTTCGAGAACTTGTTGAGCGATTACTTATGTGGGGCGGCAGGCGGCTAGATCTCTCACATCCGTTCGTTGATGCCAGGTTGCCCGATGGGAGTCGTCTCCACGTAGCGATCCCTGAAGTAACAGTGCAACACTGGGCAGTTAATATCCGCAAGCATCTAGTCCGAGGTAAGTCTCTGAATGAACTTGGGGAACTCGGTGTCATGAGCAAGGAGGTCGCTGGATTTTTGCATCGAGCCGTTACTCACGGTCTAAACATTTTAGTAAGTGGCTCTACCCAAGCTGGTAAGACGACGCTGCTCAATGCATTGGTGAGCGCAGTCCCAGCCGGCAATCGCGTCATCACGATCGAAGAGGTCTTTGAACTTAAACCGAAATTGCCAGATTGTGTAGCGCTTCAAACAAGGCCAGCAAATCTGCAAGGGGAGGGGGAGATCGCTCTGCGCAGGTTGATTAAGGAGGCGCTTCGGATGCGACCTTCACAGCTAGTTGTTGGCGAGATTCGAGAGGCAGAATCACTCGACCTACTAATAGCACTCAATTCTGGAATTCCTGGCATGGCGACGATCCATGCAAATTCAGCCAGGGATGCAGTGAGCAAACTTCAAACCCTGCCTCTGCTCGCGGGTGAGAACATCTCACACGACTTTATTGCTCCAATCGTGGCATCAGCGATCGATTTGGTTGTCCATACGACAATTGCTCGAGAATCTTCACACTCGCGAGCGGGAGTTAGAAGAGTCGTAGAAATCTGCGCAATTACGGGCAGGGTTGAGAACAATCGAGTCGAAACGGAACCACTCTTCACCTATCGAAACGGAAAATACATCACGGGACTAGGTAATCCAGAGCAAATTTTTGAGCGTCGAAACCATTCGATTTCTGTGAGCAGCGCATGATTACAACCAAGAAGGTCGCCCTTCCGATCGCCGCATTCCTCTTGAGTTTTATATTGATGGGTTCGATTCTCTTTGCCTTTGTGATTGCGATCGCCTCCGCATTTTTACCCGCACTACGTGAAAGGCGACGCGTCGAAAGAGAGCGGATCGAGCTGGCAGCGTTATGGCCAGAGATTATCGATCACATCATCTCCGGGTTGAGATCAGGAATGTCGTTGGCCGAGACGCTTATTGGCCTCTCGCAGCGCGGTCCGCTAGCGACCCGTCAAACCTTTATCTCGTGCGAAAAAGTCCTTCGCGATACTGGCGATTTTGATGAGGTATTTAGAATCATCAAGGTCCGATTTAATGATGGTCTCGCCGATCAGGTCTGCGAAGTTCTTAATTTTGCCCGGGGCACGGGAAGTCGTGACACTGCAATAACGCTTCGGACGTTAGGCGATTTTATCCGGAGTGATATCTCGTTGCGCAATGAAATTAGAACTAAACATGGCTGGATTAAGAACTCTGCGGTGATTGCCGCCGCAGCTCCGTGGATTCTTCTGCTGATTCTCTCCACGCAGGCAAATACCGTGAAAGCTTTCTCCACTCCAGGGGGAGTCACTGTTCTTCTTGCTGGAGTAATTATGAGCTTCGCCGCTTACATCTGGATGGGCCGTGTCGGTCGCTTGCCCCAGACGCCAAGGATCTTTCAATGAGAGTGCGCCCGGAGTTTTGCGCCTGGAGTTTTGCGCCAGGAGGTGATTCCGATGAATAGCTCGCATTCATCTCTCATACTCGCTCTCATCGTCGTGCTGCCGGCGGTGATCTACTTTGCTCGAATCCTCTTTGATGAATTTTGTGGTGAGATCTCATCGACCAAACGGAACTTGGTGGCAAAGAGCCATAGGAAGAAAAAACGTGAGCAGATTGAACTCGAGTTCCCACTGGTTGTTGAACTCTTTGCAATCCTCATTGGCGGCGGAATGAGCCCTTCTACGGCCTTGGCTTACATCTGCGAACAAGGTCAAGGAGAATTTCTCATTCACCTGCGACCGATCGTGGCGCAGATGCGCGAAGGCATGAGCCTTGCACAGGCTTTAGATCTCCTCAATGCCGAATTTGATTCAGCAATCATTCGCCGATTCTGTGATTCGCTTGCGATCTCAGTTGAACGGGGGACTTCTCTGATTGAAGTTGTGGGGAGACAGGTCGAAGAAGTTCGATCCGCACAGCGAATAGTGATCACGGAGAGAGCTAACAAGGCCGAGATTTCGTTGATGATCCCGGTGGTCTTCCTCATCTTGCCGATCTCAATCCTCTTCGCACTGTGGCCTTCGTATTTCGCACTCGGTACGAGTTTCGGAGGTGGGTGAGCGGTCGATTGCGCAGGCTTCGGGGGTTACGCAAGCTTGGTAAGAAGCGGGTGGATAAGTAATGACCCGGTGGTTTAAAAAGATATGAAAACTAGAGAAAAACAAAGGGGAGAAATGATGGATCTAATGGAATTCGCGGCCGAGTTCAAAGCTTCTTTAGGAAATGGGTCACGAGATAAAGCGTCAGAAGGTAAGGGCTTATCGGGCGCAGCGCCCGATACACAATGGGGATCAGAGAGGGAGAGCGAGATGGATGAGATGCGAGTGCTAGATGCAGAACTAGATGCAGAGCTAGATGCAGAACTAGATCAGGAGATTGAAGCTGAGATGGACCCGAGCGAGCGCGAATCTATTCTCCTTCGCCTTTCGGTAAAGATCAGTGAGTTCGTCCAGGAATTTCAGATGAGGATGCGCACAGCTATCGTTGATGAACGGGGCGATGTCCCTGGCTGGGTTCTCGTCGTTCTGATGACAACAGGCTTAGTAACAGGAATTTGGACCGTTGCGGCGCCGCGCATTAATTCATTACTCCGAGGCTCACTCGATGCGATGAACAATGTTCGGTGAACGACCCTCAGCAAACGATCTTCGGTGAACAAGGTTCGGTGAACTCATCAATGATTCCTCAAACCAACCTACATAGCTTTCTCTCCGACGAATCGGGTACTGTTGAAAGCGCCCTCGTGCTCATTCCGTTGTTGATTCTGGTGTTGAGTACGTTACAAATTGCAGGCGGAGTGTTAGGACGCCAGGTGGCGAATAATCGCATTCAGAGCAAAGTTGTACAGAGCGGGCTTTACTCAAATGGTTCGAGTGGCCCAATTGATCTCATGAGAGCAAGCGGTGTTGAAGCAGCCACTGGGCTTTCATTATCTGGCGGCGGTCAATTATTGATCGGTGAAGAGCGAACCCACCTGCCAGCGATAACTCCACTCCTACCTCAAGGAGATGACTTTGCATCAGTTGGCGTCACCCTCGGGGAAGGGCGATAAGCCGATGCTGAAGTTGAAATCCAACCTACTCATCTCACGCGTACCTCACTTTCTCCGCGAGGAGAACGGGAGTGCAGTTCTGGAGTTCATCATGATCGCCCTGCCACTTTTTATTCCATTATCGCTCTACCTCAACTCGGTAAATAACGCCGCACAAGGATCGATGGACCTGCAGAATATTGCAAGACAGGTAGCCCGGGCATACGTGACTAGCCCAAGCGAAGGTCTAGCTGTGGTGAGAGCTAATGAAGTTTTAGCTGTGTATCAGAATCAGATTCTCCCTATCCACGGAAGTCGTGAGTCGCTATCGATCGCTATTCAATGCCAAGCGGTGCCTTGTTTGACTCCTGATGCAAAGGTTGTGGCGACAGTAACGTCCACTCCTAGTGGAAAGTCAGGTAGCGCAACTCAGATCGTTGATGCGTGGAGAAGCATTGGTTAGCGCAGGATTTAAATGGGTTTCGCGGATCACACCAACTACACCCCACTCATTATTCACCCATCGATTGACTCGCAATTGCCTCAGCGACGAAACCGGTTCGCTCTCACTCTTCATCATCTCGCTCTTCCTGCTCACCATGGTTCTTTCATTCGCAATCATTGATCTCTCCGGCGCATATCTTGCACAACGCCAACTGATCAATATTGGAGAGTCGGCCATCTCCCGGGCTGCCCATAGCGTGGATCTAGATCGCTACTACTCAGGTGATCGAGTGCAGTCCGGCAGCAGCCTTGGTACTCCGACCTTCCTGCTTCCGATTGATTGCTCTGCGGCGGCGCAAACTCTTGAAGCCGAACTCACAACGGCACAGTTACATGGTGCACCCATTTCTATCGCGGAGTTCAGGTGCGAAGGTGATGTGCTGCACACAACGCTTACATCACAGATTCAACCGACGCTTGCACTTCCACTACTTCCTGCCTCGGTTATGAGTCACCTTCTGACGATTAACGCCACGGTTAGTGCCAGCAATGTCATTGGAGGGTAAGCGAGCGAAGCGCTCGAGTGAGAGAAGCGTTCCAGCGAGAGAAGCGCTCCAGTGAGAATGGAGGGTGGAACAATCCCGCGCATGCGGCCGCCTCAACTCAACCCGCTACTCTTGCCCTATGGCCGCCCGTGAGTATCCGCTTGAACTCGAGAAATTGAGCGCCACTCTCACAAGTATTGAGAAGGTTATTGATCTTCCGCGCCTTCGCACTGAGTTTGAAACCCTTGAAGTAGAGGCCTCTGCCCCCAATCTCTGGGACGACCCCGAGAAGGCCCAAGCCATTACGAGCAAGCTCTCACGACTCCAATCAACGATCAATCGCGTCACCGGAATTCGCCGTCGCCTCGATGATGTCCCTATTCTGATTGAGCTCGCCCAAGATGAAGCAGATAGCACCGCACTTCACGACGCTGAAGGCGAGTTGGACTCTGTCGGAAAAGCGATTCGCGAGCTAGAAGTAACAACCCTTCTGAGCGGTGAATACGATGATCGCGATTGCCTCATCACAATTCGCTCTGAAGCTGGGGGAGTCGAGGCTGCTGATTGGGCTGAGATGCTCATGCGTATGTACCTTCGCTATTGCGAACGGAAAGATTACAAAGTTGATGTCCTTGAAACTTCATATGCCGAAGAAGCCGGTATTAAATCAACGACCTTCAGAGTCACTGCGCCATATGCATATGGAATGCTCTCAGTTGAGCAGGGTACGCATCGTCTTGTTCGTATCTCACCCTTTGATTCGCAGAGTCGTCGTCACACATCCTTTGCTGGCGTTGAAGTTGTGCCAGTTGTAGAGCAGAGCGATCACATTGATATTGATGAGAAAGAGATTCGCATTGACGTTTATCGCTCATCTGGTCCTGGTGGTCAGGGAGTTAACACCACCGACTCGGCGGTACGCATCACACACCTTGCAACTGGAATCGTTGTCTCGTGCCAGAACGAACGTTCTCAAATTCAAAATAAGGCGACTGCGATGGCTGTTCTGCAATCCAAGTTATTAGAGCGTCGCCGTCAAGAAGAGCGCGCACGTATCGATGCACTCAAGGGTGATAACTCTGGATCATGGGGTAACCAGATGCGCTCCTATGTACTTGCTCCGTACCAAATGGTGAAAGATCTCCGCACTGACTTTGAAGTGGGAAATCCTGCTGGCGTCCTCGATGGCGATATTGATGGCTTCCTTGAAGCGGGAATCCGTTGGCGTAAATCCACTGAGTAAATCTGCGATCTATCAGCACACGAGAGACCGAACCCCCGCTTCAATGTGTTTTTGACCCCCTAGTCGACCCCGTGGCAACCACCGGCAACCACCGGCAACGACTGGCAACCACCGGCAACGACTGGCAAC
>JBBAMR010000007.1:2755-18230 GCA_040402375.1 Candidatus Nanopelagicaceae bacterium | reverse complement strand
ACTGGCAACCACTGGGAAGCACTGGGAAGCACTCACGCTCGAATTGTTTTTTCTCACAGCCAATTTTGCGCGTATTTACCCACTCTGAGCGTGGAACCTACCTAAACTGCAGCCTGTACCCGAGAGCGTGGCATCCCCGCTGCCGCCCGGTGAGCCGTGAATATGAGGAGGAGTGCCGTTGATCCGCTTTGAGAACGTCACCAAGCTCTATCCCAAGCAAGATAAGCCAGCCCTCGACAACGTTGAGCTCGATATCGTCAAAGGTGAATTCGTCTTCTTGGTCGGACTCTCTGGATCAGGTAAGTCGACCTTCCTGCGCTTGGTCCTACGGGAAGAGGTTCCAACGAGCGGAACGATCATCGTCGCCGGCAAAGATCTCTCAACCCTCGCGAAGCACAAGATTCCTGAGCTCCGACGCCAAGTAGGAACTGTTTTCCAAGATTTTCGTCTCTTGCCGAATAAGACCGTAGCTGAGAATGTCGCTTTCACTCTCCACGTCTTGGGCTATTCGCAGAAAGAGATTAATCGCGAAGTTCCTGAAGTACTTGAGCTGGTTGGGCTGGAAGAGAAGGCCGACCGCAAGCCAAATGAACTCTCTGGCGGAGAGCAGCAACGTGTAGCAATTGCTCGCGCCTACGTCTCCCGCCCCATGATCTTGATCGCAGATGAACCAACTGGAAACCTTGATCCAAATACAACTGTGGGAATCATGAAGTTGCTCGACAGGATTAACCGCGAGGGCACAACTGTTGTCATGGCGACTCACGATGCTGGCATCGTTGATCAGATGCGCAAGCGTGTGATCGAACTCGAGGGTGGTCACGTGATCCGAGATCAGGCTCGCGGCGTCTATGGATATACGGGTTAAATTCATGTTTACTGACACGCTTTATTCGAGAGAGGCTTAACCGATGCGCGCAGGATTTATCGCACAAGAGGTCCGGATTGGACTTCGTCGCAATGTCACGATGACACTCGCCGTCGTCACTACGGTTGCTATCTCGCTCACCTTGCTCGGTATTGGCTTGCTCGCTAATTCGCAGGTGCGCGTCATGAAAGATTATTGGTATGACAAGATCGAAGTTTCGGTATTTCTCTGTGGCGCCCTCTCTGAATCTTCTTCATGTTCTGCTGGACCAGTAACGGTCAGCCAACGGAGCTCGATCGAAGCAGACCTCAAGGCGTTGCCGGTTGTTCAAGGTGTCTTCTACGAATCACAAGCTGCTGCATATCAGCACTTCCAAGAGCGCTTCAAAGGCTCTGCGATCGCACAGAATGTCACTCCAGATCAACTCCCTGAGTCATTCCGCGTGAAGTTGAAGGATCCAACGCAATTTGCCGTTGTTCAGAGCGCCTTTGCTGGTCGCCCAGGAATCGACACAGTCCAAGATCAACGAACAATTCTCGATAAGTTCTTCAAGCTTCTCAATGTGCTCCGCAACGGCGCACTCCTCATCGGTGTTGCAAGCGTTCTTACCGCGATGCTCTTGATCAGCAACACACTCCGCATCGCCGCCTTTAACCGGCGCCGCGAAACGGGCGTAATGAAATTAGTGGGAGCATCCTCATTCTCGATTCAGCTTCCCTTTTTGCTCGAAGGAATCTTCTCTGCCCTCGTTGGCTGGGGGATATCGACCGGATTGCTCTCACTCTTTAAGCTGCTGATCGATACGAAGGTTTCGCCGCTGCTGAGCTTCACACGCTTCTTTACCTGGTCAGATGTCTGGGTGGGTAGCGCTGAACTTCTCGGTGTCGGACTCTTCATCTCAGCGCTTGCATCGTTTGTGACCCTGCGTCGCCACCTCAAGGTTTAGTCCACTCTCACTGGAGTATCCTTAGTCCTAGTCCATCCGGTACATGAGATGGAAATAATGGTTCGAGGGGCAGGTGAGATGAGATGGTCAAAGAAGTTGGCAAGAAGTTAATTGCACAGAATAAGTCAGCACGTCATGACTATTTCATTGAAGAGGTGTACGAGGCTGGCCTCGTCCTCACCGGCACCGAAGTAAAGTCGCTACGAGCTGGTCGCGCATCACTCGTCGATGGCTTCGCCATGATTAACCATGGTGAGCTATGGCTCAGCGGAGTTCATATCCCTGAGTACAACGAGGGTTCTTGGACTAATCACGTTCCTCGTCGTGAACGTAAACTTCTGATGCACGCCCGTGAAATTACCAAGCTCGCATCAATCTTGAAGCAGGGTGGACTCACCATTGTGCCGCTCTCGCTCTACTTTAAAGATGGGCGAGCAAAGGTAGAGATCGCACTCGCCAAGGGTAAAAAATCACACGACAAGCGCCAAGCGCTCATGGAGAAGCAGGCGAACCGTGAAACGACGCGCGAGCTCTCTCGTCGGACATCGGGTAAAAGCTAGCTCTGGCTCGTTACAACGCGAGCGTCACCGAGGGCACCGAGCGCACCGAGCCTGACCCAGCCTCCCTCGATTGCCATTGGCGGCGACTTATCTTTACACTTGAGCCAAGCGACGCACCACAAAATTTAAGAACCATCCATTACCGGCGGACTCTCCAGCAAATATTTTCGGAGATTTTTTTCGGCAACGGAGGCCACTTCATTTTAGGTTCAACGCCTGAGTGCAGAACCACCACTCTTCACAATTACATAAGTACGTAGCTTTCTAATTCCCATCTCAACCATGGGGGTGAACGGTCTCGACTTTAGTTGTTGGGATAGAGGAAGCGGGCCGAGGAAGTCCGGATGATCTCGTTAACCAAAAACCGTGACAAAACTATAAGCGCCAGTACAACTGCCGCTGATCTAACTCTCGCTGCATAAGCGAAAGTGATCCGTTAGCCCGTGCGCGCTCTCGTCACGGAATCTAGCGTCGCTAGAGAGCTCACCTACTCACAGCGTTAGGGATGTGAGCGGGGAAAACAAACCCTGAATGAGTTCGTTGACTACATGTGCGCGTGAGAGTCAGGGCTGAGAAAACGTTTAGCGCACTACGCCCGTAGAAGCTCTATGTCAGTACTAGAGGACCCGGGTTCGATTCCCGGCACCTCCACTCAAAACTCCTACAGAGTTTCATGCATCGGCCGCGCTGGCACAAAGTATTTCTTGCCAACCGGAGAACTCCATTCGCACGAACCATCGGGATAGCTCTTAAGGTTCCAGCCACCATGCGTCTTCATCTGGTGATGGCGCCGACAGAGCGCTCCCATATTTGCACGTGAAGTCTCGCCGCCTTCTTCCCACGGCCTCGCATGATCGATATCAGCGACTCGCGCTGGCTGTCGACATTGGGGAAAGCGACAGATCTGATCGCGCGCATGTAAGTAATCTTTCAATTTCTGCGGTGGTTCGTACGAGGAGCGACCGACATCGAGAAGCTCACCGGTCGTTGGGTCGGTAATAAATTTTCGCCACTTTGCATCGGCAGCAAGCTCCCTCGCAACCTGAGCTGGTATCGGACCGTAACCTTTGAGATTAGCTGGGTTATCAGCGAGACCCAACATAGTTTCAATATCCATCGTAAGGTTGAGGGTGACAGGTCTGCCGTGCGAAAGTCCCTGCTCTGCGCTACTTGCAAGATAGTTACTTGTGATCTGAGCAAGTGCATCAGCGCGCATCGCCTCAAGTCGGTGACTGATTGCAATCGCCTCACGATCAATCTGAGTGGCCCGATCATCAGACTTCGCCTGCAGCGAGAATCTTGAAATCTGACGCTCATGCAGCCGGGCTTCTTCGCGCGCATGCTCCTTATTGAGGCGAGCTAATTTATCTATCGCCAACATCACCACCTGAGCATCTGCCGCAGGTAAGAGGGCAACTATCTGCGCCATACCATCTGGCTGTGGATAGCACTCAACATAGCGCCGCTGGGTAGCTTGGGCGACAGCTTCTTCATATTCGACCGGTGCGAGCTTTGCGATCGTCGCCTTCATCTTCGAAGCAACCTGCGCCGGTGTATGAAATTCAGCATGAGCAAGTGCGATCTGTTCGACCTCGAGGATCTGATCGACTGGGAGGCCTGCCTGAATAATCTCTGCACTCTCCTTGGCGATGATATTGGCATGAGCGAGTGAGATCTCGCCAGTTGCGAGAGCGGAAGCGGTTGCAGGAAGATGGGTCGTAATTATGCGCGCAACATCGATTTTCTGTTGTGCTAAACCACCTGAGACCCGGAGTGCGAGTGCAACATCTTCGCGCTGCGCATCATCAACTCCAGCGAAGATATCTTCAGCCTTCGATGCGCATGATCCAGCTACGGCAACGATTGCGCTCTGCATGAGTGATTGGAGCCAGCCAGCCTGTCGTTCAAGTGCGCTGAGGTAATCGATCCGTCCTGCATCATTGAGCGAAAAGGGATCAATCTCGACTAACTCGCAGAGTGCTTGTATGCCAGCAGGAGCGCGAAGAAGGTGGAGTAGACGTTCTTCGCTACGCATCTGTTCTAACACTGGTGACATGGGAGGATCTTCTAATTCACCACTGACACTGCAATCGATAGTTGAGGAATTATCAACAGGGAACTTTTAGTATCGGCGACTTCTCATAATTCTGCCGCGAAACAATCGATAAATCCCGGCTACCGCGCTGATTGCACCCAACGCACCAAGTGCGCGTATCAGAAACGAAAGGTGTGCGATCATTAATGTGAAACCCATCAAGACCGATGCGACTCCGAGAAGTACGACAGATACCCTCTGCAACCAGAAGAGCAAAAGTCCGCGAGGTCTTGGGCGTGCAAGGAGATAGGTTGAGGGGCCACCGAGAATCGCAATGGCGAGGACAAGGACGGCGGTGAGGGCTAAATCTTGCACTCGAGCTCCTTCCCATCTTCGGCGGTGGCCGATCATCAGGCCATCAGGGTATTCCTCGAATTCGATCGACGGTAGATAACTTTCTTCAAATGTGGGGTGAAGATTCGGGGGATTTGCTCTCGTCAGACCGATCTCAGAACTTTGGGCGCAAACTCGCCACCCGACCAGACTCGAAACCCAGACTCACGCCCTTGAATAGCAAAGAGCTCAAATGCGTTCTATGATTATCGTATTAGTTCAAGATTCAACTACTTTGCACGGCCGAGCCAACCTGAGGCGAGCAGAGCCAACCTGACGCAAGGCGAACTTGAATCTCTAAGGAAATGAGTTGAGATGCCAGCAGTATCAGTCAGCGATGTAACCGTTCTACCTCGCGTTATCGCCAACCCCGCTGCTCGTCCGCGCCGCATCAAGTCAGTGACGACGGCACCTCAAGGTTTTGAGGGCGAAGGTTTCCCTGTGCGTCGCGCCTTTGCTGGAGTCGATCTCGCTGACCTTGATCCCTTCATCCACCTCGATCAGATGGGTGAAGTTGAATACGCACCGGGCGAACCAAAGGGAACTCCGTGGCATCCACACCGCGGCTTCGAGACAGTTACCTACATCATTGATGGCATCTTCGATCACCGCGATAACCACGGCGGTGGCGGAACAATCACCAACGGTGACACTCAATGGATGACTGCAGGAGCTGGAATTCTTCATATTGAAACTCCACCTGAGCATCTCGTCATGTCAGGCGGCCTCTTCCATGGCTTCCAACTCTGGGTAAATCTTCCTGCTGCAAAGAAGTGGTCGCCACCGGCCTACCAAGATCTGCGCGCTAGCGATGTTGCACTTCTGACAAGCGCTGACGGAACCTCGCTTATTCGCGTTATTGCTGGTGAAGTCGATGGCCACAAGGGTCCGGGATCAACTCAAACTCCCATCACCATCGTTCATGCAACGATCGCTGCCGGTGCAGAGTTGCGACTCCCATGGCGCCCTGATTACAACGCACTCGTCTACACACTCAATGGCAAGGGCACGGTCGGTGAAAACCGTCAACCAGTGCAGATGGGCCAACTCGCAGTTATGGTCGATGGCGATACCTTGGTCATCAACGCAAATAACGTTCAAGAATCACGCAGTCCTGAGATGGATGTTCTCATTCTTGGCGGCGAACCAATCCGCGAGACCGTTGCCTGGATGGGTCCATTTGTCATGAATACCAAGGCTGAAGTTCTCCAAGCATTTGAAGATTTCCAGAAGGGTCTGCTTGGTACTGTCCCTGCTGACCATCATGAGACAAAGCCCCTTAATCGCAGTGGCGATGGCGCAAAGCTCGGTGGAGATATTAAAAATGTACATAACACCCCTGATGGGATTCAGGAGAAGTAAGAAGCCTTGCGAAGTGGTTACAACGCCTTAAGCGCTGAAACCACCTTCGTTAGCGAATCCTTGGCATCACCAAAGAGCAAGGTTGTCTTTGGATCGTAAAGAAGTTCATTCTCGATTCCTGCAAAACCAGGGCGCATAGAACGCTTCAAGAAGATCACATTTCCAGCTTGAGCAACATCAAGAATTGGCATTCCATAGATTGGGCAACCAGGAGTTGTCTTCGCTGCTGGGTTAACGACATCGTTTGCACCTACAACGAGCACAACATCGGTCTGTGGGAAGGTTGGGTTTACCTCATCCATCTCTACCAATTGCTCATACGGAACATTCGCCTCTGCAAGAAGTACGTTCATGTGGCCAGGCATACGACCGGCTACTGGGTGAATTCCATAAGCAACGTCGATGCCTTTACTCGTTAAGAGATCGGCAAGTTCGCGCACCGTGTGCTGAGCTTGAGCGACCGCTAATCCAAAGCCTGGGACGATGACAACACGTTGTGCATAGTTAAGCAGGATCGCAACATCGTCAGCAGAACCTGATTTCACAGGACGAGCTTCGCTTGCGCCAACGCTCTCTTGTGGCTTTGCAGTAAACGCACCGAAGAGAGTTCCGAAGAGGGAGCGTCCCATCGCGGTCGCCATAAGTCTGGTCAAGATCGTTCCGGAAGCACCAACAAGGGTTCCTGCCACGATGAGCAGAGTTGCCTGCAAGACATATCCACTCGCTGCCACGGTTAAACCAGTGAAGGCATTGAGTAGTGAGATGACGATCGGGACATCTGCTCCGCCAACAGGAAGAACAAAGAGAACGCCGAAGAACAGCGCCAGTCCACCCATGATCAAGAGCGGTGATGTTCCACCTGAATTGATAACCCAGATAGCGGTACCGATAACACCAAGAAGGGTTCCGGCGATAACGAAGCGTCCGCCTGGGAATACAACCGGACGAGTTGTCATCAACTCTTGGAGTTTCATAAAGGTGATGATCGAACCTGAGAAGGAGATACAACCGACGACAACGGTGAAGACAGTTGCCAAGATTTCAGCGGTAGTGGCGCTCTTGCCAAGCTTGAGGTATTCAACGGTAGAGACGAGCGCTGCAGCGCCGCCACCGACTCCATTAAAGAGTGCGACGAGCTGTGGCATTTGAGTCATCTGAATTTTGCGAGCGGCAGGAACTCCGACGATCACTCCAGCCGCGATTGCAGCGAGGATTAAGGCGAGGTTCTTATGCGCACTTCCAGGAGCCCAGAAGACGAGAACAGTTCCGAGCGTGGCGCCAGCGGCGCCGAGAAGATTTCCGCGGCGAGCGGTCTTCGGTGAAGAGAGACCCTTCAAGGCCATGATGAAGAGGACGGCAGCGAAAAGTCCGATGAGGTCATAGAGGTTGCGATTCATTTACTTCGCCTCCTTCTTCTTGCCCTTAAACATTTCGAGCATTCGATCGGTGACGACGAAGCCGCCCACCATATTGATTGTTGCTAAGAGCACTGCGATGATCGCGAGTATGAGCTGGAGATTGCTGGTCGCATTGCTTGCCACTGAGATAGCACCCACCAAGATGATTCCGTGGATTGCATTTGCACCGGACATCAGCGGTGTGTGGAGCGTTGTTGAAACCTTTGCGACGACCTCAAAGCCTACGAAGACTGAGAGAACGAAGATCGAGAGAAGCGCTAAACCATTACTCATTTCTTCACTCCTTCAGGTGTGCGCTTGGCGCCATTATTTGTCACAGTTGCAGCATCGATAATCTCATCTGAGAAGTCAGGAATTACTTCACCGGTTGGTTTTCCATCAACGCTCTTTGTCATGAGGAGCATGAGGTTGACGACATTTCGGCTAAAGAGCATCGAAGCGTGGGTGGCAAGCTGACTTGGTACATCTTTACCACCCCAGATGCGAACACCTTGAGGTGTAATAACGATTTCACCTGGCTTACTGCCTTCGACATTGCCGCCAGTTTCGGCAGCGAGATCGATAATGACTGCACCTGGTGACATCGAAGCAGCCATCTCAGCGGTGACCAAGCGTGGTGCGGCCCGACCAGGAACAGCAGCAGTAGTAATGAGTACATCGGCTGCAGCAATATAAGGAGTCAAAAGCTCACGTTGCTTTGCAGCACGTTCTTCAGTCATCTCGCGGGCATATCCGCCGGCGCCTTCGAGCGCTTCGAGTTCGAGCGTTACGAACTTTGCACCCATCGACTTCACTTCATCAGCAGATGCTGGGCGCACATCGTAAGCGCTCACAACAGCGCCGAGTCGCTTTGCAGTTGCGATCGCTTGTAAACCGGCAACGCCAGCACCAAGTACGAGCACCTTGGCGGGTGTCACCGTTCCGGCGGCGGTCATGAGCAATGGGAAGAATCGAGGAGAGAGTTCGGCGCCAACAAGTGCGGCGCGATATCCAGCGCAGAGCGCCTGTGATGTCAGTGCATCCATCGATTGTGCGCGAGAGATACGTGGAACCAACTCAAGAGAGAGCGCAGTAACCCCTGCAGTTGCTGCCGCTTCGATTGAATCGACGGCAGTTGTAGGGGAGAGGAATGAGATAGTGATTGCGCCCTTCTTTAACGAGCGCATTTGATCGGGCGTAAGTGGTTGGACTGAGGCAACTACATCTGCATCAGCAAGGACATCGCCACTCTTGACGGTCGCACCAGCATCAGTGAATTGCTGATCAGAGAATTCGGCAGAGCTACCTGCTCCGGATTCGATGACAACCTCGAGACCAGCTCGAGTTAACTTATTAATAATGTCTGGAACGAGCGCTACGCGCTTCTCACCAGGACGACTCTCTTTCGGGACGGCTACTCGCATGCCGCAACCTTAGACTCAGAAGTGACTCGTGTCACCTAATAGGGCCGACCCTTCGAGGTCTCCCCGAACGAGGTGGTAGAGGATCGATTGGATCGAAGTCCGGCGATGGAAGGCTTCACGCCAGATCTGGGAGCGATCTCCATCAATGACATCTGCGCTCACCTCTTCGCCTCGGTGGGCGGGTAGGCAATGCATGAAGATTGCATCTTTTTCGGCCAATCCCATGAGCTCTTTGTTCACCTGATAGGGAGCTAGCGCCTTTAACTTCTCAGATCGCTCACTCTCGGGGTCGCCCATCGACATCCAGACATCTGTATAAATAACAGATGATCCCTTCGCCGCACTCTCCGGGTCATGGTCAACTTCAATCCTCGCGCCACTCTTTTCGGCGATCTTGCGAGCAGTCGCAATCGCTTCCTGATCTGGCGCCCACTTACCCTCTGGCGTCGAGGCAACTACGTGGACTCCGAGAATTGCACCCATCGTGAGCCAGGCATGCGCCATATTATTTCCATCGCCGACATAGGTGAATTTACGGCCGGCAACATCCTTACCAAATACTTCGCGGATGGTTGTCCAATCGGCGAGCAACTGCGTTGGGTGATCCATATCGGTAAGTCCGTTGATCACCGGAATGCTCGCGTGTGCCCCAAGTTCATCGACATCGCTCTGGTCAAAGGTACGAATTAAGAGCGCTGAACAAAACTGGCTAATAACCCGAGCGGTATCAGCGATCGTTTCACCTCGACCGATTTGCAGATCATCACCGCGAAGGAAGATTGGAGTTCCACCAAGATGTGTGACTGCCGTCTCAGAGGCGAGCCGGGTGCGCGTTGATGGCTTTGTCATATAGATACCCACCGTGCGATTGGCGAGGAGATCTTTAGAGCGGAAGGGATTCTTTGCAAAATCAGCTGCGGTATCGAGAAGTAATTCGACATCGGCGCGACTTAAGTCGGCCGTGCGCAGGAGATCCTTCATTAGAGAATCTTACGCGATAGAATCACGCTTATGAGCACCAGCTTGAGCACCAGCTTGAGCACCAGCATGAGCATCGGCACAGTGCCTGGGCTAGGAGCAATTGGGTCAACCGCTGAAAAGCTTGATGAATCCACCCTCCCCACGACCACTGAAGATGGTGACCACGAACGCTTCTCTCACTATGTCCGAAAAGAGAAGGTCGTTGAATCGGCTGTGACCGGTAAAGCGGTACGCGCCCTCTGCGGGAAGAAGTGGGTCCCGGGCCGCGATCCCGAAAAGTTCCCCATCTGCCCGACGTGTAAAGAGATTTACGCTACCTTGAAAAAGGAGTAGTAACCGGTGTCTACGTGGGGCTCCATCTCTATCAGGGGCACCGTGACCCTCCTTCTTGCAGGGCTATTGCCACTAGGGATATTGCCACTATCTGCAGTCACATCACCTATTGCTCGCGCTGATAACCCACCGCGCAAAATTCTCTCTGGTTGGATTCCTTATTACGGCACGAAAACATCGATACCCGCAGCACTTGCCAACCCCGATCTCGTCAGCGAGGTGACGCCATTTTGGTACACCCTCAAAGATCAGCAGACGATCCAAGATAATTACACGCCAGCAAATCCAAGTATTCCCATTGCAAACACAATCGCCTCACTACAAGCTGCTGGCTATTTAATTCTCCCAACCATTACAGATGGCACCTCGACTGACCCCAAGACCGGAAAATCAATTCAGCTCGTACTCTCAAAGTTGCTTGCAAACCCTGTCAGTGAAAAGTCGATCGTCACAGCAATCACAAACCTCGTGATGGTGAACAAATACGATGGCATCGATCTCGATTGGGAGGACTTCGCGTATGTTGATTCCAATACAACGTGGACAACGACTGCGCCTCGATGGGTTGCATTTATTCAGGATCTATCGGCATCGCTGCATGCGCAAGGGAAATTATTATCAGTAACAACTCCACCGCTCTTTGATCCAGCATCCGGCAAACGAGGCTATTACTTCTACGCATGGAAAGAGATCGGCAGCGCAATCGATCGATTGCGAATCATGGCCTACGACTACTCAACGTCGAGCCCCGGCCCGATCGGACCAATAACGTGGACTGAAAGCGCTGTGCAGTATGCGATTTCAGTGATGCCGGCATCGAAGGTCTTTGTTGGAATTCCTGGCTATGGACGAGATTGGGTCACCAAGGTGGAAGGCACTTGTCCTTCGTTACCTATCAATTACTTTAAAACTGTAAGCACCAAAGCATCTGCTGCTACCTTTGTGATGCACGATGCAGCAACTCTTGCAGCTACCTATAACGCGACCCCGACCTATGTTGATAAGTATGGTGAGAGTACCTTCACCTATCAAAAGCTGTATAACGGAACTACTCCTGACGGCAGCCTCACAACCTGCACCGCAACTCGTACGGCCTGGTTTCAAGATGCAAAGGGTTTCGCGCTCCGAGCTGCGCTCGTTGCAAAATATCGTCTTGGTGGGATAGCAGAGTGGACCTTCGGAATGGAAGATCCCACTGCGATCGCCGCAATCCGACAAGTTGCGACATCAATTGCACCAGATCAGGTTGTTGCAAATCTGCAAGCAAGTAATCTGCGAACTCCAATTGGTGCAATCGTAACTCTCACTGGCTCGTTTAAAAAGAAGGACACAACCGCTTTCGTTGGAATCCCAGTCCAGATTGAACTCAAGGGCTCCTCGGGAGTCTGGACCAAGATTTATAGCGGTCTCTCCCAAAGCGATGGCTCACTATCGTTACCAATTATCGTGGGGGAGAATTCACTCCTTCGTGTAAAGAGCGATGGCTCATGGGATCGATTATCAGGGCAATCATCAGAGGTTGCAGTGAACGTTTCAAGGCTCATCACCTGGAGTCCACCAACTTCGATGCGCCATGGAGTTACATACCTCTCGAGTGGCGAGATATTTCCGAAGGAGGCGGGCGTTGTTGTGACTCTTGAGAGCGCATCGCCTGGATCGTGGGTCACGCCACCGAGTGCCGTGACCGACAGCGAGGGTCGCTTCGCAATTCCATTCGCGCTCTCTAAGAGCGGGTCGATCGCCATGCGGGCAACAGTCGCCGGCGATTCCAGATTCGACCAATCCCAGAGCGATTTTGTTACAGTACTTATCCGATGAATACTGAAAGCAGCACACTCACCGATATCGATTCTGCGCTGCATGAGCTCTTGGATCGGCCGTGGACCTGCATCGTTTGGGATGATCCAGTTAATCTTATGTCGTACGTCATCTTTGTCTTTCAGAAACTCTTCGGATATTCAAAAGAGAAGGCAAATGAATTAATGCTTCTTGTTCATCATGAAGGTCGCGCAGTCGTAGCAAGTGGTGGCCGGGAAGAGATGGAGCGATATGTTCAACAGCTTCACGAACATGGTCTCTGGGCGACCCTTCAACGCGATGACAAGATCTAGGTGAGTCTGCATGTCTCACTTTGAACGCAATGACGGCGCCTTCTCACTCGATCTGACACTCGATGAGGCTCACATTCTTATCAACCTCGTTGAGCAATTACTTGAACTCTTCGGCGAGGGAGATTTCTTCCATCATTACGATGAGAGCGATCCCTTTGCGCAGTTGATGTCGATGCAGCATGAAGTGGTAACACCAGATGACCCCGTCTTGCTGAGATTACTTCCGAACGCATATGCCGATCCAGAAGCGGCTAGTGACTTCAGACGTTTTACTGAAGGGGCGATCCGTGCTTCAAAGCAACGCGTACTGCATGAGGTCCGGGCGCACTTAGCGATCTTGGTCGATCAGGAGGAGGCCGGAACTGTTTCAGATCTTGAAGCGGATACCTGGTTGATGGCGCTCAATGATCTTCGCCTTGCGCTCAGTGTGAGATTAGAGATTGATGAAGGAAGTTTTGAGCTCTTCGAATCTTTGCCTGATGAGGATCCGCAGAAATCAATTTACGCTGTCTACTACTGGCTTGGGTGGCTTCAGGAGAACCTGCTTCATTTGCTCTAATCGTGCTCTAAACTGAGTCCATGAACAGCGCCCCAATCGGAATCTTCGATTCTGGCGTTGGTGGATTAACAGTCGCACGAGCAATCATCGATCAACTCCCACACGAATCAATTCTCTACTTAGGTGATAGCGCCCGGGGACCTTATGGCCCGAGACCACTCGCTGAAGTTCGACGTTTCGCACTCGAATCACTCGATCAACTCGTTGCAGCTGGCGCAAAGGCCCTAGTGATTGCCTGCAATACTGCGAGCGCTGCAATGCTTCGAGATGCTCGCGAACGTTATGAGATTCCTGTTATTGAAGTAATTCAACCTGCTGCTCGCCGTGCCGTCTCTGCGACTCGGTCAGGAAAAATTGGCGTGATTGGAACTGAAGCGACAATCGAATCCGGCGCCTATCTCGATGCATTTAATGCAGCACCTCAGTTGGAAATTACCGCGATCGCTTGTCCAAAGTTTGTTGAGTTTGTTGAGAGGGGCGAAACTTCTGGTCGAGCGATAACCGCCGTTGCAGAAGAGTATCTACGCCCACTTCTTGATAAGGGTATCGACACCTTGGTCCTGGGTTGCACCCACTACCCACTTCTCACCGGCGTGATCTCATACGTCATGGGTGATTACGTCACACTCGTTTCGAGCGCCGAAGAGACTGCAAAAGATCTTTACCGCACCCTTGCCGAAAATTCCATGATGAATACCGGTGATAAACCCAATTACCGATTCATTTCCACGGGAGATACTGCAGCCTTCAGCGCTCTCGCTCGACGATTCTTGGGGCCAGAAGTCACAGCGGTAGAAAGTCATCTGTAATTTCTAACGAGTAAGTTTCCACGACCGAGAAGAATAGAGATAAAGATGTCCAAGCGCAGCGATGGAAGAACACCAGATCAACTCCGCCCTATCTCATTTCAACGAAATTGGCTCAACAATGCAGAGGGCTCAGTCTTAGTCGAGTACGGCAATACCCGCGTTCTCTGCGTCGCATCCTTCACACCAGGTGTCCCACGTTGGCTCACTGGTAAAGGTGCTGGCTGGGTAACCTCTGAATATTCAATGTTGCCACGCGCTACACATACACGTTCTGATCGTGAGAGCGTCAAAGGAAAACTTGGCGGACGCACTCAAGAAATTTCACGCCTCGTGGGTCGATCACTTCGTGCCGTCGTCGATACCAAGGCCCTTGGTGAAAATACGATTGTGATTGACTGTGATGTATTGCAGGCGGATGGCGGAACTCGCACCGCGGCTATCACCGGTGCATACGTAGCACTTGCGGATGCGATCACGTGGGCCAAGGGTGCCGGACATATTCTTGCTGATCGAGTTGTTCTCCGACAGTCAGTTTCGGCAGTAAGCGTCGGAATCATTAAAGGCGTGCCAATGCTCGATCTTTGTTATGTCGAAGATGTGGATGCTGATACCGATATGAATATCGTCTGCACCGCCGACGGTAACTTTGTTGAAGTACAGGGCACGGCTGAAGGAGTGCCATTTAATCGCGATCTACTTAATCAACTCTTAGATCTTGGCGTTGCTGGTTGTAAAGAGCTCACCGCTTTGCAAGCGGCAGCGCTCGTTGGTTAAAGGTCGACCATGAGTGAGACCGTGAAAAAACGCGTTGTTTTAGCAACCCGTAATCAAGGCAAGATCGGTGAGTTTGAACGACTCCTCGCTGAGCATGCGGGGGATATCACCGTGCTCGGATTGCGAGATTTTCCAGATATGCCAGATGTTGAAGAGAGTGGCACGACACTAGAAGAGAATGCTCTTCTCAAGTCGAGAGCGGTTGCAGCGTTTACGGGGTTGCCCGCGCTAGCCGACGATAGTGGGCTCTTCGTTGCAGCACTAGGGGGAGACCCTGGTGTCTACTCAGCAAGGTGGGCCGGCGAACATGGGAACGATCTCGCCAATACCCAGAAGGTCTTATCGCAAATGCGCGAACTCGCGATCAGTAACCCAGCTCTCGACCGCAGCGCTGCTTTTAGGTGCGTCATCGCGCTCTCATTCCCTGTAGATCACCCTCATGGGGGAGAAGATCTCATCGAAATGGGTGAAATGCCGGGTTCGCTCATCGAAGAAGCTCGCGGTGATCAGGGATTTGGATATGACCCGATCTTTCTACCGACGGGCTCACTCCTTACTTCAGCAGAGCTTTCGGCTGCAGAGAAAGATTCACGTAGCCATCGCGGCCGCGCCATGCGGGCAATTACGCCACGATTGATCCCTCTTCTCTAACCTTCTCTACTTCTACCTTCTCTAGTACCATTTTGACTAGGAATTACCACCGGCATTACTACCGCAATCTGGTTGCGCGCGAGCGCTCCGATTGAGAGAAGCAAGGAGTTCAACTGTGGCAGTGAAGAAGAGCGCAAAGAAGGTTGCCAAGAAGGCTCCCGCCAAGAAAGTTGCAGCCAAGAAAGTTGCAGCCAAGCGCGTTGCCAAGAAGGTAGCGAAGAAGGCTCCGGCTAAGAAGGTTGCTAAGAAGGCTCCGGCTAAGAAGGTTGCTA
>JBBAMR010000007.1:0-2655 GCA_040402375.1 Candidatus Nanopelagicaceae bacterium | reverse complement strand
TCCGGCTAAGAAGGTTGCTAAGAAGGCTCCGGCTAAGAAGGTTGCTAAGAAGGCTCCGGCTAAGCGCCCAGTAAAGAAGGTTGCGAAGAAGAGCGCTGCGAAGCGTTCAACCTCCCGCACCTCAGATCGCATTGTTATTCCACCAGTACCAGGTACAGGTGTGAAGAGCGTTACAACGATCTCCACGACACCTGCTTCAAAGAGCGTTGATTCGTCAAAGAGCGCACCAGCGTCAGCTGCGAAGAGCTCGGTTACGCCAAAGAACTCTTCATCTCGCGTCGTGGTCACAGTGATTGCTGGTATTGCACTGCTCGCAGTCGCACTTATCTCACGTAACCACAGCTCAACAACCTCAACCACGACTGCAACTCCAGCTGCTTCATCATCTGCATCTGCAAGTGCATCAGAGATGGCAACTGACTCTGCTTCACCAACCACAATGACCTCATCAGAGGCAACACCATCTGCCGCAGATGGCACACATGCTGCCCCAACAGGAATCGTTGCTCACTACACCTCGACTGGTGCAACAATCTTCTGGGCTGCTCCAGCAGGTGCAACCGGTTTGAGTAACTTCAACGTTGAGATCGCAGCAAATGGTGGATCATGGAAGTTAATCTCAACAGTGCCAGCTTCACAGCTCTCACTTGATATTACAAAGGGTGCAGCTGATGGCTGGTCCTCATTCCGAGTCTCAGCTGTCTACTCGGATGGCAAGGTCGTTGGCGGTAAGGTCTTCGGTCTTCCAGGACAGTACGCCTAAACTCTGAATTACCTATTAAAAAACCCACCACATCACGTGGTGGGTTTTTTTATGAGTTAATTTTATTGTGTGGGCAAGTGATCCAGGATCGCTGCGACATACACGCTACTGCCGGCATCAACGAGATGGACGCCATCTGGAGCAAAGAATTCCGGGTGGCCCTCAGAGATCTTCGCCCAATCCACGAGCTCAGCCTTCGGATATGAGGCAAGGACTCTGCTGATAATTGCATCATTATCAGCGGCCCACGGCCTAGGTACAGCAGTGTTTACAAGAATAATCTTTGGTTGGTTCTTCAAAAGTTCGAGGAGGGTTCGAAGTGATTCCTCTGTAATGTGATTGTTATTTCCCACATCAAGAATCACGACGCTGCGTGGCACCTGCACCACATCTTCCTTAACGACAGTAATGAGCTCCTCAAGTTGGCGACCAACACGGGCGTTGATGAGAGCGATCGGGAAATGTGATGCGAGTTTTGCGTGAACCCCCAAGATCACTGAGTCGCCAGTTACCCAAAGTCCAGGAACGCCAGGTTTCACTGGCGCAGGCGTTGAAAGTTCAGTTGTTACTTTGACTGGGTCGATACCGGCGCCATGATCGACTCGGTAATAGGCAGCCCAGGATGCACCACTTGTTGCAAGTACAAGTGCAATCACCGTGGCAGCTATAGTCACTCGTGCGCGCATTCGAACTTTTGGAGTGCGGTACTTCAATCCACGCAACCAATTACCAAATACTCCTCGACGAATAGGGATCTCCACCCACCGCAGTGAGATATCGGCAAGTCCAAGAACGATTAATATTCGGGCGGAATTAATAGCCCAACTCGCACCAGCTAAATCAACGCTTGGCCTTGTGACTTGGAAGATCACCCAATGCCAAAGGTAGATTCCATACGAACGTTCGCCGATCCAGATAAGCCAACGAGCGCTGAGCAATGGCGCAAATCGTGAAGCGGGATGCACAAGCGAGGTGATGATCGCACACCCGCAAAGTCCGGCGAGTGGGAAGGCGATGCGATAGAGCGCGGGGTTACTCTCATCGATAAAGAGGAAGGTAGAGAGCAGTCCGATCAACCCCACCACGCCGATGCCATCGACAAAATCTTGAGCTCGTTGCGAGATGACCTTCGAGAGATTCTGCGGAACCCAGCTCACTGCAAGTGCTGCCCCAAGGAAGAGGCCAATGCTGTGGGTATCGGTGCCAAAGTAGATATGGCTAATTTTATTGGCACTCGATGAGGCATCGACGGTGAGTGAGAAGATAAAGAGCGCTACACCCGAGATCGCGGCAATCAAGAGCGCAACCTTGGCAAGGTTCTTCTTGCCAAAGTACTTCACGGCAAAGATCAAGATAAGTGGCCAGATTAAATAGAATTGAAATTCAACCCCAAGTGACCAGGTGTGCTGGAGTAGGGGTGGGCGACCAACCGTTTCAAAGTAATTTCGATGTTGAGCAACGAGATGCCAGTTGTTAGTTCCGGTCAAGACATATGGAATGTCACCTAAGAAACGATGAATCGCCTCAGGAGCAAAGAGGGCGATGATGAAACTTGTCCCAACCATCATGAATATCAGCGCAGGATAGAGCCGTCGAACACGAGCTGAGAAGAACTCTTTAAGGTCGAGTGCACCAGATCGATAGATCGAATCAAGAATAAGTCGCGTGATGACATAACCACTAATGACGAAGAAGAGATCTACGCCGAGAAATCCGCCTGGGATCCAATGAACCCCAAGGTGATAGAGAATGACGGCAAAGACTGCGATTGCGCGCAGCCCATCAATCGGAGCGATATAGCGAGAATTCTGATCTTTTTTCGCGCGCTGGGACGCCATTTACTTGCGCGTGCTCTTCTTCTTCGCCGGTGACTTCTTCGCCGGTGACTTCTT
>JBBAMR010000006.1:0-72301 GCA_040402375.1 Candidatus Nanopelagicaceae bacterium | reverse complement strand
ATAACTGAATAGCAATAACTGAATATCAACTAGGGCCCCGTCGTCTAGCGGCCTAGGACTCTGGCTTCTCAAGTCAGCTACGAGGGTTCGAATCCCTTCGGGGCTACACAGTGTGCACAAAGCACAAAGAGTGTGTAATCAAATAACCGGGAGTTAACGCTCTCGGTTATTTTTATTTACCGGCAGCGATATATTCACTCAGTCTCGCCGCAGTTGCTACAACTTGAGCGGCATGCAATCGACCAGGCTGGCGTCCAAGACGTTCTATTGGCCCACTGATACTGACGGCAGCAATCACTTTATTATTTGGCCCGCGCACTGGCGCAGAGACTGATGCAACACCTACTTCACGTTCGCCGACAGATTGAGCCCACCCGCGACGTCTCACAGCGGAGAGCGAGGCAGGGGTGAAGAGCGCCCCAGTAAGGCCACGACGTAACTTCTCTGGCTCTTCCCAAGCGAGCAAGATCTGCGCGGCAGAACCGGCTTGCATGGTGAGCGCTGTGCCGACAGGAACTGTGTCGCGAAGGCCACTCATTCGTTCAGCAGTAGCAACGCAGACTCGTTGATCGCCCTGACGGCGATAGAGCTGAGCACTCTCTGAGGTGGCGTCGCGAAGTGCGATCAAGGCTGGTGTGGCAACGGCGAGGAGACGATCTTCGCCGGCGGATGCGCTGAGTTCGCCAGCACGTGGGCCGAGGGTGAATCTGCCCATGAGATCTCGCGTCAAAAGGCGATGAAATTCGAGGGCGACCGCCAACCGGTGCGCCGTGGGGCGGGCGATTCCGGTCGCTGCAACGAGCTCTGTGAGTGAGTGGGGGCCGGATTCTAAGGTCGCCATAATTTTCACGGCTTTATCCAGTACGCCAACTCCGCTATTCTTCTTGTCCACACTCTAATACTCTCATCTCGTTATGCGAGATGCAAGATTAGAAAGAGACTATTAGTGACGCTAGGTTGGCAAGAGGAGAGAAATGGGAAAGACACTCGCAGAGAAGATCTGGGCAGATCATATTGTAAGTAGTGCAGCGAATGAGCCAGATCTGCTGTACATCGATCTCCATCTCATTCATGAAGTGACGAGCCCGCAAGCCTTTGATGGTCTACGTCTGGCTGGTCGCCCAGTGCGCCGACCAGATCTCACGATCGCAACTGAAGATCACAATGTACCAACTCAGAATATTAATCTGCCGATCGCTGATCCAGTATCGAAGTTACAAGTAGATACCCTGCGCGCGAATTGCAAAGAATTTGGCCTGCGTATCCACTCACTTGGCGATGCCGAGCAAGGGATCGTGCACGTTGTAGGCCCACAACTTGGAATTACTCAACCGGGTATGACTATTGTCTGCGGAGATTCACATACCTCAACTCATGGTGCATTTGGTGCGCTGGCATTTGGTATCGGCACCTCTGAAGTAGAGCATGTGCTCGCGACGCAGACCTTGCCGTTGATTCGGCCAAAGACGATGGCGATCAATGTTGAAGGTACTCTCAAAGCTGGCGTAACCTCCAAGGACATCATCCTCGCGATCATCGCAAAGATCGGAACCGGCGGCGGCCAAGGCTATGTCCTTGAATACCGTGGTTCAGCGATCCGTGCCTTGTCGATGGAAGGTCGAATGACCGTCTGCAATATGTCTATTGAAGCAGGCGCTCGTGCTGGCTTAATCGCGCCCGATGAGACCACCTTTGCCTATGTTAAGGATAAGCCTCACGCACCAACTGGAGCTGATTGGGATAGCGCGCTCGCTTACTGGAAGACGCTACAGAGTGATAGCGATGCGGTATTTGATAAAGAGATCACCATTAATGCGGACGAGCTAGAACCATTTGTTACCTGGGGAACAAACCCGGGACAAGGGCTCCCGCTCAACTCAAATATTCCAAACCCAGCTGATATTGCTGATGTAGAAGAGCGTGGCGCAGCAGAACGCGCACTCACCTATATGGGTCTCACAGCCGGAACACCGCTGAAATCTGTCTCAGTAGATACAGTCTTTTTGGGCTCATGCACGAATGGTCGAATCGAAGATCTCCGCGCAGCAGCAGATATCTTGAAGGGGAAGAAGATTGCAGATTCAGTGCGCCTTCTTGTTGTACCTGGTTCTGCGAGGGTTCGACTCCAGGCAGAGTCTGAAGGCCTCGACAAGATCTTCTTAGATGCTGGCGGTGAATGGCGTAATGCTGGATGTTCGATGTGTCTTGGAATGAATCCAGATCAGCTCAAGCCTCAAGAGCGTGCCGCATCAACCTCGAATCGAAACTTTGAAGGACGTCAAGGCAAGGGTGGACGTACTCACCTTGTCAGCCCACTCGTCGCAGCAGCCACTGCGATCCGCGGAACACTCTCATCACCGGCAGATTTGTAAGGAGCGAGGCCATGGAAAAATTTATTTCACATACCGGAACAGCGATCCCACTTCGCCGCAGTAATGTCGATACCGATCAGATTATTCCTGCCGTCTATCTTAAGCGCGTGACGAAGAGTGGATTTGAAGATGGTCTCTTCTCTGCCTGGCGCAGCGATCCTGAGTTCGTTCTCAATAGGAGTGAGTATCAAGGCGCAACGATTCTCGTTGCCGGTCCTGACTTCGGTACCGGATCATCTCGTGAGCACGCAGTATGGGCGCTCCAAAACTACGGCTTCAAGGTAGTCCTCTCGAGCCGCTTTGCCGATATCTTCCGTGGAAACTCTCAGAAGGCTGGACTCCTCACCGTATTAATCCCACAAGCAGTGATTGAAGAGATCTGGCAGGAGATCGAGAGCGACCCAAAGCTTGCGATAACAGTCGACCTTGAATCGAAAAATATCCGTTATGGGAGTGCGATTCATCCCTTTGAGATCGACGATTACACACGTTGGCGCTTGATGGAAGGTCTCGACGATATCGGCCTGACGTTGAAGAAGATCGACCAGGTGAGCGCATTTGAAGCGAAACGAGCTACTTTTAAGCCTCAAACACTGCCGATTCGCGCGTAAGAAGAGAGAACTTCTAAAACCCTCAACATTGCGTTGAGGGTTTTTTCGCATTTTTTACGCGTAAAGATTGATATTTTTTACTGCGACACACCGAGCGTTATAACCCCTATAAATCACCACTCTGCGTAGATTTCTCACAACGTTAAGTAATTGCTTAACAAACCATTTAATAAGGGGAGTTTATGAACAAGGCCCAGTTCATTGCATATTTGGCACCGCACTTTGGTGATAACAAGAAAGAGGCAGCTCGCGCTGTCGATATCGTCTTTGACTCAATCGTCCGCAATATCTCAAAGGGCGAAGATGTCATGGTCAATGATTTCGGTAAGTTCAAGAAGGTAGATCGCGCTGCACGTAAGGGTCGTAACCCTTTTACAGGCGAGACAATCCAGATCAAGGCGAGCAAGAAGGTTCGCTTCCTCCCTGCAAAGGCGCTCAAGGAAGTTATCTCTGGCGCACGCAAGCTTGAGCCAGCACCAAAGCCACCGGTCAAGGTAGTCGCTAAGCCAGCTGCTAAGCCAGCTGCTAAGCCAGCTGCAAAGAAGGCTCCAGCGAAGAAGGCTCCTGCTAAGAAGACAGCGAAGAAGGCTCCTGCTAAGAAGGTAGCGAAGAAGGCTCCTGCTAAGAAGGTAGCGAAGAAGGCTCCTGCTAAGAAGGTTGTCAAGAAGGCTGTAAAGCGCAAGTAGTTTTATCGTTTACTAAAAAGGGAGCCAGCCATGGCTCCCTTTTTCATCTCCCCATGTACATCTTTCGTGAACGTTGCACAGTTAGGATCTCCTCATGACATCTGCATCTTCTGGCGCCTGCCCTGATGGAGAGTTCGCAACAGCGGAGATCTCATATCTTTCGCCATCAGGTAACCCACTTGGCACAAACGGCTACTTTAAATTTGGTGCATCAATTGTACTTCCACTTTTGCGATTAATAACAAAGCGCGATTGGCGAGGAATCGAAAACTTGCCGAAGAGTGGACCGGTGATTGTCGTCTCTAATCACATCTCCATGATCGACCCGTTGATCTTCGCCCACTTCCTGTATGCCAATGGTCGAGCACCGCGATTTTTAGGTAAGGCTTCAGTCTTTAAAGTTCCGTTCATCGGAAAAATTATCTCGGGCTCAGGCCAGGTTCCGGTGGAGAGAGAGACCGCTGGCGCCTCCTTTGCCCTGAGGCACGCAGTTGCATTTCTGAAGGCAGGCCATTGCCTGGGTGTCTATCCAGAGGGAACGTTGACTCGGGATGCTAATACCTGGCCGATGAAGGCGAAGACGGGAATCGCCAGGCTCGCGATTATGACCCAAGTGCCGGTCATCCCCTGTGCGCAGTGGGGTGCGCAGGAGATTCTTCCAACGTATAGCAAACGCCTTAAACTCTTCCCACGAACCAAGGTCAGCGTGTGGGCGGGAGCTCCATTACATTTCACGAAGTGGGCTGGGCGAGAGGATGACCCGATAGCCCTCGCAGAAGCAACCGATTATGTGATGGCTGCAATCACCAGCCAGTTAGAGAAGATAAGGGGAGAGCGGGCGCCGGTCGAGATCTTCGATCCACATCTTTCCGATCTACCTCGAATAGGAAATTACAAACGAGCAGCGCGAGCTGCGAAGCGAAACGATAGAAAGAGAGTGTGATGACTGTGAAGTGCACAGTTCTTGGTACCGGAGCTTGGGGTACAACTCTCTCTCAGATTATTGTCGATGCGGGAAATGATGTTCTGATGTGGGGACGTAGTCAAAGCGTGGTTGATGAGATCAACACTTCGCATACGAATGGTAAATACCTCGATGACGTGACTCTTGATTCCCGCATTCGCGCAACAACCGATATTGCAGAAGCGATCGATTACTCAGACCTTATTCTTCTCGCAGTTCCTGCGCAGACCCTCCGTGAAAACATTTCACTGTGGCGGGGTCACCTCACTCATTCGAAGAAGCTCATCAGCACCTTAAAAGGAATTGAAGCAGATTCATATAAGCGGATGACTGAGATCATTGAAGAAGAGCTCCAATTCCCGAAGGAGAACCTAGGGCTGATTACTGGTCCAAACCTTGCAGGTGAATTGATTTTGCGTCAACCCGCCGGAGCGGTTGCGGCATCAACCAACTCCCTTCTGGTCGATGAGATGATTGAGCTCCTCACCAATCCCTATTTTCGCGTCTATCCATCGAAGGATCTCGTTGGGTGTGAATTAGCAGGAGCGACGAAATCAGTCATTGCACTCGCGGTCGGCATCGCAATTGGCCTGGGATATGGTGAAAATACCCAATCAATGATTATTACCCGCGGGCTCGGTGAAGTAGCGAGGTTTGGTATTGGCTACGGCGCCAATCCACTCACCAATCTGGGGCTTGCTGGAATGGGAGATCTGGTCGCAAGCTGTGGATCACCCCTCTCTCGCAATAGAACTTTTGGCGAAGCGCTCGGCCGCACCGGCTCAATACAGGAAGCTCGCGCCATCATGCCGAAGACAGTTGAGGGCGTTGCATCAGCTCGAGCTATTCGCGAACTCGCACACCGGGTCGGCGTTGAAGTGCCGATCATTGAAGTGATCTCAGATGTCGTCTCTGGTCTCATGGAGCCAAAGGCAGCGATGGAGCATCTGATGACTGTAAGTTTGCGAGCAGAGCTCTCATGAAGAAGGTGATCATCCTCTGCGGTGGTGCCAGTAGTGAGCACGAGATCTCCTGTATTTCGGCGGGTGCGCTGATGCAGGCGATTGATCGCACGAGATTTGAACCGGTTCTCGTTGGCATTACTAAGAGCGGTCAATGGGTCATCCCAGCTGCAGACCAGGTACTTGGGATCGTCGATGGAGTACTTCCAGAGATTAAGAGTGGGTCTGCGCGCACCATCTCGCAGGCGATCGATGAGATACAGCCTGATGTCGTATTCCCGATTCTGCATGGTCCATATGGAGAAGATGGCACGATCCAAGGATTGCTTGAAGTAGCTGGAATTCGATACGTTGGCTCTGGCGTCTTGGCAAGTGCAGTGGCGATGGATAAATCATTTGCAAAGCCGATCTTTGAAGCGCACGGTTTGAAAGTGGCGCCAGGAATTGTGGTTCACCAACGCGATTGGCACGGATCGATCTCGACTGGTGATCTGGCATACCCGCTCTTTGTGAAGCCTGCTCGTGGTGGCTCAAGTCGCGGAACTACAAAGGTAAAGAGCGCCGAACATCTCGCAGCAGCGATCGATGAGGCACTTACCTTTGACACAAAGGTCATGATTGAAGAGGCAATTGTGGGGCGTGAAATTGAATGTGCAGTTTTAGAGAGTGAAGGCGGGGTCCTTGCATCACCATTGGGTGAAATCGTGTTCGATCCCCGTTTTGAATTCTATGACTTTGAAGCGAAGTACCTAGATGGTTCAACACATATTGAACTTCCTACTGATCTACCCAGTGATGAGATTCGTTCGGCTGCTATCCGCGCCTTCAGCGCGCTCGGCTGTGAGGGGCTAGCTCGCGTCGACTTCTTCTACACCGAGATGGGCGAGTTGATTATTAACGAGATTAATACGATGCCTGGATTTACATCGACCTCGGTCTTTCCAAAGCTCTGGTCTAGCGCCGGTAAGAGTTACACAGATTTGATCTCGGCTCTCATAGATACCGCTCTAGCCAGAAGCAACCACGTCACTCGCTAATTCATTCTTTATAAGCGCAATTTTTAAGGGGGGGGTGCAACGATGGCAACTGAGTCAGAGTTGATCGCCGCCCTTCGTGGGATATTTAGCAAGGGTGATTCAGAAAGTATTCTCGTTGGCATCGGCGATGATGCTGCGGTGGTGAAGGCGCATCTCACTCCGATCGCGCTCGCCACTGATATGGCGGTTGAGGGAGCCCACTTTGACCGACGCTGGTCATCACTCTATGAAATTGGCGCAAAGATCACCTCAGCCAATCTCGCCGATATCTTCGCTATGGGTGGTCGTCCCGAGTATTTGCTCGTCGCTGCTGCCTTACCGAAGAGCTTTTCGGTCGAAGAGATCGAAGAACTTGCACTCGGAATCTTCGATGAGGCGACATCAGTTGGAGCAAGCGTCGTCGGGGGAGACCTCACCCATGCAGAGCAGATTGTTATCTCCATCAGCGTCTTTGGCTCAGTAGGGCAACCAATACTCCGAAGCGGCGCGCAGGTTGGTGATGATGTTGTCATATCAAAACTTCCAGGAGAATCTGCTGGAGGTCTGCATGTACTCAGCCGTGGAACGCTCGATGAGAAGAGTTCTGAACATCGAAACCCCACCGTCGAGTATGAGAAGGCGCAGGCGATTTCAGCGATCGCGCACTCGATGTGTGATGTATCCGATGGGTTGATCTCTGAACTCTCACATATTGCAACCGCTTCACAGGTTCAGATAAGCGTTCAGCGAGAGTTGCTCGCTTCGGCACCGGGCTTTGATCGACTCCAACAGATTGCGGTTGAGAACGGCGGCGATATTTGGGAGTGGGTTCTGCACGGCGGTGAAGATCATATTTTCGTAGCGACAGTTGCTGGTGGCTCGAAGTTACCAGCAGGCTTTGTAAAAATAGGAAGCGTTTTAGAGGGTTCGCGAGTTCTCGTTGATGACTTCATCGCCACGCATCAAGGCTTCAACCACTTCGACTAGTTAACTCCGTTAGCGCCGCCTTCATTTCTGCTGGCCGATCACTCATCACAACGTCGGCCTTCGCATCGTAAGCAATCCGAAGATCTTGCGCGGTATTGACTGTCCATATGAAGAGCGTGCGTGTGCGTTTGAGTTTCTTCCCGAGCGATTGATCGCTGCGCAATAAAAATATGCCTGGTCCAATACCGCCGCCAATAGCAATCCAGCGCTGCCAACGGTGAGCGATGAGATAGATGCCGAGATAACCACTCTGACGAATTCGCCGGATCGCCCGCCAAGAAAATGACATGATGGCGATATCAATCTCTGCTGCCATGATCTGATCTCGATGAGCCGCAAGGATCTCGATGAGCCGCAGCTCGACATCACCGCGTGTAGGAACTGGGTGCTTAGTCTCAAGGGCAAGGCTCTTCTTGTGAGTAAGGGCGATCTCGAGCAGCTCTTCGAAGGTGAGGATCTCAGTAACGCTACGGAGTTCGGCAAGAGTTGATCGTGCAACGATAAGCGCAGATGAGGCGATCCGCATAAGGTCATCATCGTGCCAACAGATGAGGACATTATCTTGGGTTAAGCGAAGGTCGCATTCAAAACCATCTGCGCCTTGACCAACCGCACCGATATAGGCGGCACGGGACATCTCAGGAAAATCATGTGAAGCGCCGCGGTGGGCATAAATCTTCATGTAGAGCTGAGTGATCACACGTGAGTGATCGGGGAGAGCTAGCGAGAAACCTTGCCGGCCTTCATGCAGGATGAGCAGACATTCTGACGCTTAGTCTGACCTGCAACGAGGGTACGGATGCGCTGAATATTTGGATTCCAGCGACGACGTGTCTTACGCATGGAGTGTGAGACCTTGTTGCCAAAGCTAGGGCCTTTGCCGCAGATATCGCAGTTTGATGCCACGGTGAACTCCTTCAAAAGTAAAGTCGAGAGTCTTGAAACCCTCTTCGGAAGGCGAAAGGCTACCGCCCCGCCGCCCCTTTAGGCGAATCGAGCCCTTCAACTCCTCCGAGCACTTCTTCGCCGATGTAAGGGGGAATTAAGAGAGAATATCCCCATGTCTGCCCCGACCACACTTGAGACCGCCCTCAAAGCGGTCGTGGGCGATCGCACAGCCAAGGCGCTCGAAAAGGGTTTTGGCCTCACCACCATTGGGGAGTTGCTTCGCCATTACCCACGTCGTTATGTTGAACGAGGCGAGCTCACCGATATGAGCGCGCTACAAGAGGGCGAAGAGGTCACCGTCCTCGCTGAGATCTCACGCTCTGCGCTTCGCCGCGCATCCGGGCGCACGATCCTTGAAGTTGTGCTGACCGACGGTACATCGACCATCTCGCTGACCTTCTTCAACCAACCATGGCGCGAAAAGGAGCTCAGAGTAGGCCGGACCGGACTCTTCGCTGGCAAGGTCGGTCTCTTCAATAATAAACGGCAACTCTCGCACCCCGATTATGAACTCATCCCAGATGGAGATGATGTTGATCAGGCGATCGCGGAGTTCGCTGGGAAATTTATCGCGGTCTATCCCGCCGTCTCCAAACTGCCATCATGGAAGATCGGCAAATGCATAGAGCTCGCGCTCGATTCACTCGATGAGATTCCAGATTTTCTACCCGATGCGGTTCGGGCGCAACATCACTACCCAACTCTTGATCAGGCCTATCGCCAGATTCATCTACCCACCAGTCGCGAAGAAGCTGATGTAGCTAAGGAGCGACTGACCTTTGATGAAGCGCTCTTGCTACAGATCGTCTTGGCGAAGCGGCGAATCGATCTTCGTGCGCTCGCTACGACCTCTCGAATAGTGCAACACGGTGGCTTACTCGATGAGTTTGAGCGAGGGTTGCCATGGAAATATACCGATGGCCAGGTCGAAGTCATGACTGAGATTGATCACGATCTTTCACAGGGCTATCCGATGCATCGCTTGCTCCAAGGCGAAGTGGGATCAGGTAAGACCGTTGTTGCCCTTCGAGCAGCACTCATTGTGGTGGAGAGCGGCGGTCAGGCCGCGATCCTTGCGCCCACTGAAGTACTTGCTCAACAACATTTTCTGACAATGAGTAAATTATTAGGTGGGCTCGCGCAGGGTGGGGTACTGGGTGGACACGAGAGTGGAACTCAACTCGCACTACTCACTGGATCGATGAGCGCAGCAGCAAAACGAGAAGCACTGGGGAAAATTTCTTCAGGTGAAGCTGGAATTGTGATTGGTACCCACGCACTCCTTAGTGAAGGCGTTGATTTTGAAGATCTTGGTTTAGTTGTCGTTGATGAGCAACACCGTTTCGGTGTCGAACAGCGCGATGCCCTTCGCAATAAAGCGATCCATCCACCACATCTTTTAGTCATGACCGCGACACCGATTCCTCGCACGGTGGCAATGACGATCTTTGGCGACCTCGATATATCAACGCTTCGTGCGCTGCCTTCTGGCCGAATTCCGATTCAAACCTTTGTTATTCCAACGCTAGAGAAACCGCACTACCTTGACCGTGCGTGGAGTCGAATTCTAGAAGAAGTCGCAAAAGGCCATCAGGCATATGTCGTTGCACCACGTATCTCAGAGACGCTTGCAGAAGAAGGGCTTGATGGTTTCGCCGGTTTAAGCGAGAGCGATCTCGAGATCGCTCGCGCCTTAGGTGAGATCCCAGAGGAACCAAAGATTCCTATGACTGCGGTAGAAGAGTTGGCGCCCCGGCTTGCACTCGGTCCACTTAAGGGTCTAAAAGTTGCCGTACTTCACGGTTGCCAAAGTGCACAAGAGAAAGAGGCGACGATGAACGCCTTTAGCGCTGGCGAGATTGATGTGCTGGTCGCGACAACTGTGATTGAGGTCGGCGTGGATGTGCCAAATGCATCAACGATGGTGATTATGGATGCTGATCGGTTTGGCGTATCTCAACTGCATCAGTTGCGTGGTCGAGTCGGTCGAGGATCGGTTGCAGGTTTGTGTCTGCTTGTCACAAATGTTGATCCTGAAAATTCAGCGATGGCTAGACTCGAAGCGGTTGCATCTACCCTGGATGGTTTTGAACTTGCCCGCATCGATCTTGAACAACGCTCTGAGGGTGATGTCTTGGGAAGCGCACAATCTGGCACCAGATCGCATCTGCGGTTGCTGCGAGTGCTGCGAGATGAAGATCTCATCGAAAGTGCACGATCGACTGCCATCGCCCTCATTGAGAGCGACCCAGCGTTAAAAAATGCGCCACAATTAGCCGCTGAAGTAGAAGCGCTCATGCAAGAAGAGAGCGCCTCTTTTGTTGATAAGGGTTGAAGCGTTGATGAAAAGCAGAGAGGACGTTTGTGCGAATCATTGCAGGTAGCGGTAAGGGCAAGACACTTTTATCTCCCACCGGTGAAGGCGTGCGCCCCACATCGGATCGAGCGCGCGAAGGCCTCTTCTCATCACTCGAATCAGAGTTCGCCTCGATTCATGATCTCAACTTTCTTGATCTCTTCGCTGGCAGTGGGGCAGTCGGAGTCGAAGCGCTCTCACGCGGCGCCGCTCTCGTGCATTCTGTGGAGGCTGATACAGATACTGCTGAAATCGCAATCAAGAACTTCAATCTTCTGCCAGAGCCATCGCGTAAACACAAAGTATTTCAATCAAAAGCGGCTCGATTTCTTGAGTCCGAGTTTCCCATTCGGTATGACATCATCTTTATGGATCCACCATACGATCTTCCCAATAGCGCAGTAGAAGATCTCCTCGACACGATCGTGGTGAAAAATCTCCTCCAACCACGAGGTCTGATCGCAATTGAGCGTGTGAGTAAAGGAGCTCCATTTACTTGGCCACAGGCGATGGCGCTCGAGAAGATCCGTTCCTATGGACAGGGAAGTATCTTCTACGGTGGCTACTCTGCTACCGTTTCAGAGTGAAACGCGTCGTCTGCCCAGGATCCTTTGATCCAATCACCTTTGGCCATCTCGACATTATTAAACGAGCCAGCGCACTCTTTGATGAAGTAGTCATCGCAGTCCTGGTGAATACCACCAAGAAGACTCTCTTCACCGTTGAAGAGCGTCTTGAGATGATCGCTGAAGTCACCAGCGAATATCCAAATGTCCGCGTTGATTCGTGGAGCGGCCTTCTTGTTGACTATTGCGAGACTCATGATGTGAAGGCAATTGTGAAAGGTCTGCGCGCCGTCACAGACTTTGATTACGAACTCCAGATGTCGCAGATCAACCTGCAACTCAAAGGCGTCGAGACGCTCTTTATGTCGACTGCGCCAGCTCACTCATTCCTCTCGTCCTCGCTCGTCAAAGAGATAGCGACTTTTGGGGGAGATGTCTCTGCTTACCTACCTGCTCAAATCATTGAACGAGTCACTTCTAGGCTGACTTCACGATAAACTCAAGAACGCAATCGCTTTTAAAGAATCTCACCTCGGAGGTGCCAGATGGATTCACAGCAAGTCATGACAGTCGTCGAGCGGATTCAGAGCGCCATTACGACAGTTGAAGATGCTCGTGGCGTTCCACTCTCGGCAAGCTGCGTTGTCCATCGTGGCGAACTTCTTGAGGTCTTAGATCAAGCGCGTGAGGCCTTTCCCACCGATCTCTCGCAGGCGCAAGAGATCATTGACACTCGCGAAACAATTCTTGAAGAAGCTCGAGTAAGCGCCGATCAACTCATCAGCCATGCACGCGAAGAGGTAGCTGGCATGATCGAGGAGACAGAGATTGTTGCTGCTGCTCGTAAAGAGGCGAGACGAATCCTTGATGAAGTTGCGGAAGAAGCGCGCAAAGAACGCGATGAGATTGAAGCGTATATTGACTCTCGTCTTGCGACCCTTGAAGTGATTCTCAATAAGACGCTCGATGTTGTCTCACGTGGTCGTGACAAGCTTCAAGGCGTCGGAGATAAACACGATCTTTCAGATCTGGCGTAATGCATATGAATTCTGTACATGAAGCTCCATTTCTCTTTAACTGCGCCGATCTGCCACGTCGTGCTGGCGAGATGCGTGAATACGAACTCACCTTTGACGCCCACGAGCCACTAGGCATTCCACTCTTTGCAGTTCCGCAGGATGAACCGATCGAGGTTGACCTTCGCCTTCAAGCGGTGGAAGAGGGAGTCCTAGCAAGCGCAACAGTGCGAGCTCTCGCAGTTGGTGAGTGCATCCGGTGCCTCGATCGAGTTGAACAAGAAGTCGAGGAAGATTTCCACGAGCTATATATTTACGAGAGCGACCCACGCTCTCGCTCATCAAAACGGCGCGAAGTTGAAGTGATTGTGGATGATGAAGACCCTGTACTCACCATGCAGGGGGATTACATCGATCTGGAGGCTCCGATTCGCGACGCCATCATTCTCAACCTGCCAGTTAACCCACTCTGTGATGAGGATTGCCTCGGCCTCTGCCCGGGTTGCGGCGTGAAATGGGATGAGCTTCCTGAAGATCATGGCCACGATCAGGTCGATATCCGCTGGGCCGGACTTGAGAAATTAGCTGGACTCCAGCCTCCGGAGAGCCCCGAGGCGAGCGCCTAACTCCTCGGTTTGTATCTACCTCGATTTTCAGGGATACTTCTGCTCTTGCTTCGGTAACCCCGAGCCAGTAATTTTTAGATAGCTCTTCAGCTAGCTAGATTGTCACCAATGTAGTGCTCAACAATGTAGTGCTCGAAATGTAGTGCTCAAAATGTAGAAGGAGTCGGCCATGCCAGTACCTAAGCGAAAGATGTCGCGTTCACGTACGCGCACCCGTCGTAGCTCATGGAAGACAACACCTGCAGCGGTTGCAACCTGCGGTCAGTGCCAGTCACCAAAGCTTCAGCACACAGCTTGCCCAACCTGCGGCACCTATAACCGTCGTCAGGTCTTAGAGGTCTGATCTGTACTCGCGCCTAACCGAAGCACTCGGAATATCGGTTAAGGACGAGCTGCTTCAACTAGCACTCACCCACCGGTCATACTCGTATGAGCATGGCGGGGTCCCCACCAACGAACGCCTCGAATTTCTCGGCGATTCTGTCCTCGGACTACTTATTACTGAGGTCCTCTTCGACCGCTTTCCTGATTTCGATGAAAGTAAGCTCTCACCACTTCGTTCTAGCGTCGTCAACACTCGCGCTCTCGCAACGATTGCCCGTGAATTGGAGCTTGGCCAATACTTACTGATCGGCAAGGGCGAAGAGTCGACCGGCGGCCGAGAGAAGAACTCCCTCTTAGCAGATTGCCTTGAAGCACTCGTTGGCGCGATCTATCTCGATCATGGTTACACACCCACAGCACAATGCGTACTTCGATGGTGCGAATCTGCACTGGCTGCTGCAACAGCGGAGGGTGCAACCCTTGATGGCAAGACTGCGCTTCAAGAACTTGCTGCTAACCGTGGCATAACAACACCTGAGTATGAGATTGAAGAATCCGGACCAGACCACGATAAAAGTTTTACTGCGATCACACTTCTTGGCGGCGAGCGTTTTCCGCAAGGCCATGGAAAGAGCAAACGAGAAGCAGAACAAGTTGCTGCGAAGTTAGCGTATGAGATTCTGCAAGCGCGTGAGGTTAAACCCTAAACCTTTCCTTGAGGTGCGCCGTTTTTAGTTCCGACCCCACTTTGCCGATAGGTTTCCCCCGTGTATTTGAAGAGCATTACCCTCAAAGGATTCAAATCCTTCGCCTCTTCGACCACCCTTAATTTTGAACCTGGTATCACCTGCGTTGTGGGTCCCAATGGTTCTGGAAAATCAAATGTCCTTGATGCCCTCTCATGGGTAATGGGTGAGCAGGGCGCGAAATCGCTACGTGGCGGCAAGATGGAAGATGTCATCTTCGCAGGTACATCAGGTCGTGCACCGCTTGGCCGCGCTGAAGTCTCAGTCACGATCGATAACACTGATCAGACTCTTCCTATTGATTTCACTGAAGTGACGATTAGTCGAGTTCTCTTCCGTAACGGAACTTCTGAATACCTACTCAACGGCGATACAACTCGGCTCCTTGATATCCAAGAGCTACTCAGTGATAGCGGTATCGGGCGCGAGATGCATGTCATCGTTGGTCAGGGCCAACTCGATGCAATCCTCCTTGCAAACCCAGAAGAACGCCGGGCTTTCATTGAAGAAGCTGCTGGTGTACTGAAGCACCGTAAGCGCAAAGAGAAGGCGCTTCGTAAATTAGATTCGATGCAAGGCAATCTCTCTCGAATCCAGGATCTGACTGTCGAACTTCGCCGCAACCTAAAGCCACTCGGTAAGCAGGCAGAGGTTGCTCGTAAAGCATCAACGATTCAATCTGATGTTCGTGATTCACGGTTGCGCCTGTTAGCTGATGACTTGATTCAGATGCGATCGACCTTAGATGCAGAAGTTGCCGATGAGACCGTATTGCGCTCACGGCGCGACGAGGTTGAAGAAGCACTTCGAGCGGCGCGCGCTCGTGAAGAGGCGCTCGACCAGAAGAGTTCAGAGGAGAATCCACTTCTCGTTCAGGCACAAGAGAATTTTTATCGCCTCACCGCGCAACGTGAGAAATTCCGCGGAATTCAATCGCTCTCATCTGAGCGTGCGCGCTTCCTCTCTGAGGATGCCGATGTGGCACGTGCTGGTGGACGTGACCCAGATACGATGGAGCAAGAAGCGCTTACTCTTCGTGGTGAAGAGAGCTCACTTCGCACTGTTCATGCAGAAGCACAAAGTGCTTTGACTGCCGTCACGGCAAAGTTGCGCGAGCAGGAAGCGCAGCTCTTGCAAGAAGAGAATCGTGTGAGCGCCGCACTTCGTGCGATCGCAGATCAACGTGAGGGAACAGCTCGTCAAGAGGGCCACATCAATGGATTGCGCTCACGTATCGATGCCACAAATGCGGAGATCACTCGCCTTACTGCAGCACGTGATGAAGCATCAGATCGCCTCAAGCGCTTCCGCGGAGATTTTGCTTCACTCGAGGCAGAGATCGCTGGACTCGATGCATCCGAGACCGATCTCGATGCGCAATACGAATCAGCAAAATCACTCTTAAACGATCTTCAAGAGAAGTTCTCGCAGGCCCAAGAGGAAGAACAGGCTGCGCAACGAGATCGTGCAGGGCTTGCTTCTCGCCTTGCGGCTCTTACCGAGTCGCTCACACATCGTGATGGTGGCGAATCGATTCTCTCGGGCGAGAGCTCGGCGCGAGTAAAGGGCCGTCTCTCTTCACTCATCTCAATCGATAGTGGCTGGGAAGCTGCAGTTGCCGCTGCACTTGGACCGTTGGCTGACTCTATTGTTGTAGAAGATCTCACCTCCGCCGTAAGCGCACTTGGGATGCTCAAGGCGAAATCTGGTGGACGTTCCGAACTCCTGATTGTTGACGATGAGAGTAGTGATGGCGCGGCTGCAAGCGCGGCGCAACAGAGTGGCTTAACAGCGCTCACCTCGCTCATTGCCTCTCAAGGTATCGACCCGATGATCAAGGCGTTGCTTGGCCGCTATGTTGCCGTTGAAACACTCGCTGATGGCGAGGCTCTCATCTCTGCCCATAAATCTTTGATCGCCGTAACCCGCGATGGCGATTTAATCAGTCGAAGCCGAGTACGTGGTGGATCAGCTGGCTCACAGTCGGCCATTGAAATTACTGCGCTCCTTGCTCGCACCCAAGAGAACTTAGATCAGGTAATTGCACGCTGCGAGACCCTCTCTTTCGAATTAATCCGACGCACAGATGAAGTGGCAGTTGCTCGAACCACACACGATCAAGCCCTTTCACGTCTTAACGATTCAGATGCGAAGATGTCAGGACTTGCCGAGCAGATGGCAGTTGCAGGTCAGAATGTAAAGAGCGCCTTCGCTGAAGTTGATCGCCTCTCTCAATCTGAAGCAGAAGCGACCGAACAACGCGCAAATGATGAGCGCGATCTTGCATCTGCCCTCTCACAGCATCAATCGGCGCAGGAGCCAGTTGAACCTGACCTCACTCAGCTCGAAGATCTACGTTCAGAGCTTTCAGCGATGCGATCGACAGAAGTTGAAGCGCGCTTAGAAGTACGTACCCTGGAAGAGCGCATCACTGCGATCGCAGCACGAGCAAAAAGTCTTGAGGATTCAGCGAACCATGAGCGCGAGAGCGCATCGAAGGCGATTGTAAAGCGTGAACAGCGTGCTATCGCCGCAACAACTGCTCAAGCTATTGCAGATACTGCTTACGAGACGTTGATCCAGATCGAAGTTTCGATTTCGAAGGCGCTCGCCGAGCGTCAACGACTAGAGACATCTCGCACCGAGCGGGAAGGTGAAATCCTCACCGTTCGTGGCCGTAATCGCGAACTAACATCTGAGCTCGAGACCCTCACATCGAGTGTGCATCGTGATGAGATTGCTCGCGCAGAGCAGCGACTTCGTATCGAAGGCCTTGAAGCCAGAGCAATTGAAGAGCTTGGCATCGATGTCACTACCTTGATGGCTGAGTATGGGCCCGAGAATGATGTCCCAACTTTTGTTGAAGATGAAGAAGGTAACTGGATCGCCGGTGAGCTGATTCCGTATCGCCGCGATCAACAAGAGAAGCGACTTGTACAGGCAGAGCGTGCACTTGTGATGTTGGGCAAGATCAATCCCTTAGCTCTTGAAGAGTACAACGCGCTTGAAGAGCGCCTTAAGTATCTCGCAGAACAACTCGAAGATCTGAAGAAGACGAAGAAGGATCTGCTCGACATTGTGAAAGAGGTGGACGACAAGGTTCAAGAGATCTTCCATCAGGCCTATCTCGATACCGAGCGCGAATTTAAGGGCATCTTTGCACGCCTCTTCCCAGGTGGCGAAGGTCGCTTAATTCTCACCAATCCAGATGATTTGATGAACTCTGGCGTTGATGTTGAAGCACGCCCACCAGGAAAGCGCGTCAAGCGCCTCTCACTTCTCTCAGGAGGCGAGCGTTCACTCGTTGCAGTCGCGATGCTGGTTGCGATCTTCAAGGCGCGCCCAAGTCCGTTCTATGTCATGGATGAAGTTGAAGCAGCGCTCGATGACACGAACCTTGGCCGACTACTTGGTGTCTTTGAAGAACTTCGCGAGAAGTCTCAGCTCATCATTATTACTCACCAAAAGCGCACCATGGAGATCGCGGATGCCTTGTACGGCGTCACGATGCGAGGTGATGGCGTCTCTGAAGTTATCTCACAGCGTCTGCGTGAGAATGAACCAGTCGCGTAAGCGGTAGTTCCTGTGGCACTTTTCAGCAAGATCATTGCGAAGTTTCGTGGTGGTTCAATTGCTGCCGCTGATTGGGAAGAATTTGAAAGCCTGCTCATCGAAGCCGATCTCGGCGCACATCTAACCCGCGAAATTATTGAGATCTCGAAGGATGCTGCACGGGGGCGAAGTGCAGATAGCGACGATATCGAAGGCGCCTTGATGAGCGCTCTTCGTGAAAAGTTGAGTCCAGCTCCGCGGACGATTCTTCGAGAGACCGGACGTACAACTTCCGTGATGATTGTCGGCGTCAATGGAACAGGTAAGACGACATCGGTCGCTAAGTTGATGCAATATTTCAAGAGCCAAGGTGCAAGCGTTATCGTTGCCGCAGCCGATACCTTCCGCGCTGCTGCCATCGATCAGATTCAAACCTGGGGGGAGCGAATCGGAGTTCCGGTCATTGTTGGCAAGGCAGAGGGTGATCCCGCATCCGTGGCCTTTGATGGAATTAAGCGTGCGATCGATGATCGTGCCGATATCTTCATCGTGGATACTGCCGGTCGATTACATACCAAATCTGGGTTGATGGATGAGCTCGGAAAGATTCGACGGGTCGTTGAGAAGGTAAGTCCAGTAGATGAAGTGCTGCTCGTAGTGGATGCGACCACAGGTCAGAATGGTATCGCCCAGGCAAAGCTCTTTGCCGAGAGCGTTGCTGTCACGGGCCTGATCCTGACCAAGATGGATGGTTCGGCTAAAGGTGGAGTCGCGCTGGCGATCGAAGCAATGACCGGAATACCCGTGAAATTTATTGGGGTCGGTGAGGCCGCAGGAGATCTTCAACTCTTTGAGCCAGAGCGTTACCTCAAGAGCCTTATCTCAGAATAGTTGGCCGGATCTGAACTTTTTTCACCATAAAGTTGATAGATTTGCGCTGCGCGAAGTTAAGACTATTCGTGCCTAGCCCCCTCAGGGCGAACCCTCAGTGCGGAGGAACTCCTTCTTACATCTTGGAGAGTTCATGAACTTTAACACCGGAGATACCGCTTGGATCCTCGTTGCATCTGCCTTGGTGCTCCTCATGACACCTGGTCTCGCATTCTTTTACGGCGGAATGGTCCGTGGAAAGAATGTACTTACAATGCTTGCTCAAAATTATGTGACGATGGGAATCGTCTCAGTCCTTTGGATAACTGGCGTCTATAGCCTCGCATTCAGTGGAAAAGGAAAGTGGATTGGTGATCTTCACCAATTTGGTCTCAACCATATTTGGCAACAAGCCACTGGTTTTGAGTCACTCACAATTCCACCATTGGTCTTCTGTGCATTCCAACTTATGTTTGGGATCATCACGCCAGCACTCATTACCGGCGGAACGGCAGATCGCTTAAAGTTTGGCGCCTGGTCGCTCTTCTGCGGCATCTGGCTCATCGTTGTCTATGCACCAGTTGCTCACTGGGTCTTCTCACCAAGTGGCTGGCTCTTTAAACTCGGCGCACTTGATTTCGCAGGTGGAACTGTTGTGCACGCTAACGCGGGTGCTGCAGCTCTCGCTGTCATTCTCGTCGTTGGAAAGCGCAGAGGCTGGCCGAAAGAGCGGATGCGTCCACACAATGTTCCCTTTGTTCTTCTCGGAGCTGGGCTTCTCTGGTTTGGTTGGTTCGGATTTAACGCCGGATCTGCGCTCTCAGCAAATACCCTCTCTGCCTACGCATTCATCAATACAAATACCGCCGCAGGCGCAGCGCTCTTGGCGTGGATGGTTGTTGAGAAGCTTCGCGATGGACATGCCACGACACTCGGAGCGGCATCAGGTTCTGTCGCAGGTCTCGTTGCCATCACCCCGGCTTGTGGCTTTGTTAGCCCAATGGGTTCAATCGCAATCGGCCTTGCAGCTGGCGTTGTCTGTTCGCTTGCAGTTGGCTTAAAGCACAAGTTCGGATTTGATGATGCCCTCGATGTTGTTGGCGTTCACCTAGTGGGAGGCGTGCTCGGAGCGCTTCTTATCGGACTCTTTGCAACCAAGATGACGAACTCAGCTGGAGTGAATGGCTTCTTCTATAACGGGGGATGGACGCTCTTGGGTCACCAAGCAGTTGCGGTCCTTGCCGTAGTTGCATACTCATTTATCGCCACCTATATCTTGGCGACAATTCTTCATAAGACGATCGGCCTACGAGTGAGTGAGGATGCGGAGCTATCTGGCCTCGATCTTTCAGAGCATGCCGAAACTGCCTACGAGAATGCGTCTTACTCTGACGGTTCACGTTTCCTCTCCAACCTCACAAAGATGAAGTAAGGAACGATCACCATGAAACTTATTACAGCGATCATCAAGCCATTTAAGTTAGATGATGTGAAGACAGCGCTCCAAGCGATTGGAGTCACAGGAATCACAGTCTCCGAGGCGAGTGGTTTCGGTCGCCAACGTGGGCACACTGAGGTCTATCGCGGTGCGGAGTACACAGTTGATCTCGTGCCTAAGGTGCGAATTGAAGTTCTCGTCGATTCTGCCGATGTTGAGACAGTAATCGCCGCAATCGTTAAAGCTGCATCCACCGGCGCCATTGGCGATGGCAAGGTCTGGTCCGTGCCAGTCGATGATGTTGTACGAGTTCGCACTGGCGAACGCGGCAGCGACGCTATCTAAGAAATAAGTCGAGCCAAGTAGGCTCTTCGCTATGGGAACACGAGGGCGCCGAGAACGATCTAATGAGATCGATAGAGAGATCAATTCTCTCTTTCTCGGCGCTCTCTCCGCATCTGGCATCGAATCGTCGCGAGTTGCTCTCTGTGCCGTGGGGGGTTACGGACGCGGCGAACTTTCACCGGGCTCGGATATTGATCTACTGATCTTGCATGATGGCAAAGTTCCCGATGAACAACTCGGCACCTTTGTGAATGCAATCCTTTATCCATTATGGAACTCCTCACGTTCGGTTGATCACTCAGTCCGAACTAGGTCAGAGACGCTGGAGAGTGCGTTAGCCGATATCAGAGTCGCAATGGGATTGCTCGATGCTCGTTATCTTGAAGGAAATGAATCGCTAGCAACCGCTGTGATCACTGATGCCGATCTCTCGTGGGTGAAGAATTTTGAGAAGCAGCTCCCATCGGTAAAAGCTGCGGTTGCGGGACGAGCGGAAGTATCGGGGGAGTTGGCCTATCTTTTAGAACCAGATTTAAAAGAGGCTCGTGGTGGGCTTCGTGACATCACAACCCTTCGCGCAATTGCCAGAAGTCAGGTCGTCCCGGTCGCACTCGATCGAGTAAGCGCCGCTGAAGCCTTGCTGATCAGGGTTCGAGATTCATTACACAACGTGACAGGTCGAAACCGCGATCACCTTTTACTCACTGACCAGGATGCGGTGGCAGAAGATTTAACATTTGCCGATGCTGACCAGCTGATGCTCGAAGTCGCAAAGGCTGCCCGAGCAGTTGATTACGTCATGGATTTAACGTGGCATCACATAGAGCATCGAGCAAAGAAGAGCTTCTGGCGCAGGCCAAAGGAGCGAGCTATCGGCAAGGGTCTCATTGAAGTTGGAAATGAAGTTCGCATACAAGAGGGTGTAGATATCAGTATCGATCCCGGTATTGGACTGCGCGCTGCAGCGCTCTCTGCTCAGCGAGGCATCCCGTTATCGCTCGAAGCCTGCACCATGATTGCTGAAAATTTTTCTGCTCTGCCAACACCGTGGCCACGTCAATCTCGTGAGGATCTGGTTTCGTTGATCGGTTCAGGCCTGGCGATGGTTCAAGTCTTTGAAGCCCTCGATCAAGAAGGGTTGATCGGTCGATGGATCCCAGAGTGGGAACATGTTCGCTTCCTCCCGCAACGCAATGTCTTGCATCGTCACACCGTTGATCGCCACATGCTGGAGACAGCAGTGAAGGCCGCTGCCTTGACTCGAGAGGTGCGGCGCCCCGATTTATTGCTGATTGGAGCGCTCTTTCACGACATTGGTAAAGGGTATGAGGGTAAAGACCATTCGCTCTTTGGAGCAGAACTTATTGAACCCATTGCAAAGCGCCTTGGTTTTCCTGAGGAAGATTGCCGGACGCTAGCCCTGCTCGTGCAAGAGCATCTACTTTTACCCTCGGTTGCAACAAGACGCGATCTAGATGACCCACAGACAATCAACTCCGTTGTCGCAGCTATTCCCGATGCAGATAGCCTCGAACTTCTACATGCATTGAGTATCGCTGATGGCGAAGCGACGGGTAAGAGCGCATGGTCTTCGTGGAAGGCAGGCTTAGTGGCTGATCTTGTGAGTCGTTCTTTAAGTGCGATGCAAGGTGCCCCACCAGCTCCAACGCCAGAGCTCTCGCTCACTGCACTCGAGAAGGTAAAGATTGGTGAGCTCAGTGTTGAAGTAATACGCCGTGACGATGTCCATGAGATTGAGATCGTCTCACCCGATCAACGAGGACTCTTATCGATCGTGGCAGGAGTTCTCTCGGTGTTACGTATGGACCTTCGCTCCGCTCGAACCCGTAGCATTGATGGGTTTGCAGTGATGACATGGATTGTGGCGCTCGATGTTTTTGCGCAAGATCCCGATGAAACAAAGATTGTTGAGACGCTCCAAAAAGCCTTTGCTGGAGAATTGAATGTCGAGGCAAAGCTTGAAGATCGAATGAAAGGCTATCGACGCTACCCAGGAATTTTAGTACCACCACCAGTTGTCACTGCGATCAATGATCTTGCCACCAACGCGACCGTCCTTGAGGTTCGAATGCATGATCGCCCTGGACTGCTGTTTGATCTCGCCTCCTTCATCTCGACCTGTGGCGTCGATATCAGAGCGGCAATTGTGGCAACGCTGGGAGCGGAAGCCTTTGATACTTTCTATATCACCGATGGCGAGGGCAGAGCGCTTACCAGCGAAGGTACAACTGAGCTTATAACCCAGATCGAGAACCACGTAGCACAGCGCTAGAGGCCGCTTCTCCTTCGTTGTAGGCTCTGCCCGTGTTCGATAACCTCACATCAAAATTTGCCAGCGCATTCTCATCGCTGCGCTCTAAGGGGCGGTTAAAGAGCGGAGATATTGAGAGCGTTGGCGCCGAAATCCGCGCAGCCCTGATTGAATCAGATGTTGCACTCGATGTCGTTGATAAATTTATTGCGCGCATTATTGATCGCTCGCTCGAAAAACTCGAGGAAGTAAATAAGGGGATTAACCCTTCACAAGCTATCTTTGCAATCGTCAATGAAGAGCTCACTGCAATTCTTGGCGGGAACTCGCGTCGCATTACCTTGGCGAAGAAACCTCCGACAGTCATCATGCTGACGGGGCTACAAGGAGCAGGCAAAACCTCGCTCGCCGGAAAACTCGCGCTCCACTTAAAGAATGCCGGCAACACTCCGCTACTTGTCGCATCTGATCTCCAACGTCCAAATGCAGTCACTCAACTTCAGGTTGTCGGAGCTGCGATCAAAGTTCCGGTCTTCGCTCCGGAGCCAGGTAATGGCGTTGGTGATCCCGTATCTGTAGCAAAGGCTGGTCTCCTCTTTGCGCAAGAGAAGCTTTACAACATCGTCATTGTTGATACCGCTGGCCGCCTTGGCGTTGACCAAGAGTTGATGAATGAAGCGATTCGAATTCGTGATGCTGTTTCGCCAGATGAGATACTCTTTGTCGTCGATGCGATGGTCGGTCAAGATGCGGTGCGAACTGCTCAAGCCTTCGAAGCGGGCGTTGGATTCGATGGCGTCGTATTGACCAAGCTTGATGGCGATGCTCGAGGCGGTGCTGCACTCTCCATTCTCGAGAAGACCGGCAAGCCGATCCTCTTCGCATCAACTGGTGAGAAGGTTGAAGATTTTGACCTCTTTTATCCAGATCGTATGGCCTCACGGATCTTGGGACTCGGAGATATCCAAACGCTCGCTGAGCAAGCGAAACGATCGATGGATGCAACTACAACCTCTCGCTTAGAAGAGAAGTTTATTAAGGGTGAAGATTTCACGCTCACCGACTTTCTCGCCCAACTAGAAGCGATGAAAAATATGGGTTCGATGTCAAAGATGTTGGCGATGTTGCCCGGCGCCGGTGCAATCAAGAAGCAGATCGAGAATTTCGACGATAACGAGTTAGTGCGAACCCAAGCGATCGTGCAATCAATGACACCTATCGAGCGCAACGACCCCAGGGTTCTCAATGGCTCGCGTCGTGCGCGTATCGCCAAGGGGAGTGGTCGTCAGGTTTCAGAGGTAAATAATCTCGTTGATCGATTTAGCGCCGCTCAGAAGATGATGAAGCAGATGCGCAGCGGTAAAGGCATGCCCGCAGGGATGGGGCTATCGGCTGGAATGGGTGGCATGGGTGGCATGGGTGGCATGGGCATGCCTCCTGGAATGGGCCTTCCCGCCCCTTCGCCGGGCCGAACTGCCCCGAAGAAGAAGTCGAAATCAGGAAATCCCGCCAAGCGAGCGGCCGAGGGTAGTTAGAGCCAATTTGGGTGCTGGGGGCATAGGTGGCAAGATTGGACACCTGCAGAAGGGCCCTCTACCCCTTTCGCACCAACAATCCATTATGGATCGGTGAAACGCTCTCGCTCCCACTGAGAGTTACCTCTTCGGTTCGAACACTTCAAGGAGTACCACCTACGTGGCTGTAAAAATTAAGTTGATGCGTCTCGGAAAGATTCGCACCCCGCATTACCGAATTGTTGTTGCAGATGCTCGCTCAGCTCGTAACTCACGTGCGATCGAGGAGATTGGCCGTTACACACCTGGCCAGGAGCCTTCATTCATCCAGGTAGATACAGCTCGTGCGCAGTACTGGCTCGGAGTTGGTGCACAACCAACTGAAGCCGTAGAGGCGATCTTGAAGATCACCGGCGATTGGCAGAAGCACAAGGGTCTTCCTGGACAAGAGGGAACACTCCGCATTGCAGAACCAAAGCCACACAAGCGCATTGCCTACGAAGCTGCAGTCAAGGAAGCTATGGCTGAACCAGCTGATGGTGCTACTACTGCAAAGAAGAAGGCTGCAGATAAGTTGGCTGCAAAGTCAGCACCTGTAGATGTCCCAGCTGTCGTAGAAACTGCAGAAGAAACCTTAGTTGAAGCTCCAGTTGTCGAAGAGACACCAGCTGAAGCTCCAGTTGTCGAAGAAGTCGCTGTCGTCGAAGAGACACCTGCCGAATAATGATTGACGAAGCTCTCGAGCATCTCGTAAAAGGGATCGTCGATAATCCTGAGGAAGTTGTTATTACCGAGAAGGATCATCGTCGCGGAACAACTCTTGAAGTACGCGTTCATCCAGAAGATATCGGTAAGGTGATTGGCCGTAATGGTCGCACTGCTCGCGCTCTTCGTACTGTGATGAGTGCAATCGCTGGTCGTTCAATTCGCGTCGATCTCATCGAGGCAGACGAGGCCCGTTAATAGTGCTCCTTGTCGTTGGTCGCATAGGCCGCGCGCACGGAGTTCTGGGCGAAGCAACTATTGAAGTTCGCACCGATGTACCGGATGAACGGTTCTACATCGGTGCGAAACTTGTAACGGAGCCCGAAAGCGTTGGGCCACTCACCATTACTGCCGCTCGTGATCATAACGGCATCTTGCTTCTTAAATTTGCTGAGGCGAATAGCCGTAACGAGATAGAAAAGTTTCGCGACACCTTGCTCAAGGCAGAGGTCGATATGTCGCAAGAAAATCTCCATGAGGATGAATTTCATGTTCAGCAACTCATCGGATTAAAGGTCCAGACTGATGAAGGTGTCCATGTCGGAACACTCACTGATGTTCTGAACCTCCCAGGACAAGATCTTCTCGCAGTAGAGACTGAGAACGGTGAAATTCTTATTCCTTTTGTCTATGAGATCGTCCCGGAGATTGATCTAGAAAAGTCTCTTATTACTATCGTTCCGCCACCAGGGTTGCTCAATAGCGCCGATGCGATAATTGCCGGTAACAATGAGATTGAGGAGGGCGAGTAACGATGAGCAAAATCCAGTTCGACGTTATCTCGATCTTTCCAGAGTATTTAGCACCGCTCTCACTCTCACTCGTTGGTAAGGCGCAAGAGAACGAGCTCATCGATATCGCTATTACAGATCTCCGAGACTTTGCCCAGGGTGCACATAAATCAGTTGATGACACACCCTATGGCGGCGGTGCCGGAATGGTGATGTCGGCCGAGCCTTGGGCGAACGCGATCGATAGCGTGGCGCAGAAGAGCGCTGGCCATCACGAACTCATCATGTTGACTCCTGCTGGTAAACGATTCGATCAGGCGATGGCCTACGAACTCTCGCAGAAAGAGCATCTGATCTTTGCCTGCGGTCGATATGAAGGAATTGATTATCGAATCACTGAGCATTACAAAGGTGTTGAAAATTTCACGGTTCGCGAGATCTCGATCGGTGACTATGTTTTAAATGGGGGAGAGGTTGCTGCCCTCGTTATCTTAGAAGCCATTATTCGTTTGATCCCTGGTGTTATTGGCAATCCAGCCTCACTCGAGGAAGAGTCGCACTCCATTCGCGGGGAGCAGAACGAGAATCTTGTTGAATATCCGAGCTATACAAAGCCTGCCTTATGGCGCGGACATGAAGTGCCGCCGGTATTACTCTCCGGTAACCATGCAGAGATTGCACGCTGGCGATCTGCTCAATCAGAGCTTCGTACTCGCGGGTTACAGGAATAACGCACGCGCAAGCCTTTTAATCAGAGTATCTTTATCTTCAGTACCTTCTCACTCATCAAGGTTCGTTTTAAGGAGTCACTTGTGCAAGAGCTAGATCCCGTAGTCCAAGCTCGCCTCATCCGCGATCTTGAACCTGCCGTTGCGGTTGAGCTTGAGCGACACATTAAGACGACAAAGAATTGGTATCCCCATGAGTATGTCCCATGGTCTGAGGGACGAACCTTCGCCGGGCCACTCAACGGCGATGCCTGGGAGGCGAAAGATTCACGCCTGACTGCAGTCGCTCAGGATTCATTGATTTTGAATTTAATGACGGAAGATAATCTTCCTTCGTACCACACCGAGATCGCGAACTCTATGTCGCGCGATGGTGCGTGGAATACCTGGATCAATCGATGGACCGCTGAGGAAGCGCGTCACAGTATTGTTTTGCGTGATTATCTGATGGCCACTCGTGGCGTTGATCCAACAGAGCTCGAAGATCTGCGCATGGCTCACATGGAAGTCGGATATCAAACTCCCTTCCCTAACGATATGTTGCACACCGTTGCCTATGTAACCTTCCAAGAGCTCGCAACTCGTATCTCACACCGTAATACTGGTCGCATCTCCGATGATGAGATTTGTGAAGGAATGCTAGCTCGCGTCGCACTCGATGAAAATCTCCACATGCTCTTCTATCGCAATCTCTTGGCGGAGGCGATTAAGTTGGAGCCAAATCTTGCAATGCGCGCCATCACCGATGTACTTCTCAACTTTGATATGCCTGGAGCAGGAATGCCTGGTTGGGGTCGCAAATCAGTTCAGATCGCACTCGCCGGAATCTACGATCTCCAACTTCACCTTGAAGATGTTGTGATGCCGGTACTTCGGGCCTGGGGCGTCTTCGAACTCACGACTTTGACGGGTGATGGAGCGGCCGCTCGCGAAGAGCTCTCACTCTTCTTGAAACAGGCGGCACGCGATGTTGAGACCTTCAACGATAAGCGCGAGGTTCACTTTGAGCGATTAGCTGCTCGAGGTAAAGAGAGCATCCGACTTACACGCTAGAAGTTCTCCCAGCTCAGATATCTGCTGCTCTCTCTCGCCTTCTGAGAGAACTTTTGGGGAATAAATGCAACACGCCGAGCGTTCATTTGGATATAGGTCAGGGATAGGACACTATCCGCCCTGTACGGCGTTTTAGCTCACGAGCGGAACCGCCCAAAGTAATTAGCGTGTGAGCCAGTTGGCCATTTCGCCCAAGTAAGTCGGTGGAAGCCGAAGATGTACGAGAAGTAGGAGGAGGTGCCATGGCTACGGATTACGACACCCCGCGAAAAACGGATGAAGAACTTCACGAAGAATCACTCGAAGAGCTGAAGGCTCGTCGGGCCGATGCCCAATCTGGGCAGGTAGATATTGATGAAGAAGAAGCGGCTGAAAGCCTCGAACTCCCAGGAGCAGATCTCTCTGGCGAGGAGCTCTCTGTGCGCGTTGTCCCAAAACAAGAGGATGAGTTCACATGCTCACGATGCTTCTTAGTTCATCACATCACTCAACTCGCAAAGGGTGAGGGTGCAAAGGCAATCTGTCAGGATTGTGCTTAATCGTTTAAAGAAGGCAAGAAATCAAGAGAGGGCGGCTGCTAATGCAGTCGCCTTTTTTGTACTCACTAACCAATAGGGAGTGGGGTCGGCCGGATCGTTAATCTCGATCTTTACTCCTGGTGAGACCCAGAAGCGCAGCGCCATCCAGCACTGAGGATTGGCATCTCGCCCGCGAAGCAGAGCCATCTGCGGGGAGGTGAGAGCTGTGACAGAGGAGATAAATCGTCGCTCGATTGAAGCGTCGCCAATGTAGAGCCAATTCTCATCGACTGATATCTGCAGGGGAGTAGAGAGCGCACTCCAGATGAGCAATGTGAGTTGGGCAATGAGGCTGATCCAAGCCCACTGCGATCCAAGAGCGGCATCGATTGCTAACGACAGTGAGCCAGCCAGGAAGATCAGGAAGAGCCAGAGCCAGAAAGGCCAGCGATCACGCGATCTAAATCTCATCTCTTCCACGAGCCGAACATACCCCTGATTCGTTCTCAAGTTACTCTTAGGGCGTGAGCAGAGTTCCAAGCACGATCCCGCCAGAAGATGCCATTATTCCAAAACGCCATCCCAAGGCTCCGCCTTCAGGAACGCAGATCCCATCGCACTTTGGCCATTGCTTTGGTTGCGGAGAGCTGCATCCCACCGGTCTCCATCTCATTGCTCATGTCGGTGAAGGCCAAGATCTCACCGCGGTATTTACTGTTACCGAGAATCATCAAGGCGCGCCTGGCTTAGCACATGGCGGTCTGCTCTCACTCGCCTTCGATGAAGCTCTTGGAAAGTTGATGTGGTTGATTCGTTCGCCGGCAGTAACTGCCCGTCTCGAGACTGATTTTATTCTGCCGGTTCCCATCGGATCAGAGTTGCATATTCGCGCCTGGATCGCTGGCCAGGTAAATCGTAAAGTTTATGTGGCGGCAGAAGGTCACTTAGGTTCACTCGATGGACCGGTTGCGGTGAAGTCATCGGCCCTTTTTATTATCGTTCCGATGAAACACTTCTTAGATAATGCACCAAAGGCATATCTCGATCACGTCACTGCCCATCCAGAGTTACTCGCCTTTGTCGACCCAGATTTTGAGATCAATCCATGACCGTGAAGGTACTTATTCACCGCCTCGATGAATCAATTCCATTTCCGCAGTATGCAAAAGGTGGTGACGCTGGCGCTGATATCTGCACCCGAATGGATATCACAATTGAACCTGGCGAGCGGGCACTAGTGCCAACCGGCCTATCCATTGCGCTGCCTGATGGTTATGCAGCCTTTGTTCATCCACGATCAGGGCTTGCGATTAAATATGGCATCTCTATGGTGAATACCCCCGGAACAATCGATGCCGCCTATCGCGGTGAATTACAGATGATCCTTATTAATCACGATCTTCGTGACGCAATCACTTTCTCAAAGGGTGATCGCATCGCACAGCTTGTTATTCAACGGGTAGAACGTGCCGAATTTATTGAAGTAGAGAGCCTTCCTGGCTCTGAACGCGGGAGTGGTGGCTTTGGAAGTACGGGGAAGTCATGACGACTGATGAATCACATGATGATCGCGCCAAGATATTAGCCGCCCTCGGGGGAACTCGCGGTCTCATCGATAGTGGACTTCCATCCCTACTCTTTCTGGTGATCTTCAACTTTGGTCATCATCTTCAGAACGCGCTCTACGGATCCGTCGCACTCTCGCTGGTGTTGACGATCTATCGACTCATCAAGCGAGAGTCATTACAGCATGCGTTGAGTGGTCTATTTGGAATTGCGATTTGTGCGCTCTTTGCCAGGCAGAGTGGTAAGGCTGCCGCCTTTTATCTACCAAGTATCTATAAAAACATCTTCTTCTTGGCTCTGTACGGCGGAGCAAATCTCGCTCGATATCCATTACTTGGTCTGATTATTGGCCCAATCATTGGTGAAAATCTTGAATGGCGTAAGAACGCTGCTCGCAAGCGTGCGTATACCCGCGCTGGGTGGTTGTGGGCTGGAATGTTCGCACTTCGGATAGCGATTCAATACCCGCTCTATGCTGCTAATCAACTTAATGCGCTCGGTATCGCAAACTTTTTCTTGGGATATCCGCTCTATCTCGCGGTGCTATGGGGAACTTGGCAGATTCTGCGCCGAGTACCGTCAGTAAAGGCGCCTCAACCAGAGAAGTAGAAACTAGCTATCGATTAAACAGCTCTTCAGCTCTTCTTCAGCAAGTGCGGTCGCGACAAAGAGGAGCTCATCTCCACTCATCAACATCATGTGAGGTTGCGGCGCTATAACGCTGCCATCTCGCACGATTGCAGCAAGCGATGAATTATCAGGGAAGGTGATCTCACCAATCGTCTTGCCGCAGCAGGTGGCGTTATCTGGAAGGGTAATTTCGACAAGGTTCGCTTCGCCCTTTCGTAGGGAGAAGAGGCGGACAACATCGCCCACAGAGACTGCTTCTTCAACGAGCGCACTGATGATGCGAGGGGTTGATACCGCGACATCTACGCCCCAGGAAGAGTCGAAGAGCCACTCATTTTTAGGATGGTTGACGCGAGCAACAACGCGTGGAACGCCATACTCAGTCTTAGCGAGCAGAGCGCAGACGAGATTCACTTTGTCATCGCCGGTGGCGGCGACAAGTACCTGGCAACCGCCAAGCTTGGCATTATCGAGTGAAGCGATCTCGCATGCATCGGCGAGGAGCCACTCTGCAGTGGGAACTGAGTCCATCTTCAACGCTTTAGGTTCGCGGTCGATCAGAAGAACTTGATGACCATTGGCCAAGAGTTCGCGCGCGATAGCTCGTCCAACATTTCCGGCGCCGGCAATTGCAATACGCATTAGTTCCTCTCAAGCGGTTTTGCGAGAATGAGATCAACTTCGGCGATATCTTTCTCGGCGACCATGACATGAACGAGATCACCCTCTTGGAGAACGGTGTGTTCATCAGGGATGAGACCTTCCCCGAGGCGTGTAATGAAAGCGAGGCGAGCGGGTGTGTACTCTTCAACCCACATGGCAGGGTGTCCGTACCAAGAGGCTTCAATGGTTACTTCGCAGAGTTTGATAAGTCCGCTCGCATCGCGCCACTCAGAACGTGAGCCTTCAGGGACGAGGCGGCGAAGAATCTGATCTGTTGTCCAGAGAACTGTGGCAACAGTAGGGATACCTAATCGCTGGTAAATCTCGGCGCGATCGGCATCGTAGATACGAGCCACGACATGTTCGACGCTATAGGTCTCACGGGCGACTCGAGCGGCGAGAATATTTGAGTTATCACCATTAGATACTGCGGCGAAGGCGCCTGCCTTTTCAATGCCTGCCTCGATGAGGGTGTCTCGGTCAAAGCCGACCCCGGCAACAGTCTGACCGTTGAAGTTCGGTCCCAATCTGCGGAATGATTCACGATTTTGATCGATAACGGCGACGGTGTGGCCCTTACCTTCAAGTTCGAGAGCTAAACCAGATCCCACACGACCACAACCCATGATGACTACATGCACAGAGGAAAACCTACACCCATATCTCGGTTAGGGTTGTCTAATGCATACAGAGCCTGATCACGAACCCAACGAAAATACGCAGCCCGGTGGCATCGCAGCTGCGCGCTTGGAAGTTGGAGATCAGGTAACGGTCGACATCCTCGCCCCAGCTCACGGTGGACATTTCATCGCCCGTCACGAAGGGCAGGTCCTCTTCGTTCGCCATGCGATCCCAGGGGAGCGAGTACTAGTTGAGGTGACCTCGGTCGTCTCGAAAGTCACACGCGCCGATGTCGTTGAGGTGTTGAGACCATCAGAGCATCGTGTTGTCGCGCCATGTTCGTACGCCCGTCCAGGTGGCTGCGGTGGCTGCGACTTCCAGCACATTGATATTGCCTACCAACGTGAACTCAAAGCGGCGATCGTCACTGAGCAATTCGAACGTCTTGGGAAGATCTCGCTCGCGCATCTTGGCCTCACCTGCGAAGTACGCGGAGTAGAACCCGAAGATGGCCTCCATTGGCGCACGCGAATGGATTTTGCGATCTCAGATTTCGGAAAGATTGGCCTGTACCAGCATCGAAGCAAGGAAGTCCAAGAGATTGACGATTGCTTGATTGCAGTGGAAGAGATGGATGTTCCATCGCTGGCAGCAAAGACCTTCAACGGTGATGCGCGCATCGAAGTTGCAACATCAAGCTCACGCGAGACCAATGTCTCTCGTGGTGGACGCAGCCTCTCTGGACCAACACAGCTCCATGAAGTTGTCGAGGGAATGACCTACACGATCTCGCCATCTTCTTTTTGGCAGGCGCACAAACTTGCACCAGCAACGCTCGTTGAGCATGCAATGGATCTTCTCGATGTTCGCCCTGGCGATACCGTCTGCGATCTCTACGGGGGAGTTGGACTCTTTACCGGTGCCCTCGCACAATCTGTCGGGCCAAAGGGTAAGGTGCACTTAATCGAGTCAGATCGCCGCGCGCTTGCCGATGCGACCTCAATCTTTAAGGGTTATGCCAATGTGCAGATCCACTCCGGAATGGTGGAGCAGCTCCTCCCTAAAATCGAAAAGGCTGACCTCGTTCTCCTTGACCCACCAAGAACTGGCGCCGGCGAGCTAGTGGTTTTGAGCCTGCTCAAACTTCGCCCCACCACGATTGTCTACATCTCATGCGACCCAGCATCCCTGGCGCGCGATGCGAAATGGATCACAGAAGGCGGCTACACGATGGATTCGATCGTAGCTTTTGACCTCTTCCCCATGACCCAGCATGTCGAAACGGTTGTCAGATTTAATCTGAAGTAACACTTTCACTAGGATTGGCCCCATGAGCAAGAACTCGTTTGGCGCAAAGAAGGCCCTATCCGTTGCAGGTAAGAGCTATGAGATATTTGATATCACTGGGCTCGATGGGGTGAAAGATCTTCCCTATAGCTTGAAGATCCTCCTTGAGAATTTGCTACGCACCGAAGATGGCGCCAATATCACCGCCGATCAGATTCGAGCCCTAGCCTCGTGGGATCCATCATCTGAGCCAGATACCGAAATTCAGTTCACTCCTGCGCGTGTGATCATGCAGGATTTCACTGGCGTGCCCTGCATCGTCGATCTCGCAACAATGCGTGAGGCGATTGTCGATCTCGGTGGCGATCCATCAAAGGTAAATCCACTCGCTCCCGCCGAACTTGTGATTGATCACTCGGTCATCGCCGATCTCTTTGGAACGAAGACTGCATTCGAAGAGAACACCGACATTGAATATCTGCGCAACCAAGAGCGCTACCGGTTCTTGCGTTGGGGCCAAACGGCCTTTGATGAGTTTAAGGTCGTCCCACCTGGAACCGGAATCGTCCACCAGGTTAATATCGAGTTCTTAGCTCGCGTCATTATGATTCGTACCGTTGAAGGAGAGCTCCGTGCTTATCCTGACACTGTTGTCGGCACAGATTCACACACAACTATGGTCAATGGCCTAGGCGTTCTTGGTTGGGGCGTAGGCGGAATCGAAGCGGAAGCAGCTCTCCTTGGACAGCCTGTCTCCATGCTGATTCCTAAGGTCGTTGGATTTAAATTATCGGGCGATATGCCAGTCGGCACGACAGCGACAGATCTGGTGCTCACTATTACTGAGATGCTCCGAAAGCTTGGCGTAGTTGGAAAGTTCGTTGAGTTCTACGGCGCAGGTATCTCATCTCTCTCCATGGCAACGAGAACTGCCATCGGAAATATGGCTCCTGAATATGGTTCAACGTGCGCGATCTTCCCAATTGATCAAGAGACGCTCAATTATCTGAAACTCACCGGTCGCAGTGATGATCAATTAGAACTCGTTGAAAAATATGCGAAGGTAAATGGCCTCTGGCATGACCCAGCAGTAGCCCCGCGTTACTCCGAAACGATCGAGCTCGATCTCGCCACAGTAGTGCCATCGATCTCAGGTCCAAAGCGTCCTCAAGATCGTATCTCCCTCAGTGATTCAAAAGAATCGTTCGAGAAGATTATTCCTTCGTACATCACGGAGAAGACAACAACGACAGCGGTGCCATATACCCGCGGTGGCAAGAGCTCTGAATTGAAGAATGGCGATGTAGTAATCGCCTCCATCACTTCCTGTACAAATACCTCGAATCCATCAGTAATGATCGGCGCAGCTTTACTTGCGAAGAAGGCGGTGGAGAAGGGGCTCGTCTCAAAGCCATGGGTAAAGACTTCACTCGCACCCGGCTCAAAAGTTGTAACAAATTACTTTGATAAGTCAGGGCTCACTCCGTATCTCGAAGAACTCGGCTTCAACCTAGTTGGTTACGGTTGCGTCACTTGTATCGGAAACTCTGGACCACTCCCGATTGAGATCAGCAAAACGATTAACGATAACGATCTCGCTGTTACAGCGGTACTCTCAGGAAACCGAAACTTCGAGGGACGCATTAGCCCTGATGTGAAGATGAATTACCTCGCATCTCCACCACTAGTAGTTGCCTACGCGCTCACCGGAACGATGGATCACGACTTTGAGAACGACCCAATCGGAACCGATAAGAACGGTGCAGCGGTCTATCTAAAAGATATCTGGCCATCTGCCGGAGAGATCCAGAGCGTGATGGATGAAGTCATCACATCGGATATGTTTAAAAAGGATTACTCCACTGTCTTTGAAGGCGATCATCGCTGGAAGTCATTAGCGACACCGACCGGAAAAACATTTGAGTGGGATCAGGAATCCACCTATGTTCGCAAACCTCCATACTTCGAAGGCATGCCGCGCGAGCCGAAGCCAGTGACCAACATTTCAGGCGCTCGCGTTCTCGCCGTCCTTGGGGATTCGATCACCACTGATCACATCTCACCAGCTGGAAATATCAAGGCAGATTCACCGGCCGGCAAATATCTATCAGAGCATGGTATCGAGCGAATCGACTTCAATTCTTATGGCTCTCGCCGTGGAAATCATGAAGTCATGATCCGCGGAACCTTTGCAAATATTCGCTTGAAGAATCTCCTTCTTGATGATGTATCGGGTGGATTTACTCGTAACTTTATGAAGAATGGCGAGCAATCACCGATCTTCGATGCATCTGCAGATTACCAAGCTGCTGGAGTTCCACTCGTTATTCTCGCTGGTAAGGAGTATGGATCTGGTTCATCACGCGACTGGGCTGCGAAGGGAACTGCGCTTCTTGGAGTGAAGGCGGTTATCGCCGAATCTTTCGAACGTATCCATCGCTCGAATCTCATCGGCATGGGCGTACTTCCACTGCAGTATCTCCCGGGTCAGAGCGCTGCGACACTTGGACTCACAGGAACCGAGAGTTTCGAAATCTCAGGCATCACCGAACTTAACACTGGTCCTGCTCCAAAGAGTGTGACGGTGAGCGCCGATGGGAAGAGCTTCCAAGCCCTCCTTCGTATTGATACGCCAGGTGAGGCTGATTACTACCGCCACGGAGGAATCATGCAATATGTCCTACGTTCGCTCTTGAAGTAAGGCTTGGTTTAGACGGCACTTTGCTGGGCTAACCTTTAGACTTTACTCATGCTCGAAAAGATCTCTTCGCCAGCCGACCTTGCTCAGCTGAGCCAGGCCGAGCTGATTGAGCTTGCCGGTGAGATTCGCACCTTCTTAATCGAGAAGGTCTCGCGCACCGGGGGACACCTCGGTCCCAATCTTGGCGTTGTAGAACTGACCATCGCGATGCACCGAGTATTTAACTCACCTGCCGATGTGATGCTCTTTGATACCGGACACCAAAGTTATGTTCATAAAATTCTTACTGGCCGCGCATCAGCATTTGATCAACTTCGCCAGAAGGGTGGAATCTCCGGGTACCCGAGCCGCAGCGAATCCGCGCATGATGTCATTGAGAACTCTCATGCATCCGGAGCGCTCTCGTGGGCACACGGAATCGCAAGTGCCTTCAAGATTCAGAAGATTAAAGATCGCAAGGTCGTGGCGCTTGTGGGCGATGGATCGCTGACAGGCGGCATGGCCTGGGAGGCGCTGAACAATATTGCAGCCTCACAAGAGCTGCCATTAGTCATCATTGTGAATGATAATGAGCGGAGTTATTCACCAACTGTCGGTGGAATCGCAACATATCTCTCAACCCTTCGCACAACACGTGGCTACGAGAAGTTTCTCGACTGGGGTAAGAGTGTTCTAGAGCGCACTCCAGTAGTTGGTCATCCGATCTACGAGACGCTCCATGGTGTGAAAAAAGGAATTAAAGATATCGTCGCACCGCAAGGAATGTTTGAAGATCTTGGCCTCAAATATATTGGACCAGTTGATGGTCACAACATCGCAGCGATTGAAGAGTCACTACGTTTGGCCAAAGCCTATGGCGAGCCAGTTCTCGTTCATGTTCTGACTGAAAAAGGGCGTGGCCACGGACCAGCGCTTCGTGATGAGGCAGAGAAGTTTCATGCTGTCGGTATTGTCGATTCTGAGACGGGTGAACCACTCTCTCAATCTGCGCCGTCGTGGACCTCAATCTTTTCGCAAGAGCTCGTTGCGATCGGAGGCGAGCGAGAAGATCTCGTTGCCATTACTGCAGCAATGCTTGGGCCGACCGGACTTGATCGCTTCGCTGCCGCATTTCCAGAACGCACCTTCGATGTCGGCATCGCAGAGCAACATGCAGCAGCAGCGGCTGCAGGTATGGCATTTGCTGGACTCCATCCCGTCGTTGCCGTCTACTCAACATTTTTAAACCGAGCCTTTGATCAACTCTTACTTGATGTCGCTCTCCATAAGGCAGGCGTCACCTTTGTCCTCGATCGCGCTGGCGTTACAGGTGACGACGGTCCATCACATAATGGAATCTGGGATCTCGCTCTTGCTGGGATCGTTCCGACACTTCGAATAGCGGCGCCTCGTGATGGTGAACGCTTACGTGAACTTCTTCGCGAAGCGCTCACGGTTGATGACCGCCCAACTCTTCTTCGCTTCCCAAAGGGTGCAGTAAACGCCGATATTCCAGCCTTTGAACGACGTGATGGCATCGATGTTCTTTATCGCGGCGAGAGCGCAGATATTCTCTTTGTCAGCGTCGGTGCCTTAGCGCAGATCGCTGTTGAAGCTGCGGCGCAGGCCTATCGTGAGGGTGTCGGCGTTACCGTTATAGATCCTCGCTGGGTTAAGCCACTCCCACAATCACTCGTCACGATGGCTGGTCGATACAAGAGCGTGGTCGTTCTTGAAGATGGTATCGAACACGGCGGAATTGCCAGCACGATCTCCGAACTATTCCGTAAGCACGATCTCGCGATTCCAGTTCACTCGATCGGCGTACCGCTTGAATTTTTTGAGCATGCAAAACGCGCTCAAATTTTGAGTGAGATCGGTATAACGGTGCAGAGCATTACTCGTTCACTCGTTGGCTGGAGCTCAACAAGTTCAGCGGGCGCGATTATTGAGGAAGCGACGCAACTCCCGCAGGATGGAAACGCGAACCGTTCACAGCCTCGCTAATTCCTTCGCGATCAAGGTAAGGCAAGATTCCACCAAGGTGGAATGGCCAGCCACACCCTAAGAGCATGCAGAGATCAATTTCTGCTGCTGTCGCAACAACACCTTCATCGAGCATCATCTTCGCCTCACTGGCTAGCGCTTTGAGCGCGCGCATTCGAACTTGCTCACCCGTTGAAGGTGAAGCCCCGGCCTTCACAAGCGCCGCTGCCTCTGGATTCACGACAAGTGATCCGTCATCAGTTTTGAGGTAGAAGGTACGGACTCCCTTATCGACAAAGGCCTGCATCGTCGGAGAGATCTTGTATCGATCTCCAAGATCGTGATGGAGAGTCTGTGCGACATGGAGGGCAACTCCTGGTCCGACGAGACCAAGAAGTTGGAGTGATGACATCGGAAGGCCTAATGGGCTCATCGCGCTGTCGGCGACATCTGTCGGAGTACCTTCATCAATCGCATCGGTAATCTCACCCATGAAACGCGTGAGGAGACGGTTCACAACAAAGGCTGGTGAATCCTTTACGATCACTATCGTCTTTTTCAGCTCTTTACCAATCGCAACTGCGGTAGCAGTTGTCGCATCATCGGTAGCGGGAGTTCGAGCAATTTCGAGCAGCGGCATGACGGCGACTGGGTTGAAGAAGTGGAAGCCGATGACGCGCTCCGGATGAGTTAGACCTTCAGACATCTTTGTGACAGAGAGTGAAGAGGTATTGGTCGCAAGGATGCACTTATCCGAGATAAATCCCTCAAGCTCTTTGAAGAGTTTCTGCTTGAGTGAGAGTTCTTCAAAGATCGCCTCGATAATGAAATCGCAACCGGCGTACGCGCTCTTATCGACCGATCCGGTGATAAGACCAGATAGGCGAGTCGCGCTCTCAGGAGAGAGGCGGCGCTTCTCGACTAATTTTGTCAGCTCGGCGTTGATGTAGGCGATGCCCTTATCGACGCGCTCTTGGTCAAGGTCAGTGATGACGACTGGAACTTTAAGGTTGCGAAGGATGATCAGCGCTAATTGCGATGCCATGAGTCCAGCGCCAACGACACCAACCTTGGTCACCTTGCGAGCAAGTGCTGGCTTTGGCGCTCCTTCAACTTTCTTACGCTTCTTCTGGACGAGGTTAAAGGCGTAGAGAGAGGCGCGTAGTGGGTCGCTCATGACGAGTTCGGTGAGCGCGATATCTTCGGCATCAAACCCTTCACTTCGAGTTGCAGTCCGAGAGCCAGCGATGAGTTCGAGCGCCCTGAGGGGAGAGGCGATCTCTGCACTCCCATACTTCTTCACCATGGCAGCGCGGCCGTTAGCGAGAGCTCTATCCCATACACCTGAATCCTTGGTGTGATCTGCGCGTTCAATTTTTTCTTTGCCGCTCAAAATATCTGCAGCGAATTGCACCGAGTGCTCGAGAAAGTCAGATGGTTCATAGACGGCATCGACGATCCCAAGAGCGGCAGCATCCTTCGCCTTGAGCATTGTGTTGTTGTTGAGCGCATTGACCATGATCACCTGGACAGCATTCTCTGGACCGATGAGCGTTGGCAGAATCGTTGCTCCGCCCCAACCTGGAACAAGCCCCAAGAAGACTTCAGGTAGGCCAGTGACTGCTGTCGATGCCATGGTGCGGTAATCGCAGTGAAGCCCAATTTCCAAGCCACCACCGAGAGCTAAGCCATTGATGAAAGCAAATGTTGGCTTCTTGCCGCCATGGAATCGACGCAAGACATCATGACCAAGTTTTCCGATAGCACGTGCTTGTGAGGCATCTGAAAGAAATGAGAGCGCTGAAAGATCTGCGCCAGCTGCGAAGATAAAGGGCTTGCCAGTAATTGCGATCGCAACCGAACTGCTCGCTTCTGCTTCACTGAGGCGTTCGTTGAGTCCGATGAGTGTCTTTGGTCCCAACGTGTTTGGACGATTGTGATCTAAACCGTTATCGAGAGTGATGAGTGAGAGCGTCCCCTCAAAGCCGAAGGGGCGAAGATCAACCTCTCGCAAGAGCGAGAGAGAGATGACTTCTTCTGGGGCTCCCTCTGGGAGTGTAATTGTCGTATCAATGCCGGCAGTAGAAGACATTAGGAGACCTTTCCTTGACCTTGAGTGAAGTGTGGGTTCTCCCAGATAACAGTTCCGCCCATACCGAGACCGATACACATGGTGGTGATGCCGTAACGAACTTCTGGATGCTTCTCGAAACCGCGCGCTAGGTTGAGCATCAGGCGAATTCCAGATGATGCGAGTGGATGTCCGACGGCGATTGCTCCGCCATGGATATTGACTCGAGGATCATCATCGGCGATGCCGAAGTAATCGAGAAATGAGAGAACTTGAATCGCAAAGGCCTCGTTCACTTCAAAGAGTCCAATATCGTCAATGGTGAGACCTGCTTTTGCGAGCGCCTTAATAGTTGATGGAACTGGCCCATAACCCATGATTTCCGGTTCTACGCCTGCGAAGGCGAAGTTAACCAAGATCGCTTTAATAGGAAGACCTAATTCTTTTGCCTTATCTTCACTGGCGAGGATGGCAGCGGTTGCACCATCGTTGAGTCCGGCAGCGTTTCCTGGAGTGACACGACCTGCTGGGCGGAATGGAGTCTTGAGGCCTGCGAGTATTTCCATCGTTGTGCCAGGACGTGGTGGCTCATCTGTTGTTGCAATGCCATAGCCAAGCTCTGGATTACGGATAGCAACAGGGATGAGATCGCGTTGAATCTCACCGTGCGCATAAGCATCAGCAGTCTTGCGTTGTGATCCCAGCGCATAGGCATCAGCACGTTCTTTCGTGAGATGAGGAAATTTATCGTGAAGTCTCTCTGCAGTATTTCCCATAGCGAGCGCATCGGGATCAACTAACTTTTCAGCGAGGTAGCGCGGATTAGGATCCATGAGTTCACCCATTGGATGGTTACCCATATGCTCGACGCCACCGGCGATAGCGAGATCGTACGAGCCCATTGCGATTGCACCAGCGAGTGTGGTGACTGCTGTCATCGCACCGGCGCACCAACGATCAACTGAATAGCCAGGAACAGTTTTCGGTAAGCCAGCGAGAATTGCAGCGCTGCGACCAATATTCATTCCTTGATCACCAGTCTGGCTCGCCGCCGCAATTGCGACATCATCAATCTGGGCGAGTGGCAATCCAGGGTTGCGTTCAAAGAGGCCGCGCATAACGCGCACCAGAATGTCATCGGCTCTCGTACCTTGATAGAGGCTGCCAGCTTTACCAAATGGGGATCTCACTGCATCAACGAGAACGACTCTGTTCATACTCACGCTCTTACCGCCCTTTACCGGCACCCCGCCACATGGATCGAACGGATGTCGATCTAGGAAGTGTATGAGTGAGAGGTTACTCGTCAGTAGGGTAAATGTGAACTACTGAAGCTACTGAGCGTTGGCCATCGCTTGTGGCTGGGAGGCCTTGACCGGACGACGATAGATCGAGATAACGACGATGAGGTAGGTAGCCCAGATCGCGAGTTGTAGGTAGCTCATCTTCGCTCCGATACCAACGCTGCCATCAATAATCGTCCAGAGGATTCCCTTTCCATCCCCTTGGTTCCAGAGGAGAGAAGATGCACCAGGGAGATCGCCACGGCTTTGGAATTCAGCGATCGCGTGGGAGAGCACTCCGCCAGCAACGATGATGAGTCCATAGCCAGTGACGGTGAAGAACTTACCTAAGTTGAGTTTTACCGTCTTGCGATAGATTAGGGCGCCAAGAGTTACTGAGGTCGCAAGCCCTGCGGTGAGCCCTATCGATGGGGCGGCCTGAGAGCCAACCGCTTTAAAGTTGGTGTAGATGAAGAGCGCAGTCTCTAAACCTTCGCGAGCAACAGCGAAGAAGGCTGCCATGATGAGTGCGAAGCCACCTAATGGGAGGGCATCATCCACACGGGACTGGAGCTCACGTCCTAAGCCTCGAGCGGTTCGCTTCATCCAGAAGACCATAACCGTCACAAAAGAGACTGCCAAGACCGAGGTAACGCCCGCAAAGAGGGCCTCACCATTGCTCGAGAGGTTTGCAGAGGTAAAGGAGAGGAGGGCGCCCAAGCCAAAGCTCAGAGCGACGGCACCGCTCACACCGATCCAGATATAGCGCGCGAAGGCTGCTCTTCCGGTACGACTGAGGTAGGCGATCAAGATCGAGACGATCAGTGAGGCCTCAAGGCCCTCACGGAGCGCGATCAGGAAGGTGCTGAACATGGGTAAAGCGTAGAGTCGGGCCCTGAATTAAGCAACCTGAATGTTGCGTAAATACTCGCTACTCGGAGGGCGCTGCTGGGGGCTGCTTGGCAGGCTCACCTTCGGGCACAGCTGGAGGTAGCGGCTCGCTCATATGAAGGGGGGCAACAAGTGAAGGCGCGATCAGCGAGATCTGCCACGAGCGGGCTCCTGCTGCTCGAAGTTTCTCTTCAATGTAACTCACGCCATCGCCATCTGATGGGTTATGCCACATCGCTTGTCTGACTGCCTCAGGTGAGATGAGATTTTCAGCGGGCATCGAGAGTTCGTGCGCTCGCTCTACGACTGCTGCACGCGCATGGGTCAATCGCGCATACCCGAGTGGATTGCGATCCTTCCACAACTTCTGCGGTGGTAGCCCGACAGGTGAAAGACGAAGTTCGGGGAGTTGATCTTTCGCAAGATTGATTGTGGTGCGATAGAGATCAAACCATTGCACAACCGGTTGATCTTTTGCTCGACTTCGCTTGGTGATGATCTTTGTGAAGAGATCGATCGTGGTTGGCCGTTTCATTGCAATTTCAAGAAGTGCATCATCATTGAAGATTCTTCCCGGAGCAGTGTCCACACTGCGGGCATACAGATCGCGTGCAATCCAGAGTTCGCGAATGATCGCGAGGGATAATCGATCTCGGACTTTGTGAATGCCACCAGCTTTGCGCCACAGATCACGCTTCGCTGCAGGAATCACCGCGCTAGAGATTAAAATCGCAGCAAAGTCTTCGAGCGCGTATTCAAGATAGCCTCGTTCGATTAATAATTTCTCCATCTCATCGCGAAGATCGATGAGAACATCAACATCGAGAGCGGCATAGACGAGCCATTCATCTTTCAGAGGACGAATCGACCAATCAACTGCGCTGTGCTCCTTTGCGAGTTGTAGGTGAAGAAGTGATTCGGTGAGCGCACCTAAGCCCACACGTTCACAGCCAGCGATTCTTCCGCCAAGTTCGGTATCGAAGAGTTTTGTCGGGTTAATACCGAGCTCGCGAAGGCATGGTAGATCTTGCGTACTCGCATGGATAATCCACTCACACTCTTTAAAGGTGGCATCGAGTAAGGCCCAGGTATCGCGATTATTCGCAGCGATAGGATCAACGAGATGTATTCCGCCACCACGACGGAAGATCTGAATCAGATATGCACGCTGGCTGTAACGAAAGCCCGATGCGCGTTCGGCATCAACCGCTATCGGACCTTCACCGCGTGAGAGTTGATCAATGACATCACGAAGGCCAGCATCATCCACAACAAGCGGTGGGATACCTGCGCGAGGAAGCAATAGTGGTTCAGGCATCTGCGAAGTATCGTCTCTCTGCATCGGCTAGCGACCAAGTGGAAGTTGCGTGACACCTTCAGGTAGTGGTTCTAGCCCAGAGATGCGCGCAACGAGTTCGGCCCAGGCCAAGACATGAGTAACGATCGACGAACCATCAGTGGGTGTCCATGATGCTCGAACTTCAACTTCAGAATCTTCATCTCGTCCAACAAGCTCTCCATACGAAGATGAAGCAACGCGGGTGACTGTTCCACTCGGGCTTCCATATGTGGCGCCATGGGTCTCGAGCGCTTCTACTAACCATGACCAACTGACATCGCAGAGCGATGGATCATTAGCTAGTTCTTCTTCGATAGCAGCGCGGGCGAAGGTGACGCATCGATATTCGCCCGACCAACCCTCTTGTCCGGCAGGGTCATGCAAGAGCACGAAGCGACCGGTACCAACATCGATATCAACATCAGCGGTGAGGGCAATCGCGTGGGGTGCGAGTTTTTGAGGAGCCGGAACTTCTTCGAGAACGATTTCAGTGCGCAGCGAGATTGCGCGAATTTCGGCGACTATCTCATCCCAGGATTTGCTACCTGCTGCTTTAAACCCTGTCACGGGCTAAGGGTATTTTCTTTCTCTCTACTTATTGGGAAGGCGCGCATAGTGAAGGAAGAGATCGCCATCGATCGCAACCTCGCTCACGAGTCGAAACCCTTGGGTCAGCGTCGTTTGATCCACAAAAGGTTCTTCGGCACTTATCTGCGTCGCGGTGATGTACAGCTCGTCTATCAGAGTGGACGCGAGTGCGGCATGTAAGAAATGTGCCCCACCTTCGATCAAGAGATTCGGGTAGCTCTGCCTGGCCCGTTTCAACGTTGTGGCAATATCGTCGCTGCTCATGATGGCATTTGGGTTCTTCGCTGCGCTGCCTGGTAACTCTGATGAGCGCGTGACGACGATGAGCGGTAATGGCGTCTTCGAGTATGGCTCACTTCTTGCGGTCTGACCTCCGACAATGATCGCATCAGCCCGCTCGCGCAATTCATGGAATCGCTTGCGGTCAGCGGGAGAGCTCAGGGGAGTGGAGCGGCCGCTGATCGTGGTTCCGCCATTACTCCCGATAACTAGGTTTGCAGCGATCGTCACTAGCCAACCGTAGTTGAGATAGTGAGCCTTGCGCCATTAACCTTCCGAGATGAGGGCGAGCGATAAACGACCAGTTCTGCTCGTTACCAATGATCTAGGCCCACGAGCAGGTGGCATTGAGAGTTTCATCCTCGGACTTTTAGGTGAACTGAACGGCGAGGAGATCGTTATCTATACCTCCTCGCAACCAGGGGACCTTGATTTCGATGCCGAGCTTGCCCGCCGTTACGGCGTCATTGTCTATCGGGATAAGAGTCGAATTTTATTACCTACCGCGCGAGTAAATCGTGCGGTTGCAACAATCATGAAGAAGCACTCATCGACAATTATTTGGTATGGCGCCGCGGCTCCACTTGGCTGGATGGCGGGATACCTTCGCCGTAATGGCGCGATGCGACAAGTTGCACTCACTCACGGCCACGAGGTGTGGTGGTCAAAGCTCTGGCCATTCTCATGGGTAATGCGAGCAATGAGTAAGAATCTGGATGTCATCACCTATCTCGGCGACTTCACGCACAACGCTATGAAACCGATTTTAAGTAGCGGTGTTCAGACGGTCCGTATTGCGCCAGGTATAGCCATTGATCACTTTACGCCGGGGCAGCGATCAGCAGAACTTATTAAAGAGCTCAACCTGAATGATAAGAAGGTCATTGTTTCGGTCGGACGGTTAGTGCATCGAAAAGGTCAGGATCGATTGATTGAAGCGATGCCAGAGATTCTCCGATCTGTCCCGAATACCGTTCTCGTTCTTGTCGGAGAAGGGCCATATCGTGAGCACTTAGATTCACTCGTCAAAAAATATTCACTCGGTGAATTCATTCGATTCGTTGGACGTGCCAAGTATCAGGAGTTGCCTGAGTACTTAAGGCTTGGCGATCTCTTTGCGATGCCATCGCGCTCGCGCTTCTTTGGATTGGAAGTTGAAGGACTAGGTATCGTCTACTTAGAGGCGAGCTCTGCTGGCTTGCCGGTCATCGGCGGCGCAAGCGGCGGCGCACCAGATGCAGTGCTCGATGGCGAGAGCGGCCTTGTCGTAGACGGCACGAACGTTCAGGCGATTGCCGCGGCAGCTATCACCTTGTTGCAAGATTCCGCACGCGCGACTGCCATGGGAAGACGTGGTCGTGAATGGGTGCTGGCGGAGTGGAGTTGGAAGATGTGGGGAGCGCGTTTCGCGACAGTGTTATTTGGGAAGTAGCCCACGTCGAGCCGCTTCTGCCAGCGCGCTCGTCTTATTATTCACATCTAATTTTCGATAGATCGACATCACATGGCTCTTCACCGTTGGTTGGGTGATCTGCAAAAGACGGGCGATAGCTAGTGCAGTCTTACCCGAGCCAAGAGCTATGAGTATCTCTTCTTCACGCTTGGTCAGGATAGAGGCGCTCTTCCCAAGATCGCTGATCTTGGCGTGAAGCTGATCAATCGCTTCGCGGATATCGCGTAGAGAGCTACGTGTGTGTTGATTTGTTGCATTGCGCCCAATTGTCTCGTCCACGCTGCGTCCAATAGCACTGAGGTCATGTGTGATGAGTTTCAGTAAGGCGCGAGTTGTTGAGTGAGACATATCCTGGGCGCTTTCTAGATGAAGAGCTCGTTGATTTCGCGGGCGAATTGTTGAGCAACAACATGGCGCTTCACAGACATCTTTGCCGTTAACTGACCATCAGCGACTGTGAAGTCAACCGGCAGGATGGTGAACTTACGGATTGATTCTGCGCGACTCACGGCTTTATTTGCATCATCGATCGCAGTTTGAATGACTGCGATGAGAGCAGGATCTTTTGCGAGGTCAGCGATAGATGTGCCAGCTTTCTTATTTGATGCTGACCAACCCTTGATCGCTTCGAGATCGAGAGTTACAAGCGCTGCAATAAATGGCTTATTGTCGCCCACGACCATGCACTGACTGACGAGTGGGTGAGCACGGACGCGATCTTCTAGAACCGCTGGCGCAACATTCTTTCCACCTGCGGTAACGATGATCTCCTTCTTGCGACCAGTGATGGTCAAGAATCCTTCGTTATCAAGGGCGCCGAGATCACCAGATCGGAAGAAGCCATCCTCGGTAAATACTTCTCGGTTCGCCTCATCGTTCTGCCAATATCCACGCATAATGATGGGGCCCTTAAGCAGGACTTCACCATCTTCTGCGATACGAACAGTGGTGCTTGGCAGCGGCTTACCGACTGATCCAATCTTCTGTTGGCGGGTCAGATTAAGTGTTGCACCTGCTGTCGTTTCAGTGAGGCCATACCCTTCAAGGATACGAATGCCGGCGCCGCGATAGAAGTGACCCAGGCGTCCACCGAGCGGCGCTCCACCAGAGATAGCTGCTTCAACAGCGCCGCCCATGCCAGCGCGAATCTTTGAATAGACCAGCTTGTCGAAGAGACGATGTTTCACGCGGAGAGATAGGCCAATTCCACCGGAATCAAGACCCTCCGAGTACGCGATTGCAACATCGGCTGCCTTGCGGAAGATATTTCCCTTACCGGCTGCTTCGGCACGAGCCTCAGCACCGCTATAGATCTTCTCGAAGATTCGGGGAACTGCGAGGACAAAAGTTGGCTTGAATGAGCCGAGATCTTGGGGGAGTCGTGCGATATCGCCACAATGTGCCAGGTGAAGTCCGGCAGTGATTGCACCGATCTGAATCATTCGACCGAAGACGTGAGCGATTGGCAAGAAGAGGAGCGTTGAGCCATCTGGCTTTAAGAAGAGATCAGCAGCGCCTTGTACGACATTGCCACACTCTGCTAGGAAGTTGCCGTGCGTGAGCATCACACCTTTAGGTTTTCCGGTCGTGCCAGATGTGTAGATCAAGGTTGCCAATGAATCTGGAGTTAAAGTGTTGCGTCGAAGATTGATCTCATCGTCAGTGATTCCAGATCCAGTGCGAATCAATTCTGGGATGGCATTCTCGGTAATTGTCCAGACCTGCTTACAGTTTTTACCAAGGACTGGTGTCGCCAATTCGCGAAGCGCTGGCGTCTCGACAATCAAGGCGACAGCAGCTGAATCCTCAAGAATCCATTGCACTTGTTCCGCACTTGATGTTTCGTAAATGGGGACACAGACTGCCCCGGCGAACCAGATAGCAAAGTCGAGAAGAGTCCATTCATAGCGAGTCTTCGCCATGATGGCGACGCGATCTCCGGCAGAGATGCCAGCGGCGATTAAACCCTTAGCGGTCGTGCGCACCTCTTCTTCGAATTCCCGAGCAGTCACTTGCTGCCAGCCATCGCCTAATGGGCGGGAGAGCATGACTCTTTGAGGTTCAAACCATGCGCGTTCGGCCACGAGGTTGGTCAGGTTTCCAGCGGTTGCAGCTGGCACGATGGCCGGAGTCGAAAATTCGTTCATGACGGAACGGTAGTGGTCAGGTCGCGCAAACCGCTAGAGGCTTGGGGCGGTAACCTATGGGCATGTCTGATACATCGAAAAATTCAATCACGATCGAGGCTCCGGCCGCCGATATCTCTGCCCTGCTCTTTAATCCAGCGGGCTACCCCGAGTGGTCTAGCGCAATCAAGAGCGCCACTGTCCTGGAAAAGGATGGCGAAGGTCGCGCAACCAAAATCGAGATGATGATCAAAGCTGGCCAGGTAAAAGATCGAGTTATTTTGGATTATGACTGGAGCGCAGCGCCAGGAGCGCTCTCCTTTACTCTCGATGATGCCGATATGTTGACGCAGATGTCAGGTGCTTACACGATCGCTGACAATGGTGACGAGACAACAACGGTCACATACGAACTCACAGTTGCTCTCTCAATGCCGGTACCCGCAATGATGCGTACCAAAGCCGAGCGCGACACAATCGATCTCGCACTGAAAGAGCTCAAAGAAAAGTGTGAAGCGTAATTCAATGACTCTTACTATCGGGATTGATATTGGCGGAACAAAAGTTCTTGGTGGTGTCGTTGATGAAAGCGGCAAGATTCTTGCAACACATCGCGAGTCGACTCCTAAAGAGGGAGGCCAAGCGCTTACAAGGACGATCGCGGATGTTGCAAAGGTTTTGTTAGCGAACTATCCAGCGGTTGCTGTTGGTGTTTCTGCTGCCGGTTTTGTGAGCAGCGATCGCGAGGTCATGATCGCAACTCCGAATATTTCAGGATGGAACGGCGTCAATCTGAAGAATGAGATCGGATCGCTCGTAGGACTTCCTGTCGTTATTGAGAATGATGCAAATGCTGCTGCATGGGGTGAAGCGAGGTACGGCGCCGGTCGTGGCGAGAGTGAGATGATCCTCTTGACGGTAGGAACTGGAATTGGTGGCGGCGCAATTATTGATGGAAAACTTCATCGTGGGATTGGCGGAATTGCGGCAGAGTTTGGTCACATGCGGGTCGTCCCCGAAGGCCATATCTGCGGATGCGGACAACGTGGTTGTTTTGAGCAGTACGCATCAGGTACAGCGCTCATGCGTCATATCCGCGAAGCGATTAGTGCATCACCAGATGCCGCCTACAACTTGCTGGCGCGCGGCGATGGAACTACTCAAGGTCTCACGGGCCATCACATTACTGAGGCAGCGCGCGATGGGGACCCCGTTGCTCTCGCCGGATTTAATACCACCGCCCAATGGCTTGGTGCCGGAATCGCTTCATTAAGTGTTCTCTTCAACCCCGCCTGTGTCGTGATTGGCGGGGGAGTCGTTGATGCCGGGGAAATTCTCCTTGCTCCAACTCGTTCTGCACTTGAGCGCTTTATGCCTTTTTCTGGGAAGGTGCCATTGCCTCGAATCATCCCTGCAGAGCTTGGAAATGGCGCTGGCTTAGTTGGAGCTGCGGATCTAGCTCGGGTCTAACACTCGTTAAAAGCGTGCGCCATCTTCGCCGCTATCAAATCTGCGCGCTGTATTCCAGATGATTCGGCCAAGTCCAGCCACAATGGCGGCAACCCCTGGCCAGGCTCCGCTACCGAAGAGATCGAAGCCAGTAAAGATATACAGCAGAATCAATAGGGCGCCTGCGAAGAGCAACCAGAGTGAACTGCGGTTAGATTCTGAAAGTGGGGCAAGTTGCGGATTTGGAATATGAAAATCATCTGCCTGTGGCTTATCGAGTTCATCAAGGTAGGTGTTTGGCGTTGATTCATCGAGGGATAACCCAGAGATAATGGCATCGAATTCGGCATCAATGAGTTCGCGCTCATCACTTTCGTGCGTGCGAGTTATTTCACCAGTTAAGACATCTTCCATAAAGAGAAGAGTCTGCTCAATCAGGACCTCTGCATCGTAATCTAGCGCGACATTATGGAAAGATTTTTCAAAGATCACTTCGCGGATATCCGATGATGAGACATTATCAATTATTGTTTCTGAATTTCTCGGATCAACGACGTGATCGTCAACTGAGTAGGCAACCATCAATGGCGCATCAACGAGATAGAGACCATCTTCAGCCGACTTCCACAGCCCTCGCAACGAATCTAAAGCTTTGAGTGGCAGACGTCCGTAACTATGACGAACCGGATTTGGTTTATTGATATCCATCGCTCCACTCTTTAAAGAGGGGATGAGATGTTTAAGGAATGGAAGGAGGAGATAACTTTTGCGTTCATCGAAGATTGAGGCGTTGAGAAGGATGAGACCTTCAATCTCGCTTCCACGGATTTCGGCAAATTTTAAGGCTAGCGCTCCACCAACGCTAAAGCCGGCGACAAAGATTCGATCGCATTGGGTGCGAAGCTGTAGGTAGGCCTCTTCGACCGAGGAGTACCAATCTCGCCAGGAAGTCTCATTTAAATCTTCCCAACGAGTTCCGTGGCCTGCAAGCCGTGGAACGCTGACCGTGTATCCCTCATCCGCCAACCCGCGCGCCCACGGCGCAACAGTTGCTGGGGATCCGGTAAATCCATGAATCATCAACACGCCCACTTTTCCTCCTGAGAGGAGAAAAGATTGGGAATTTTCAATTTCGGCCACGCTCAGATGGTGTCACACCCGAGCGCTGATCCCCTAAATTATCCCCGTGGCGTACACCTTCCTTAAATCTTTCTTGACCCCGATTCTGATGCTCTTCTTTCGGCCGAAGGTAACCGGACTACGTCTAGTTCCCAATAATGGCGGCGTCATTGTTGCGTCGAATCACCTCTCATTCAGTGACTCGATCTTCATGCCACTAGTCGTCCCTCGCAAGGTCACCTTCTTGGCAAAGAGCGAGTACTTCACCTCACCCGGACTCAAGGGTTTTATTAAGAAGCTCACCTTCATCGCCCTTGGACAGGTACCAGTTGATCGAGCTGGCGGTCGTAGAAGTGAAGCAGCGATCCTGACGGGACTCGATCTTCTTAAGGCTGGGGAGTGCATCGGAATTTATCCCGAGGGAACTCGCTCTCCTGATGGGCGTCTCTATAAGGGCCGCACAGGAATTGCGCGTATGGCGATCGAATCTGGCTGCCCCGTGGTCCCAGTTGCGATGTTTAATACGGCAGAGATCCAACCTACGGGTCAGATCGTGCCTAAGGTACGCCGCGTCGAGATGGTCTTTGGTGAACCACTCTTCTTCACTGGCGACAGCCGTGATCTGCAGGTACTACGTGAGGCAACTGATGTAATCATGAAATCTATTCAGAAGTTATCTGGTCAAGAGTTTGTCGATATGTACGCCTCGGAGGCGAAGGCTGAGATTTTAAAATCTCGTAAAGCTGCGACAGATAACGAGTAACTAACTCTTCTTCAGAATCGCTTCACGTTCGGCGAGATACTTGCAATGCTCACACCCATCCTTGGATGGTGGGCATTCACCATTGATCATGGTGATGAACTCATCAAAACGCTTCTGTAGCGCTTCTGGGTTTCGCTCTGCTGGGTACCAGTTGGAGTTCACTCGATAACCAAAGCCAGCGTTGACATTGCCCCATGCTTGAGGGAGTGACCAGGAATAAATACCGATCATCGAAATCTTCTTCGGCTCACCTTTTGCCGGATTTTCGAGGGCATATGCATACGCTTCAAGCTGAGGAGAGTAGAAGCCGCTCTTATCTGAAGTGCGCGCCTGCATCTTGCAATCAATGATGCCGAAGGTGCCATCTGGGAATTCAATGAGCAAGTCGTATTTGCCGCGCACAGAGAGGTGGCTTTCAACGCCATTAACTTGGATCGGGCGTGAGAGAACCCAGCCGCCATGATCGACGATCTTCGCCTCGGGAATATCAGGGTGCATTGCCGAAGTGCTGAGGGGTGCGCTCTTATTCATAAAGTAGCTCTCTTGCGATTCTGCAAGCTCGGCAACTGTTGGCATAAACATTGGTGCTTTTACTTGGTGGTTATATTGCAGCCATAACTCGCGATGGCAACCATCCCACGAGAATGTCAGATCACTTGGACTTAAATTAACTCTTCGCTCGCCCATAACTACGCTCCGTTTTTGATCTCATAAAGTATTTTGATGTACCTCTATTTAACTACCTCCGACTGAAAGCGCTTGACGAGACGCGCGGGGAGTAGTGCTACTTCTTCCAGAGCGATTGGGCGATTGTGAAGATTCCTAAGAAGATCATGACGCCGCCGCCTGCAGTGCGCATTCGGATCAAACGTTTCACATCGCTGGCAAACCACTGACGGACAGTTCCGGCCAAGAGACCCCAACTTCCGTCAGAGACTAAGGCAATCGCGGCAAAGATCGTCGCCATGATGAGCATCTGTATGGTGATAGATCCCTTCTCGCGATCGACAAATTGCGGAACGATGGCAGCGAAGAAGACCATTCCCTTGGGATTGAGGGCTCCGACCATAAATCCCTGACGAATCGTCGCAAGCGGCGATGGCTTAGCTTGCGCGATCTGGCGCATTCCTTCCGCATCGCGCGGGCTATCTTTAATTGCACCCACCCCAAGGTAAACGAGGTAGAGGCCACCGCCCCACTGGACGAGATTAAAGATGGTGGTGGAGCGAGAGAGGATTGGGCCAAGTCCGAAGCAGACGAAGATCGCCATCAGGTACATGCCTATGACATTGCCGAGGACAGTGAGAAGCGCCGTAGCGCGTCCCCAGGCGATCGCTCGAGCAATGGTGAAGAGGACGCTTGGTCCAGGAGCGAGAATGATCAAGAATGCGGCGATCGCATACTCCCAGAGGTGGGAGGGGATCACGATCGACATACTCGTAGCCTAGAGGCAACTCTCGCCTAGATTATGGATCTGCCCTGTGAAGTATCGCTACTCTGAGTTCATGTCAGAGATTCTTATCGTGCAGGTAGACCAGGTTCTCCATCTCACCCTCAACAGGCCAGAGAAGAAGAATGCAATTACGCAATCGATGTACTCAACCCTCGCACATAATCTCAATCAAGCCGCCGGAGACTTCAGTATTCGATCCGTAGTGATCTCAGGCGCCGGAAAGGCGTTCACTGCCGGTAACGACATTATGGATTTCATGAATGAAGAGATCACAATGTCTTCGCCAGTCTTTCACTTTCTCAAGGCGCTCCACGATTTCTCAAAGCCTCTGATTGCAGCAGTTCACGGGAATGCGGTGGGTATCGGCACAACGATGCTGATGCATTGTGATCTCGTATATGCCGCAGCTGATACAACCTTCTCCATGCCGTTCGTCACACTGGGTCTCGTCCCTGAAGCTGGGTCTAGCATCCTCTTTCCAAGGCTAGTTGGGCATGCCAAGGCATCTGAAATATTTCTCACTGGTAGAAGTTTTGGCGCCGATGAGGCGCTCTCTCTTGGGCTCATCAACGGAATAGAAGATGACCCAACCCGCAAGGCTCTCGAGATCGCTGAAGTTATCGCTCACCAGCCACCAACTGCGGTTTTGAATACGAAGGCGCTACTGAAGAGTAGTTCGCACATTGCAGTTGAAAACGTCATGCAGGCCGAGGGTGAGATGTTCCGCATTGCGTTGCAGTCGGATGAGACACAAGGAGCATTTATGAAGTTCATGAGTTCACGGATGAAGGGTTAATCATGTCACTCGAAGGTAAGCGGATATTTATTACCGGTGGTTCACGAGGTATCGGATTAGCGATTGCGCTACGTGCAGCCCGGGATGGTGCGAAAGTTGTGATCGCTGCCAAGACAACTGAGCCTCACCCAACTCTTCCAGGAACAATTTACTCATCAGTCGAAGAGATCAACGCTGCAGGCGGAGAAGGCCTAGCCATCCAATGTGATATTCGTGATGAGAATCAGATTGAAGCAGCAATCGCACAGACTGTCGAAACTTTCGGCGGAATAGATATTCTCATAAACAATGCGAGTGCGATTAATTTAACGCCGACTCTTTCGACTCCGGCTAAGCGATTTGACCTAATGTTTGATGTCAACGTGCGCGGCACCTTCTTGACATCACAAGCTGCTCTGCCGCACCTCAAGGAGTCAGCGGCAGCCGGCCGTAATCCTCACATTTTGACGCTATCGCCACCTCTATCTATGAATCCAAAATGGTTCAAGCCACACCTTGCCTACACAATGGCGAAGTACGGAATGTCGATGTGTGTTCTGGGAATGGCAGAAGAGTTTAAGCGTGATGGAATCGGAGTAAACGCTCTGTGGCCTCGCACCGCGATCGATACTGCTGCGCTTGCGATGATTCCCGGCGTTGATACAGATTTCTGCCGAACCCCTGAGATTCTCGCAGATTCTGCCTACGTCATCCTCAATCGCGACTCAAAGAGTACTTCTGGAAACTTCTTCGTTGATGATGAGCTGCTCGCATCAGAAGGCATTACCGATCTCGAGAAGTATTCGGTGAAGCCAGGTACCACTGATTTCTTGCTGGATTTCTTCCTTGATTAAGACCGTGGGCATGAAACGTTACGCCAGTGCTCTAGCAGCGATCTTTCTGGCAATTGCGCCGGTTGCCTCCGCGCATACGACATTGATCTCGAGTGATCCGGTTCATGATACGACTATCCAGCAGTGGCCAGATCACCTCACTCTGACTTTTGGCGAACCGTTGCAGGTCCTAGCGGGTGCGCAGATCAACAAGGTAAGCGTTACGAATGCGAATGCAGCGAGCCTCGAAGGCGCCACGACTATTAACGGCGCAGTCCTTTCGGTAAAGGTTGCCCCAAATTCAGTCGAGGGTCCAGTGCTTGTTAATTATCGAATCGCCGCCGCTGATGGCCACGTTCTTGATGGCGAGTACACCTTCACATACAACAATGGTGTGGCAGTGGCACCAACTTCTGTTCCTTACCTGCCACACCATTCATCGAAGAACTTAAGAATCGTCTCGATTTCTACGATCCTTATTGTTGCGGGACTACTTTTTGGGATAGTTATCTATCGTCGCAAGTAGTTGCTTTTGATTAATGCAGCGCTACACCCTCTGTTGATTCGGCAGCGTGCTTGCCCACATTAATCGTGAGAGCGATAATCACTGCAGCAACGAGTAGAAGAGCAGCACCAACACGGAATGCGATAGAGAAGCCGTGAACCATGGCAAAGCCCGGTAACTCTTTACCGAGTGAGGCATGGCTCTTCGCGAAGGCAGTTGAAGCGGTCACCGCTACAGTATTGAGGAGCGCCGCACCGAGTGAGCCACCGATCTGCTGACTGGTGTTCACCATAGCTGAGGCAACTCCAGAGTCACGTCCGCCGATTCCATGCAGGCCTGTTGTAGCACTTGGAATAAAGACAAGTGCAAGACCAGTACTCATGATGACAAGAGCTGGCAGGATCGCGGTGAGATAGGAAGAGTGCGGAGTAATACGCGACAAGAAGAAGAGTCCGGCAGTCGCCATGAGCAATCCGGTCAACATCAATGGTCGCGCACCGACCTTAGGCAAGAGAGTCGAAGCAACACCCGCGAAGGTGATCACGCCCACTGAGAATGGCAAGAAGGCAAAGCCAGATTTCAATGCGCTATAACCCAAGACATTCTGGAAGTAGATGCTAAGGAATAAGAACATGGTGAAGAGACCAGCACCGATGAGGAGTGTCGCAAGGTACGAACCACCACGGTTGCGTTCCGCAAGAACTCGGATGGGAAGAAGTGGGTGCTTGGTTCGTGACTCGATAACAAAGAAGAGAACTAGCAAGACCGCTGCATAAATAAAGAATTGGTAGGTAGAAGACTTGCCCCAGCCCTTTGTCGCAGCTTCGCTGAGACCATAAACGAGTGAGAGTAGACCGAGAGTCACAGTGACAGCACCGGTGAGTGCGTAACTGTTTTCACCTTCAGCGCGAGATTCCTTGATGAAGGGGATCGCGAGACAGACTGCAAGGAGAGCGATCGGAACGTTTACGCCAAGACACCAGCGCCATGAAAAGTATTGGGTGAGTGTTCCACCCAGGATCAAGCCAATCGCTGCGCCGCCTCCGGCGATAGCTCCGTAGACACCAAATGCCTTTGCGCGCTCTTTTGGAAGTGTGAAGGTGACGTTGATGAGAGAGAGTGCTGCAGGTGCGAGAAGGGCACCAAAGATGCCTTGCAGACCACGAGCTCCGAAAAGAAGTGCCTGGGTAGAAGCGATTCCACCGAGTGCAGATGCTGCGGCAAAGCCGGTAAGACCAATGATGAAGATCTTCTTACGGCCGACGATATCGGCGATACGTCCACCCAAAAGCAAGAGTGATCCGAAGGCAAGAGTGTAGGCAGTGACGACCCATTGACGGTTCGCTGCTGAAATGTGGAGATCGCGCTGAGCACTTGGGATCGCAATGTTAACGATCGATGCATCTAAGACGACCATCAACTGTGCGATGGCGATAACGCCGAGAGCGCGCCAGCGGTTTGGATCCAATGCAGCTTCTACTTTTTTAGTCATGTACTACCCTTCAATTATTGGTTTATGTTTCAACTATATCGCATTAGCCATAGAACTTTGAGAAAAATCAAAGAAACGTCTAGAAACAACACGCGAAGAATCAGTGAAAATGACTCTCTTCAGGGCTTCTGATACCTTGATCCAAATGAAAAATTCACTGAATCCCAATAAATACGTGCGCACTGCTGTTACAACTCGCCCAGTTGACAAAAATGTAGTCGCGAAGTTGATGGCCGCCGAGTGGGCTCGCTTCACTAAAGATACTGGCGCCTCACAGACCGAATTTGAAGTAGCAAAGAAGAGTATGCCGCTCGGTGTCGTCTCAAGTTTCCAGCATTGGGATCCATATCCGATCTCCATCGTCTCAGCGCGTGGCGCCTACATGACCGATGTTGATGGTCGTCAATTACTAGATCTCTCGATGGGATTTGGCGCAATGCTCGCCGGCCACCTCAATCCAACGGTTGTTGAAGAGTCAAAGAAGGCGCTCGACACAGGAATGCTCTTCGTTACACCATCTCCTATTTCTCGTGATGCAGGGGAGCGCCTCTGTAAGCGATTCCAGATTGATCAAGTTCGTTTTGCAAATTCTGGTACCGAGGCGACGATGTATGCGGCTCGAACGGCTAAAGCATTTACAGGAAAGAACGCCATTGTGAAGGTTGAAGGCGGTTACCACGGTAGCGCTGACACCATGACAGTCTCGGGCAAGCCATCCCTAGACGAGGCTGGTCCAGCTGATGAGCCACATGCAGTCGTGCAAGATGGAACTTCACCAGGCGTAGTCTTTGTCGTACCTTTCAATAACCTTGAAGCGCTCGAGAAGGTCTTTGCTCGGGATCATGATTCAATCGCTTGCTTCATCGTTGAGCCAGTACTTGAGAACCTAGCAATCGTCTTGCCAGATGATGGCTACTTAGAGGCCGTTCGCGCGCTCTGCGATCAATATGGAATCCTCTTGATCTTTGATGAAGTTAAGACCGGTCTCACAGCTGGTCCACATGGCGCAGCGGTTCGACTTGGTGTTCAACCAGATCTCATTACCCTTGCAAAATCCATTGGTGGCGGAATGCCAGTAGCAGCCTTTGGTGGCAAGAAGCACGTGATGGATGCGATCACTGATAACCGGATGCCGCACTTTGGTACCTTCAATGGCAATCCACTCGCCATGGCTGGAATCCGTGGCGTCGATATGGTGGCAACTCCTGAGGCGCTCGCTGAAGCAGAGCGACTCAATCACGATGCGCTAGATCGCATTACCGAGATCATTAATCAATACGAACTCCCAGCTCATACCGTTGGCTTTGGCGTGAAGGGTTGTATTACTTGGTCTATTGATCCAGTTCGTAACTACCGTGATTACAAAGCAACAGATTTTGAAATCGCCGAACTCTCGTGGCTCTGGTCTCTTAATCGCGGAATCATTACGCCTCCGGGACTCGATGAGCAGTGGCTGATTAGCCTTGCGCATACGCAGAAAGAGATCGATATGTTGGTCCAAGATTTCCGTGAATTAGCTGTTGCACTTCGCGCTGGTGAGAACGAAACGAAGTAAGACGAAACTCTTTAAGCGCTAATTTTCTCTTCGCGGGTCGCCTCGTGGAGTGTGTAGCTGAGCATCGCTGCTACTACGGTCGGCATAATCCACCATGCTGATACGCCAGCGCTATGGATTGCAAAGAATCCGAGCACGACGCCAGCGGCTACGCGCCAATCGTCGCCGATGATGAAGTCATACCAAAAGAAGAGGAAGCCCCCGACCCAGCGCACGATAAGTGGCGCATCTTTGCTTGGCTCAGTAAAAGTTGGAAGGTTAAGTTTGCGTACCAGGTAATTTTTGGCCTTGCGGACTTTAAGAAATTCGATCAAACCAAAGGAAACGAGAAGTACGAAGGGAATAATCGCAAGAAGCGAGAGATCCTTGCGTGGCCATTCGGCTCCAGCACCTTCAGCGCCCCAAAAGATTCCAAATGATGTGAGCAGAGTGCCGACGACAAACTTCATCGTATTTTCTGGAACGCGTGCCAAAGGCTTCGCGATGGCAAAGCCGGTAATGGTCACAATCACGACAGCGATAGCCGCGGCCCAGACTGCCAGCGAGAATGCCTGAGGGTTTGAACCCTTTTGAATAATTCCAAAGGTGACAACGATAAAGACCACTTCAAGGCCTTCTAACAGCACGCCTTTGAAAGAGAGGGTAAAGGCATACCAATCCGAGACGATGAAATGTCGAACAGCGGCATGTCTCTTTGCTGCCTCAACTTCTTCTTTGTAGATCTTCACTTCATCGTGGAGCGCCTTAAATCCACTCGCACGCAGAATTGCTTTCCGTAGCCACTGCAAGCCAAAAACTAGGAGTAGACCTCCTACTGCTAATCGAAGCGTGCTCTTAGGAAGCTTCTCAATACTTGGTCCGAGTACCACGATCAATCCGGTGAGAACAATGAGCGCACTAATCACGCCCTGGAAGGATGGGCGCCAACCACGCGATGTACCAGCAGCTAAGACGATCGTGACTGCTTCAACCGCCTCTACTGCACAGGCCAAGAAGACGGAGATAAAGAGAGCGATATCGTTGCCGCTGAGTGAGTGGAACATAGGTAGACCCTACCCCGACTCTTATTCGAGGGCGATTAAATCGAAGTATTCATCATTCCAGAGGTCTTCATCGCCATCTGGAAGTAACAAGACTCGCTCAGGCTTCAGGGCGCGCACAGCGCCTTCATCGTGGCTCACCATAACAACTGCGCCTTGATACTCGCCAAGAGCGGCAAGAATCTCATCGCGTGATGCTGGGTCTAGGTTATTTGTAGGCTCATCAAGCAAGAGCACGTTGGCTGAACCGACAACGAGAGTTGCAAGTGCGAGACGAGTTCGTTCGCCACCGCTCAGCACCCTTACCGGCTTATCAACATCATCTCCGACAAAGAGGAATGAGCCCAAGACCTGTCTAGCCTGCTGTTCGTTGATCTTTTCACCGGATGAGAGCATATTTTCAAGGACAGAACGCTCGAAATCTAAGGTCTCATGCTCCTGCGCGTAGTAACCAATCTTTAAGCCATGACCTGGCTGAATCTCACCAGTATCAGATTCACTCGCTCCACCAAGAATCTTAAGAAGTGTTGTCTTTCCTGCACCATTAAGGCCCAAGATCACCACGCGCGATGATCGGTCGATTGCGAGAGAGACGTCGGTAAAGATTTCGAGTGATCCGTAGGACTTTGAGAGTCCCTCGGCAATGAGCGGAGTCTTACCGCAAGGAGCGGGGGTAGGGAAGCGCAGCTTTGCAACCTTGTCACTCACGCGAACCGCTTCAAGACCAGAGAGCAAACGCTCGGATCGCTTCAACATATTTTGAGCGGCGACAGCCTTTGAGGCCTTCGCCTTCATCTTCTCACCCTGCTTGGCGAGGATCGCAGCCTTCTTCTCGGCATTTGCGCGTTCCTTCTTGCGACGATGCTCATCATCTTCACGTTGCTGGAGATACTTCTTCCAACCCATGTTGTAAACGTCGATCACGTTTCGGTTGCCATCAATGTAGAAGACCTTGTTGACGACGGTTTCGATGAGGTTCACATCGTGCGAAATAATGACAAGCCCACCAGAGTATTTAGTGAGGTACTCACGTAGCCAGATAATGGAGTCGGCGTCCAAGTGGTTAGTAGGTTCATCGAGGATGAGCGTCTCAGAGCCACTGAAGAGTAGACGTGCTAATTCAATACGACGACGTTGGCCACCAGATAAGCCATCGAGGGTATTGGTAAAGATATGTTCAGGAAGTCCCAGGTTGGTCGCGATTGATTCTGCTTCTGCCGCCGCGGCGTAGCCACCTGCGGTATCAAACTCTGCGCTCACCCTTGAATAACGATCCATTACCTTTTCTAGATCTTCAGGAGATGCGGTTGCCATCTCTTCTTCAACCTTGGTCATACGAATTGCGATTTGGTCTAAACCACGAGCTGAGAGAATACGGTTAAGAACTAACTCACCTTGATCACCTGTCCGGGGATCTTGGGGGAGGTATCCAATCGATCCAGTACGAAGTACTTGTCCGCCAGCAGGCATCGTTTCACCGGCGAGGACCTTTGCGAGAGTTGATTTACCCGCGCCATTTCGACCGACAAAACCGATGCGGTCACCGTGGTTGATGCGAACCGTCACATCTTTGACTAAGAGGCGAGCTCCGGCACGTAGTTCAACACTCTGAGTCGCAATCACTAAGGCAGTCTCTCACAGAGGCTAGAGATTAAAGAAACCCTTGATAGCAGCGACGATCATCTCAACGGCAATAGCTGCCAAGAGCAGCCCAGCAATGCGAGCAAAGAGAGTGACACCGGACTCTTTTATAAGCCCCAAGATCTTTGTAGAGAACATCAGCGAGATTCCGATGACAACGTGGGTAGCGACAATTGCGAGAAAGAGTGAGCAAATTCGAGCGCTACCGTGGGCATAACTTGCGTAGAGCATGGTGGTGACGATTGCGCCAGGACCAGCTAGTAGGGGAGTGCCAAGAGGTACGAGCGCGACATTTCCCTTTGTAGATTCTGGATCGGGATTATCTTTGCCAGTAAGCAGTTCGAGTGAGATGAGTAAGAGTAGAAGTCCACCTGCCCCCTGGAGTCCGAAGATCGAAACATGGAGGTACCCGAGGACTGCTTTTCCAAAGAGCGCGAAGGCGACGATGACGATGAAAGAGACGCCGGCTGCCTGCCAGGCAAGCTTCATCTGCTCGCGAACCGGACGATCTCCTACTAAAGCTAAGAAGAATGGAGTCGCACCTGGTGGGTCGAGAATAACGAGAAGGGTGACGAAGGCCTGCAACCCGAATGCGACTGCCGTGAGTGAAGCTAAATTGTGCATAGTTCAAGCCTATCTGAACTAGTCGATCTTAAACCCATCTTTAATCGCACCGAGTTCGATACCAGCCGCCACATGGTCAGTGTTCTCACCACGTGCAATCTGCGCATCATGAGCGCGCTTGTGCCATCGGGCCTCAATATTTCCAAAGCGCCACAACAGGAGAGCAAAGGCCCAGACAGCTACAAACATGGCGACGATAATAAAACCAGCCTTATTGATATTGAAGGCGAGTGCATAGTTCCAGAATCCACCACTCAGATTTAACTGATTCGCAAATACTTGTGCAACTTCGAGGCCACCGATAAAGATCGCAACGATTACTGATAACCCGGTGATGACGATGTTGTAGTAGACCTTACGCACTGGACGAGAGAAGGCCCAGCCATAGGCGAAGTTCATAAAAGAACCATCAATGGTGTCGAGCAGACTCATGCCGCCTGCAAAGAGCATAGGGAGACTCAAAATTGCCCACCACGGCAAGCCAGCAACAACGGATGATCCGGCGAGCACAAGGAGTGCTACCTCAGTAGCAGTATCAAAACCTAATCCAAAGAGGATGCCGAGTGGGTACATCTTCCAACTTGAATCGATGCGACGAGCAATTGGTCCGAAGAAGCGCATCATGAAACCGCGTGAGTTAAGGTGCTTCTCAAGTTCATCTTCGTTGTATTGGCCATCACGCATCTGCTTGAAGACTTTAACGACGGAAATTAAAACGATGAGATTAAGTAGCGCAATCAGCATGAGGAAGGCACCGCTGACAGATGTGCCGATGAGGCTGGTGTAGTGGTGCAGGCTTGAATTTTGATCTTTCACCTGGACGCCAAGTGATTTAATTCCAAAATTTAAGATAATCGCAAGAGCTGTTACCACCGATGAGTGTCCGAGTGAGAAGAAGAATCCCACTCCCAGCGGACGCTTGCCCTCTGACATTAATTTGCGCGTGGTGTTATCGATTGCAGAAATATGGTCGGCATCGAAGGCGTGGCGCATTCCCAGGGTAAGTGCCAAGAATCCAGTGCCCCAGCCAAAGAGGGTGCCATCTGAGAGTTTGTAGTGGCCAGATGTTGCCGCCCACATCAAAAGAGTGCCGCCGATGAGGAGGAAGAAGATCACACCAAACATGGCGGCCAAACGGCGGCGCTCATCACGAGAGAGAGCTGCAAGAAAGGAGCCCTTCGAGCCCTTAGCGGGTGTGGCTGCGTGATCTGATGGTTGGTTCATTGGCTGACGCCCCTAGGTGGAATCTACTTATTGCAAACTCTTTGCATAAGCGAAGATACCTGAACTTCTGCCGGCTCGCGACTCGAGAAATAACAGAAGGCCCCGATCGCTCGAGGGCCTTCTGCGTAAAGCGGTTGCGAGAAGAGTTCGACTTAAATGTCGTAGTACAACTCAAACTCGGCTGGATGTGGGCGAAGACGTACATAATCAACCTCAGCGGTGCGCTTGTACGCGATCCAGGTCTCGATGAGATCTGGGGTGAATACGCCGCCCTTGGTGAGGTAATCATGGTTCTTCTCGAGTTCATCAAGAACCTCAGGAAGTGAACCCGGAACTTGTGGAATCGCTGCCGCATCGGCACCTTCGAGCTCGTAGAGATCCTTATCTACCGGAGCTAGTGGCTCGATCTTGTTCTGGATGCCATCGATACCAGCCATCAACATCGCTGCGAAGGCGAGGTATGGGTTCGCTGATGGATCTGGGCAACGGAACTCGATGCGCTTCGCCTTTGGATTCGAGCCAGTGATTGGAATACGAATACAGGCTGAGCGGTTACGAGCTGAGTAAACGAGGTTTACTGGCGCTTCATATCCTGGGACCAAGCGGTGATATGAGTTCACTGTTGGGTTGGTAAATGCGAGAAGTGAAGGTGCATGCTTGAGAAGTCCGCCGATATACCAGCGAGCCATATCTGAGAGATCGCCATAGCCATCACCGAAGAAGAGTGGCTTGCCATCCTTCCAGAGTGATTGGTGGACGTGCATGCCAGAACCGTTATCGCCAAAGAGTGGCTTTGGCATAAATGTTGCAGTCTTGCCGTTCTTCCAGGCAACATTCTTGATGATGTACTTAAACTTCATGACATCATCGCCAGCGGTCAAAATATCTGAGAAGCGATAGTTGATCTCCATCTGACCTGCGGTGCCAACTTCATGGTGTGAGCGCTCAACAAGAAGTCCAGCTTTTCCAAGAGTCATAACCATTTCGTCGCGAATATCTGCGAGCTGATCGGTTGGTGAAACTGGGAAGTAACCACCCTTGAAGCGAGTCTTGTAACCACGGTTTGCACTGCCATCAGCTTCGAGAGATGCACCAGTGTTCCAAGCACCCTCGATTGAGTCGATGAAGTGGTGAGAAGCATTTTGCGCAGTAGAGAAGTTCACTTCATCAAAGAGATAGAACTCAGCTTCTGGTGCGAAGAATGCAGTATCAGCGATGCCAGTCGACTTCAAGTACTCGACTGCCTTCGCAACTACGCCGCGGGGATCACGTGAGTAAGGAGAGTTGTCGATTGGGTTATGAACTGAGAAGTTGATGACGAGAGTCTTCTCGGCGCGGAATGGATCAATGAATGCGCTCTCAGGAATTGGGAGCAACTTCATATCTGATTCGTGAATCGCTTGGAAGCCACGGATCGATGAACCATCGAACATCAAGCCGTCGGTGAATACAGCTTCATCAAATGATTCAATAGGAACGTTGAAGTGTTGTTGGATGCCAGGAAGATCAATGAAGCGGATATCGACAAGCTTCACATCTTCTTTTTTTATGAATGCGAAGATTTCGGCAGAATTCTTAAACATGAGTCTCCGTAGAGTCGAGGGAGTCAGGCCGCATCACCGGGGCCTGCTTGATATGGTGAAATATAGGGCTTCCAAGCCAGAATGTACGAACCCTTCGGAAAGGTTTTTCTCCTGATCTTTCTCCCGAGACCAATCGGCTGGCACGGGAGTAGGCTTGGGTTATGAGCGTAAATAGCCCCACTGAACGGCAAGCGGCAGGCTTTGGCATTCGATTTGCCGCCCTCTGCGTGGATTGGATCGGCATTAGCCTGATCATCACGGGCCTCAGTGGGAAGAATTACGGCTACCAAGGAGAGCGGCTGGCGCTCTTCTTTATCGAGGTGGCGGTCTTGACCTCTCTGATGGGAGCTTCGGCAGGTCAGCGACTATTCCGGTTGCGGGTCGTCGACCTTGATACTGGCGGACGAGTTCCTCCGGCTCGGATCGTTATCCGAACCCTCTTAATCTGTCTCGTGTTACCCGCGCTCTTCCGCAAAGATGGAATGGCTTACCACGATGCCTTCTGTAGGACAGCAGTAGTTCGCCGTTAAGGCTTGATTAGCGCTTCGTTAGCGTTTTGGCATCTTTACACCCTTAGGCATTGGGCCTTGAGGAATTGGCATAGATAGTCCGCCGACAGCTTTAAGTCTGGCGCGTACTTCGCGTAACTGGGTATTCGATAATTTCTTCGGCAACTTCTTCATCTTTTTGGCGAGTTTTTTTAGCGAAACCTCGCCAGCGCCATCGCCTGCAATAATTTCAGTTACCGGAACTCCTGGAATAAAACGTTCCATCTTCTTTCTCTCATCGAGAAGGAGAGTGCGAACAGCTTGGCTTCCTTCACCGACGAGAACAATGCCAGCACGTCCGACGCTACGGTGGACCATATCTTGGTTGCGAGCTACGTTGACTGCAGGTGTTGTTGAATAACCGCGACGGATACTCATCAAGACACTTGCTGCGGCGCCGAGTTGACCCTTGATCGATAAGAATGCTGCGCTATTAGCAAAGCGAGTAAACATGAAGAAGGCAATAAGCACGCCGAGCGGTAACCCAAGAATTGCAAAGTAGACCGGATGATGAAGTGAGTTACCACCGAGGATAGCTAAGACCTCTGCCGCGATTCCGCCGAGCAAGCACCAGACGAGAGCAAGTGGTGTCTCCCGGCGAACAAGCTTGAAGGCATCCTTGAGGACAGCCATCTGACCTTGTTTCTCCGGAGTATCGCTGGGTTTATTGGTCTTTGCCATTTTTTGGCTCCTTCTTCGCTTCGAGTTTATCTAGCTCTACTTGTTCAGGTGTGGGTGCGGTGCCGCCTAGGCGAACCGGTGCCCACCACTGTCCTTCAGGTCTATCTGGATATCGATCCTGCGTCTTATGGAGAAGCTCAATCATTGCGACTTTGAGTTTAGCCTCTTCAAGGGGGATATCGGCTCCCTTTGGGATCATGATTGGCTCACCAAAGGTAATGCTGATGGGAAATTTGTTCCGCCCAAAGTCAGGTTTGCGCTTCTTCGTCACAATCCGCTGACTTCCCCAGACTGCTACGGGGATGACTGGCACGCCCGCGCCTTGAGCCAACCGGACCGCCCCCGATTTGAGTTCTGCAATCTCAAAGCTGCGAGAGATGGTGCCTTCGGGAAAGATGCCGATAATCTCACCAGACTTCAACGCGCGAAGCGCTGCGACGAGCGCAGAAGAACCGGCTGATCGATCAACGCTGATGTGGTGCATTCCGCGCATCAGTGGTCCTGCAATCTTGTGGTCAAAGATCTCACTCTTCGCCATAAAACGGATATACCGCTTCATCGGAAGTGCGGCGGTTCCGGCAAGTGCAAAATCTAAGTATCCGATGTGATTGATGGCGAGCACTGCACCACCACTCTTCCCTGCACGAGGAAGATGTTCTTGACCCTGAAAATCAAATTTCAATCCAAGATACCGCCACAGCGTCTTTACTGTTGCGATCACTGGGGGATAGACCAGATCGGCCATTACTGTGCGCCACGCTTCTCAACTGCTTGTTTGTAGAGTCGACCCGCACGATACGAAGATCGAACCATTGGTCCACTCATAACTCCCAAGAACCCAATCTCATTTGCCTCATCAGCAAGCTCGACAAACTCTTGAGGTTTAACCCAGCGAATAACTGGATGGTGCAGAGGAGTAGGGCGAAGATATTGAGTAATGGTGATGAGATTGCAACCGGCAGAGTGAAGATCACGTAGCGCCTGTGATACTTCTTCACGAGTCTCGCCCATACCGAGGATGAGATTTGATTTCGTAATAAGTCCAAAGCGTTGTGCTTGAGAGATGACATCGAGCGAGCGGTCGTAGGTAAAGGCAGGGCGAATCTCTTTAAAGATACGCGGAACAGTCTCGAGATTGTGTGCGAAGACCTCGGGGTGAGTTTCGAATACTTGATTGAGGAGATCAGGGTTACCGCTGAAATCTGGAGCGAGCATCTCAACACCAACGCCAGGATTCATCTCATGTACTACTCGGATCGTCTCGGCATAGAGCCAAGCGCCCTCATCGTCAAGATCGTCACGAGTAACTCCGGTAATTGTGGCGTAGCGCAGACCCATGGTCTTTACTGATTCACCAACGCGACGTGGTTCGTCGCGATCGATAGGGAGAGGTTTGCCGGTATCGATATTGCAGAAATCGCAACGTCTTGTGCAGCGCTCACCTCCGATAAGGAAGGTCGCTTCCTTATCTTCCCAACATTCAAAGATATTTGGGCAGGCAGCTTCTTGGCAGACGGTATGCAGACCTTCGCGAACAACCAGTGAACGAAGCGCTGTGTACTCAGGGCCCATCTTCGCTTTGGTCTTGATCCACTCAGGCTTCTTCTCAATCGGCACAGCGGCGTTACGAGCCTCGATACGGAGAAGTTTTCTTCCTTCAGGTGCAATAGTCATGCGCTCACTCGATTCAACGCTTCGCGGAGATGGCGTTCGATGACTGGGGTTACTTCAGCGATAGTGATCTCTCGACCTAGTTCGCGAGCCATGGATGTCACTCCTGTATCTGTGAAACCGCACGGGATGATGCGATCGAATGCGGTGAGGTCAGGGGCGATGTTCAGGGCGAAGCCGTGCATGGTTACGCCCTTTGCGACGCGGATACCGATGGCAGCAATTTTGCGATCACCTTGTTCATCACGAAGCCAGACGCCTGATCGTTCGCAATAACGTTCGGCGGTAATCCCAAATTCAGCACAGACCGCGATGAGTGCGGTCTCAAGTTCACGTACAAATCCAACAACATCATTTCGGTTCTTCAAGGAGATGATGGGATACCCAACGAGTTGACCCGGACCGTGATAGGTAATCTTTCCGCCACGATCAACATCGACCACCGGTGTGCCATCGATGGGACGCTCTTCCTGGGTGGTTCGACGACCTGCGGTGTAGACCGGAGGGTGCTCGAGAAGTAATAAAGTATTTGGGTGTGAACCTTCCGCTACTGCGGCATGAATCTGACGCTGCTTGGTGAGCGCATCCTCATACCGAGTAAGCCCGAGGCCTTCGATATGTAGCTCCGTGGTCGAGGGAGCAAGAGTCAGGGTCACGCCATAAGCCTAATTGGCGAGATGAACTTTTGCTAAATAGCGGGGATAATCGGAGGTTGGCCCGAATAATGAGCGAAATAGCCTGGAGAGCGAGAGGTTCCACCCAAGGTATTTCCTTGGAGCAAGTTAAACTGGCAGTCTGAGTAACTCACACACCACTGAATGGATCCAATAATGTCTACTGAGTCGCAACCTGCCGCAACGAATATGAAGAAGCACCGCAAGCCGCTCTGGTTCGCGATTGTCTTAGTCGTTGGTTGGCTCATGGCTTCCAGCATCACTGGCCCACTCTTTGGCCAATTGTCGACCGTTCAGAAGAATGACAACTCAAAGTTCCTCCCGAGCTCGGCCGAAACTGAGAAGTTCAACGTCGCAGCGGCAGCCTTCAGCTCTGGTGCAAATAAGTCACTTCCTGAGCTCGTTCTCTTTGTAGGCGATGCAACTCCTGCAAAGGTCGCTTCTACAAACGCCTTCCTGCAGACATTGAGTGCGCAACCGTTGGTCGATAAAAAGGGTCTAGCAATCCCAGAGGTCACGGCGAAGATCGGTGACTTCTTAGATCCCAATAGTCCGCTTATTGCCTTCCCATCGAAAGATGGCAAAGCGATTCTGGCGAGCGTTCCATTTAATTCCGATCAAACCGGCGTGAATCTTTCCAATAAAAAGCCGGCTCTGCCTGCAGTGACAGATGCGATCCGTTTCTACTCAGCAAAATTTGCCACAACAAATGGCTTCACATCCCATGTCACTGGCATTGCCGCCATTCTTGCTGATCTCTTCGGTGCATTTGGTTCACTCGACTCAAGTCTGTTGCTCACCACAGGACTTGTCGTCGCAATCATTTTGATTGTTGTCTACCGATCACCAGTGCTCTGGATCCTTCCGCTCTTTGCATCGGGAATCGCGCTCAGTTTTGCTGGCGCTGTGATCTACGAACTTGCAAAGAACAATGTGATTGCCCTCGATGGTGCATCGCAAGGAATTCTCTCGGTCCTAGTACTCGGAGCTGCAACTGACTACGCATTGCTCCTGATTGCTCGATATCGTGAAGAGCTCCATCACGAAGAGTCAAGATTTGATGCGATGCGCAATGCGTGGCGTGGAACCGTCGAGCCAATCGTTGCATCGGGTTCAACAGTTGCAATCTCACTCTTGCTATTGCTTCTTGCCAGCCTTTCAAATAATCGCGGTCTCGGTCCAGTCGGTGCAATCGGTATCGCCTGCTCTGTCATCACGATCATGACTCTTCTTCCCGCAACACTTGTTCTCTTTGGTCGCTGGATCTTCTGGCCACGCATTCCCCACTTCGGTTCTGAAGATGAGAAGCTCATAGGACTCTGGTCAAAGATCGGTAATGCGACAGCTCGAAAGCCTCGCCAGTACTGGGCAGCGACAGGTCTGCTCTTGGTTGTGCTCGCAGGTTTCGCATCGACACTGCATGCCAACGGCATCTCAACCGCCCAGAGCTTCACCAAAGTTCCAGATTCTGTTAAAGCCCAGAATTTAGCTCTGAAATACTTCTCAGGCGGAGAAGGTCAGCCAACTCAAATCTGGACCACTGAAGCTAACCAAGCTGCGGTCACAGAGAAGTTACTGTTCATCAAGGGCATTACAAGTGTTGTGCCATCTACTGATGGTTCAGCAAGCAGCGTGCCAAAGGTTGTGAATGGCCATGTCATTTTGAATGCGACACTGGTTGCAACTCCTGATTCGAATGAGGCGAAGGATCTGATTCCAGTTATTCGCACCGCAGTGCATTCAATCGATCCAGCAAGCCTGGTCGGCGGAACCTCAGCGGTGTATTACGACACTGCGAAGGCAGCTAACCGCGATCAGCGAGTGATCATTCCAGTTGTTCTGATTGTGATTTCAATAATCTTGGGGCTCTTACTTCGCAGCCTCTTCGCCTCGTTGATGCTCCTCTTCACCGTTGTGCTCTCATACCTCGCCACTCTCGGCGTCTGTTCGCTCGTATTCCATCACCTCTTCCACTTCGCAGGTGAAGATACGGGATTCCCAATCTTCGCCTTCATCTTCTTAGTGGCGCTAGGCATCGATTACAACATCTTCTTGATGACTCGAGTACGTGAAGAAGCCAAGAAGCTTGGTACGCGCGCTGGAATGACTAAGGGCGTCACCGTCACTGGCGGTGTAATCACATCTGCTGGAATAGTCTTAGCTGCGACATTCACGGTCTTGGGAATCTTGCCGCTCGTCTTCCTTGCAGAGATTGGCTTCTCAGTCGCCTTCGGCGTCCTTCTAGACACCCTGCTCGTTCGTTCCATTTTGGTGCCAGCAATTGTTCATCAAGTTGGTTCAAAGATCTGGTGGCCGTCAAAGCTCGAAGATTAATTGATCTCTACTGTGAGGCATCCTTGATTGAGTGTGATTGCATCGTGATCGGAGCCGGCCTTGCCGGCTTAGCGGCTGCGAAGGATCTACAGAGTGCTGGCTTAACAACGCTCGTTCTTGAGGCGAGTGATCGACCAGGTGGGCGAGTGAAGAGTGATCTCATCGACGGTTACACACTCGATCATGGCTTTCAGGTATTCAATTCTGGCTACCCGCATATCAAAAACACGGGCTTATTGAAGCCGCTCGGTTTCACCCCGTTTGTGAAAGATTTCATCCCATTCCGAATTGTGGGCCCCATAACTTCACCTTCGGATCTCATCACGCCATTTTTGCGAGGTGTCTTTCTCACTGATCCTTCGAAAGTCGAGCACAAAGTTCGTAGAGAGATCTACCTCAGCTTTCTTCGTGGGCGTGCAGGATTAGTGCGTAATGGTGCGGGTTCGTTCTCAGCAGCACTCGCAGCGCCGATCTCAGATATCCATTACAACGAGACGGTTCATGGGATTGATGGCCAGATCGTGACGACCGATCAGGCAAGATATTCAGCTCGCCATATTGTGGTTGCGACAGATCCAGTAACAGCGACGCAATTGCTTCCTGAGATTGATGTTGTGCGGATGAATTCTTCTACAACGTGGTATCACACATCAGATGAAGCCATCCCGCAGGCTTCACGATTTGCAGTTAACCTTAATGGTGCGCTCATAAATTCAGTTGCTATCTCAGATATACAGCCTGGTTATGCGCCTGCAGGTAGGCAGTTGTTCTCATCAACTTCGCTCACTGTCGTATTGGAGAGTGAGATCAGACGTGACCTTGCCAAGATCTGGGGGAGAGATACCTCAAAGTGGGAGTTGGTTGCACGCTATGAAATTAAGCAGAGCCTGCCAGTGCATCCAGAAGGTCAACCGCTTTACTCGCCTGTTGAGGTCCGCGATGGACTCTTTGTCGTGGGCGATCATCGTGCCTACCCTTCTCAACAAGGTGCGATGGAGAGCGGAAAGCGTGCTGCGCGAAAGATTATTGAGCGAGAACTTCAAGCGCGCTGATCACATGCGGGTAATCAAAGGTAAAGCCCGACTCGGTAAGCGCATGTGGCAGAACTTTCTTTGACCCCAAGATCTCAGTAGCGAATCCACCTAGCGCTGCTTTGAGAGCGAAGCCTGGGACAGGGAAGAGTGCGGGGCGATGAAGCGCTCTTGCTAGGCCAGCGGTGAACTCTTGATTTGTCACTGGGTTTGGTGAGGTGAGGTTTACCGGGCCAGAGACCTTTGATTCTAAGAGATGGGAGATCGCACGAATCTCATCGTGAAGGGTGATCCACGACCACCATTGTTTACCTGAACCTAATTTTCCTCCGAGACCAAGTCGAAACAATGGAAGCATTCTTCCAAGCGCCCCGCCAGTTGGTTCGAGCACAAGACCAGTACGCAATTTTACTGTGCGAAGATCGCCCGCTAGATCCGCTGCCGCTTCCCATTCTCGACATACCGCTGCAAGAAAATCTTCGCCGCCGCGATCGGTCTCGGTCACGGCGCGGTTTCCGGTCTCACCGTAATAACCGATCGCACTTGCCGAGATAAATACCTTTGGTTTTACCTGCGCAACTGCCCCAGCGATTGTTGTTGTTCCGAGTAAACGCGAGTTAAGAATTTCGGCGCGGTACTTTTTTGTCCAACGATGGTCGCCAACATTTGCTCCAGCGAGATGGATAACTGCGTCAACACCAGCGAGAGAAGCGAGGTCTACAGTTCCGGCTTGCGGATCCCATTCAATCTCATCAGGGGCGGCAGCTTTACGACGTACAAGTCGTTGGACTGTATGTCCTTCACTACGGAGGTGACCAACGAGCGCAGTTCCGACCAGACCCGTAGAGCCTGTGATCGCGATGCGCTGTAGTGGTGCTGCCATTTAGAGACCTAGGTCAGATTCGAAACTTCCGCCTTCGAGACGTTCCTTCAGAGTCACCAAGAAGCGAGCGGCATCTGCGCCATCGACGATTCGGTGATCGTAGGAGAGTGCGAGGTAGACCATAGAACGGATTGCGATTGTTTCGCCGCCATCTGTGCCCTTCATGACCATTGGTCGCTTTACAACTGCGCCAAGACCGAGGATTGCTACTTGTGGCTGATTAATGATCGGAGTATCGAAGAGCGCGCCGCGACTTCCGGTGTTGGTAATGGTGAAGGTTCCGCCACCGAGTTCATCTGGAGTGATCTTATTGTCGCGAGTACGTGCTGCTACATCGGAGATTCGACGTGCAACGCCACCCATGTTGAGATCGCCAGCATCGCGAATAACTGGAACGAGCAAGCCACGTTCAGTATCGACTGCGATTCCGAGATGTTCTGCACCGTGATAGGTGATTTGGTCGCCTTCGACTGAGGCATTGAGTACTGGGTGTTGCTTAAGCGCCTCGCATACTGCAACAGCGAAGAATGGCAAGAAGGTGAGCTTGACGCCCTCACGCGATTCAAATGTTCCCTTGGCGCTCTGGCGGAGTCGATCAATCTTGGTGACATCAACTTCGATGACAGTCGTTAACTGAGCACTGACCTGGAGTGATTGAACCATGCGTTCAGCAATTACTTTACGTAGGCGAGACATCGTCACAGTTGTTCCGCGAAGAGGAGAGATTGCAACCGGTGCTGGCTTAGATGCTGCAGCAGCTGATGTCGGCGCGGAGGCGCTCACTGGAGCAACAGGTGCGGGACGAGCAGCCAAGATATCTTCCTTGCGAACACGGCCGCCAACGCCGGTGCCTTGAACGCGTGAGAGGTCCACGCCATTTTCGGCTGCGAGTTTGCGCACAATGGGAGTCACATAGGCATCGACATTTGACGATGGCGTTGGAGCAACTGGAGCAACTGGAGCAACTGGAGCAACTGGAGCAACTGGAGCAACT